>CAZRTZ010000052.1:0-18368 GCA_964603155.1 uncultured Geobacteraceae bacterium | reverse complement strand
ACCCCGACCAGGACCCCGAGAGCTACCGGGCCGAGCTGTTACAGGAGAAGATGCGCCGCGAGAAGCTCATCGACCTGCGCAAGCAGTTCGGCGACGCCGCCCCGGCCGATGCCGCCGGCGTGACCGTGACGCCGCAGGAGTACCCGGATTATCTGTGGCGGGTCTACAAGGCCGCTGACTTCCCCAAGCCGCGCAATCTGGTCGGGATGGTCAAGCATCTCTCCGACGCCGAACTGGAGAAGTTGCTGCTGGCCCACACCAAAATCGGCACCGAGGAGCTGACCATCCTGGCCCAGGAGCGCGCCCAGACGGTGATGACCGCCCTGACCGGTCCGGGCGGCATCCCCCGCGAACGTGTCTTCCTGGCGGCCACGGAGATCACCGCCAGGCCGGCCACCGAAGGGGCCAGCCGCAGCCGGGCGGAGTTCGGCATGGCGGTCAAATGAGAGTCGTGAGGGGGTGGGGTGTCAAGCGTGAGGAGTGAGTCATGAAAGAGGCGCTGCTGATCATCGACATGCTCGAGGATTTCGTGCGGGAGGGGGCGCCGCTGGAAGTGCCGGCCACCCGCACGATCCTCCCCGCCCTGCAGCGGCGCGTGGCAGAGGCCCGCGCGCGCGGCGTGCCGGTCATCTACATCTGCGACGCCCACCGACCCGACGACCCCGAGTTCGCCCGCATGGGCTGGCCGCCCCACGCCGTGAAGGGCACCTCCGGCGCGGCGGTGGTGGCGGAGTTGGCGCCGCTGGAGATCGACCCGGTGGTGGAGAAAGCCGCCTACTCCGGCTTCCACCACACCGGCCTGGAGGGGATCCTGCAGGCTCGCGGCGTCTCGGAGCTGGTGCTGACCGGCTGCGTCACCAACATCTGCATCCTCTATACCGCCTACGACGCGGTGATCCGCGGCTACTCCGTCACCGTCCCCGCCGATTGCGTCGCCCCCCTCGATCCCGCCGACGGCGAGTTCGCCCTCAGGCAAATGGCGCAGGTGCTCGGGGTGACGGTGGAGCGGTAGGCCTGGACAATTCGACCGGCACCATTGAAAGCGCGTCTGGATTTGCGTCAGATTTGCCTGCACCGATTGAGACAGACCGCAGGCGTAGCAGCGCTACGTCGAGGATCTGGCGATTGAGGCAAAGGCGAAGATGGCGTGAAGACGGGCGCGCGACTACCCCACCGCCCTGACCAGCTCGTCGCGCAGCGCCAGCAGCCGCCGGCTCACCCCGACCTTGTAGCGGTGCGGGTTGACCAGGCGCAGACTCCCCTCCGGCAGGCGTCTGAGCTGCGCGGCGCAGTAGTCGGCCAGCTCTCCCAGCGGTGGCGGCGGGAGCAGTTGCACCCCGTCCTCCATCACCACCGCGCGCACGTCGACCAGTTCGCAGTCAAGCGCCACCACCTTGCAGCGCTGCGGATTGCCCGGATCGTAGGCCGTCGCCCCGGGACGGAACGGTTCGCCGGCATCGTCGCCAAGATCGAGCACGTCCATGACCAGCCCCCCATCCGGGGCGAGCGCCCGCAGCAGCCGCTTGCGTCCGGGGAGAGTGGCCTTGGCCGGATCGCTGGTGGTCTTAAGACAGGGCCGGCTGCCGATTTGCACCAGTTTGTAGACCCCGCCCAGGGCCCCGCCGCCGTCGCCGGCACAGGTGGCCAGGCGGGTGCCGACCCCGTAGATGTCGATCCGCCCGCCGTCGGCGCGAATCGCCGCGATCACCTCCTCGTCGAGCTCGTTGGAGGCGACGATCTTCACCTGCGGGAAACCGGCCGCGTCGAACAGGCGCCGGGCCTCGCGGCTAAGATAAGCGAGATCGCCGGAATCGAGGCGGATACCGCGCAGTTCGTGACCTTTTTGCCGCAGTTCGCCGGCGACGGTGATGGCATGGGGGATGCCGCTGGTCAGGGTATCGTAGGTATCGACCAGCAGCACGCTGCTGTCGGGAAAGGTGTCGGCGTAAGCCCGGAAGGCACTCAACTCGTCGGGGAAGGCCATCACCCAGCTGTGGGCGTGGGTCCCTTTGACCGGCAGGGCGAAACGCATCCCGGCCAGGACGTTGCTGGTGCTGCGGACCCCGCCGATGGCGGCGGCGCGGGCCACGCTCATCCCGCCGTCCGGCCCCTGGGCGCGGCGCAGGCCGAACTCGATGACCTCGCCGTCGCCCGCGGCTACCGTGACACGGGCAGCCTTGGTCGCCACCAGGGTCTGGAAGTTGACGATGTTGAGCAGGGCGGTCTCGACCAGCTGCGCCTCGGCCAGCGTCCCCTCCACGGTCAAAAGCGGCTCGCCGGGGAAGACCACCTCCCCCTCGCGCGGTGCCGTCACCCGGCCACGGAAACGGAAGTCTGCGAGGAAGACGAGGAACTCGCGGTCGAACAGGCCGAGGCCCTGCAGGTACGCCAACTCTGCGGCGCTGAATTTCAGGGCCGCCAGGTAGTCGAGGGCCGGCTGCAGCCCGGCGAAAACCGCGTAGCTGCCGCGATAGGGGGCCTCGCGGAAGTACAGGTCGAACACCGCCGGGCGGGCGGCCAGCCCGGCGCGCAGGTAGCCGGCCAGCATGGTCAACTGGTAGAGGTCGGTCAACAGGGCAGGGGGTGGCATTGGAACCTCCTTGGCACGGAACGCCGTCTCGCCTGTCAAGCTTACCCGGCTCCGCGGCAACGTCCAGCCGCCTCTGCCACATGACCTTGGCGACAACTGCAAGTTACGCTATCCTGTGGCATCTACTTTCCGGAAGGTCGCCATGTTCAAGAAACTGATCTTTTTCGCTCTCATCGGCGCGGTGGTCTACCTCAACCACACCAACCCGACCCGCGAAGACCACGAAGCCCTGTTGCTGGCCGAGCTGCAGAAGTTCGGACCGGTCTCCGAGGAGCAGTTTGCCGCCGCGACCAAGGACATCGACTACAGCAACTTCATGGTCTGCTCCGCCACCAAGACCTCCCTGGAAAGCAGGATGATCTCCCTCGGCTACGTGAAGAAGGTCAAACTGGTCAACGACGTCTGGACCAAGGAGACCATGAAAAAGATTCAGGCCGCCCAGGGCTACTGAGCGCCATGAATCATCCCCCGCAAAAGCTGTCGTTCGCGAGCGACAACTACGCCGGCATCTGTCCGGAGGCCTGGCAGGCCCTGGCCGAAGCCCGGGAGGGTTTTGCCGTCAGCTACGGCGACGACGCCTGGACGACAAAAGCCTGCGACGCCCTGCGCGATTTCTTCGAGACCGACTGCGAGGTCTTCTTCGTCTTCACCGGCACCGCGGCCAACTCCCTGGCCCTGGCCTCCCTGTGCCACTCCTACCACAGCGTGATCTGCCACGAGACCGCCCACGTCGAGACCGACGAGTGCGGTGCCAGCGAATTCTTTTCCAACGGCACCAAACTGCTCACGGTCGGTGGCCCTCACGGCAAGGTCGACCCGCAGGCCGTGGAGCATACGGTCAGGAAGCGGTCCGACATCCACTACCCGAAACCGAAAGTTTTGACCATCACCCAGCCGACCGAGCTGGGGACGGTCTACACCCCGGACGAGATGGTCGCGCTACACGGGCTGACCCGGCGCCTGGGGCTGAAGCTGCATGTCGACGGGGCGCGCTTCGCCAATGCCGTAGCCGCCCTTGAGGTGGCCCCCAAGGAGCTGACCTGGCGCAACGGCGTCGACGTCCTCACCCTCGGCGGGGCCAAAAGCGGGCTTCCCCTGGGAGAGGCGGTGGTCTTCTTCGACCGGCAACTGGCCTTCGAATTCGACTACCGCTGCAAACAGGCCGGGCAACTGGCCTCGAAGATGCGCTTCCTCTCGGCCCCCTGGCTCGGCCTGCTCAAAGACGGCGCCCTGCTGCGCAACGCCGCCCACGCCAACGCCTGTGCCCGCCAGCTGGCCGCGGCCCTGACCGCCATCCCCGGCGTAGTGCTGGTCCACCCGGTGGAAGCCAACGCCGTCTTCGTGCAGCTGCCGGAAAAGGCGATTGCCGCCCTGAGGGCGCGTGGCTGGGTCTTCTACACCTTCATCGGCTCAGGGCACTGCCGCTTCATGTGCAGCTGGGCGACCAGTGCTGCCGATATCGCCACCCTGACCGACGACCTGCGCACGGTGATGGCGGCCGGAGCATGACGCCGGCTTCGCACCTTGCGCTGCCCGCCATCCGCCGGGCGCTGGCCGCTCATCCGCCGGCCATTCTCCCCGCCGACCGGCCCCACGCGGCCGTGGCCATGGTCCTTGCCGAAGCTGCCACCGGACCCGAAGCGCTCTTCATCGTACGGGCCCCCCACGACGCCGACCCCTGGGCGGGGAATCTCGCCTTTCCGGGCGGCCGGGTGGCAACCGGCGACACCGGACCGCGTCAGACCGCCGAGCGCGAAACCCTGGAGGAACTGGACCTGGACCTGGCTGACAGCGACTGTCTCGGCCGCCTCGACGACCTCTACGGCCTGACCCTGCCGATCCTGGTCTCCTGCTACGTCTACAGCGTCCCGCAGCGGCCGCAGCTGGCACCGAACCACGAGATTGCCCGAACCTTCTGGTATCCCCTGGCCGAACTGCTCGATCCCGGGCGGCACCGCCGGGAAACCTTTGCCTGGCGCGGGGCGGCAACCACCCAACCGGTTGCCGAGCTGCTCCCGCCGGGGGAGCCGCTGCTGTGGGGGATCACCTATCGCCTGCTGCGCAACTTTTTTGCGATCATGGACCTTCCCTTCGGGGAAGATCCGCGACAAAGCCCGCAGAAAGCTTGACAACTGCAGGAAAAGTTTATACTTCTTAACAAGTTTGTGCTGATTATCTCACCGCAACACAAAGGGGGCCTCATGAAGATCTCCCACATTCTGCTCCTCGGCGGCCTGCTGACCGCTTGCGCTTCGCCGGCTCTGGCCGAAGAGAAGCCGATCGTCTACACGGTCAAAAAAGGTGACACCCTGTGGGCCATCTCCAAGCGCTTCATCAAGGATCCCGACTACTGGCCGAACCTCTGGTCCAACAACCCGGCGATTGGCAACCCGCATCTGATCTACCCCGGCCAGACGCTGTACATCTATGACGGCCGCATCGAGATCGTGCCGGTGGCCCCGCCGGCCCCGGAAGCGACCAGCGAAACGCTGGCGGAAGCACCGGCCGCGACCCCGGCAGCAGTGCAGCCGATCGAGGTCAACGTGCACGGCGCACCGCGCAGCTTCGTGCTGACCGAAGAACTGCCGACCCTCGGCACCCTGATCGACACCACTGAGAACCGCTTCCTGATGTACGAAGGCGACACGGTCTTCCTGGAGATGGACGACCTCGCCGCGGTGACGCCGGGACAGCAGCTGAAAATTCTGGAGATGGGCAAGGAGGTGACCCACCCGGTCACCGGCAAGCTCATCGGCTACCAGGTCAGCGAAATGGGGCGGGCGGAAATCACCGGCAAAACCGATGACGTTGCGGTGGCCGTGATCAAGAAGACCATCCGCGAAGTCCAGCGCGGCGCCAAGGTTCGCCCTTACGTGGAATTCCCGGCGACCGTCCAGATCAAGCCGGCGACCGTGGCAGCGCAGGGGGTGATCCTCACCGCCGACTCGGGGAACGAGTCGCTCAGCGTCCAAGACGTGATCCACGTCGATCTCGGCAGCGCCGCGGGGCTGGCCGTCGGCAACGAGCTGATGCTGTACCGCACCCGGGTCTTCACCAAATCGGCCCGCCCGCTCAAGCAGCTCGATGCCGACAACTTCGTCGAACTCCCCGACATCGACCTCGGCAGGGCCGTGGTCGTCGCCGTCCGCGACCAGACCGCCGCCGCCCTGGTGACTTCGGTATCCAGTCTGCCGCTCTATCGCGGCGACCTGGTCAAGACCATCCTCAAGTAGGCCGCGCATCGGCGTCGGCCGGAGTAGCTCTCGAGAACGGGCGGCTTTCGCCCGTTCTTTTGTTATGTGATGATTGTGGAGGGACCATGGAGACCATCCTGCCGTGGCTGCGCCTGCAGCTCACCCCCGGCCTGGGCCGGCTCGGCCTGTTCCGGCTGATCCGGCATTACGGCACACCCGGCGCCGCCCTGGCCGGAGCCGTCAATCACTGGCGCGACGTTCCCGGCCTGCGCCCGGGACTGGCCGCCCTGCTGCCCGCCGCCGATGACCCGCGTCTCCCCGCGCTGCTCGACAAACTGGCCGCCAGCGAGGCCTGGCTGCTCACCCTCCTTGACCCCGACTATCCGCCGCTGCTCAAAGCCATCCCCGACCCCCCGGTCCTTCTCTACGGCCTGGGCCGGCGTCCGGAAGGAGAAATGCTGGCCATCGTCGGCTCGCGCCACCCCTCCGAAACCGGCAGGCGCATCGCCGCCACCTTTGCCGGCGAAGTAGCGACCCGCGGCATCGGCATCGTCAGCGGCCTGGCGCGGGGAATCGATACCGCCGCCCATCGCGGCGCCCTCGAAGCCGGCGGCATGACCATCGCCGTGCTTGGCAGCGGCATCGATCGGGTCTACCCTCCCGAGAATGCCCGGCTCTTTGCCCGCATCCGCACGGAGGGGACGATCCTCAGCGAATATCCGCCGGGGAGCGAGCCCCTGGCCGGACACTTCCCGGGGCGCAACCGCATCATCTCCGGCCTGAGCCGGGGAACGCTGGTCGTCGAGGCCACCCCCGACAGCGGCTCGTTGATCACCGCGGAGCTGGCCCTCGAGCAGGGACGCGAAGTGCTGGCCGTTCCCGGCAGCATCGACCGGCCGACCAGCGCCGGTCCGAACCGGCTGATCAAGGAGGGGGCCCATCCGGTCACCGACAGCAGCGACATCCTCGGCGTGCTCTGGCCACTGCGCCCCACCCGCGGGGCAGCCGGGGACGCCCCCCCCTTCGCCACGACGCTGGCCGAGCCGGAACGTGCCGTCTGGCTTGCGCTGGGCGACGAACCTCGCCACATCGACGAGTTGGCGGGGACACTGGGGTTGACTGCCGGGGAGCTTTCCGTTATTTTGCTGCACCTGGAACTTCTGGGGGGTGTCGAATCGCTCCCGGGAGCCCGCTATCTGCGCAGCTTTGGTCCCACCTCGACCCCATAGGAGTACGCTTGCGAGAACGAGTTCTGGCGATCGTCACCCTCATCGCCCAGTATTTCCTCGATGAGCAGGAACCCAGGTCGGAGCACGACCTGGTCGAGGAACTGCTGGCCATCGGCTTCAACGCCGAGGAGATCGATGCGGCGTTTCTCTGGCTGGAGGATGAGGCCCTGCGGTCGCCGGCCGCCGAGGAGTTCGCGGCACCGCTGCTCAGTCACCGGGTCTTCACGCCGGAGGAGGTTCGCCTGCTGAGCTGCGAAGCACGCGGCTTTCTGGTGCGCCTGCGCTCGCTGGGGATTCTCGACGAGGAACTGTTCGAGGAAATCGTCGGCAGGGCGGTTCAGGCCAGCGAGGAGGAGATCCCCCTGCGCGAAATCAAGACCATCACCGTGCTGGCCCTGTTTGCCCGCTCACAGCACCAGTGGCGGCAGGAGTATGAGTGCCTGCTGGAGGACGACTGGTCCCGGCTGCTGAACTAACGGCATGAACCTTCGGGCTGCGGGTCTCCTGCAGCCTTTCGCCTTTTGGCTGGAACGTGAATATGTCGCAAACCCTGGTCATCGTCGAATCCCCCGCCAAAGCCAAAACCATCGAGAAATTTCTCGGTCCCGGTTTCAAGGTCATGGCTTCCTTCGGTCATGTCCGCGCCCTGCCGAGCAAGCAGGGGTCGGTCGACGTGGCCAATGGCTTCGCCCCGAAGTACGCGGTGCTGGCCGAAAGCAAGCGTCACATCGAGGCGATCCGCAAAACCCTCAAGGAATGCGACCGCCTGCTGCTGGCCACTGACCCCGACCGCGAGGGAGAGGCGATCTCCTGGCACCTGCTGGCGGCGCTTGGCCTCGACCGCAAGCCGGGGATTCCGGTGCAGCGCGTGGTGTTCCACGAAATCACCAAGCCGGCGATCCTGCACGCCGTCGCCCATCCGCGCGCCGTCGCCCAGGAACTGGTCGACGCCCAGCAGGCCCGCTCGATCCTCGACTACCTGGTCGGCTTCAACCTCTCCCCCTACCTGTGGAAAAAGATCCGTTACGGGCTCTCCGCCGGCCGGGTGCAGTCGGTCGCCCTGCGCCTGATCTGCGAGCGGGAGAAGGAGATCGCCGCCTTCAAACAGCAGGAGTACTGGAGCCTGGAGGCGCAACTGGCCAAGGCTGCCGGCCAGGACTTCACCGCCGCCCTGGTGCAACTCGACGGCGAGAAGCTTGACAAGTTCGCCATCCCCGACGCCGCGGCGGCGGCGGCGCTGAAGGAGCGCTTCGGCCGGGCCGCCTGGCAGGTGGCGCAGGTGATGAAAAGCGAGAAGAAGCGCTATCCGGCACCGCCGTTCACCACCTCGACCCTGCAGCAGGAAGCGGCGCGCAAGCTCGGCTTCTCGGCCAAGAAGACCATGGCCACCGCACAGAAGCTCTACGAGGGGGTGGCCATCGGCGCGGCCGGCACCGTCGGCCTGATCACCTACATGCGGACCGACAGCGTCAACCTCTCCAGCCAGGCGCTGGGCGAGGCCGCTGACCTGATCCTGCGCCTGTTCGGCAAAGATTACGCCCTGCCGAAACCGCGCTCCTTCAAGAACAAGGCAAAGAACGCCCAGGAGGCTCACGAGGCGATCCGCCCCACCGACCTGACCCGCACGCCGGCCGAACTCAAGGCGTTTTTGGCCCCCGACCAGTTCAAGCTCTACGAGCTGATCTGGAAGCGCACCGTCGCCTGCCAGATGAAGGAGGCGCTTCTCGATCAGACCAGTGTCGACATCGAAGCCGCCCCCGGTGGAGTCTTCCGCGCCACCGGCAGCGTCATGCGCTTCGACGGCTTCATGAAGCTCTACATCGAGGGGACCGACGACGAAAACGACGAGCAGGACGGCAAGCTCCCCCCGCTGCAGGACGGCGAGGCGCTGGCGCTGCGCGACCTTTTGGCCGAGCAGCATTTCACCCAGCCACCGCCGCGCTACACCGAGGCCTCCCTGGTCAAGACGCTCGAGGAATATGGCATCGGCCGGCCATCGACCTACGCCAGCATCCTCAACACCCTGATCGAGCGCAAGTACGCGGTGCTCGAGAAGAAGCGCTTCGTCCCCCAGGATATCGGCATGGTGGTCAGCGACCACCTGGGGCAGCACTTCGAACGCTACGTCGACTACAATTTCACCGCCGGACTGGAGGAGGAACTCGACCAGATCTCCCGCGGCGAAAAGCAGTGGCAGCAATTGCTCGGCGAGTTCTGGGGACCGTTCAAGGCCCGTCTTGACCAGAAGCAGGTGGAGGTCGCGCAGGGAGAGGCCACCACCGAGGTAACCGAGGAGCTCTGTCCCGAATGCGGCAAGCCGCTGGCGGTCAAGCTCGGCAAGCGCGGCAAGTTCATCGCCTGCACCGGCTTCAAGGAGGGGTGCAAGTACACCCGCCCGCTGGCCAGGGAAGGGGAACCCGCCGCGGAGGCTGCCGAGCCGGTCTTCTCCGAGGAGAAGTGCGACAAGTGCCAGGCGCCGATGCTGATCAAGGATGGCCGTTACGGGAAGTACCTGGCCTGTTCGGCCTACCCGGCGTGCAAGAACATCCAGCCACTGAACAAGCCGAAGGGGACCGGCGTCGCCTGCCCGCTATGCAAAGACGGAGAGCTGACCGAGAAGAAGTCGCGCTACGGCAAGATCTTCTATTCGTGCAACCGCTACCCGAAGTGCAAGTATGCGGTGTGGGATCCGCCGGTGGCGCAAGCCTGCCCGAAGTGCGCCCACCCGGTGACGGTGGACAAGACCACCAAGCGCGACGGCACCTACCGCAAGTGCCCGCAGGACGGCTGCGGCTGGAGCACCCTGCCGGAAAAAGCGGAGAAGCCGGCGGTAAAAGCTAAGCCGGTCAAAAAAGCCAAAGCGTAAGGGCAAGGCGTTTCACGCAGCGGGCACAGAGATCTCAGAGAAAAAACAAAGAAAGCTTCTCTCTGCGCTCTCTGTGTGAGGTCGCTTTTGCTTTTTGATTATCGAGGGGGCACAGCATGCTGTGCCCCTGCCTGTTTCGTGAGGAGACGATGCGTTCTTCCCCCATCGCGGTCATCGGCGGCGGTCTCGCCGGATGCGAAGCCGCCTGGCAGCTGGCGAGAGCCGGCCTTGCCGTGCGGCTCTCGGAAATGCGCCCGCAGCGCATGACCCCGGCCCACCATTCCGGCCGGCTCGGTGAGCTGGTCTGCTCCAACTCCCTGCGCGGCGCGGGGATGAACAATGCCGTCGGCCTGCTCAAGGAGGAACTGCGCCGCTGTGGCAGCCTGTTCATGCGCGCGGCCGACACCCACCAGGTCCCGGCCGGCGGCGCCCTGGCCGTCGATCGCGACGGCTTCGCCGAGGCCCTGACCGCCGCGATCGCCAGCCACCCGCTGATCGCCCTGCACCGCGAGGAAGTGTGCGCCCTGCCGGAGGGCGATCCGGTGGTCGTCGCCAGCGGGCCGCTGACCTCGGACCCCCTGGCGGCGGCGCTCGCCGCCCTGACCGGTGCGGAACATCTCTACTTCTACGATGCCATCGCCCCGATCATCGAGGCCGATTCCATCGACCACGGCACCGTGTTCCGGGCCTCGCGCTACGGCAAGGGGGGCGACGACTACCTCAACGTCCCCCTGGAGCGCGAGCAGTACCTGGCCTTTGTCGCCGCCCTGCTGGCCGCCGAGAAGGTCGCGCCGCGCGATTTCGAGAAGGCGGTGCACTTCGAGGGCTGCCTGCCGATCGAGGAGCTGGCGGCACGCGGCGAGCTGACCCTGGCCTTCGGACCGATGAAACCGGTCGGCCTGCGCGACCCGCGCACCGGCAGGGAGCCGTTCGCCGTGGTGCAGCTGCGCCAGGACGATGCCCACGCCACCCTGTTCAACCTGGTCGGCTTCCAGACCAAGCTGACCTGGCCGGAGCAGCGCCGCCTCTTCCGCACCCTGCCGGGGCTCGAGCATGCCCGCTTCGCCCGGCTGGGGAGCATGCACCGCAACACCTTCCTCAACGCCCCGGCCTGCCTCACCCCGACCCTGCAGCTCAAGGCTGCGCCGCGCCTGTTCTTCGCCGGGCAGATCACCGGGGTGGAGGGCTACGTGGAGTCGGCCGCCTGCGGCTTCCTCGCCGGCCTGTTCGCCGCCGGCCAGCGCCTCGGCGTCACCGTTCCCCCGCCGCCGCCGGCCACCGCCCTCGGCGCCCTGCTCACCCACCTGTCCACCGCCGCCCCCAAGGGCTTTCAGCCGATGAACGTCACCTACGGCCTCTTCCCCCCGCTGGAGGGGCGCCATCGCAAGCGCAGCGACCGGCGCCTGGCCATGGCCGAGCGGGCCCTGGAACAGCTGGGGCCCTGGTGGGACCGGGTGCGCGGGATTCTGCCGGAGCAAAGCGCATGACCCGGACTCCCCTTGTCCTCGCCTCCGCCTCGCCGCGCCGGCGCGAACTGCTGGCCCAGGTCGGCCTCAACGCCCACGTCGTCCCGGCCGACATCGACGAAGCCGTGCTTCCCGGCGAAACGCCGGACACCCACGTGATCCGCCTGAGCGAGGCCAAGGCGCTGGCCGTGGCGGCGCGGACCGAAGTTGCCGGGCGTTTCTTCATCGGCAGCGACACGGTGGTGGTGCGTGACGGCACCATCCTCGGCAAGCCGGTCGATCCCCTTGACGCCGCCGCCATGCTGCGCAGCCTGTCCGGGCGCGCCCATGAGGTGGTTTCGGGCTATGCCGTCCACGACCGCGCCGGCGGCCGCACCGTAAGCGGCGCGGTGACCACCACGGTCTGGTTCAAGGAGTTGACCGAGGCCGAGATTGCCGGCTACATTGCCAGCGGCGAACCGTTCGACAAGGCCGGCGCCTACGCCATCCAGGGTCTCGGCGCCTTCATGGTGCCGCGCATCGAGGGGAGCTACCCCAACGTGGTCGGCCTCCCCTTGTGCGAGGTGATCGCCGCCCTCGAGGAACTCGGCGCCGTCAACCTCTTTTCCTGAGCCGATGAATATAGCCGACAACCTCGACCGCATCCGTGCCGAGATCGCCGCCGCCTGCACCCGCTGCGGGCGCGATCCGGCCGGCGTGCGCCTGGTGGCGGTGAGCAAGACCCATCCCGCCGACGCCGTGCGGGCGGCGCAGGCCGCCGGGCAGAGGCTGTTCGGCGAGAACTACGTGCAGGAGTTCCTGGCCAAGGCCGACGGCGTGGCTCCGCCGGTCGAGTGGCACTTTCTCGGCCACCTGCAAAGCAACAAGGTCAAGTCCCTGGCCGGCCGGGTGACGCTGATCCACTCCCTCGACCGCCTCTCGCTGGCCGAGGAGATCGACCGCCAGTGGGGGAAGCTCGGCAGGACCGCCGAGGTGCTGGTCGAGGTCAACCTCGGCGGCGAGGCGAGCAAGGGCGGCGTCGACGCCGCCGGCCTGGAGCCGCTGCTGCGCCAGGTTGCCGCCCTGCCGCACCTTGGCGTGCGCGGCCTGATGCTCCTCCCCCCCTACCTTGACGATCCGGAAGCCGTGCGCCCCTTCTTCCGCCGCTTGCGCGAACTGGCCGGAGCCATCGACCGCCTGCAACTGCCGGGGGTGACGATGCACGAACTGTCCATGGGGATGAGCCACGATTTCCATGTCGCCATCGAGGAGGGGGCGACGCTGGTACGCGTTGGCACCGCAATATTCGGTGAGCGTGAATAACCTCGATTCCCCCCGCCTGACCATGGGCGAGGTCGGCTGGTTCTTCTTCCCGCTGCTCCTCAACGTGCAGATGATGAGCATCTCGCACTCGATCATCAACGCCGCCCTGGCGCGTGCCGAAGAGGCCGTCACCGCCCTGGCCGCCTTCGCCGTGGCCATGGTGCTGCACATCTTCATCGCCTCCCCCTCCTACCAGAACCACACCATCACCATCGCCATGGTCCGCGGCCACCGGTCGCTGCGCGCCACCGCCTGGTTCATCGCCCTGATGTCGCTGCTGATCGCCGCCCTCCTTGCCCTGCTGGCTTTTACACCGGTCGGTGGCTTCGTGCTCCGCAACCTGCTCGGCGTCGCGCCGCCGGTCGCCGAGGGGGCCCGCGCGGTCCTCGCCATCCTGGTGCCGCTCCCCTTCGTCACCGGGCTGCGCGGCTTTGCCCAGGGGCTGGTCAGCCAGACCCGCCGCACTGGGCTGATCTCCTTCGCCACCGGGGTGCGTATCGGTGCCCTGTTCGCCTTCCTCTGGCTCGGCCACGGCCACTTCGCCGGTGCGCAGCTCGGGGCGATGGCCCTGCTCGGCTGCGTGGTCACCGAAACGCTCCTGATCAGCTGGTTCGCCTGGCGCATCTATCGCCTGCCCGGCGAAGGCGGCCAGGAGCGGGATTTCGCCGGGGTGGTGGCCTTCGCCTGGCCGCTGGTCAGCTCCTCCGGGCTGCAACAGGCGGTGCCGCTGATCATCAACGCCATCATCAGCCGTTTTCCCGACGGCACCCTGGCGCTGGCCGCCTTCGGCGTGGTGCGCGGTTTCATCTTCCTGCTCGCCGGTCCGATGCGCAACCTGCAGCAGGCCTGCCTGGCCCTGCTGCGCGAGAGCGGGGACTACCGCATCATGGCCCGCTTCGCCGATCGCGTCAGCCTGGTCCTCGGCCTCATGACGCTGCTGATCGCCGGACCGCTCAACAGCGCGGTCCTCGGCGACGTCATGGGGCTGGACGCGACGATGCGCACCTACATCCGCTGGCCGCTGGTCGCCTGCACCATTTACCCGTGGCTGATCGGCATCACCCACCTGCAGCGCGGCTGGTTCTCGGCAGAGCATCTCACCGGCCTGGTCGGCCGGGCCACCCTTTACAAGGTTCTTCTCCTCCTGGCCTGCTGGCCGCTGCTGACCATCTTCCCCCCCTTCGCCACGGGGACAGCGGTGGCCATCACCCTGCTGGTCGGCTCCGAACTTTACGAAGCCTGGTACCTGCACACCCGCCGGCGCCGTCTGCTGGCCACCGCGGCCCCCTGATTCATGGCGGCGACCACGCCAGCATAAAACCTTGCTGGATTTTCATCGCCAACATGCAATAATGGCGAATGATTGATCAGTCCGGGGACCATCCCCGGAGGAGTGGGGTTTTTTATGCAGAACGTGTTGATCAAGCTCCTCAACGGCGATGAACGGCAGGGGTATCTCGCCGGCGGACTCGACCCGCAGGATTACGGTTTGACGCTGTGGCACGGCTCGGGCGAGCCCACCGAAACGCTCGGTTTCGCCGACGTCGTCTACGTCAAGTTTCTCGACCCTCTCGACACCCCGCCGAACTTCAGGCAACAGGATATCTACGAGAAGGTCTCGGTCCTGGGCGGCGAGCACTTCCACGTGCGCTCGCGCCGCGAGGACCGCTTCCCGCTCGGGTTTTTCGCCTATTCCACCAACCCCAACAGCCCCTTCTCGCGCCTGTTTTTTACCGTTCACGGGGTGATGGAGCACCATCACGAGAATCCGGTCGGCGAGATCCTGTGTGCCGAAGGGCTGCTCGAAGAGCAGGACCTGGATCAGGCGCTGGCCGAGCAGAAGCGTCTGCGCCAGCAGCGCCTCGGCGATATTCTCGTCGAGAAGACCGCTTTGCCGGCCGACAAGGTTGAAGCCACCCTGGCCGCTTCGCAGAAGCTCCCCAAGCGCTTCATCAACGCCAAGGTCGGCGAGATTCTCATCGAGGCGGGGCTGGTCACCGCCCGGCAGGTCGAAGAGGCCCTGGCGTCCCAATCGACCAACAAGCGCAAGCGCATCGGCACGATCCTGATCGAACGCGGCCTGATCAGCGAAGATCAGCTGCTGACGGCCCTGGCCGAGAAGTTCTGTCTGCAAGTGGTCGACCTGAGCGGCGTCAAGCCGAGCCCGCAGGCCCTGGCGCGGCTTTCGCGCGAGATGATGACCCGCATGCAGGTCCTGCCGCTGGAGCTGCGCAACAAGCGCCTGATGGTCGCCACCTCCAACCCGACCGACCCGACCCTGATCCAGAACCTGCACTTCGCCACCAATTGTTCGATCGAGCTGGTGGTCGCCCGCGCGGCACAAATCGAAGAGCACCTCAAGCAGCTGGCCAACAAGCCGGACAAAAAGATCGAGGAGCTGCTTGACGGGCTGGCGGCGATCGACGTGCAGATCGAGGAGGAGGCCGACACCAGCAGGGTGACCGAGTCAGACTCCAAGGTCATCAACCTGGTCAACAAGATCCTGCTCGATGCTCACCAGTCGGGGATTTCGGACATCCACTTCGAACCGGGGCTCGGCCCGCTGCCCCTCAAAATCCGCTACCGCAAGGACGGGGTCTGCTTCCAGGTCCACCAGATTGCGGCCGCCTACAAGGCGGCGATCCTCTCGCGCATCAAGATCATGGCCAAGCTCGACATCGCCGAGCGCCGCCGGCCGCAAAGCGGCAAGATCCTGATCAAGTACGGTACCGAACGGATCGAGTACCGGCTCGAAGTGACCCCGACCATCGGCGGCCAGGAAGATGCGGTACTGCGCGTGCTCAGTGCGGCGCAGATCTACGCCCTCGACCAGATCGGCTTTTCCCCGGACAATCTGGAGCGGATGCGCCGGTTGATCCACAAACCCTACGGCATGATCCTCTGTGTCGGACCGACCGGCTCAGGGAAAACCACCAGCCTGCATTCGGCACTGGCCGAGATCAATCAGCCAGAGCGCAAGATCTGGACGGCCGAGGATCCGGTGGAGATCACCCAGGAAGGACTGCGCCAGGTGCAGGTCTTTCCCAAAATCGGCTTCACCTTCGAGGAGGCGCTGCGCTCGTTCCTGCGCGCCGATCCCGACGTCATCATGATCGGCGAGATGCGCGACGTGCCGACCGCCAAGACCGCCATCGGCGCCGCCCTCACCGGCCACCTGGTGTTCAGCACCCTGCACACCAACAACGCCCCGGAAACCATCGTGCGCCTGATCGAAATGGGGATCGACCCCTACAACTTCTCCGACTGCATGCTCGGGGTCCTCGCCCAGCGCCTGGCACGCACCCTCTGCGCCAAGTGCAAAAAGGCTTATGTCCCTGAAAGGGCTGAATATGAGGGGCTGGTGAATGCCTACGGCGTCGAACTGTTCACCCGCCACAGCCTCCCCGCCTATTCCCGGGAGCTTAAGCTGATGCGCGCCAACGGTTGCGAGCTGTGCGATGGCAAGGGGTATCGCGGCCGCGTCGCCATTCACGAGTTGCTGGTCAATACTCCAGACATCAAGCGGGCGATCAAGAATCAGGCGCGGGTGGAGGAGATCGAGCGGATTGCCATTGAAGACGGGATGACGACCCTGCGCATGGACGGGATTCAGAAGGTCTTTGCCGGGTTGACCACCATGGAGCAGATCAACCGGGTAGCTTTATAGGCAAAAGCCTGCGGACGTCGCTGGCTTTTCAGAAGGGCGCTACCCGACCTTGAGGGCGTCGGCCGCGGCCCGGACCTCGGCCGCCAGCTCCTCGGGAAGGTCGCCGCGGCAGAGCAGGCTTTCGATCGGCCCGACCGCGTCCTTCTTCCACCCCTTGGCGATGTAGACCTGGGCGATGCGCAGCAGCCAGCGCGGGTTGTCCGGCTCGCTGCGCAGGGCCCCCTTGAACGATTCCAGGGCCCGGTTCAGATTCTTGCCATGGCGCAGCCAGAACTCGGCCAGAATCGGGTGGGCGCCGCCCCCACACCCGCCGGACGGGAGGCGGTTCAGCAGCGCCTCGGCCGCCCCCTGGTCGCCCGCTTTCTCGTGCAGACCGGCACACACCACCACGGTCGCGGGATCCAGCTCCCCCTGAGAGAGGGCCAGTTCACAGGCGGTCACCGCCTCCTTGGCGTTGCCGCGCCCGGCCTCGAGTTGCGCGAGGCGCGACCAGCAATAGCCGTTGAAACGATCCTCGGCCAGCGCCTGGCGCAGCAGCTTCTCCAGATCGGCCCAGCGACGGGAGACGGCCAGTAGCGTCACCAGGGCATCGAAGGGGTGGAACAGTTCCGGGTAGGCGGTCAGCGCGGCACGCAGGTCGGTCTCGGCGGCCTTGGCCTGACCGTTGCGCGCCAGGACCACGCCGCGCTCGGCGCGAAACAGGGTGCCGCGCTCGGCGGTCGGTACGGCATCGAACAGCTGCAGCGCCAGTTGGTCGTCCCCTTCCTGCGCCGCCAGCCACGCCCTGAGAAAAGCCTCCCCGGACGCCGCGTAACGTTCGGCCAGCTCCGCAGGCAGGGTGGACAGCAAAAGTTCCAGCCGCCCGGTGGCGTCAATTTCGTCAAGGTCCTCTTCGGCGGTCGCCGTCGGCGAACAGGTCGGGCCACACCCACTGCCACAACCCGCCGCGGTCGCCGGGCTCCCGGTCTTGCCGGCCAGCCCTTCCGCGTCGAGAGCGGCCAGCCGTTCGCGGACACGCTCCGCCAGGGTCGGCGTACCGGCCTGGCTGGCCGCCAGCTGCAGATGTTCGCGGGCCTTGAGCAGATTGCCGAGACGCAGCGCTCCTTCCGCCTCCTCGAGATTGAACTCCGCCAAGCGGTCACCGGCCTCCGTCTCCCATGCCGCCACCTGTGCCTGCATCTCGGGAGTCAGGGAGGTGCGCTCCAGGCTCTTCGCCATCCTCAGCAACGCCGCCCATTCGCCGCGCGCATGCAACCTGGACAGCTCCGCCACCGGATCGCTTTTACCGAACAGTTTGCCAAAAAAACCCATAGACCCCCCACTTTCTGACAATATGCACTGATTGAGCTACCACAATTGCTTACACAATCATAGTAAAATTAGATTGTTGAAAATGCTTTCATCCCTCGGCAGACAGCCGCGCCCCCTTGCCTCTCGGCCACGATTCGGGCTATAAGCCCCATCATCCCAAAGCGCAGGAGCTTTTTCCGTGAGCGAAGATACCAAGAAGATCATCTACTCGATGGTCGGCGTCAGCAAGCACCACAACAAGCAGCCGATCATCAAGGACATCTCCCTCTCCTATTTCTACGGCGCCAAGATCGGCGTCCTCGGCCTGAACGGCTCGGGAAAATCGACCCTGCTTAGGATCATGGCCGGGGTCGACAGGGAATTCAACGGCCAGACCATCCTTTCCGAGGGGTACACCATCGGCTTCCTCGAGCAGGAGCCGCTGGTCGACTGCCAGAAGACCGTGCGCGAAGTCGTCGAGGAGGGGGTGCAGGAGACCGTCGATCTTCTCAAGGAGTTCGAGGAGATCAACGCCGCGTTTGCCGCCCCCGACGCCGACATGGAGAAGCTCTGCGAGCGCCAGGCGGTGGTGCAGGACAGGCTCGACGCCCTCGATGCCTGGGAGCTCGACTCGCGCCTCGACCTGGCCATGGACGCCCTGCGCTGCCCGCCGGCCGATACGCCGGTGAAGGTGCTTTCCGGCGGCGAGAAGCGCCGCGTCGCCCTGTGCCGGCTGCTGCTGCAGAAACCCGACATTCTCCTGT
>CAZRTZ010000051.1:0-20057 GCA_964603155.1 uncultured Geobacteraceae bacterium | reverse complement strand
GCGCCGGCCAGGTCGCCGTGGGTATAGCCAAGCCGCCGGTACTCTTCGGGGGACGGCGTGTACGGCCCGGCGCAGTGCGGACAGATGCGGCGCAGCAGGCGCTGGGCGACGATGGCAGTGACGGTTGAGGCGATCAGGAAGCTTTCCACCCCCATGTTGAGCAGGCGCAAAAGCGCGCCGACCGTATCCTCGGTGTGCAGGGTGGTCAGCACCTTGTGCCCGGTCAGGGCGGCCTGAATGGCGGTCTCCGCCGAGAAGGCGTCGCGCACCTCGCCCATGACGATGACGTCTGGATCCTGGCGCACGATGTGGCGCAGCGTTTCGGTGAAGGTCACGCCGATCTTCGGGTTGATCGAGCACTGGGTGATGCCGTCGATCACGTATTCGACCGGCTCCTCGGCAGTGATGATGCTGGTTTCCGGATCGTTGAGGGCGTTGACGCAACTGTAGAGGGTGGTGGTCTTGCCGGCCCCGGTCGGCCCGGTGACGATGAGGATGCCGCTCGGCGTGGCCAGCGCCTCGTCGCGGAATTGCTGGAGCATGCGCGCCGCCATGCCGATGTCCTCGACCGCCAGCAAGGCGCCGGGCTTGTTCATCAACCTGAGGACGATGCTCTCGCCATGCAGGGTGATGTAGAAGGAAACGCGCAGGTCAAGGGTGCGCCCGGTCGCCAGGCTGTCGTAGAGAATCCGGCCGTCCTGGTGCCGGCGCCGCTCGGCGATGTCGGCTGCGGCCAAAACCTTGATGCGGGTGGTCAGAGGTGCCGCCAGGTCAAGACTCAGTTCACGCTGCACGGTGAGCACGCCGTCACGCCGGAAGCGCACCCGCAGGCAATCTTTCATCGGTTCGATGTGGATGTCGCTAACCCCCTGCGCCAGCGCCTCGTCGAACAGGGTGTTGACCAGGCCGACCACCGTGCTGTCGTCGGCTTCCACCGCCGGCCCCCGGCGCAGGCCGCGGCGATGGCGCTCGAACACCTCGCGGAGCCTTTGCCGCGGCGCAATGGCCGGCCGCAGCTGGCGGCCGAAGAGCAGCTCGGCGGCTTCACGGTCGCCGGCATCGAGCGGGTCGGCAAACGCCACCACCACCCGCTGCTCCTGTACGGCGATCGGCAGGAAGCTGCCGCGGGCCGCCAGCTTGGGCGGCACTTGCTGCAGCAGCTGGCGGTCGAGCTGCTCATAGCGCGGCATCAGGAAGGGGAAGCCGAGCATGCCGGCCAGCGTTTCGCTGAGGCGCTCCTCGTCGATGAAAGCGTGCTCGACCAGGATATCGCCGAGCTTGCGGGGGATGCCGGCCTCCTTTTGAATCGCCAGGGCGGCCGCCAGTTCCCCGGCACGCATCATCCCAAGTTCCACCAACAGCTCGCCGAGACGCAGGGGCGGCGGCTCCTCGCGCAAGGCTGCCGCCAAGGACGTGCTGTCGAGCAACTGCAGGGTGCGGAGGATTTCGACCACGGACCGGTCGGAGACCAGCTTGGCCTGAACGCGCCGGGCGTAGACCAGCTGTGCCTCGCTGATGACGCCACGCCGCACCAGCAGCTTGGGGACAGTCTCGCCCGGAGGCGCGACAGGCGACAGGGATACAGACGGGGGTGGCCCGGAACGGTCCGGGAGAGGAACGGCAGGAGACAACATCGAAGGCACCGCCATCACATAGTGACATTGCAATGAGCGGAGCCTAACAATTTCTCTTCAGCGATGCAACAGCTTTTCAGTCCGTGAGCAGTTCCCGCAGCACCTCGCCGGCCATGGTCAGACCGAAGAGCGGCGGAATGACCGAGGAGCTGCCGAGGATCACCCGCCGGTCGGTGCAGCGCCATTGCTGATCGTTCTGGTTCGGGCAGATACAGTTGGTGGCGCAGACCGCGGCGGCAGTATTCAATGGGCGGAATTCCTCGGTGGAATAAACCACTTTGATGCCGCCGTGAATCCCCCGGCGCCGCAACTCCTTGCGGATGATCCGGGCGAGACGGCAGATGCGGGTATGGGCCAGGTCGGCAACCCTGACCTGGGTCGGATCGAGCTTGTTGGCGGCGCCCATCGAGGCGATGATTGGCAGCCCGCGCTCCTTGCAACTCTGGATCAGATGCAGCTTGGCGGTGATGTGGTCGATGCAGTCGAGCACATAATCGTAACCGCGATCGAGCAACTCCGCCGAGTTCTCGGCGCTGTAGAAAGCCTTGAGTGGCTCGACCTGCAGCGCCGGATTGATCGCCCGGCAACGCTCGGCCATGACCAGGACCTTGGCACGGCCGATGGTCCCGTCGAGAGCGTGCAACTGGCGGTTGACGTTGGTCAGACAGATATCGTCGAAATCGATCAGGGTCAGCCGGCCCACGCCGCCGCGCGCCAGCGCCTCGACGGCGAAGCTCCCCACGCCGCCGACGCCGAAGACCGCAACCGAAGCTTCGCCAAGACGGGCCAAACCGTCCTTGCCTACCAAGAGGTCCAGTCGGCTGAACCGGTGTTCTCTGCTCATGATCTTCCTTCCTCGGCATGTACCAGGCGAAGAATGCGCCGGGCATTGGCCGTGGTGATCTGCGCGGTCTCCGCCGTGCTCCAGCCACGCAGGGTGGCGACCCGCGCCGCGATCAGGGCCAGCCATTCCGGGCGGTTCTCCCCCCCGCGGTGCGGGTGCGGGGGAAGGTCCGGGGCATCGGTCTCCAACACCAGCCACTCTTCGGGCAAAGCACGCACGATCTCGCCCAGGCGCTTGGCCTCCGGAAAGGTCACCACCCCGCCGATGCCGAGGGCGAAGCCAAGGGCGATCAGCTGGCGGGCCGTCTCCAGGCTGCCGGAAAACGCGTGGGCGATGCCGCCGACCTCGGCGGCGCGCTCCTCGCGCAGGATCGTCAGGGTCCGGGCCGTGGCACGCCGCATGTGCAGCAAAAGCGGCCGCCCGGTCGCGCGGGCGAGACGGATCATCTGCCGGAACACCTGCTCCTGGCAACCGGCCTCCGGACCGGCCTGGCCGTCGAGACCGACTTCGCCGACGGCGATCACCTTCGCGTCCCTGGCCAGTGCCGCCAGTTCCGCGGCCAATTCCGGCCGCCATTCGGCAGCATGCTGCGGATGGATGCCGGGGGCCGCCCAGGCCCCGGGGGTGGCGGCGACGGCCGCCAGCAGTTGCGGCCACTGCCCGGGAGAGACGCCGGGAACCACCCAGGCGCCGATGCCGGCGGCACGGGCGGGGGAAAGGGCTGACGGGCCGCCCTGGAGAAAATCCAGATGCATGTGGGTGTCGATCAGCATCGGGGGCGTGCCGCTAGCGCCGGGCAAGTTGCTCGACGAGCGCGGCCGCCGTCACCGTGAGGCGCCGGCAGTTGGCCTTGTGTTCGCGGCTCAGCCAGCGGTAGTCTTTCGACAGCGCCCGGCAGCAGGTGCTGCGAAACTCGCGGCGAAAGGCGTCCACCAGCTCGCCGTTGCGCTCGCCCTTGCCCAGCAGGCCGAGCGCCATCACCCCGCCGGTCACCGCACCGCACAGGCAACCGCTCTGGCCAATCCCTCCGCCGAAGGCCCCGGCCATGGCCAACAGCTCCGCATCGTCGCGGCCGGTCGTTGCCTGCAGCACGGCCTGGGCGCAATTGTAGCCACCGTCGAACAGGGCCCCGGCCCTGTCGGCACAGCCGTTCATGTGTGCGGCGCGCGCACTGGCCCTGCGCCGCCTCAAGCGTCCAAACATCGCCACTCCTTCGCATCATTCACTGCGCTTGGCGATAATTCGCCAAACAAGTCTAGCGCAATCCCGCCGGCATTGGCAGTCCCTGCCGGACGGGCCACCCCCTTGGGGCCTATGGGCGCTCATCCCGCCTAGCGGTCTTGACAGCTTAACACAAACCAGCTTTCGGCGAGAGACCCGCCTGCTCTCCACCCCCGGGTCTGGCAAACCGTCTACGTGCCGGTCGAATTCACGCAGCCCCTGCCATTTTCTCTGGTTTTCTCCCTTAAACGGCTGTATTGTTAGATTTTAATCAGTTCGTCAGCAGAGAGAGCTTGCCTGTGCCCGCAAAGCCTTCCCCAGCCGAATCGCCGTTCTCCTCCCCGGCGTCGGCCATCGACCCGATGGTTTACGGCGTGCTCAGCTCGCGGATTCAGCGCTACCGCCTGCTGGCCAGGGCCCGCTGGCTGTTCCTGGCGCTGGCCAGCCTGTACTGCGTAGCGGCCGGGCTGGCCTATACCTTCAGCTTTTTCGGCTGGTTCCTCGCCCCCACCCAGCTTTACGGCCTGCTGGCCGTGCTCTTCTTCGTCGTGGCCTACAATCTGCTGTATACCTTCGCCACCGAGCTCATGGCCTGGAGGCAAGGCGGCAACTACCTGCAGGTCGGTCTCGACTTTCTCAGCGTCACCGCCCTGGTCTACCTGACCGGCGGGGCGGCCAGCTGGTTCTGGCCGGTCTTCCTGCTGGTAACCTTCGAAGCGGCCGTGCTGATGACCAGCCGGGCCAAGGTGTTCACGGCCGGCATGGCCGGGGGACTCTGCTTCGGGGGGATACTGGCTGCCCAGCACAACGATCTGATTCCCTATTTCGACATGCCGTTCATCTTGCCCGAACTTCACCACCACGGGCTTTATCTCTTCCTGCTCTGGCTGCTGGTCTGCCTGCTCAACGGCACCCTGGCCGTAGCCGGGTCGTACCTGATGGAGGTCATCCGCAAGGTACACGGCCAGGTTCAGGCCGCCGAAATCCGCCAGCGTACCTTCCTCGACCAGGCCAACGACCTGATCTTCAGCGTGACCTCCCAAGGCGAGCTCCTCTTTACCAACCAGGCCTTCCAGCACACCCTCGGCTATTCGGCCGAAACCGCGCGCGGCCTCAACATCAGCGAGGTTCTGGAGCCGGCCATTCGCCGGCGCTTCCTGGCCAAGGCCCGTAAAATCGTCGCCGGCCAGCGCACCGAGCCGCTGGAAGGACAGTTCGTCACGGCCAAAGGGGAGCGCATCGACATCGAAGGGATGGTCACGCCCATCAATACCGAGTTCGACCGCGATGTCATCTGGGTGATCTGCCGGGATGTCTCGCTGCGCAAACGCACCCAGGAGCAGCTCTATCAAATGGCGCACCACGACCAGCTGACCGGCCTGGCCAACCGCTTGTCCTTCGCCGACCGGCTGCGCCAGGCGATGGCGATGGCCAAACGCCAGGAGCAACTGTGCGCGGTGCTCTATCTCGACCTCGACCGCTTCAAGATCATCAACGACTCCCTCGGGCATGCCGTCGGCGACCAACTCCTCAAGGAGGTCGCCTCGCGCCTGAGCCGCTGCGTGCGCGAAGTCGACACCGTGGCCCGCATCGGCGGCGACGAGTTTGTCGTGGTGCTGGTCAACCTGCGCAAGGTGGAGGACGCCTGCGCGGTGGCCGACAAGATTCTCAAGGCACTGGCCAAGCCGGTGGCTGTCGATGGCAACCCCGAACTGTTCATCACCACCAGCGTCGGCATCAGCCTTTTCCCGCAGCACGGTGAGGAGAGCGAGACCCTGGTCAAACGCGCCGATGCGGCGATGTACCAGGCCAAGGCGCTGGGCCGTAACAACTACCAGCTCTATGAGCAGCGCATGGACGCCGATTCGGAACGGCGCATGACCCTCGGCAACGGCCTGCGCAAGGCGCTGGAGCACAACGAGTTGCAGGTTTTCTACCAGCCCAAAATCGACGCGGAAAGCGGGCGGATCACCGCGGTCGAAGCCCTGATCCGCTGGCAGCATCCGGAACTGGGGCTGTTGGTGCCGGCCGACTTCATCGCCATTGCCGAAGAGACCGGGCTGATCCACCCGATCGGCGAGTGGGTGCTGGCCAAGGCCTGCCGGCAAAACCGCTCCTGGCAGGAGCAGGAGCTGCCCAAGGTGCGGGTCGCCGTCAACCTGAGCGGCTTCCAGCTGCAGCAGCCGGATCTTCTGGACACCATCGTCAGGATCCTGGCAGAGAGCGGTCTGGCAGGGGAATACCTGGAAGTTGAAATTTCCGAAACCGTGATCATGCAAAACCCCGAGTTCGCCACCGGAATCCTTTCGCGCCTGCACGATCTCGGCGTCCACATCTCGATCGACGATTTCGGCACCGGTTATTCCTCGCTGGCCCATCTCAAGCGCTTCTCGATCAACACGCTGAAAATCGATCGCATGTTCGTACGCGACATTGAAGTGAGCACCGCCGACGCCGCCATCACCACGGCCATTATCGCCATGGGCAACAGTCTCAATCTGAAGGTGGTCGCCGAAGGGGTCGAGACTCCCGGACAGTTCACCATGCTCAAGGCGCAGCATTGCGACGAGATGCAGGGCTACCTCTTCAGCCGGCCACTGCCCGCCGAGGAGATTGCCGAGTTCCTGCGTAGCGGCAGCGCCGTCCTCCCTACGCAAGAGTCCCCCCCTACGGCATAAAAATGAAGCAGGGGGACGGGATCCGATCCCCCGCCCCCCTGCTCCGGGTCCTGGCCGCTTATCCGCCGGCTATTCGCGCACGAAGGTATCGATGTCGGTCTCGTGCACCATCCCCATCAGCCGCGCATACTCCGATTCGATCAGCTGGTAGTGGTTGTCGGTCGATCTGGCGTTCTGCTCGAAGACCGCCTTGACCTCGGGGTTGTCCACCTTGGCCGCCAGCTCACGCAGATGGGCGGCAAGCTTCTTCTCCTTCTCCATCGCCAGTTCCATGACCTTGCGCTCGTCAAGATCAGCCAGGCCGATCTTTTCCAGATCCTTGAGCCAATCGGAATCGACGGCCGGTCTGGCATTGAGGAAGGCTTCGAGATCGGGGATATCGTCGCCGGGATAGACGTTATGGAACCAGCTGGCGTGCTCGCGCTCCTCGCGAGCCAGCAGTTCAAACACCTTGCGAGCCGCGGCATTCTTCATCTGGGCGGCACCGCGGGCATAAAAATCCATGGCATTTTTCTCGGTCTGGATGGAACGCCGCACCGCTTCCTTCAGCTCCACTTGGTTGAACATGCAAGGCTCCTCTCGGGGTGATCAGGGGGCGGCCGCCGTCGGCGGGACGAAGACGCGCTGGGCCAGTTCCTCATCCAAACGCAGCAAACCGGTGCCGTCGTTGCCGATCCGCTCCAGTTTCTTGACGAGCAGGCCGAAATTGGCCTCTTCCTCGACCTGCTCGGTGACAAACCACTGCAGGAAGATTTCGGTCGCGTGATTGTTCTCCTTGCGGGCCAGGGTTGCCAGGTTGTTGATGCTGGCAGTGACGAAGTTCTCGTGCTTGAGGGCGGCCTTAAAGCACTCAAACGGCGATTTGTAGCTGTTTTGCGGCGCCTCGATGGCACGCACGTCAGTGCGCCCGTTGGCATCGCAGATGAAATGGAAGAACTTCTCCCCGTGCGTCAGTTCCTCAAGCGCCTGCACCCGCATCCAGTTGGCCATGCCGGGGAGATCCTCGGACTGAAAATAACCGGCCATCGCCAGATACAGGTAGGCCGAGGCGAATTCGTTCTTCATCTGTTCGTTCATGGCATCAAGCAGCTTTTTGCTGAACATGTGACCTCCTCGTGAAGATGAAATGTCTTTCCTGGTCAAATTTATACCGTACTTGGCGGGTTGCGCAACGCCCCGGACAAAAAAAGCGGAGCCGCAAAGGCCCCGCTTTTTTTTGCTGTATTTTTGCAGTCCGAACCTACTTGGCCGCGTCCTCGAATACAATCTTCTGCAGGCCGTCGATGGCGGCATTGGCCTGCAGCAACTCCCCGGTAAACGGGTTGCGATAGGTGTAGGTCAGGTAGCTGCAGTTGCAATCGGAAGGGAGAAACGCGTCGTTCAGGACGAAGGTCCGCTTGTCGGTGAGACGCGTCAGGCCGATGACCCCGGTTTTGATGTTGTTGCCGATGATGCTGTAATCGTTCTTCGGCGTTTCAAAGAAGGTAATCTCGCCGACCGTCTTGAGCGGGACCGTGATCGCCGAGCCGTTCCACCAGCCCTTGACCACGTCGCGGTTGAGAAGCCCCTCGAAAACCACTTCCTTGTTGTCGAGCGTTACCAGACGACCGGAACGGGATTGCTCGGCGAAGACCGGCATGGCCTGCAGCATGGCGAGCAGGGCAGCGATCAGCAGCAGACGCATCCCCAAGCGAACTCCCATATCACAATACTCCTTTGGCATTTGAACTGCGTTCGCGGGGAAACCGACACGTGTGACGAGGATGGGAGGAATATCCGCCCACGGAAGACACGCAGGTCTCCCCATTAACAGCCCTGTGGATAACAGCTTTCCAAAAAAAAATCAACGCATTATTTCCCGTCAACTCGACGCATGCTGCGGTTTTGCCGCCTTCCGTCCACCTTTGCAGGAATTCCCGGAAGAGATGAAGACCTCCTTGGGGAATCGGCCGGCTTGTGCTAGCATCCCCAGACTCCCTGGAGGCGTGTCGACCCATGCTGATTCAAAATGCCCAGTTTGTGGCCGGGGCCACCGGCGTGAACAACTGCCCGGATTCGGACTGGCCTGAAATCGCTTTCGCCGGCCGCAGCAATGTCGGCAAGAGCAGCCTGATCAATACCCTCCTCAACCGCAGGGGGTTGGTGCGCACCTCTTCCACGCCGGGGCGCACCCAGATGCTCAATTTCTTTGCCGTCAACGATTGCCTGCATTTTGTCGATCTGCCTGGCTACGGCTTTGCCCGGGCGCCGCGGGCCGTGCGCGAGAAGTGGCAGCCGATGATCCATGATTACCTGAAGCGCCGGGACAACCTCAGGGCCGTGGTCTGGCTGCTGGATGTCAGGCGCGAGCCGAGCCGCGAGGACCTGCAGTTTCTCGACGGACTGGAGGAGGCCGCGCGTCCGACCATCCCGGTGATCACCAAGGTGGACAAGCTCAGCCGCAACGAACTGGCCCGGCAGCTGGGCGTGATTGCCCGTGCCACCGGTCTCGACCGTGAACTGTTCACCACCTTCTCCTCGGTGACCAGGGAGGGGCTGCCAGAACTTTGGGAGCGCATCGAGGCGGCGATCGGAGCGGATGATGCCTGAGCCGGTCACCCTGGTACTGGGCGGCGCCGCCTCCGGCAAGAGCGCCTTTGCCCAGCAGCTTGCCGAACAGTTTCCCGGCCCGTTGCTGTATGTCGCGACCGCCGGCTGCGGCGACACAGAGATGGCGGCGCGCATTGCCCGCCATCAACAGGCGCGCGGACCACGCTGGCAGACACGGGAGGCGCCGTTCGACCTGGCCGGCATGGCGCCTGCGGCTGCCGGTCACGGGGCGATCCTGGTCGATTGCGTGACGCTGTGGCTCAGCAATCTGCTCCTCGCCCATGAGGATACGGAAGCGGTCCTGAAGGCGGTCGAGTCCTTCATCACCACCTTCGCACACCTGCCGGCACCGCTGTTCCTGGTCAGCAACGAGGTCGGCCAGGGGATCGTCCCCGACAACGCCCTGGCGCGAACCTTCCGCGACCTGTCCGGCAACGTCAACCAGCGGCTGGCCGCCTGCGCCGATCAGGTGTGGCTGGTCACGGCCGGCCTCCCCTTTGCCTTGAAATCAAGGAGTCTCAGCCGATGACCATGCCGCTGCCCGCAGACCTGCAGAGCACCCTCGACCGCATCCGCCCCATCGAAGCGGCCGTCGTCGCTGAAGTGCAGGCACGCCTCAATCGCCAGGCCAAACCGCAAGGGTCGCTCGGCCGTCTGGAGGAGTTCGCCCGGCAATACGTGGCGATCACCGGCCGCAAGGAGATCCGCAACAAGGTGATCTTCACCTTCGCCGGTGACCACGGCGTCGCCCTGGAGGGGGTGAGTGCCTTCCCGCGCGAGGTCACCGCGCAAATGGTTTACAACTTCGTCAGCGGCGGTGCAGCGATCAACGCCCTGGCCCGCCATGCCGGTGCCGAGGTGATCGTGGTCGACATGGGGGTCGATCACGACTTCGACGCCCTGGACGGCCTGCTCGTCCGCAAGGTCGGCCGCGGTACCGCCAACTTTGCCAGAGGGCCGGCGATGAGCCGCGCCGAGGCCATCCGCTGCCTGGAAACCGGCATCGCCCTGGCCAACTCCTGCCCGGCGGCCGCGATCGACCTGGTCGGCACCGGCGACATGGGGATCGCCAACACCACCCCTTCGGCAGCGATTGCCGCCGCCTTCACCGGGCTGGAGCCGGCGCAGGTCACCCACCGCGGCACCGGCATCGACGATGCGGCGCTGGCCCGCAAGATCGAGGTCATCCGAACCGGCCTGGCGATCAATCGCCCCGACCCGCGCGATCCGCTCGACGTGCTGGCCAAGGTCGGCGGCTTTGAAATCGGCGGCATTGCCGGGCTGATCATCGGCTGCGCGGCCGCCGGCATCCCGGTGGTCGTCGATGGCTTCATCTCCACGGCCGGGGCCCTGATCGCCGCCGAGATGCACCCGCACATCCGCGACTACCTCTTCGCCGGCCACCAGTCGGTGGAGATCGGCCACAAGGCCATGCTCGAGCGCCTGCGCCTGCAGCCGATGCTCGACCTGCAGCTGCGCCTCGGCGAAGGAACCGGGGCGGCGCTGGGAATGACCCTGATCGAGGCGGCACTGCGCATGCTGCGCGAGGTCAGGACCTTTGACGAGACCGGCGTCAGCGAGGGTGGCGCACATTGACCGGTCTCTGGCTCGAGCTCCGTCTGGCCGTCGGCTTTCTGACCCGCATCCCGGCGGGGATTCCCGCCGATGTCGCCCCGGCACGCGTCGGCCGCTGCATGGCGTTCTTCCCCCTGGCGGGTCTGCTGCTCGGCGCCCTGCTGCTGGCGGCCGACGCCGGGCTGGCCCGGCTGCTCCCCCGCCCGGTCGGCGACGCCCTGCTCCTGGCGCTGCTCGCACTGCTGACCGGGGCCCTGCATCTGGACGGTTTCGCCGACCTGTGCGACGGCATCGGTGCCGGCCGCGACCGGGCCACGACGCTGCGCATCATGAAGGACAGTCATGTCGGCGCCTTCGCTGCGGTCGGCCTGGTTCTGCTGGTGCTGGTGAAATACCAGGCGCTTGGCGCGGTTCCGGCCGGCATCAAGCCGCTGGCCCTGCTGCTGATGCCGGTTTGCGGCCGGTGGGCAGCGGTGGCGCTGACGGTCGCCATCCCCTATCTGCGCGGGCCGGAAGGGACCGCCTCGGCCTTTTCCAGCCATGCCGGCTGGCGTGAACTGCTGCTGGCCACCTTGACCCTCGTGGCAACGGCCATGGCCCTGCTGCATCTGCCCGGTCTGCTGCTGGTTGCCGGGACGGCAGTGACGGTGGCCCTGTTCGGCTTATGGATCAGGCGCCGCCTGGGAGGGGTGACCGGCGACGTTCTCGGCGCCGCGGTCGAGATCAGCGAGGTTGTGAGCCTGCTGCTGATTCTGGTATTCATAAGAGAGTGAGGGGTGAGGAGAGGAACCAAGCATGAAACGCACCCGCCTGTTCCTGATCCGTCACGGTCAGGTCGAAGGCTTCGAAGCCAAGCGCTACAACGGCCAGAAGAACGTGGCCCTGACCGCTCATGGCCGCCAGCAGCTGGAACTGATCGCCGAGCGCCTCAATGGCGTTCCGCTGGATGCCGTGTGGAGCAGTGACCTTGACCGCTGCCGCTACGGCGCCGGGTGCCTGGCCGCTCCGCGCGGCCTGCAGGTGGTCTACCGTGCCGGACTGCGCGAGGTGCATGCCGGGGAGTGGGAAGGGCTGACCTGGGAGGAGTTGCAGAGCCGCTACCCGAGCGAATGGCAGGCACGCCTCGATGACATCGTCCATTACCGTATCCCCGGCGGCGAAAGTTTTCATGACACGGCGCAGCGGGTGCGCCCCGAGCTGATGCGGCTGCTGGCCGCGCATCCGGGTGAAAACGTGGCGCTGGTCGCGCATGGCGGGGTCAACCGCATCCTTCTGCTCGATGCCATCGGCGCCCCCCTGGACCGGGTTTTTTCCCTGGAGCAGGATTACGCCTGCCTCAACGTGATCGACTACTTTGCCGACGGCTACCGCACGGTGCGCCTGCTCAACGCCGACCACCTGCCGGAACGGTTGTGCAGCCGCTGATCGTCGCCGCTCCGGCCAGCGGCAGCGGCAAAAGCTCGGTCACCCTCGGCCTGCTTGCCGCCCTGCGCCGCCGCGGGCTGACCGTTGCCCCGTTCAAGGTCGGTCCCGATTTCATCGACCCCGGCCATCATGCTGCAGTCGCCGGACGCATCAGCCGCAATCTCGACGGCTGGATGTGCGGCCGCAGCGGAGTGCTCAGCGCCTTCGCCTGCGCCCAGGCCGGTGCCGATCTGGCTGTGATCGAGGGGGTGATGGGGCTGTTCGATGGCGCGGACGGTGCCAGCGATGCCGGCAGCAGTGCCGAAATCGCCCGCTGGCTGGGGGCAAAAATCCTGCTGGTGATCGATGTGCGCGCCCAGGCGCGCAGCGCCGCCGCCGTGACCAAGGGATTGACGACCTTCGCCGCCGACCTCAAGTTCGCCGGAATCCTCTACAACCGGGTCGGCAGCCCCGCGCACGAGCGCCTGCTGCGCGAGGCCCACGCCTCAGTGCCGGAGCTGCCGCCCCTGCTCGGCTGCCTGCCGCGCCGTACCCACCTGACCCTGCCGGAGCGCCACCTTGGCCTGGTGACCGCGGCCGACGCCACGGCCACCGCCACCTATGCGCAACTGGCCGACTGGGTCGAAGCCCACGTTGATATCGATCGGCTGCTGGCAACGCTCTCCGGACAGGGGCAGAACAAGGTTTTCGCCCCTCGCCCTCCGGCGGAGGGGCCGAGGAAGAGGGGAAAGGTCAAACCGGTTCGCATCGGTGTGGCCCGCGATGCCGCCTTCTGTTTCTGTTATGCCGACAATCTCGAGTTGTTGGCGCGGGCCGGCGCGGAGCTGGTCTTCTTCTCGCCGCTGAGCGACCCTCTCCCCCGCGACCTCGCCGGGCTTTACCTCCCCGGCGGCTATCCGGAGCTGCACGGCGAGCGGCTGGCGGCCAACGGCGCGCTGCTGCGGGCGTTGCGTCAGGAAGCCGCCCATGGCCTGCCGATCTATGCCGAATGCGGCGGCCTTCTCTACCTTAGCCAAGGGATCGATGCGGCCGGTACAGAGCCCGGCCCTGCAGCTTCTCCAGAGCTCGTCGGCATCTTCCCGGGGCGCGCGCGCATGCTCGCCAGGCGCAAGGCGCTCGGCTACCGTGAAGTCACCCTGCTCGCCGCGACGCCCCTCGGCCCGGCCGGCACGGTGGCCCGTGGCCATGAATTCCACTACTCGGAATTGCCAGTGCCGGCCGCCATCCCGCACGTCTACCGGTTGACCGACCGCAGCGGCACTGCCTGCGGCAGAGAGGGCTACCTCTTTGGCAACGTACTCGGTTCCTACGTGCACCTGCATTTTGCCAGCAATCCGCAACTGGCCGTTAACTTTGTGACCTTCTGCCGCAACTGGCGGCAAACGCTGCCGTGACCACCCCGCCCCAGGCTCTGTTCGAAGCGTTTTTCCCCGGTCCCCAGGGGCGCTCGTTCCGCTTCGACGGCCTGGTGCGCATCCTGGCGGCGACCACCCCTGCGGAGGTCTTGCCGCTGTTGTCCGCGGTCGAACAGGCGGCAGGCAACGGTCTGCACGCCGCCGGTTTCGTCAGCTACGAGGCGGCCCCCGGGCTCGATCCCATCCTGGCCAGCCACCCGCGCGGCGACCTGCCTCTGGCCTGGTTCGCCCTCTTCAGGGAACGCCAGCCGGTGGAGCCGGGAACCATCACCCTGCCCGACGCCGGGCGTCTGCTGCAGCCGGCGCCCGCCTGGGACGCAGCCCGTTACGCGCAGGCCTTTGCTGCGGTCAAGGAGTACATCGCCGGCGGCGACTGCTATCAGGTCAACCTGACCTTTCCGACACAGTTCCGCTTCAGCGGCGAGCCCTTCGCCTTCTATCGCCGGTTCTGCGCAGCCCAGCCGGCGGGCTTCTGTGCCTGGCTGGACGTCGGTGATCACGCTATCGCCTCCGCCTCGCCGGAACTGTTCTTCGCCCGGCACGGCGAACAGCTGGTGATGCGCCCGATGAAAGGGACCGCTCCGCGGGGCCATGACCTGAGCGACGATCAACGCCGGCGCCGGCAGTTGGCCGGCTCCCTCAAAGAGCGGGCCGAAAACCTGATGATCGTCGACTTGGTGCGCAACGACCTCGGCCGCATCGCGACCACCGGTTCCGTCGCGGTCCCGGAGCTGTTCGCCGTGGAAAGCTACCCGACACTGCACCAGATGACCTCGACGGTCACCGCGCGGCTCCAGCCCGGCACCGGGCTGGGGGAGATTTTCCGCGCCCTGTTCCCCTGTGGCTCGGTGACCGGCGCCCCCAAGCGACGCAGCATGGAGATCATCCAGGAACTGGAAAGCGGGCCGCGCGGCGTGTACTGCGGGGCCATCGGCTTTGTCTCTCCAGGTGACGAGATGGTTTTCAGCGTGGCCATCCGCACCGCGGTCTTCGATCGCCGGCAGGGTCGCGGAGCGATGGGGATCGGCAGCGGGGTGACGGCCGACTCCGATGCTGCGGCGGAATACCGGGAATGCCTGGACAAGGCGAACTTCCTCAACCGCACCACCGAACCCCTGCGATTGGTGGAGACGCTGCGCTGGGAGCCGGGCCGGGGATTCCTGTTGCTCGATCGCCATCTGCGCAGGCTCTCCGCCTCGGCCGCCGCCCTGGGGTTCAACTGCCCGACGGAGCAACTCGACAGACAACTGCATGCCGCTGTCACCGGGGAAGTCCACCTGTGCAAGGTCCGGCTGCTACTGACCGCCGACGGCACCGCGACCATAGCATGCGAACCTCTCCCTCGCCCCAGCCCCCAGCCGCCGCCGACCCGGGTGGCTTTGGCGCTCAAGGTTATCGACCGGAACGAGCCGCTGCTCTATCACAAGACCACCTGGCGACCTTGGTACGAGGAGGTAGCAGAGCAGCATCCCGGTTGTATCGACGTCCTCTTCTGCAACGCGCAGGATGAAGTCACCGAGGGGACGATTCACAACCTGGTCGTGGAAAAATCCGGGCGCCTGATCACGCCACCGGTTTCCTGCGGCCTGTTGCCGGGAACGTTGCGGGAGGAACTGCTCGAACGGGGGATTCTGGTGGAGGAGACCGTCACCAGGGAGGAGCTCCTGGCCGCGCGGCGACTCTGGCTGATCAATTCGGTGCGCGGCTGGCGGCGGGTGACCCTGACCCCTGCCGCGGCCTGAGCGGTGCCGGGAACCGGGCTTGTTGCGGTCAGCAGACCCCGATGTTGCGGATGTGGCCCAAATTGACCAGGTAACGCGTGGCGCCGCTGCTCACGGTAAAAAACTTCTTGGTCGTGTTGATGAAGTCTGAAAGGCGGGTCCGCCCTTCGCGCGACTCGATGAGGATGGTGCCGCGCAGCTGCTCGCCGCCGATGAAGTTGATCTGCACGTCGACCGGCGTACCGATCACCAGCAGTTCCTCGTCCTTGCTGAGCGGTTCGTAGCGGATATGGGTGACGGTATCGCGATTGATGACGCTGAACTCGCCGGTTTCACTGCGGAAGGGGAAAAAATCCTCGCGATCGAGAAGCAGGTCGCTGAGGGTTTGCCGGCCAATGTGGCTGTAGGCACTGGCGCTGAGGAAAACCACGCCCTTCAGGACCGAACCATCGGAGTGAAACAGGACCACCGGCAGTTCGGTTTTATCGACACGATAGATACTCATTGACCCTCTCTTCCGCTCAACATGCCTGGTTGACATCCCCAACGAAATCGATAATATGGAAGCACTTTCCGGTTTGTCAAACTTTTTTCTGAGCAGGTTTCAATGATCAGAGCCAAGGCACCTGCAGGAACTTTGCCTGCGCCGTTAGTGTACCTCTCGCCCGCTTGATGTTTCCCGTATCCAGGCTGCTACCGGGCCCTGCGGGCCCGGTTTTCGTTTCTAGATGAGGTGTTGTCATGGAAAAGTGTTCCGTTTGCAAGGAAATGACCAAGGGGAAGTACTGGTGCAAGACGTGCAAGACCGTGTTCGTCTGCCCGAATCCCCGCTGCGAAGCCCCCAACCATCGGCGCGACGCCAAGCTGTGCGCCCGCTGCGGGCTGATCTTCGAGGACTATGTCGCCAGCAGCAAGATGTATCGGGAGTGTCCGAAATGCAAACGCAAGCAGGGCCTGTCCGACCCGCAATGCAAGTTCTGCCGCTACTGGTTCAGCTGCCCGAGCTGCGGCCACAAAATCCCGTCCACCAGTATGCTGACCTGCCCCAGGTGCGCCACAAACCTGCGCTGAGGAAAAACGTCCCGCTGCGGCGCTGCCCTCGGGGATCTTTGCTCAGCGCTGGAACGTTCTGCTAGACCGATCACTCCCAACTCATCACCCAGCATGAGAAAGGCAGAGGAGCCGGGTTTACTCCGGCTCCTCTGCCTTTTTGTCTTTGGCCTCCCGCCCGGGGAGGCTGCAGGTGTCGGCCAGTCAGGTCTGCACCCCGAAACGCGGCAGCACCCAACGGTTGAGAATGTACCAGACGGCAACGATACCGATCAGCAGCAGCAGGGTTTCCATCGGACCCCCCAAATATAGGTTTTTTCGAATATAGCGGGGGCGCGCAAAAAAGACAAGGCCCGGCGCCGAACACGGCACCGGGCCTTGCAGCAGGATGCGGCTGGTGGTCAGCCCGCCGAGACGCTCACGAAAACCAGCCCCGTACTGCCGGTGTTGTCGATGCCGTGAGAGATGCCGGCGGCGGCAACCACGATGCTGCCGGCCTTGACCGGCAGAGGCGGCTGCCCGTCGCTGAGAAAGGCGCCCTCCCCCTCCAGGATCATCCAGACATGATCGCCGGCATGGACATGGGCATGAATGTGCTGACCGGGCTTCAGGCACCACAGCGTGGTACGGGCATGCTCGGCTTCGCTGAGGACGACTTTGTTGGCCTTGGCGTCGCTGTAGGCGATCCGCTCGCGGTAGTCGCAGTTCGTGATCGACATGGTGGTCTCTCCTAGCCCTTGGCGGCTGTCACGGCCACACAGTTGCTGCCGGACGGCATGATCTGCTGAATCTTCAGTTCGGCAAAGCTGTCGGCTGCCGACAACAGTCCCGGCGGCACCTTGTCCTTGACCAGGGCGCGGCCGCTCACGGTGCCGGCCGGTCCGGTAACCTTGAGTTGGCCGCCATCGGCAACGCCAAGCCTGGCGGCATCGGCGGGGTTGATCAGAATGACGCCGCCCGCGGCCAGTTCGAGGTTGGCCGGCGAGCAGGTGGTCAGCGTTCCGAAATGGAACGGGCACTTGCCGATCAACAGCTGCATCTCCGCGGTCGCGGGGCTGGTGAGCGCCGGGGCGGCGCCTTGCAGCGCGCCGGCCGCCGGCCGGGCGCTGCCAAGCTGGTCGCGCAGGGCGGCCGCACTGGGTACCGGCTTGCCGGACAGGGCGGTGAACAGGGCACCGAAGATCGCCAGGTCGGGGCGGGCTTCGCCCGGGGCGTCGACGGCCTTGCCCAGGGCGTTCACACGCCCGTCAAGAGCTGTGACCGTGCCGCCCTTCTCGGCCGTGGCGGCTCCCGGCAACACGACATGGGCCATGGCGGTCAGTTCCGAGGCGAGGATGTCCTGCACCACCAAGAGCTCGAGCTTGGCCAGGGCGGCCTGCCAGCGGCCGCTTTCCGGAAACTCGACCAGCGGGTTGCAGCCGGCCAGGTAAAGCGCCTTGACCTCCCCCTTCTCGATGCCGGCGAGGATACTCCCGGCATCGGCACCGCCGGCAGGGTTCTCCTGGAAGCCGGGGAGGAATTCGGGGCAGACGCCGGCAGCGAGGAGCCCCATGGCATTCCCCTGCACGGCAACCGGGAAGAGTCCCCCGGCGGTCCCTTGCAGGGCGCCGCTGACCAGCGCCAGGTTGGCCAGGGCCGCGACGATCCCCTCGGCGTCGGCGGCGCCCATGGCGGCCCGGCCGAAGACCACGGCCACCGACCCGGCGGCCCCGAGATGTGTGGCGGCCTCCTCGAGCAGCTTCTGGTCAACACCGCTGGCGGCACAGGCGGCCGCCACGTCGATGCCGTCAAGATAAGCCAGCAGCTGCTCCCGGTTGCCAACCTTCTGGCCCAGCCAGCTGCCATCGGCATACCCCTTGGCCACGATCAGCTTGGCCAGGGCCCCGGCCAACCAGACCTCGCTGCCCGGGCGATAGGGCAGGAAGACCTCCGCCTGACCGGCCAGCTTGACACGGCGCGGGTCGGCAACCACCAGCTTGGCGTCGCGCTTGCGGTGGGCCAGCTGAATCTGCCAGTCGACGGCAGGGGCTTCGCTCGTGGGGTCACAGCCGAAAACCAGGATCGCCTCGGCCGAGCCGACCGCGGTCAGCGATTGGCTGTCGATGGCCTGGCCAAGCTGGGACCGCAGCACCTTCACGGCGCGCAGCAGGTCGAAACGGGCGGCACTGTCGAGGTTGCCGCTTCCCAGCGCTTCCCGGAACAGCTTTTCGAATAGCAACCCTTCCTCACCGGTCAGATGTCCGCCGGCGATTCCGGCCAGAGCCTGGCTGCCGGCGGCATCGCGCAGGCGGGCCAGTTCGGAGGTGACTCTGCCCAGAGCCTCGTCCCAGCCGGCAGGCTGGCCAGCGACCAGCGGCACGGTCAGACGCAGGTCGCTGTTCAGGTAGCCATGGCCGAAGAAGCCGCCGACACAGAGGTTGCCGTCATTTACGGCACAGCCGTCCTGGGCGGTAACGCGCAGCACCTTCCCCTGCTTGCTCTCGAAATTGACCTGGCACTGGGCCGGGCAAAGAGTGCAGAAGGACGGCGTCTTGCGCAACTCCCAGGGACGCGCCTTGAATTTGAACGGTTTGGAGATCATGGTGCCGGTCGGGCAGACCTGCACGCAGTTGCCGCAGAACTCGCATTTGGCGAGATCCTTGTCGATGAACGCCTTGTCCCCCTTCTCGTTGACAAGCAGCGCGTCGGCGCCGACGACCTCATAGCAGACCTTGACGCACTTTTCGCAGAGGATGCAGCGGTTGGGGACCTGCTGGATCAACGGCCAGTGATCGATGGTCGGCGCGTTGACATCCTCGGCCGCAAACGGCTGGCGGGTGACGTTCTGGCTGTAGCAGATGTCCTGCAGGTCGCACTCGCCGCCGGCATCGCAGACCGGGCAATCGAGGGGATGGTTGACCAGCAGCAACTCCACCACCTGGCGGCGGATGGCGCTGAGTTTTTCGGACTGGGTGGTGACCTCCATACCGTCAACCGCGCGGGTATTGCAGGCGGTCATGGTCTTGTCGGCCCCGGCCACCTCGACGACGCAGATGCGGCAGGCGCCGGTCGGCGAGACCTTTTGCAGCCAGCACAGGGTGGGGATCTTGATGCCTATCGCCGCGGCGGCCTCAAGGATGGTGGCTCCCGCCGCAACCTGCACTTCCCTGCCGTCGATTTTCAGGTGGATCAGCGCATCATGGTGACTCATCGAATCTGTCCTCGGGCAGCTGTTCGTAGGTTATCCGTTGACGGCCAACATGCCGACGCGGTAGCAGCGCAGGCAGCGTTCCGCTTCCCGCACCGCCTGGCTCTCGGGCATGGCCAGCTCGATCTCTTCGTAATCTCGAATCCGCTCGGCACCATGGACCTTCGGCTGGTGCTCGCGGTGCAGACCGCCGGCAATGCCGACCTTCTCGGTCTTGTCGAAGGCGCCGAGGCCGTTGATGATGTCCTCCATGGCCTCCTCGACATCGAGAAAGGCCTTCCCCTCGGTGAGGTAGCGGTGCATGACCCGGGCGGCGCGCCGGCCGTGGCCAACGGCCAGAACCACGGTCATCGCCCCGTACTCGCAGTCGCCGCCGGCGAAGACCCCCTCGTTATCGGTCATCATCATTCCGCCGTGGGTGACAATGCTGTTCCAGCGGGTCTTCTTGATGCCGTACTCCCCTTGATCCAGATAGTCGAGATCGGGATCCTGGCCGATGGCCGGGATGACCAGATCGCAGGGGAGGATGTACTCGCTGCCGGGGACCGGCTGCGGGCTGCGACGGCCCGAAGCATCGGGCTCGCCGAGTTCCATCTTCTGCACTTCGATGCCGACGATCTTGTTGTTCTCGGTGATCAGCTTGGTCGGCAGGGCGAGGAAGACGAACTTGACGCCTTCCTCCTCGGCGTCGTCGACCTCGTATGGCTCAGCCGGCATC
>CAZRTZ010000050.1:0-20152 GCA_964603155.1 uncultured Geobacteraceae bacterium | reverse complement strand
CCTCACCGTCACCGGCACCGGCCGGCAGTTGTGCAGCGGCGCGCTGGCGCGCAGCGCCACCCGGCCGGTGCCGGTGACGGTGAGGTGGCTGCCGTTGGGGGCGACCAGCAGCCGCCCGGAAAGCAGCTGGTCGCCTTCACGCGCCAGTTCCACCTTGAGCGGCACCTCGCGGTCGAGCCACCCGGCAAACCCGGCGGCGAAGCCGTCGGCAATGTGCTGCACGATCAGCCCGGAGACCGCCAGGTCCATAGGGAGCTCCTTGAGCAGCTGCAGCACCGCCTTCGGCCCACCGGTGGAGGCGCCGATCGCCAGGATTCGCCGCTTGCCGGCCGGCAGCGGCGCGGCGGCCGGCGGGGTCGGCGCCGCCGCCCCCCGCTTCGGCCGGAAATGGTGCATCACCCGGATCCGGCTCAAGGAGCGGACCTTGGCGATCAGCTGGCCGGACAACTCGGCAAAGGCCGCGGTGGTGGCGCCGGCCGGCTTGGCCATGACGTCGAGGGCGCCGAGGCGGATCGCCGCGAAGGCGCTGCGGCTGTCGGCCGGATCGGTGTTGGCCGAGAGCATCAGGATCGGCACCGGGGTGCTGGCCATGATCTCGGTCACCGCCTCGATGCCGTCCATCCCGGGCATCATCACGTCCATGATCACCAGGTCGGGCTTCAGGCGCGCGGTCATCTCGACCGCGGCACGGCCGTCGCCGGCCTCGCCGACGATGTCAATGCCGGGATCGGCGGCCAGCAGGTCGCTCAGGACCGTGCGGATCAGCAGGGAGTCGTCGGCGAGGAGAACGCGGATCACGGGCATGGTTCAACCGATCAGGGCGTCCACCGTCTCCAGCAGGGTTCCCTGATCGAAGGTCCCCTTGACGATGTAGGCCTGGGCACCGGCCTCCATGCCGCTGCGCCGGTGCTCTGCGGAGGCCAGCGAGGTCACGATGATCACCGGCATCTCCCGGCTCTCTTCGCGCTCGCGCACCTTCTTGGTCAGCTCGAAGCCGGTCATCCCCGGCATCTCCACGTCGCTGACCATCAGGTCGAAACGGTCCTGATCGAGTTTCTCGAGGGCGTCGAAACCGGAGACGGCGATGGTGACCTCGTAGCCGTTGGTTTCCAGGATGTTCTTCTCCATGGTGCGGGTGGTGATCGAATCGTCGACCACCAGGACCCGGCCGCGGCGGGCCCTGGCCTGGCGGGCGGCATGGGCCTCGCGCAGGCGGGTCCCCTCGCTGGCGTGGCGGGCCTCGTAAAGATCGGCCACCGCCACGATCAGTGCCGGCGTCCCCGCCCCGAGCAGGGTCGCCCCGGACACGTAGTTGAGGCTCTTGAGCTGGCTCCCCAGCGTCCTGACCACCACGTCCTGCAGGCCGACCGTGCGGTCGACCAGGCAGCCGAGCAACTGCTCGCGGTAGTTCAGGACCACCACCGTGACCCGGCCGCTCCCCAATTCGTCGTCGCCGCTTGGCCTTTCGCCGGTGAGCAGGTTGGCCAGATGCACCAGCGGGATAGTCCGTTCGCGCAGACGGATGACCTCGCGTCCCAGCTCCAGGCGGACCTCCTGCGGGGCCAGGCGCAGCACCTCGTGGACGTACTGCTGGGGGATGACGTAGGTTTCGCCGGCGGCCTCGACCAGAAGGCCGGTGAACATCGCCAGGCTGCTCGGCACGCGCAGGCGCAGTTCGGTCCCCTCGCCGACCTTCGAGGTGATGGTCAGGTTCCCCTTGACCTCGTCCAGATTCGACTTGACCACGTCGAGGCCGACGCCGCGCCCGGAAACGTCGGTAATGAACTCGCGGGTCGAGAAACCCGGCTGCAGCACCAGGTAAAGCGTGGCTTCGTCGCTCAGCCGCGCCGCCGCATCGGCGGTGAGCAGCCCGCGCTTGACCGCGGCGAGGCGCACCCTGGCCGGGTCGATCCCCTGGCCGTCGTCGCGCACCGTGATCTGCACGAAGCTCCCCTCGTAGTGGGCCTTGAGATGGATGGTGCCGACGCTGGCCTTCCCCTGCTGGAGACGCAGCTCCGGCATTTCGATGCCGTGATCGACCGCGTTGTTGAGCACGTGCAGCAGCATCGGCTTGATCAGGTCGAGGACGGTGCGGTCGAGCTCGACCTCCTTCCCCTCGACGACGAAGTCGATCTCCTTGCCGAGAGAACGCGCCAGGTCGCGCAGGGTGCGCTCGAAGTCGTCGGTAATGCTCGCCAGCGGCAGCAGGCGCAGCTCCATGGTGCGCTGGTAGATGTCCTCGGCCTGGTAGCTGAACTGGATGGTGTCCTGCGCCAGTTCGCTGGCAATCCGCTGCAGGGTGCCGCGGAGCTGCTTCATCTGCTGATAGTTCTCGGCTTTGCGCAGCCGCTCGAGAAACACGTCCATCTCCTTCAACAGCACCAGCAGCTGGCGCTGGCGTTCGCTAAAGGCCTGACGGCTGAGGAGGACCTCGCCCATCAGGTTGGAGAGCTGATCGAGACGCTCGACGCTGGCGCGAACCGATCTGCGCCGTTCGACCCCGCCGGACGCGGCCACCACCGGCGCGCTCTTCTGCTCGGGGAGGGCCCCGGCCTGCAGAGCCTCGATGATCGGCGCGACGTTGACTCCGACCGCCCCGCCGGCACTGGCCTGGGCCAGCAGCGCCTCGATGGCGTCGGTCGCCACCAGCAGCAGATCGGTGATGGCGGGAGAGAGCTGGCGTTCGCCCCCCTGGAGCTCCTTGAGCAGATCCTCCATGTGGTGGGCGACGTTGGAGATCTCCAGCAGGTCGACCATCTTGGCCGACCCCTTGAGGGTGTGGGCGCGGCGCAGCATTTCGTTGAGCAGCGCCTCGCCGGCCCCCTCCCTTTCCATGGCGAGCAGCTCCTGGCGCAACTGCTGCAGGTGCTCCTCGGCCTCACGGGCAAAGATCTCGACGTATTTGTTCTTGATCATGGCGGCGGTTCCCGCCGGAGCCCGCGCTCAGGGCGGACTCCGGCGGCGGACGCTCAATCCATCTGGTAGCCGATGCGGAAGGCGCCCCAGTGGCGGCCCTTGACCATGACCGGCGCGCTGATATCCCACATCTTCTCGCCGGTATCCCGCTCGTAGATCTGCTGCAGGTACCCTTTGCCGTCCCGGCTGTCGTAGCGGGCCGCGGTCAGACCGACCTTGTCGTTGAAAATGCGCTTGGTGCGGTTGCCGATCTTGTCCTTTTCGTAATCGCCGGTCAGCGGCTGCGAGTACTTGGTGTTGTGGGTCGGCAGGTAGCCGTTGCGATCGACCAGCACGGCAAAGGAGACGTGCGGGTTGGCCAGCAGACTGTCCTCGTACGCCTGGATCTTCTCGTCGAGATAGCGGTCAAACTTGGTGTGGTACTTCTGCGGCTTGGTCTCGGCAATCGGCTGGTAGTTGTCGTCGAAGATGTCGGCGACGCTGAACTTGCCGCTGTCGACCGCTTCGGCGAGGATGCGCGCCATCTCGGCGGCCGCCGCCTGGACGGTGCTCTTGGCCTCGGCGAGCAGGTTCTCCTCGACCAGGTCCTGCAGCCGTGCGGCCAGGCCGGTCAGCTCGGTGATCGACTGGGTGGTCTCCTGGGAGCTCACCGCCACCTGCGAGGCGACGTCGCGCACCTCGGCGATGGTTTCCGCCATCTGCTCGCTGGCCGTGGTCTGCTGCTGCGTCATCAGCTTGATTTCGCTGGCCGCCTCCGAGGTCTCGGCGATCGCCCGGGTGATCTTCTCCAGCGTCTGCGAGATGTTGGCCACCAGGGCATTGGCGGCGTCGACCCCCTTGGTCCCCTCCTCGGTCAGCATGATGGTGCTGTTGGTCGACTGCTGGATCTGGGTGATCAGCGCCTTGACCTGGTTGGTGGCCTCGGCGGTGCGGTCGGCCAGGCGGCGGACCTCGTTGGCGACGATCGAGAAGCGCTTGCCGGCTTCGCCCGCCCCGGCCGCCTCGATGGCGGCATTCAGCGAGAGCAGGTTGGTCTGGTCGGAGATTTCATCGATGATGTCGATGATCCCGCCGATCTTCTGGGAGTTCTCGCCCAGCTGCAGCATCGCCTCGGCAATCGACATGACCTGCCCTTTGAGCTGCTCCATGCCGCTCATCGCCGCAGCCACCGCCTGCTGGCCGGAATGGCTGGCGCCGCTGGCCTGACCGGCCAGGGTCTCGACCCGTCCGGCGTTGTCGGAGACCTGCTTGGCGGTGGCGGCGATTTCCTCCGAGGTGGTGGTGGCCTGCTGCACCGCCGCCGCCTGCTCGGCCGCCCCGGACGCCTGCTGGGTGGAGATGGCCATCAGCTCGTTGGCACTGGTGGAGAGCTGCTGGATCGCCTCCTTGACGCTGGCGACCATGCGATTGCTCTTCTCGATCTCGCCCTGCAGGTTGCGCACGATCACCTGGGTCATCTGGTTGAAGGCCCGCGCCAGCTGCCCGACTTCGTCCTCGCTCTTCACCTCGATGCGCTCCTCGAGACTCCCCTCGGCGATGCGGTCGGCGATCTCGGTCAGCTCCTTGAGCGGCCGGGTCATGCGGCCGACCACGAAGAAACAGGTTACGGCGGCCACGAACAACACCGCCAGCATGGTGAAGGCCAGGCCGTTACGCATCTCGTCAATGGTCGCCTCGGTCTTGGCGATCGAGAAGCCGATGCGGTAGCCGCCCCAGTGCTTCCCCTTGACATAGACCGGCGCCGAAATGTCCCACATCGTTTCGCCGGTGTCGCGTTTGTAGACCTGGCGCAGGAAGCCGTTGCCGTCCTTGCCGTCGTACTTGCCGGCGGCCAGGCCGACCGGATCGTTGAAAAGCCGCTTGGTGCGGTTGCCGACCTTGTCCTTCTCGGCATCGCCGGTCAGCGGCTTGCTGTACTTGGTGTTGTGGACCGGCAGGTAGCCGTTGCGGTCGACCAGCACGGCGAAGACCACCATGTCGTCGGACTTGAGGAACTCATCCTGCAGGGCCATGATCGCCTGGTCGAGGTAGCTGTCGTAGGCGGTATGGTACTTGGGGATCGCCGCCCCGGCCAGCGGCCCCTCCTTGATCTCCTGGTATTTGGTGTCGAACACCTGCTCTTCGGTCAGGGTGCCGCTGGCAATCGCCCGCTCCAGCACCTCCTCCATCGCCTTGGCCCCGACCCTGGCCATGGAGGTCCCCTTGACCAGCAGTTCATCGCGCAGCAGTTCTCCACCGCGCTGCACGATCAGGACGGCGGAGGCGGCCATGATCACGGAGAGCACCACCACCATGGCGATGACGATTTTCGCGCTGATGCGCCGGGTAATGAGTTTCATCGGGTCGTCTCCTCAGTCATTGATCGTGCTCCCCTTCTGGTCGATCACCATGTCCGGGCGCTCCAAAAGGCGCTGCGGATCGAGCAGCAGCAGGAAGCGCCCCTCGTCATCGTCCAGTTTGCCGTGGAACAGGTTGGCGGCGGCATGGGCCGAACCCTCGGCCAGTGTGGCCACCGCCGTGGCCGCGATGGTGCGCATCCCCTCGACCCGCTCGACCAGCAGGGCCGTGCGCAGCGCCCCCGAGGCGATCACCACCAGGCGGAAGCCGGCGGTGGCTTCCGTGACCGGCAGATCCAGCAGCGGGCGCAGGTCGGTGACGGCGACGATTTCGCCGCGCAGGTTGATGATCCCCGGCAGATGGGCCGGCAGGCGCGGCACCCTGACAATGCGCGGCAGCTTCAGCACTTCGCGACAGGCGCCGGCCGGCACCCCAAAGCGCTGCAGGCCGAAACCGATGACCAGGTAGTCGCTCTGCTCACCGGCCTCGACCTGATCGGCGGCTTCCAGGTTGTGCCAGTAATCGGCACGCATCTGTTCGAGGATTTGGGCAATTTCGTAGGTCGGTTGCTCGGTCATGATCGAATCCGCCGCTGTTTAACAGGGAGGGGAGTCTCTTCCGCACAGGGATTAAATGTAACAGCGTTTTGTTATCTTGTCAATTCCCGAGGGTTTTTGTCGACATTGGCACCATGAAGCAGTGCCGCTTCACGCCGGCACAGGTCGAGCAGCACCGGCCGCGACATCCCCCCCGAGAACGACACCACCTCGTCGCCGGCAATCCTCTCCAGGCAGCGCAGGGCGTTGCGCAGCGCCCGCCCCTGCTGCTCGCGCTGGCCGAGCTGCCCGAAGCACTTGGCGCTGAAGTAATGGGCCATGACGAAGTCGCTCTTGAGCCACAGGACCTTCTGGTATTCGACCAGGGCGCGCGCGGCCTCTCCCTCCATATCGAGGATCAGGCCGCGCAAAAGGTAAGCCTCGGGACAGAGGTCGTCATAACGGATCGCCCGGGCGCACCACCGCCGGGCCTCCTGGTAGTCGCCGTGGTTGGCACAGATCAACCCCTTGCCGACCAGGGCCAGGGAGTGCTCGGGGCGCAGGGCCAGCACCTCATCGAACAGCGCGTCCGCGGCCGTGAACCCCTCCAGATCAAAAGCGGCCATCGCCTGCCGGTAAAGCGCATCGGCATCGGCCGGGGGCGGCGCCGGCAAGGGGGGTGGAACCAACGGCGCCGCCGGGGCGGGAGACCTGGCGGACACCGGTGGGGAGGCCGGCACAGTGCGCGGCGGGGGAACGCTCGTGGGGACGGACGGCGGCGAAGGGACGCTCGCCGGCTTTGCCGCCACCGGCGCCTTGAGCTGATAGTAGAAGGCTCCGTGCTGGTGGTGGCGGGTGAAGCGATCGGAGACATACTGCAGCGTCTCGGCATGGCCGAGGAACAGGTAGCCCCCGGGGTTGAGGCCGTCGGCGAAACGGGCCACGATCTGCTTGATCGTCTCCGCACGGAAATAGATCAGCACGTTGCGGCACACGATCAGGTCGAGGCCGGCGGTGCCGTGGCGGGGGTCGGGGTAGCAGGGCTCATGCAGGTTGAGATAGCCGAAACGCACCAGTCTGCGCACACGTGAGTCGATGGCGTAGAGCTCGCCGGCTTTGCGAAAGTAGCGCTCGCGGTAACTCGGCTCGGCCTGGCGCAGGGAGCGTTCGCGATAGACCCCCTCGCGGGCCTGGCGCAACGAACGTTTGTTGATGTCGGTGGCGAGGATCTCCACGTCCCAGTCATGCAGCTGCGGAAAGTTTTCCAGCAGTTTCATCGCCAGCGAATAGGGCTCCTCGCCGGTGGAGCAGCCGGCCGACCACAGGCGCAGCCGGCGCTGTGCGCGGTTGTTTTCGATCAGGGCGGGGAAAACCTGGTTGACCAGGGCATCGTGATGGGAGCGGTAGCGGAAAAAACTGGTTTCCCCGACCGTCAGCAGGCCGACCAGCTTGTTGAACTCATCCTGGTTGTCCGCCGGGCGGTTCAGATAATCGAAATATTTCTGCGGGGCATGAATCTGCAGGGCCTGCATGCGCCGCTGCAGGCCGCGCTCGAGCAGGCGCCAGTTGCTGGCCGAAAAGTACAATCCGCTGCGCTGGAGCAGGATGTCCTTGAACGGCTCCAGCTGGGCGTTGGCAAAGTGCCCCGTCAGCCTGGCCGGCTCGAGGGCCGCCGCCCGTGCCACGGCATTGAGCAGGCGGCTGCGCTCGAAAGGCCGGCAATGAAAATCGTAGACATCGAGCAGTTCATACTCCAGGTCCGGATTCTCGCTGACCACGATGACCGGCAGATGGCGCAGCTGGCGGTGATTTTGCAGGCGTTCGTAGAATTCGTAGCCGGCGCCGTTCACGTCGCGGATGCCGAGCACCAAAAGGCCCGGGGGAGCACTGGCCAGGGCGCTGACCAGGGCGCGCCCCGGCAGCGTGCACGCCACGGCATAGCCGGCCTGCTCGAGCCAGTTGCGCAGCTCGCGGCACAACTCCAGGCCGTCGTCGATGATCTGGATCGAGAACATCCGGCTCAGTAACCCTTTCAGGTGCCGGCAACTTTCGCCCAGCTATCGCGCAGGGTGACGGTGCGGCTGAAGACCGGGCGATCCGGCCGTGACTGCGCATCGGCGCAGAAGTAGCCGAGGCGCTCGAACTGAAAACAGGCCCCGGCGGGGGCGGCGCGCAGGGCCGGCTCGAGCAGCGCCTGCTCCAGGCGCTCCAGCGAGGCCGGGTTGAGATGCTCGCGGTAATCGCGGCCCTTGTCGCCGGTCGGGTTGGCGACGACGAACAGGCGGTCGTAAAGACGCACTTCGGCCGGCACGGCCTGCGCCGCCGCCACCCAGTGGATGATCCCCTTGACCTTGCGGCCATCCGGGGTTTCCCCGCCGCCGGTGGCCGGATCGTAGCTGCAGCGCAGCTCCAGGACCTCGCCGCTGGCCGGATCCTTCACCACCTCGTCGCAGCGGATGATGTAGCCGTAGCGCAGGCGCACCTCGCGCCCCGGCCCGAGACGGAAGAACTTGGCGGGCGGGTCTTCCATGAAGTCGTCCCGCTCGATGTACAGTTCGCGGCCGAAGGGGAGGGTGCGGCTCCCCATGGCCGGGTCCTTGGGGTGGTTGGGAACGGTGAACTGCTCGCTCCGCCCTTCGGGATAGTTGGTCAGGATCACCTTGAGAGGACGCAGCACGGCCATGGCCCGCGGCGCCTTGGCATCGAGCTCCTCGCGCACGCAATCCTCGAGTACGCTCATGTCGATGACGCTGTCGCTCTTCCCTACCCCGATGCGCTCGCAGAAGGTGCGGATCGCCACCGCCGGGTAGCCGCGCCGGCGCATCCCCGACAGGGTCGGCATGCGCGGATCGTCCCAACCGTCCACATGCCCCTCGTTGACCAGCTCGAGCAGGCGGCGCTTGCTCATCACGGTGTAGGTCAGGTTGAGGCGGGCAAACTCGAGCTGCTGCGGGTGGTAGATCGCCAGTGCCTGGCACAGCCAGTCGTACAGGGGGCGATGGGCCTCGAACTCCAGGGTGCAGATCGAATGGGTGATCCCTTCGAGCGAGTCGGACTGTCCGTGGGCGAAATCGTACATCGGGTAGAGACACCAGGTCTCACCGGTGCGGTGGTGGGTCGCATGCAGGATGCGGTAGAGCACCGGGTCGCGCAAGTTGAGGTTGGGGGAGGCCATGTCGATTTTGGCCCGCAGCACCCGGCTGCCGTCCGCGAACTCGCCGGCGCGCATGCGCCGCAGCAGGGCGAGGTTTTCGGCCGCGCTGCGGCCACGGTAGGGGCTTTCGCTTCCCGGCTCGGTGAGGGTGCCGCGGTAGGCGCGGATCTCGTCGGCGCTTAAGTCGCAGACGTAGGCCAGCCCCTTTTCCACCAGGCGCTCGGCGTAGCCGTAGAGGGTTTCGAAATAGTCGGACGCGTAGTATTCATGTGTGCCCCAGTCGAAGCCGAGCCAGCGTACATCCAGCTTGATGGCGTCGATGTACTCCTGCTCCTCCTTGACCGGGTTGGTATCGTCGAAACGCAGGTGGCAGCGGCCTCCGTAATGGCGGGCCAGCCCGAAGTTGAGGCAGATCGACTTGGCGTGACCGATATGCAGGTAGCCGTTCGGCTCCGGCGGAAAGCGGGTGATCACCGTCTGGTGCTTGCCGCTGGCCAGATCGGCGTCAATCAGATTGCGTATGAAATTGGTCGTGCTTGCGGTCACTGATTCCGTCATTTAGAACGCCCTTCAGGGGATGCTTCCCGGATGTTGTCAAAATCTTAACATCAATCACCAAGACGCCAAGGACACCAAGATAAATCCGGAACCTTCTCTTTTGCCTTCCTTGGAGATCCTAGTGTCTTGGTGATGAAAAGCCTTGGCGCGATATCGCTTGATTTTATTCCGCGGACGGCTCCATCAGCACCACCGCGTAGGCGGCGATCCCTTCGCCGCGCCCGGTGTAGCCGAGCTGCTCGGTGGTGGTGGCCTTGACGTTGATCCGCCCGGCATCGACCCGGCAGGCGGCGGCAATGCGCGTCACCATCGCCGGGATGTGCGGTGCCAGCTTGGGCTGCTGCGCCACCACCGTGGCATCGAGGTTGCCGACCGCAAAACCGTGCCGCGCAGCCAGGGCGATGACGTGCTCGAGCAGGCGCATGCTGTCGATCCCCTTGTAGGCGGGATCCGAATCGGGAAAATGCTTGCCGATGTCGCCCAACGCCAGGGCGCCGAGAATCGCGTCGCAGATGGCGTGCAGCAGGACGTCGGCGTCGGAGTGGCCGAGCAGGCCGAGGTGCCAGGGAATGGTCACCCCGCCGATGACCAGGGCGCGTTCGGGAACCAGGCGATGGACGTCGAAACCGTGACCGATGCGCATCATGTCAGCGTAACCTCTCCGCTTGCCAGCAGGGCCCGGGCCAGGGCCAGATCGGCCGGCGTAGTGATCTTGAAGTTGTACGGGCTTCCGGACACGATACCGACCGTCCCGCCGCACCATTCCACCAGGGAGGCATCGTCGGTCCCGGTGAAGCCGGCGGCCAGCGCCTGCCTGTGGGCCGCCTCGATGAGTCCGAAGCGAAAGGCCTGCGGCGTCTGCACCTGCCAGAGGCGGCTGCGCTCCAGGGTGCGCACCACCTGCCCGTCGACCGCTTCCTTGATGGTATCCTGGGCCGGAATCGCCAGGATGGCGGCACCGAGGCGCGCCGTCACCGCCAGCAGCTCAGTCATCGCCTGGCGCGGGAAAAACGGGCGCACGCCGTCGTGGATCAGCACCAGGTCGTCGTCCTCGGCGGTGCAGGCCGCCAGCCCATTGCGCACCGAGTCCTGGCGCTCGGCGCCGCCGGCCACCACGCCGGCCACCTTGTCCGGGGCAAAGCGGGCGACGACCTCCGCGCGGCAGTAGTCGCACTCGGTGGCCGGAACGATGACGCGGATGCTCGCCACTTCCGGCAGCGCCGCCAGGCGGGCGAGGGTATGCGCCAGAATCGGCCGGTCGCCGAGTTCCAGGTACTGTTTGTTGATCGTTGCCCCGATGCGCCGGCCGGCGCCGGCAGCGGGAACCAGGACGTGAACGGCCATTTTCCCCACCTGTCAACAGCTCATGCAGCGTGCATCCCAGCCAGCCTCCACTCCGCAGGCAGACCGGGACGCGATGATATCTTACCGAAACGATTGATGAAAGCAGAAAAAGAGCGGGCCGGGTGCGCAGCACCCGGCCCGGTAGCGGATCGAGGGAGAATCAGTTGACGACGGCGCCTTCCAGGCGAAGGGAAACGGCTTCTTCCGCCACCCCTTCCGCCAGTGCCAACTCCTTGACCAGCAGCCGCCGGGCGAGGTCGAGAACCTTCTTCTCCCCGTAGGAGAGCTCCTTGGACTGGCGGATCAGGAACAGCTCCCGCAGGACCCCGGCCACCTCGATGAGGTTGCCGGTCTTGATCTTCTCGTTGTACTCGCGCTGACGCCGGCTCCAGGACGAAAGCGTCATGCTCCCGGAGCGCTTTTCGTCGAGCAGGCTGTAGACTGACGAAACCTTGTCCTTGCTGATCAGACGACGCAGACCGACCTGGCCGGCATTGGCCACCGGCACCATGATGGTCATGTCGCTGTCGAGAATCCGCAGGATATAGTAATCGTGGGTCTGCCCGCAGAACTGGCGGGTTTCGATGGCTTCGACAATACCGACCCCCTGGGCCGGATAAACTGCTTGATCGCCTACCTTGAACATAACGTGACCTCCCACCACAACCGGGAAGCTACCAACTTATCAAAACCTTTCCGGCCAGTCAAGGAAAAGCCACGAAAATTCGCAGATTTTAGCGAAAAACCGGATTAACGCTGGTAGGGTGCGAGGCGGATCGTCCCGACCTCCAGGATCTGCCCCCCCTGCAGCTCGCGACAGGCGGCGGCGCCTTCGCCGAGCACCCCGAACAACTCGCCGGCGACCGGCTGGCCGCGGGTGCGGGTGCGCGCCGCCAGACACCACTGGCCGGGGCGGGCAACATACAGGGTGAAGCGGCCGTCGGCGCCGACCGCCGGGGAGGTCGCTTCGGGGAGGTGGCGGAAATCGGTGTCCGGATAGGCTATGACGAAGGCCCCTCCCAGCGGCCGGCCGCTGCCGTCGACCAGCGTCCCGCTGAACCCGGTATCGCCCCCGGTCAGCGTCCCTTCGCGCATCACCATCGGCTGGGCGACGGTCTGCAGCACGAAATCGACCGGGGTGATCCGCCCGGCGCCAACCGCCACGGGATTCTTTGCCGGCAGGGCCCAGGCGTCGCCGACTCGTGGCGGGCCGGCATCGCCGCCGTCGGGGCGCAGCCGTGCCACCAGGTGGTAGCTCCCCTCGACCAGGTCGAGCAGGTAACGGCCGTCGTCCCCGACCGCCGCCTCGAAGTCGGCCGGCCCGCGCAGGCCGGAGCGGACGTTGCGGTAGGCGTAGACGTAGGCGCCGCGCGCCGGAGCGCCGTCGCGGCCAGTGACGGTGCCGGTAATGCCGGTCACCCCCGGCGCGTCTGCCGTCGCCGCGGGGTCCGCGTCCACGCCGCGGGGAAGGCACCCCCCCAGCAGCCACACCAGCAGCAGGCCGGGCAAAAGGTGCCGCACCATCCGCACCGCACCCGCCCGCATCAGTTGAGCACCACGAACGCCCCCCCCTGAACCTGCAGGAGGCACAAGGGGGTGTCCGTCTTGCCGTCAGGGGCAAAGTGCACGACACCGGTGACTCCGGGCTCGGCGGAGCCGGCGGCCAGCGCCCGCCGCAGCGCCTCGCGGTCGCGCACGGCGGGACGGGCCATGGCCCTCAGGAGCAGATTGGCCGCGTCGAAACCCAGGGCTTCGAGACTGGTCGGTTCGCTCCCATAGGCGGCGCGGGACGCCGCAACAAAGGCGGTCACCGGCGCGGCGGCACTCTCCGGACAGAAGCTGTCGGCCAGCAGGGCGCCTTCGAGATTCGGCCCGGCCAGCCGCGTCAGTTCCGGGGTGCGCCAGCTGGCGACCCCCAGCAGCTGCAGCTGATCGAGGCGGGCGAAGCCGAGCTGCGGGACGATCTGGCCGACTTGGCGGGGGTCATCCGGCAGGAACAGCGCCTCGGCGCCACCGGCGGCGCGCAGCGCCGCCGCCAGAGCCTGCAGCTCGGTGCGCAGGTCGACCGCTTCCGGCGCATAGCTGTGCTGGGCGACCACCTGCCCGCCCAGACGGCTGACCTCCGCCTGGAACAGCTCGGCATAGCGCTCCCCCTGGCGGGTGGCCGGGGCCAACACGGCGAAACGCTTCATGCCAAGCGACTGGCTGGCGTGGGCGGTGACGGTGCGCACCTGCGCTTCGGCCGTGAGGGCCAGGCGAAAGAGCCCCTGCGCACTCCCGGTCGTCCCTTCGCGGGGGGCGAGCAGCAAGAGCGGCAGCCGGCCGGCGGCGGCGCGGGCGGTGGCATGGGGCGCCTCGCCGCTGGTCAGCGGACCGAGAACCGCCAGCACCTCGGGCTCAGCGGCCAACTGGTCGAGCAGGCGCTCCGCCGTCGCACCGTCCCCGGCGGTATCGTGATAGAGGAAGCGCACGCCTTTGGCCGTTGCCGGCGTGGCCCGTGCCAGTTCGATACCGCGGCGCACCTGCTCGCCGTAAGGGGCATAGCGCCCGCTCAGCGGCAGGAGCACGCCGACGGCCGGCTGCGGCACAGCGGCGCGCCGTTCATTGATCAGACGTTCTATCAGGGGGGCATTCGGGTTGCCGGCCAGGCCGGCGACGAGGGCGTGCAAACGGGAGAGGTCAAGGCGGGCGACCAGGCCGCGGAGCGGGTCATGCAGCGCCGGCGCGAGCGGTTCGGCCTCGGCCAGCGCCCGGGTGAGCAGCGCCAGAGCCGCTTCGCTCTGACCGGCCTCGACCTGCTGGGCGGCCACCCCCAACAGCAACTGCTGGCGGGCGGACGGTGTCAGACTCTGCAAATCGGCCTGCTGCAGCAGCTCCAGGCTCTGTGCGGCGCGGCCGGGTTCGGCCGGCGCGGCGCCGAGCGGCCGCGCGCCCGCCACAACGAGCAACACCAGCAGCAGCCCGTGCGCCAGCCAGCGGCCCATCAGTCGAACAGTTCCTTGACCTTGTCGAAGAAGCCTTTGCCCATGGGGTGGACGCTGTTTCCCCCCTCGCGGGCGAATTCCTCGAGCAACTCCTTTTGCCGGGAGGTCAGCTGGGTCGGCGTCTCGACGCGGACGATCACCAGCTGGTCGCCGCGGCCGTATCCCTGCAACACCGGAATCCCCTTGCCGGCCAGCTTCAGAATCTTTCCCCCCTGAGTGCCGGCGGGGATCTTCATGCGCACCTTGCCGTCGAGCGTCGGCACGTCGATCTCACACCCCAGAGCCGCCTGGGGAAAAGAAATCGGCACCTCGCAGAGGACGTTCTGCCCCTCGCGCTGGAAGATCGGGTGCTCCTTAACCGTGATCACCACGTAGAGATCGCCGGGAGGAGCCCCGTTGGCGCCGGCCTCCCCCTCGCCGGAGAGCTTGAGGCGGTTGCCGTTCTCGACCCCGGCCGGGATCTTCAGGGAGAGGGTCTTCTTGCTGCGGGTCAGGCCGCTCCCCCGGCACTCCGGGCAGGGATCCTTGATGATCTTCCCTTCGCCGTTGCAGGTCGGACAAGGCCGGGAAAGGGAGAAGAAACCCTGTTGGAAGCGGACCTGGCCGCTGCCGCGGCAGCTGCCGCAGGTCTGCGGCGCGGTCCCGGGCTTGGCGCCGCTGCCGTGGCAGTGGTCGCAGCTCTGGTGGCGCGGCACCTGGATCTTGGTCTCCAGACCGAAGGCCGCCTCCTCGAAGCTGATGCTCAGGTTGTAGCGCAGATCGTCGCCGCGCCGCCCGCGCCCGCCGCGCCGCCCGGTGCCGAAGATGTCGCCGAAGATGTCGCCGAACAGGTCCTCGAAGGGGGTGCCGCCGAAGCCGCCGGAGGAGAAACCACCCCCCTGCTCGACGCCGGCGTGGCCGTACTGGTCGTAGAGCGCCCGCTTCTGGGCGTCGGAGAGGACCGCATAGGCTTCCGACAGCTCCTTGAAGCGCTCCTCAGCCTCCTTGTCCCCGGGGTTCTTGTCCGGGTGGCACTGGATTGCCAGCTTGCGGTAGGCCTTCTTGATCTCGGTCTCGCTGGCGTTGCGGTTGACGCCGAGAACCTCGTAGTAGTCGCGCTTGGCCACGCGTTATCCCTTCCTAACGACGTAGGGGCGATTCGCGAATCGCCCCTACCACGGCCCGCTCATTGTCGGGCAAAGATCACTTCTTCTTGTCGTCGACTTCCTCGAACTCGGCGTCGACCACGTCATCATGCTTGCCAGCGCCCGCGGCCGCCTCGCCGCCTTCGGGGGCGGCCTGCTGCGCCTGCTGGTACATCACCTCGGCCAGCTTGTGGGACGCGGTGGCCAGCGCCTCGGTTTTCTGGCGGATGGTGTCAGCGTCGTCGCCGTCCATGGCTTTCTTCAACTCCTCGACGGCGCTCTCGATCCCCTTGCGGGTCGCCTCGTCGACCTTGTCGCCGTGCTCCTTGAGCGCCTTCTCCGTGGTGTAGACCAGGCCGTCGGCCTGGTTGCGCGCCTCGATCACCTCGCGCTTGCGCTTGTCTTCTGAGGCATGGGATTCGGCGTCCTTGACCATCCGCTCGATCTCGTCCTTGGACAGCCCCGAAGAGGCCGTGATGCGGATCGACTGCTCCTTGCCGGTGCCGAGATCCTTGGCCGAAACGTGGACGATGCCGTTGGCATCGATGTCGAACGTCACCTCGATCTGCGGCACGCCGCGCGGCGCCGGCGGAATCCCGGTGAGGTCGAAGCGGCCAAGGGTCTTGTTATCCGCGGCCATTTCGCGCTCCCCTTGCAGGACGTGCACCGACACGGCCGGCTGGTTGTCAGCGGCGGTGGAGAAGACCTGGCTCTTCTTGCAGGGGATGGTGGTGTTCTTCTCGATCAGCTTGGTCATCACCGAGCCGAGCGTCTCGATCCCCAAAGAGAGCGGGGTGACATCGAGGAGCAGGACATCCTTGACTTCACCCTTGAGCACCCCCCCCTGGATGGCGGCGCCGACGGCGACCACCTCGTCGGGGTTGACCCCCTTGCTCGGCACCTTGGCAAAGATCTCCTCGACCTTTTTCTGTACCGCCGGCATGCGGGTCATGCCGCCAACCAGGATGACCTCGTTGATCTCGGACGGCGACATGCCGGCATCCTTGAGGGCGGTCCGGCACGGCTCGACCAGTTTGGCCAGCAGGTCGGCGCAGATGCTCTCCAGCTTGGCGCGGGTGAGCTTGACGTTGAGATGCTTCGGGCCACTCTGGTCGGCGGTGATGAACGGCAGGTTGATGTCGGTCTCCACGCTCGACGACAGCTCGCACTTGGCCTTCTCGGCCGCCTCCTTGAGGCGCTGCAGGGCCATCTTGTCGCTACGCAGATCGATCCCCTGGTCCTTTTTGAACTCGTCGGCAACGTAGTCGATGATGCGCTGGTCGAAGTCTTCGCCGCCGAGGAAGGTATCGCCGTTGGTCGACTTGACCTCGAAGACGCCGTCACCCAGTTCCAGGATGGAGATGTCGAAGGTGCCGCCGCCGAGGTCGAAGACGGCGATCTTCTGCTCATGCTTCTTGTCGAGGCCGTAGGCCAGGGCCGCCGCGGTCGGCTCGTTGATGATGCGTAGCACGTTGAGGCCGGCGATCTTGCCGGCGTCCTTGGTGGCCTGACGCTGGGAATCGTTGAAATAGGCCGGCACGGTAATGACCGCATCGGTCACCGTCTGGCCGAGATAGTCCTCGGCGGTCTGCTTCATCTTCTGCAGGACCATCGCCGAAATCTCCGGCGGGCTGTACTTCTTGCCACGCGCCTCGACCCAGGCATCGCCGTTGTCGGCCTTGACGATCTTGTACGGGACCAGGGAGATGTCCTTGCGCACCGCATCCGAGTCGAACTTGCGACCGATCAGGCGCTTGATGGCAAACAGTGTGTTCTCCGGGTTGGTCACGGCCTGGCGCTTGGCCTGCTGACCGACCAAGCGCTCACCGCTCTCGGTGAAGGCGATGACCGAGGGGGTGGTCCGGGCCCCTTCCGAGTTGGCGATGACCACCGGCTCGCCCCCTTCCATGATGGCGACGCAGGAGTTGGTAGTCCCCAGGTCGATACCGATAACCTTGCTCATTGTTCAGATCCTCCTTGGGATTCGTGTTTGGTTGACTCATTCGCTGCGGCGGCCGGCGCCTTGGCGACCATGACCAGGGCCGGGCGCAGCAGGCGGTCCTGTAGCAGGTAGCCGCGCTGCATTTCGCTCACCACCGTGCCGGCAGGGTGCTCGGCCGTCTCCACCTGGCCCATCGCCTGATGCAGGTTCGGGTCGAAGGGCGCGCCGACGGCCGTGACCGGACGGGCGCCGAGATCCTCGATGACCTTGCGGAACTGGACGGCCGTCATCGTCACCCCTTCGAGCAGTCCCTGGTCCTTGCCGGACTGGTCGGCGTGGCTGAGAGCCCGCTCCAGGTTGTCGAGCACCGGCAGCACTTCCAGCAGCAGTTCCTTGCGGGCGAAGAAGCGTGACTCCTCTTTCTCGCGCTGGGTGCGCTTGCGGAAATTCTCCATCTCGGCGCGTTCGCGCAGATAAAGATCCCAGTTTCTTGCCGCTTCGGCCCGGGCTTCCTCCAGCGGGTCGACGGCGGGGGCGGCCGCCTCGGCCGGCGCCACGGGTTCACTTGCGGTCGCGGCGGCGGCCGCTTCCTGCTCTTTCTTGCGCTTGCTCAACATGTCACTCCCGTTCCAGGTCTTCATCCAGCAGCCGGCTCAGCATGCCGGCGGTATAATCGACAATCGGTATCAGCGTGGCGTAGGGCATGCGGCTCGGGCCGATGACGCCGAGGGCACCGAGGGCACCCTGCCGCCCCGCATAGTTGGCGGTGATCAGGCTGCAGCCGGCCAGCTCGGGGTATTCGGTTTCCCCGCCGATGATCACCTGGACCCCCTTGGCCTGCAGACCGCGATCGAGCAGGTTGAGGAGCAGGCTCTTCTGTTCGAAGGCGCGGAACACCCGCTTCATCCGCTCCAGGTCGGAAAACTCCGGCTGGTCGAGGAGATGGCTGGTCCCCTCGATGAGCACCTCGCCGTCGCCGAGTTCTCCCAGCGCCTCTTCGGAGAGACGGAAGGCACGCTGCAGCAGGCGGTCGTAAAGGGCCTTCTCCTGGGCCATTTCGGCCAGGATCAGCGCCCGGGCCTCCTGGATGCTCAGACCGTGCATGGTCTGGTTGAGGTAGTTGGTGATCTGCTCCAGTTCGCTGGCGCTGTACTCCTCGCCGGTCTCGATCAGGCGGTTCTGAATCATCCCGGACTGGGTGATGAACACGGTCAGGACCTGACGACTGGAGAGCCTCACGAACTCGATGCGGCGGAACACGGTGCTCTGCAGGCGCGGCACCATGACCAGCCCGGTGTAGTGAGCCACCGCGGAGAGGGCACGACTGGCTTCGCGCAGCAGCTCGGCCATCTGCAGCCCCCGCCGGTGATAGTGCTGTTCGATGCGGTCGCGGCTGCTGTGGTCGAGGCTGCAGATCCGCAACAGCGAATCGACGTAGTAGCGATAGGCCTTCTCGGTCGGCACCCGGCCGGCCGAGGTGTGCGGCGAACGCAGGTAGCCGAGTTCCTCGAGCTCGGCCATGACATTGCGTACCGAGGCCGGCGAAAGGCTGATCCCCTGGATGCGGGTCAGGGACTTCGACCCAACCGGCTGGGCCGAGGCGATGTGCTCCTCGATGACCGCTTCCAGAATCTGGCGACCACGTTCGCTTAACGGTTGCGCCATCGTTCCGCTCCGTGAAAAAACTCAAGCCGGTCGAACCCGGCCTGAAGAGTGGCGTCTCCCCACTGGGCTGGCACTCCGCCATGCCGAGTGCCAATGCGTTGTCAACATAACAACGCCCCCCCCCCTTGTCAAGGGTGGGGGGTGGCGATTATTTGCCGGCCGTTACGCCTCTCCTGGAAAAGTTGCCGGTGCCGTTAGGCCCGCTACAATGGAGGGCAATCCTCTGAGGGAGGCGCCATGTCCGCCATCGAAATCCTCCTGGCCGATATTACCACGCTGGCGGTCGACGCCATCGTCAACGCCGCCAACAGCACGCTGCTGGGCGGCGGCGGGGTCGACGGCGCCATTCACCGCGCCGCCGGTCCCGAACTGCTGGCCGAATGCCGCACCCTCGGCGGCTGCCCGACCGGGGCAGCGAGAATCACCAGGGGCTACCGTCTGCCGGCGCGCCAGGTGATCCACACCGTCGGCCCGGTCTGGCACGGCGGCGACGGCGGCGAAGACGCTCTGCTGGCCGCCTGCTACCGCAACAGCCTGCAGCTGGCGGCGCAGCACGGGCTCAGAACGGTCGCCTTCCCGGCGATCAGCACCGGCGTCTACCGCTTCCCCCTGGAGCGCGCCACCCGCATCGCCCTGCGCGAGGTGCAGGCTTTTCTTGCCAGCCACCCGCTGCCGGAGCGGGTGATTTTCTGCTGTTTCTCGGCCGGTGATTTGGCCATCTACCGAGAAATCCACGGGGAGCAGGGCGACACCCCCTGAGTTCGTCCCCTGCCACAATTGCCGTTGGCCTCATCGCCCATTCGTGGCACTATGCCGGCCATGACCACTCCTCACGTCAGCGGGAACCCGCGCGCCCTGGCCCTGGCCGTCCTCGAACGGGTCCAGGGGGGCGGCTATGCCGACCGCACCCTTGACGCCGAGCTGCGCCGGCAACCCGGACTCGACCCGCGCGACCGGGCCCTGGCCACCGAACTCGTCTATGGTTTGCTGCGCCAGCAGGGGCGGCTCGACTTCGTCCTGCGCGGCTTCTGCAAGCAGCCGCTGGAAAAGCTGGAAGGGCGGGTCCTGCTGCTGCTGCGCCTCGGCGCCTATCAGCTGCTGGCGCTGGAGCGGATCCCCGAATCGGCGGCGGTCAACACCACGGTGGAACTGGCCCGCGCCTTGAAACTGGAACGGGCCACCGGCTTCCTTAACGGTGTACTGCGCGCCCTGGCGCGCGGCCGGCACGCTCTCCCCTGGCCCGACCCGGCTTGCGACCCCCTCGGCCACCTGGAGCACGCCCTGTCGCTGCCGCGCTGGCTGGCGCAGCGCTGGCTCAGCGAACTGGGCGCCGACGAGGCGCGCCGGCTGGCGGCGGCGCTGCTCGAACCGGCCCCGGTCAGCCTGCGCGTCAACACCCTGAAAATCGACCGGCTCGCGTTCCTGCAGGCTCTTGCCGACGCCGGCCACGCCGCCGAGCCGACCCGTTACGCTCCGGAAGGGGTACGCCTGGTCGGCCGCTCCCCGGCCGCCCTCCCCGGCGATGCCGAAGGGTGGTACCAGGTGCAGGACGAGGCCAGCATGCTGATCGCCCACTGCCTGGCGCCGCGCCC
>CAZRTZ010000049.1:0-20786 GCA_964603155.1 uncultured Geobacteraceae bacterium | reverse complement strand
ACCGAGCCGAAGTTCCCCTGGCCGTCGACCAGGGGGTAGCGCAGGGAGAAGTCCTGGGCCATGCGCACGATGGTGTCGTAGGCCGCCGAGTCGCCGTGAGGATGGTACTTGCCGATGACGTCGCCGACCACGCGGGCCGACTTCTTGTACGGCTTGTTCCAGTCGTTGCTCATCTCGTGCATGGCGAACAGGCAGCGCCGGTGCACCGGCTTGAGCCCGTCGCGCACGTCGGGGAGAGCCCGGCCGATGATCACGCTCATGGCGTAATCCATGTACGAGCGCTTCATCTCGTCTTCGATGTTGACGGCGGTCTTGTTGATGGTGGTGTCGAGCATGAAGTTCCTCTTCAAAAACCTGGGCTGGGGACTCGAGGTGCGGGATTTAATCCCTGAACCTCAACCTTGACCTCAACTTTGTTCGTTAGATGTCCAGATTCGCCACGTTCAGGGCGTTGGTTTCGATGAATTCGCGGCGCGGCTCCACCTGGTCGCCCATGAGGATGGTGAAGACGCTGTCGGCCTCTACGGCGTCTTCGATCTTCACCTGCAGCAGGGTGCGGTTGGTCGGCTCCATGGTGGTCTCCCACAGCTGCTCCGGGTTCATCTCCCCCAGCCCCTTGTAGCGCTGGATGGAGAGCCCCTTCTTGGCGCTCTCCATGAAGAAGGCCAGCAGGTCGACGCCGCGGGTGGTGGCAAAGAGTTCCTTCCCCTCACTGGAGACGATGGCCCGCCCCGTACCGAAGAGGTCGCGGACCTTGCGGTGGCTTTCGTGCAGCAGGCCGTACTCGTGGCTGGCCAGGGCCGCGTGGGTATGCTGGTCGAGAGCGGTGCGCACGTTCCCCAGGTGCAGGATGATGCGGCCGTCGTCGAGCACGTTGTGTTCGGCGCCGGGGTAGGCGCGGCCCAGGTGCTGCAGATAAGGGAGCAGCCCGTTCAGGTCGACCAGCCCCGGCTTCACGCCGAGGCGCAGCAACAGGCGCAGAATTTCCTCGCTGATCCCCTTGCGCACCATTTTGTCGAGCAGGGTGCGGAACTCCACCAGCTGCTTGAGGATCGGGATGATCTGCCGGCCGGTGTAGGAGCGCGACCCGTTCTCGAGAAAGAGCGTGGTTTCCTCGCTCCCCTCTTCGAGCAGGTAGTTCTGCAGCGCCGCCTCGTTGCGCAGGTACAGCTCCTTCTTGCCGCGCTTGACCTTGTACAGCGGCGGCTGGGCGATGTAGAGATGGCCGCGCTCGACCAGCTGCGGCATCTGCCGGAAGAAGAAGGTCAGCAGCAGGGTGCGGATGTGCGAGCCGTCGACGTCGGCGTCGGTCATGATGATGATGCGGTGGTAGCGCAGCTTGCCAAGGTCGAAGTCGTCCTTGCCGATGCCGGTGCCCAGGGCGGTGATCAGCGTGCCGATCTCCTGGGAGGAGAGCATCTTGTCGAAGCGCGCCTTCTCGACGTTGAGAATCTTCCCCTTCAAGGGGAGGATCGCCTGGAACTTGCGGTCGCGCCCCTGCTTGGCCGAGCCGCCGGCCGAGTCGCCCTCGACCAGGTACAGCTCGCACAGCGCCGGATCCTTCTCCTGGCAGTCGGCCAGTTTCCCGGGGAGGTTGGAAATATCCAGCGCCCCCTTGCGGCGGGTCAGCTCCCGGGCCTTGCGCGCCGCCTCGCGGGCGCGGGCCGCTTCGATCGACTTGCCGATGATGTCCTTGGCGATCTTGGGATTCTCCTCGAGGAAGGTCGCCAGCTTCTCGTTCATCAGCGATTCGACGAACCCCTTGACCTCGGAGTTGCCGAGCTTGGTCTTGGTCTGCCCCTCGAACTGCGGCTGGGGAATCTTCACCGAGATCACCGCGGTCAGCCCCTCGCGCAGATCCTCGCCGGCCAGCTGCACCTTTTCGTTCTTGAGCAGGTTGTTGGCGGCGGCGTAGTTGTTCATGGTGCGGGTCAGCGCGGCGCGGAAACCGACCAGGTGCGTCCCCCCCTCGTGGGTGTTGATGTTGTTGGCGAAGGAGAAGACTTTCTCATCGTAGGAGTCGTTGTACTGCAGAGCGATCTCCATATCGATCCCCTGCTTCTCGCCGCGCACGTAGATCGGCTTGGGGTGCAGGGAGCTGCGGTTGCGGTTGAGATAGTCGACGAAGGTGACGATCCCCCCCTCGTAGCAGAATTCGTGATGCTTGCCGTCCTCGCGCTCATCGGCGATGGTGATCTTCACCCCGGCGTTCAGGAACGCCAGCTCGCGCAGGCGCTGGGAGAGCACGTCGAAGGAGAACTCGACGGTCTCGAAGATGCTGTCGTCGGGGTGGAAGGTGATCTTGGTGCCGCGCTTCTTGGTGCTACCGACCACCTCCAGGGCGGTGAGCGGGTCGCCACAGGCGTAGCTCTGCCGCCAGACCTTGCCGTCGCGGCAGATCTCCAGTTCCAGCCGCTTGGAGAGGGCGTTGACCACCGACACGCCGACGCCGTGCAGGCCGCCCGAAACCTTGTAGGACTGGTTGTCGAACTTGCCGCCGGCGTGCAGCACGGTCAGGGCGACCTCCGCGGCCGGCTTCCCCTCGGTCGGATGCATGTCGGTGGGGATGCCGCGGCCGTTGTCGGTGACCGTCACCGAGCCGTCGAGATGAATGGCGACGTTGACCTCGTCGCAGTGTCCGGCCAGGGCCTCGTCGATCGAATTGTCGACGATCTCGTAGACCAGATGATGCAGCCCCGCGCTGGAGGTGGAGCCGATGTACATGGCCGGGCGCTTGCGCACCGCGGTCAGCCCTTCGAGAACCTTGATGCTATCGGCGCCGTACTGGTTGTTGTCCTGAGAGCTCATAAATTCCTCAAATGTCCTGTTTTTCTTCGATGTTCCCCCGCTCCACCCGAAAATAGCGCGCCTGGGGGCAGACGGCCGGCCCCAGCGTTGCCGGGTGAGTCGTGGTGATCAAGACCTGTCCGCGCCGGCGGCGCAGAAAAGCAAAGAAACTGGCTTGGCGGTCGGCATCCAGCTCACTGGCCAGGTCATCCAGCAGCAGCAGCGGCGGCTCGCCGAGCAGGCGTTCCAGATCGAGCAGTTGCGCGGCCTTGAAGGCCAGCAAAAATGAACGCATCTGGCCCTGGGAGCCGAACAGCTTGAGCGGCTTCCCTCCGACCAGCGGTTCCGGGTCATCACGGTGCGGTCCGGCCAGCGTCTGGCCAAGCAGCCGCTCGCGGCCATGCAAGCGCTCGACATCGTGCCCGAGTTGCGCCCGGCAGTTGGCCAACTCCTCTCCCACCTGGCGATAGAGCAGATCGATCTCCTCGCCATCGGCAATCTCGGCGCCCACCTGTCTCAGGAGCGGCCGCAGCCGGGTCAGGTATTGGCCGCGGTCGAACCGCAGCCGGGCACCGTGCTCGATCAGGGCTTCATCCCAAGGGGCCAGCTGCGCGGCCGGCGCCCGCTCCTTGAGCAGCTGGTTGCGCTGCCGCAGAACCTTCTGGAAGGCCTGGACCCGATCGAGGTAGGTCGGATCGGCCTGCAGCACCGCCCGGTCGAGCAGCGCCCGGCGCCCGGCCGGAGACCCTTTGAGCAGCCCCAGTTCGTCGGCGGTAAACAGCACCGGTCGGACGGTGCCGAGAAACTGGCTGAGGCGGTTAACCCCCTTGCCGTCGAGCCGCGGCGTGAGGCCGCGCTCCTCGATGGTCAGCTCCAGCTGGTGCTGAACCCCGCCGCTGATGACCCGCCCGCCGATGCGGCAGGCTTCGGCCCCCTCCTGCATCAGTTCCGCCGCGCGGGCGCCGCGAAAGCTCTTGAGATGGCCGAGCAGGTAGACCGCTTCCAGAAGATTGGTTTTCCCCTGGGCGTTGCGCCCCCAGACCACGTTGAAACCTTCGCCCCAGCACAGGCTGACGTCTGCAAGATTGCGAAACCGCCGGGCGGTTATCTGCTCCAGAAACACGTGCCTGTTTGCTCAGAAGCTCGTCCTGCCGGTCTCATCAGAGTCGCATCGGCATGACGACGGCGATGAAGCTCTGGTCGTTCTCGGGCTGCAGCAGCCCCGGGGAGAGCTGATCCTTAAACAGCACCCGGATGCGGTTTTCATCCTGAACCTGCAGGATGTCAAGAAGATAACGGGCATTGAAGCCGATGGCTATCTCCGGACCCTGATAATCGATATCGAGCTCCTCGCGGGCATCGCCCAACTCCGGATTCGACGAGGAGACTTCCAGTTGGCCGGGTTTGAGGGCCATCTTCACCCCCCGCGACTTCTCGCTGGAAAGGATCAGCATGCGCCGCAGGGCATGCAGGAACGGGTCGACCGCTAGCAGGGCTTCCTGGGTATTGCTCTTCGGGATAACCCTCTCGTAATCGGGAAAATCGCCGTCCACCAGGCGCATCACCACGACACTCTGCTCCTTGTGCACCACGGCGTTGTTGTCGTGGAAGGTCAAGGTCAGATCACCCTCCCCTTCTTCGGCCAGCCTGCGCAGCTCCGTCACCCCCTTGCGTGGCAGGATCACGCCGCGTTTGAGCTCTGCAGGGAGCGCACCATCGATGACTTTGTCGATCAGCGACAGGCGATGGCCATCGGTGGCCACCAGGCGCAGAACGGCTTGACCTTCCTGTTCGGTGGCCTTGAGAAAAATACCGTTCAGATTGTATTTGCTTTCGTCCTGCGACATGGCGAAGGAGGTTTTTTCGATAATCTCCTTGCACAGCGAACTGGACAGAACGACGCCGCTGGACTTGTCCGCCGGAGGGAAATTGGGAAATTCGTCTGCCGACAGACCGACGATGTTGAACTGGGCCTTGCCGCACTTCACCTCGATCCAGCAGTTCTCCTTGGCGGTAAAGACGATTTCCCCCCGCTCCGGCAGCTCCTTGATGATTTCATAGAGTTTTTTGGCGGAAACGGTGATTTTTCCGGGTTTGACGATATTGGCCGGGTAGCTGGAGCGCATGCCGACTTCCAGATCGGTCGCGGTCACATGCAGTTCGCCATCAATCCCTTCGAGCAGCACATTGGCCAGGACCGGAATGGTGTTGCGTTTTTCGACAATCCCCTGGGTCCGTCCGAGACCCCGTAGAAAGACTTCTTTTTCGATCGTGAAGTTCATGGCCTGCTCCTGTCGGCTGGATGTCATTCCACAAGCACAAATAAGACTTTTATTTATTTAAAAGCTTTTCTAGTCATCATCAATAAGCGCTGTGAATTCGTGGAAAAACTCACTTTTACCTTGAATTGCGCCAAGTTGCCGTGTGGACGGCACGCCCGCTCCGGATGTGGATGGAACGGGGATAAACGGACTTTTCCTGGCGGAGTGCCTCTGTGCACATTTTTTTGAACAGGGTTGTGCGGATCATCATCCACAGTCGGCCCGGTTACGAAGTCAGAGCGTTTTTCAGCATCTCCACGGTTTGTCGAATCTGGAAATTTTCCTCCAGCAGTTTTTCGATCTTGCGAATGGCGTGAATGATGGTCGAATGATCCTTCCCCCCGAAGCGTTCACCGATTTCCGGGTAGGACGAGGACGTCAGCTGCCGGGAGAGGAACATGGCGATCTGCCGCGGCAGCACCACTGCTTTCAGGCGCTTTGGCGATTTCAGGTCAGTCACCTTGATGTTGTAATGCTGTGCCACGCGCTTGATGATCTCTTCGATGGTGACTTCCCTGTTGCGCTCGACCAGAATGTCCTTCAGGGTCTGGCGGGCCATTTCCAGCGTAATCGGCGTAGATGTCAGGCTCGAGTAGGCGCCCAGGCGAATCAGCAGACCCTCCAGTTCACGCACGTTGCTGCAGGTGGCATTGGCAAGAAACAGGGAGACTTCCTTGGGCAGCTCGATGCGATTCTGTTCGGCCTTCATGTTGAGGATCGCCTGTTTGGTCTCCACATCGGGAGGCTGAATGTCGGCGATCAATCCCCATTCGAAGCGTGAGCGCAGGCGCTCCTCGAGCCCCGGAATCTCCTTGGGGAACTTGTCGGAGGTGACGACGATCTGCTTGTGCGATTCGTACAGCGTGTTGAAGGTATGGAAAAATTCCTCCTGGGTGCGCTCTTTGCCGGCGATAAACTGGATATCGTCGATCAGCAGCACATCCATGGAACGGAACTTCTTGTGAAATTCATCCATCCTCTGGTAGCGCAGGGAGTTGATCAATTCGTTGGTAAATTTCTCGGAAGTGTAGTAACACACCCGCATGGTCGGCGACTTCTTAAGGAGCGCGTTGCCGATGGCGTTAATCAGATGGGTTTTGCCCAGTCCGACTCCGCCGTAGATGAAGAGCGGGTTGTAGGTGGTCGCCGGGTTGTTGGCAACGGCCATGGCGGCAGCGAAGGCAAACTGGTTGGACGATCCGGCGACGAACTCGTCGAAGGTGTATTTGCGGTTGAGATTGATTTCGTTCGCCGCATCGCTTTGCGGGATGACCTCGGCCTGGACGGGGCGCGATTCCTTCACTTCCCGGCGTCTCGCCCCGGCCTGCGGAGTATCCTTGTCCTGACCGGCGACGTTGATCTGCAGACGATAGGAAACGGCGGACAGATCCGCCAGCACCTGCTGGATCACCTTGGCATAGTTGTCCCTGACCCAGTCGAGCACAAAGCGATTGGGTACTTCCAGAATCACCAGATCCCGCTCGATCTTCACCAGATGCAGCGGCTTGATCCAGGTCGAAAAATGTTGCGGATTCAGGCTGGCCTCGAGTTGGGCGAGGGCATCCTGCCAAAGTTTACTCATAATGTGTCCCAATTCGGGAAGACGACAGGGCGAGAAAATTTATCCACAATTTTACCAACACCTGTGGATAACAATAATAATATTGAAATTACAAGCAGTTAAACATTCAAGCCAGATTCGACGCAATGTGCGTAAACTAACAAAAAGAGCGCCAGGATTGCAAGGGAAAAGCATCGCTTCGGTAACCGGTGAAAAATCATGTAATTTCTTCTTGCTTGACTTGAATCCGGTTCTATGCTTAACAATGCCCTTTGCCAAAAAACCGACTCGATCCGCAGGAGTGATTCGATACCATGAGCAAGAGAACTTATCAGCCGAGCAAAATCCGCCGCAAGCGCACCCACGGCTTCCGTGCCCGCATGCGCACCAAGGACGGGATCAACGTCCTGCGCCGCCGCCGGGCCAAAGGGCGCAAGCGCCTGGTTGTGACCATCCCGACCAAGTAGGGTTCGTCTATTTGCCGGCTCGCGGAGGCCAGAGCTTTCCGGCAGCGGCCAGACTGAAGAGTTCACGGGAATATTCCCGCCTCTGGCGCGATGGTGAACGCTGTCACACCAGGAACCTGACGATCATCGCCGCCAAACCGCCCGTGCCGCACCCGGCCGGCTCGCGGCTGGGCACCACCGTCAGCCGCAAGGTTGGCAATGCCGTCTGCCGGAATCGCCTCAAGCGCTGGTTGCGCGAATATTTCCGCAGCCACAAGGCGCGTCTGACCGGGATTGCCGACATCAGCGTGATAGCCAAGCCGGGGGCGGCTCACCTGACCCATGCCGCTTTCGATCAGGAGCTGCAGGAGGCCTTGCGACGCCTCCGGCTGTATGTCGATGCTTGAACGGATAGTCCTTGCGGCCATCGCCTTCTACCGGCGGATCCTCTCTCCCCTCAAGCCGCCAACCTGCCGGTTTTATCCTTCCTGTTCCGCCTACACCCGGGATGCGATCGTGCATTACGGTCTGGGGCGAGGTCTATGGCTGGGCGTCAAGCGCCTGGCGCGCTGCCACCCCTGGCATCCGGGGGGATTCGATCCGGTCAAGTAACGGGGCCGGTAACGACCCAGTGGAGAACATCACCGCATGAACGATCAAAATAACCACGAAACCCGTAATCTGATCCTGGCCCTGGTGCTGATGACGGCGGTCTGGTTCGGCTTCAGTCTGCTCTTCCCCTCCAAACCCCCGGCTCCGGTTGCCGGGACTCCGGCGGCGACCGTTGCCGCGACGCCGGCTCCGGTCGCTGCGCCGGCCGTTACTCCTCCGGCTTCTGTGCCACAGCCTGCTCCGGTAACCGGTCCGGCCCGCGACATTGAGGTTGAAACCGAGCTCTATCGCGCGGTGTTCAGCAGCACCGGGGCGCGGCTGGTCGCCTTCGAACTGAAAAACTACCGTCAGTCCGCAGATGCCGCTGCGCCGCGCGTCGAACTCGTGCCCTTCAGCGGCACACGCCACGCCTCGCTGCAGACTACGGCGACCGGCGGCCTGGCGCTGGCGGCCGATGCCGCCTATCAGCTCGAAGACGGGCGCAGCCAGGTCAAGGTCGCCGCCGGCGGCCAGGACACCCTGACCTTCCGCCATGTCACTGCCAGCGGCGTGGAGATCCTCAAGCGCTACAGCTTCCGCGCCGACAGCTACGTGATTGCCACGACCATCGCTGTGCGTAACGCCGTCGGTGCGCCGCTGAGCGGCACCCTCGACCTGACCCTCACCAAGGCCTGGGATAAATCCAAGGTCGACAGCTATTCTTTTGTCGGCCCGGCCCTGCTCGTCAACAACGAGCTCGAGCAGGTCGATGTCGACGATCTGGACAAGGGCGCCAAGAGTTATGGACGGGAGGCGACCTGGACTTCCCTGCAGAGCAAGTACTTCATCATGGCCGCCGTGCCGCAGGGGGATGCCGGTGAGAAAACCTCGGTCATGCACCAGGCCGGCGAACTTCGCAGCACCCTGCAGACACCGCTGATCACCCTGCAGGGGGGGGAGCGCCGCCAGTTCGACTACCTGCTCTTCTTCGGTCCCAAGGATCCCGATCTGCTCAAGGCGGCCGGCCACGGTCTCGATCTGGCCATCAACTTCGGCTGGTTCGACCTGCTGGCACAGCCGCTCTTTCTGGTGCTGACCTTCTTCAACGGCTTTCTGAACAACTACGGCTGGTCGATCATCCTGCTCACGGTGATTCTCAAGCTCCTTTTCTGGCCGCTCACGCACAAGAGCTACGCCTCGATGAAGGCCATGCAGAAGCTGCAGCCGGAGATGCAGAAGCTGCGCGACAAGTTCAAGAACGACAAGGAGCGCCTCAACCGCGAGCTCATGGAGCTGTACAAAAAGCACAGCGTCAACCCCCTGGGCGGCTGCCTGCCGATGCTGGTGCAGATCCCGGTGTTTTTCGCGCTCTACAAGGTGCTGCTGGAGGCGATCGCCTTGCGCCACGCGCCGTTCATGCTCTGGCTTACCGACCTGTCCGACAAGGATCCCTATTACATCACCCCGCTGCTGATGGGGGCGAGCATGTTCGTCCAGCAGAAGATGACGCCGACGAGCATGGACCCGATGCAGGCCAAGATTTTCCTGTTCATGCCGGTGATCTTCACCTTCCTCTTCCTCAACTTCCCCTCGGGGCTGGTGATCTACTGGCTGGTCAACAACCTGCTGACCATCGCCCAGCAGTACTACATCAACAAGCGCCTGACCTGAGCCGATCGTGAACCGCTTCGCCCCCGCCGCCGCCGACACCATCGTCGCTCCGGCGACCCCGCCGGGCGAGGGGGGGATCGGTATCCTCCGCCTGTCCGGCCCCGCCGCGGGGTCGCTGCTGGCCGCGGTGTTCCGCGGCCGGGTCGCAGTGCCGGCCATGACCTCCCACCATCTCTATCACGGGCGCCTGTGCCGTCCGGACGGCAGCGCGCTGGACGACGTGCTGGCGGTTCTCATGCGTGCGCCGCATTCCTACACCGGCGAGGACGTGGCCGAAGTGCATTGCCATGGCGGCAGCCGGCTTTTGCGCAGCGTGCTCGACCTGTTCCTCGCGACCGGGGCGCGCCTGGCCCGTCCCGGCGAGTTCACCCAGCGGGCGTTCCTCAACGGGCGTCTCGACCTGGCCCAGGCCGAGGCGGTCGCAGCCCTGATCGGCGCCCGCTCGGAGCAGGCGGCCCGCGCCGCCCTGGCCCAGCTGGACGGTCGCCTTTCGGCGCGCCTGCGGCACTTCAGCGCCGAATGCCGCGAACTGCTGACCCTGCTGGAGGCACACATCGATTTCCCGGATGATGAGCTGGGAGCCCTGGATCAGGACGCCGTCGTGCGGCGTGCACAGACACTTCGCGACGAGATGGCCGCCCTGCTGGCCACCTTCGATGCCGGACGGGCCCTGCGCGAGGGGGTCAGTGTGCTGATCCTGGGGCGCCCCAACGTCGGCAAGAGTTCCCTGCTCAACGCCCTGCTCGGCGAGGCCCGCGCCATCGTCACCGAAATTCCCGGCACCACCCGCGACACGCTCGAAGAGCAGCTGGTGCTGGGCGGAATCCCGCTGCGTCTGGTCGATACCGCCGGGGTGCGCGATACCTCCGACCCGATCGAGCAGGAGGGGGTGCGCCGGGCCCGTAGCAAGGCCGCCGCCGCGGATCTGGTGCTGCTGGTCATCGATCAGTCGCAGCCGCTGCGCGCCGAGGATCGCCTGGCCCTGGCTCTGGCGCCCCTGGAGCGCACCGTGCTGGTCCGCAACAAGGGGGACCTGCCTGGCGCCGCCACGGACGAGGCGTTGCGCGGATTTACCCGGCAGGTGACGGTATCGGCCAAGGGGGGCAGCGGGCTCGAGGCCTTGCAGCAGCAGGTGATAGACTTCTTCACCGGCGATGCCGGCGGGGCGCTGGAGGAGGGGGTGGTGCTGACCGAGCGCCGCCACCGCGAGGCCCTGGTGCTGGCCACCACGGCCGTCGAACGGTTTCTGGCCGCCCCCAGTGCCGGGGAGCCGCTGGAGTGTCAGGCCATGGAATTGCGCGAGGCGCTGGCCGCCCTGGGCCAGATTACCGGGGAGACCACCGCCGATGATATCCTCAATGAGATCTTCGGCAAATTCTGCATCGGCAAGTAACGGGTCGTTGCAAAGCTGCTGCGGAGGCCATCTGCGGCGTTGCGCGGTGCTCGCCCCCTCGCCTATCTCTCCAGGTAGGTCTCGGGTCCTGCGCTCCGTGCGCCTTGCAGCCAGCCTTCCTCGCGACGCTTTGCAGCGACCTGGTGCTCGAGTATCATGTGCGGGTACAGAATTGAAAATGTTTCACGTGAAACATCGGGAGCGATGGACAGGCCATGAATCGAAATGACACCCACTACCAGGTGATTGTGGTCGGGGCCGGCCATGCCGGCTGCGAGGCGGCGCTCGCGGCGGCGCGCATGGGGTGTCGCACGCTGTTGCTGACCCTGCATCTCGACATGTGCGGACAGATGTCCTGCAACCCGGCGATCGGCGGCCTGGCCAAGGGGCACCTGGTGCGGGAGATCGACGCCCTCGGCGGCGAGATGGCACGCAACATCGATGCCACCGGCATCCAGTTCCGCGTGCTCAACACCAAGAAGGGGCCGGCGGTGCGGGCCTCGCGGGCCCAGGCCGATCGCGATCTCTACCGGCTGCGCATGAAGCAGGTGCTGGAAGCCCAGCGCGGTCTTGACCTCAAGCAGGGGCAGGTCGTGCGCCTGCTGGAGCAGGGCGCTGCCGTCGCCGGGGTGGAAACCCGCGAAGGGCTGCGTTTCCACGCGTCGGCGGTGGTCCTGACCACCGGCACCTTCATGCGCGGGCTGATCCATGTCGGCCTGGTGAATTATGCCGGCGGCCGGGCCGGGGAGCCGCCGTCGGAGGGGCTGTCCGATCATCTGCGCGCCCTGGGCTTCAGCGTCGGCCGCCTGAAGACCGGCACGCCGGCCCGGCTGGCAAAAAGCTCCATCGACTTCTCCCGGCTCGAAGCCCAGCACGGTGACCCGGCGCCGTGGCCGTTTTCCGCCGACACCGCGCGCATCGAACGACCGCAGCTCCCCTGTCACATTACCTACAGCAACGCCCGCACCCACGAGATCATCCGCTCCGGCCTCGACCGCTCGCCGCTCTATTCCGGGGTGATCGAGGGGATCGGGCCGCGCTACTGCCCGTCGATCGAGGACAAGGTGGTGCGTTTTCCGGAGAAGGAGCAGCACCAGATTTTCCTCGAGCCGGAAGGCTACCGCAGCGGCGAGATCTACCCCAACGGCGTCTCCACCTCCTTGCCGCTCGACGTGCAGTTGGCGTTTCTGCGCAGCATGCCGGGGCTGGAGGCGGTCGAGATCATGCGTCCCGGTTACGCCATCGAGTACGATTACGTCGATCCGATCCAGCTCCGGCCGACGCTGGAAACCAAGGCGCTGCGTGGTCTGTATCATGCCGGCCAGATCAACGGCACCTCGGGCTACGAGGAGGCCGGCGCCCAGGGGTTGCTGGCCGGCATCAACGCCGCCTTGCAGGTCACCGGGCGGGAACCGCTGATCATCGGCCGTGACCAGGGCTACCTCGGCGTCCTGGTCGATGACCTGGTCAATCTCGGGGCCAAGGAGCCGTACCGCATGTTCACCTCGCGCGCCGAGTATCGCCTGCTCCTGCGCGAGGACAACGCCGACCAGCGCTTGAGCGCCCTTGGCTACCGTGCCGGCCTGCTGCCGGCGGAGCGCTGGGAGCGCTATGCTGCCAAGCTGGCGGCGCTGGAGCAGGGGGCGGCGCGTCTGCGCGACGTGCGCGTGGCGCCGGGGGCGCGTGAGGTCATCGCCCGTCTCGGGCTGACCGGGCTGCAGAACGGCGCTTCGCTTGAGGAGCTGCTGCGCCGGCCGGAGATCGATCTCGATGCCCTGCTCTTTCTCGATGAGCAGCTGGCGGCGCTCCCCCCCGACGTGCGCAACGAGCTGGAGACCGCCGTCAAGTACGAGGGCTACATCCGCCGCCAGCAGGATCAGGTCGAGCGCACCCGGCGCATGGAAACGCAGGGCATCCCGGCGGATTTCGACTATGCCGCCGTGGCCGGCCTCTCCAGTGAGGTGCGGGAGAAGCTGCTGCGGGTCCGGCCGCTCACCCTTGGCCAGGCCAGCCGCATCCCCGGCGTGACCCCGGCCGCCATCGCCATCCTCGCCGTCCTGCTGCGCAAGTAGCGCCATGACCCGCATGTCCCTGGCCGAGCAGCTGGCTGCCTTGCAGATCGCCGTGCCGGCGCCCGCCCTCGCCCAGCTGGACTGGCTGGCCGCCGAGCTGCTGCGCTGGAACCGGACGCACAACCTGACCGCCATCACCGACCCGGACGAGGTCAGCGAGAAGCATCTGGCCGATTCCCTGACCCTGCTGCCGCTGCTCGACGATGCGAAGCGCCTGCTCGACCTCGGCTCCGGGGCCGGCTTCCCGGCGCTGCCGCTGAAAATCGTCCGGCCGGAGCTTGCGATCGTTGCCGTGGACGCCGTCGGCAAGAAGATCGCTTTTCAGCGCCATGTGGCCCGGAGCCTGCAGCTGAGCGGCTTCACCGCGATTCACGGCCGGGCCGAGGCGCTGGCGGCGCACCCGCAGGGCTGCGGCGGTTTCGATGTCGTGACCGCCCGCGCCCTCGGCTCGCTGCCGCTGCTGGCCCGGCTGGCGGCGCCCTGTCTCGCGGCCGGCGGACGACTGATCGCCATGAAGGGGACGGAAGGGGTGGCGGAGCTCGCCGCCGCCGAGACGGAGCTTGCCGCCCTGGGCTTTGCCTGCAGCGACTGTCGGCGGCTGAGCCTGCCGCTCTCCGGGGCGGAACGGCTCCTGCTGGTTTTCAAGCGCACCACCTGACCCATACCCACCCCTTGCCTTCGCCGCAAAAACCGTTTCTCGGGCAAATTTGGAAGCCACCCCCGCCGCACCCCGATTTTACAGGGTTTTTCCCCCAACATCTGGGGGGGGCTCCAGCGCTTGCCCCCCATATCTGGTAAGACGGCTTTTTCCTTTTCAGTTCGCGGCCTTTATGCTAATTTTTCCAACCCTTGTCCAGGGGAGGAGAAGAACGCTTCATGGCCCAGATCATTGCCATCGCCAATCAGAAGGGGGGGGTCGGCAAGACCACCACCGCCGTCAACCTCTCCGCCTCCCTGGCGGCGGCGGAGCGGCGCACCCTGCTGATCGATCTTGATCCCCAGGCCAACAGTTCCAGCGGGTTGGGGATCGATCCCAACGCCCTGGAGCAGACCGTCTACCAGGTGCTGCTTGGCACGGCACCGGCACGGAGTGTTTGCCAGGCCACGCCGTTGAGCCATCTCTCGCTCCTGCCGGCCAACCCCGACCTGATCGGGGCCGAGGTCGAGCTGATCAGTGCCCTGGCCCGCGAGGGGAAGCTCAAGTCGGCGCTGAAAGAGATCGCGGCCGAGTATGACTACATCCTCATCGACTGCCCGCCGTCGCTGGGGCTGTTAACCATCAATGCGCTGACCGCGGCCGACCGGGTCCTCATCCCCCTGCAGTGCGAGTACTACGCCATGGAGGGGCTCACCCAGCTGCTCAACACCGTGCGCCTGATCCAGCGCGAGCTCAACCCGAAGCTGCTTCTGGCCGGCATCCTGCTGACCATGTTCGACGCCCGCAACAATCTCTCCCGCCAGGTGGTCGAGGAGATGCGCAAGCATTTCGACGGGGAGGTCTTCGAGACCATGATCCCGCGCAACGTGCGTCTCTCCGAAGCCCCCAGCCACGGGCTGCCGGCGCTGCTTTACGACATCGCCTCGCGCGGTGCCGCCGCCTATCTCGATCTGGCCCGGGAAATCATTCGCAAGGAACCGTTGTCATGAGCAAGCGACCTGCCCTCGGCAAGGGGATCGGCGCCCTGATCACCTCGGCGACCATGGAAGGGCGCCACAAGTATTTCCTCTGTCCGGTCGAGGAGTTGCGCCCCCACAGCAAGCAGCCGCGCAAGAGTTTCGACGACGCCAAGATGGCGGAACTGGTCGCCTCGATCCGCGAGAAGGGGGTGATCCAGCCGCTGGTGGTGCGCCAGGCCGGCGACCACTACCAGATCATCGCCGGGGAGCGCCGCTGGCGGGCGGCCCAGAAGGCCGGGCTCAAGGATGTGCCGGTGGTCATCCAGGATGTCTCCGAGGACTGGGCCCTGGAGATGGCGCTGATCGAAAACATCCAGCGCGAGGATCTCAACCCGATCGAAGAGGCGGAGGCCTATCGGCACCTGATGAGCAGCTTCGATCTCTCCCAGGACGAGGTGGCCAGGCGGGTCGGCAAGGACCGTTCGACGGTCGCCAATGCCCTGCGCCTGCTGCGCCTGCCGCGCAGCGTCCAGGAGGACGTCACGCTGGGCCGGCTGTCCATGGGGCATGCCCGTGCCCTGCTCGGCCTGGAAAGTGCCGCACGCCTGCAGGAGGCGCGTGACCAGATCGTCAAGCGCCAGCTGTCGGTGCGGCAGACCGAGGAGCTGGTCAAGCGCTTCAAGACCGCGCCGCAGGTCGCTCCGCGCCGCAAGGTGGCCGATCCGGAACTCACCGACCTGGCCGTGCGCCTGCAGCGGAAGCTGGGCACGCAGGTCAGGATTGTGCCGCAGCCCCGCGGCGGCAAGGGCGGGCGGATTGAAATCGCCTACTACTCGGCCGAGGAACTGGAACGCCTGCTGGAATGGTTTGCCGCGCAGCGCTGAAAACAGCTGCGCCCGGGAGGAAGAGACCCACATGTTCAAACGGAAAGACAAGGATGTTATGAGCCGTCGCGAGTCTCTACTGGAAAAGAGTGACATCAAGGCGTTCCTCGGCCCGGGGAGCCAGTTCGAAGGGCGCATGGTTTTCAACGAAATCGTCCGCCTGGACGGGTCGTTTCGCGGCGAAATCGCCTCCAACGACACCCTGATTGTCGGCGAGACCGCTGAAATTCAGGCGGAAGTGACGGTCGGCACCCTGATCCTGAGTGGACGCTTCAAAGGGAACATCAAGGCGGTCACGCGCGTCGAACTGCGGGCCCCGGCCGAGGTGGAAGGGACGATCGAAAGTCCGGCCCTGGCGATCGAGGACGGGGTGCTGTTCAACGGCACCGTGACCATGAAACGCGGCGGCGGCGCCGCCTCCGCTTAATCTCAGTGCCGCCGCCGGCCGCTGCCGGCGAAAATAAGTTTGGCAACAGCCTTGACAATTGGGGAAGGGCTGTGCTAATCGTCCTCTGCTTTAGGCCCGGTGTCGGGCCCGCCCGGAAGTTTCTGCGCTTGTGTGGATCCCGCATCCAAGTACCCCGAAGCACCTTGCCGGTGCTCATCTTTGAATGAGGTAAGACGGTGATCAAGCTCGACTGGACACTGTTCCTGCAGTTTGGCAATTTCATCATCCTGCTGTTCGTCATGAACACGCTGCTGTTCAAGCCGTTACGGGCCGCTCTGGCCGCGCGCAAGGCGACCATCGATGGTGATCTGGGCAGAGCCCGCTCCCTTGATGAAGAGATCAAGGCGCAGGTTGCCGAGTACGAGGCCAAGTTGCAGGAAGCCCGCCTGCGCGGCAGCCAGGAGCGTCTCGCCCTGCGTCAGGCCGCCCTGGCCGAAGAAACCCGCCTGATCAGCGCCGCCAACGAGAAGGCCACCCAGCGCCTGCAGAGCCTCAAGGAGCAGGTCGCCGGCGAAGCCGAGGCCGCCCGCCAGGGACTGCGTGCGGAAACCGAAGCCCTGGCCCGGCAGGTGGCCGGCAAGGTGCTGGGGAGGGAGCTGTAACAATGAAGCTGCACAATCTCCACCGGATCGTTCCCGCCCTTCTGCTCGCCGTTGCTCTGCCGGCCCTGGCCCTGGCCGCTGGCGGTCAAGCCGACAGCGGCGTGATCCTCAAGGATTTCATCTGGCGCTGCCTCAACTTCGCGGTCATGGTCGGTCTGTTGGGCTATTTCGTCAGCAAGCCGATCCGCAGCGCCCTGCAGAACCGCCGGGCCGAAATTGAAAAGGCTCTGGCCGACGCCACCGCGGCGCGCGAGGCCGCCGAGGCCAAGGCCCTCGAGTACCAGGACAAGCTGGCCAAGGCGGCTGCCGAGATCGACAGCATCTACGCCGCCATCCGCCGCGAGGGCGAACTGGAGCGCGACCGGATTCTCGCCAGCGCCCGGGACATGGCCGAGAAGATCGAGCAGGAGGCCGACAGCAAGGCCGCCAGCGCCGTGGCCCGTGCCCGCACCGAACTGCGTGCCGAAGCCGCCCGTCTGGCCGTGGAACTGGCCGAGGAGCTGCTGAGCAAGAACGTGACCGCCGCCGATCAAAAGCGGCTGGTTGATGAGTACATGCAGAAAGTGGGAGAACTCCATTGAGCGCGAGTGCCCTGACCCGGCGGTATGCCAAGGCGCTGGTCGAACTGGCGGTGGAACAACAGGCCGTCGACCGTTACGGCGAGGAGCTGGCCACGGTCAATGCCGTGCTGAGCCAGGAGGAGCTGCTGCGGCAGCTGCTCGAAAGCCCAACCCTGGCGATGGACAAGAAGGCCGCCATGCTGGCCGACCTGGCCGCAGCCCTCAACCTCTCCGAGGGGATGCGCAAGTTCCTCGGCCTGGTGCTGAGCAAGGACCGGCTGAGTTTCCTGCCGCAGATCGAGGACACCTATCGCCGTCTGGCCGACGAATTGTCCGGGGTGCTGCGCGCGCGCATCACCGCGGCGGTAGAACTCGATGCCGCGCAGCAGCAGGCGATCGGCGCCAGCCTCGAGCAGCAGACCGGCAAAAAGGTGGCTCTGAGTGTGAATGTTGACCCGCAGCTGATCGGCGGTGTGCAGGCCGAGATCGGTGGCCGCCTGTTCGACGGCAGCGTGCGGACCCAGTTGAAACGGATCGAAGAATCCTTAACGAAAGGTTGATGAGAGGGCATATGCAAGTCAGAGCGGAAGAGATCAGCGCGATCATCAGGAAGCAGATCGAAAGCTTCGGACGCGAAGTGGAAGTCAGCGAAACCGGTACGATCATCTCGGTCGGCGACGGTATCGCCCGTATCCACGGCCTCGACAAAGCCATGGCCGGCGAACTGCTGGAGTTTCCCGGCAATACCATGGGGATGGTCCTCAACCTCGAAGAGGACAACGTCGGCGCCGCCATTCTCGGCGACTCCGAGCACATCAAGGAAGGCGACACGGTCAAGCGCACCGAGCGCATCGTCCAGGTCCCGGTCGGCGAAGGGCTGATTGGCCGCGTGGTTAACGGCATCGGCATCCCCATCGACGGCCAGGGTGAGATCAAGACCGACACCTACAGCAAGGTCGAGATCAAGGCCCCCGGCATCGTCGCCCGTAAATCGGTGCATGAGCCGATGCAGACCGGCCTCAAGGCGATCGACGCCATGGTTCCCATCGGTCGCGGCCAGCGCGAACTGATCATCGGCGACCGCCAGACCGGCAAGACCGCGGTGGCCACCGACGCGATCATCAATCAAAAAGGGCAGAACATGATCTGCATCTACGTCGCGATCGGGCAAAAGCGCTCGACCGTGGCGCAGGTGGTGAGCAAGCTCAAGCAGCACGGCGCCATGGACTACACCATCGTCGTCGCCGCCTCCGCCTCCGAGCCGGCGCCCCTGCAGTTCATCGCCCCTTACACCGGCGTCACCATGGGCGAGTTCTTCCGCGACAACGGCAAGCACGCCCTGATCATCTATGACGATCTCTCCAAGCAGGCCGTCGCCTATCGCCAGCTCTCGCTGCTGCTGCGCCGTCCGCCGGGGCGCGAGGCTTATCCTGGCGACGTCTTTTACCTGCACAGCCGCCTGCTCGAGCGCGCCTGCAAGCTGAACGACGAGATGGGCGCCGGTTCCCTGACCGCGCTGCCGATCATCGAGACCCAGGCCGGCGACGTCTCCGCCTACATCCCGACCAACGTCATCTCGATCACCGACGGCCAGATCTTCCTCGAAGCCGACATGTTCTATTCGGGCGTCCGCCCGGCGATCAACGTCGGTCTGTCGGTCTCCCGCGTCGGTGGCTCCGCGCAGGTCAAGGCGATGAAGCAGGTGGCCGGCACCCTGCGCCTGGCGCTGGCCCAGTACCGCGAGATGGCCGCCTTCGCCCAGTTCGGTTCCGACCTCGACGCCGCCACCCAGCGCCAGCTGGCCCGCGGGGCGCGCCTGGTCGAGATTCTCAAGCAGCCTCAATACCAGCCTCTGCCGGTCGAGAAGCAGGTCATGGTCATCTTCGCCGCCAACAACGGCTATGTCGATGACTATCCGGTCAACGTGGCGCGCCGCTACGAGGCCGAGATGATGTCCTACATGGAGAGCAGCCACCCCGGCCTGCTGACCGAACTGCGTGACAAGAAGGCGATCGACAACGATCTGCAGGCCCGCATCAAGGCCGCCCTTGACGAGTTCAAAGGGCAGTTCGCCGCCTAACCAAACGTCAGCGCCAGGTAGAGGACCATGCCCAGTCTAAAGGCTATTAAAAAGCGTATCTCGTCGGTTAAGAACACGCGACAGATCACCAAGGCCATGAAAATGGTCTCGGCGGCCAAGCTCCGCCGTGCCCAGGAGGCAGTGGTGGCGGCGCGGCCCTACGCCGACAAGGTGCAGCAGGTGCTCGCCAGCCTGGCCCGGCGCGAGGATCAGGACGCTCATCCGCTTCTGGCCCAGCGCGGCCAGGGGAAAGCGCTGATCGTGCTGGTCACCAGCGACCGCGGGCTGTGCGGCGGCTTCAACAGCAACGTCTCCAAGGCGGTCGAGCGGCACATCCGCGCCAACCCCGACGGCTTCGAGCAGATCGACCTCATGCTGGTCGGCCGCAAGGGGAACGACTACCTCAAGCGCCGCCCGGGGATGAGCATCTTCAAGGTCTACGAGAACCTGCTCGGTACCGGCCAGGTCAGCTACGCCCCGGCCGCCCTGATCGGCAAGGATCTGGTCGCGCTGTTCGAGAGCGAGCAGTACGATGCCGTGTATCTGGCCTACAACGCCTTCCGCAGTGCCATCTCCCAGGAGCCGCAGATCGTGCCGCTGCTGCCGGTGGTTGCCGAGACTGGCGAGGAGCCCGCCGTCGGCGAGTATCTGGCCGACTACCTGTACGAGCCGAATGCCTCGGACGTTCTGGCCCAGCTCCTGCCCAAGTATGTCGAGACCCAGGTGTTCCGGGCCTTCCTTGAGTCGGTGGCGTCCGAGCACGGGGCGCGCATGAGCGCCATGGACAGCGCCAGCAAGAACGCCTCGGAGATGATTGGCAAACTGACTCTGCAGTACAACCGGGCCAGACAGGCGGCCATCACCAAGGAGCTGATGGAAATCATCTCCGGTGCCGAATCAATCAAATAACTTTCGCAGCCTAGAGAACGAGTCGTTCCCCCCTCGCGGGCGGACGCAATGAAGGAGTGGTTCATCATGAACAAAGGACGCATCACCCAGGTCATCGGCCCCGTTGTCGACGTCGAGTTCGAAGCCGGCCAGCTTCCCGAAATCTACCACGCCCTCAAGGTCACCAATCCGGCGGTTGATGACCGGGAGTGGAACCTGGTGCTCGAAGTCGCCCAGCACCTGGGCGAGAACACCGTGCGCACCATCGCCATGGATGCCACCGACGGTCTGGTGCGCGGCCAGGACGTGCTCGACACCGGCAAGCAGATCGTCATGCCGGTCGGCCCCAAGACCCTCGGCCGCATCCTCAACGTGGTCGGTGAGCCGATCGACGAGATGGGCCCGGTCGGTGCCGAGCTAGATTGGGAGATCCATCGCCCGGCGCCGCTGTTCGTCGACCAGTCGACCAAGGTCGAAGCCTTCGAGACCGGCATCAAGGTCGTCGATCTCCTCGCCCCTTATGCCCGCGGCGGCAAGATCGGCCTGTTCGGTGGCGCCGGCGTCGGCAAGACCGTTCTGATCATGGAACTGATCAACAACATCGCCAAGCAGCACGGCGGCTTCTCGGTCTTCGCCGGGGTCGGCGAGCGCACCCGCGAGGGGAACGACCTCTGGCACGAGATGAAGGACTCCGGCGTTATCGACAAGGCCGCCCTGATCTACGGCCAGATGAACGAACCGCCCGGCGCCCGTGCCCGCGTGGCCCTTTCGGCGCTGACCGTCGCCGAGTACTTCCGCGACGAGGAAGGCCAGGACGTGCTCCTCTTCGTCGACAACATCTTCCGCTTCACCCAGGCCGGTTCCG
>CAZRTZ010000048.1:0-20862 GCA_964603155.1 uncultured Geobacteraceae bacterium | reverse complement strand
TAATAAATAACATTAACAATATTTCATGTCAACCCAAAAAGTTAAAAATTTTTTATTTTTTCTAGCTTTTTCGCAACTGCCTGTTTTTGTGGAACTTTTATCGGAGGCGTCGGGCGGGGGCGGGGAGAAAAAACGGCAAGGGGCACGCCGCAGCGTGCCCCTTTATTAACAAATACGCGCTAATTTTCAGATTAGCAGACGGAGAGATGGACCGCCTTGATGAAGAGCGGGTCGATCGCCTTGCTCAGACGGTCGATGACCTTCTGCTCGACCGGCGAATCGGTGGAAAGGACCACCATCGCCTCCCCGGCCTTGGCCTGCCGGCCGAGATTCATGTTGCCGATGTTGATCCCCTCTTCGCCGAGGATCGTGCCGATCTTGCCGATCAGCCCCGGGCGGTCGGCGTAACTGATCACCAGCATGTGCTCCTCGGGGGTGAAGTCGGTCACGAAGTTGCGCATCTTGACGATCTTCGGCGTGCCGTCGAAGAGGGTCCCCGCGACCATGCGCGTCCCGGTCGGCGTCTCCAGGGTCAGCGAAATGAGGTTGGAGAACGACTCCGCCTCGGTGCTGCGCACCCCCTCCACGGCAATCCCCATCTCCTCGGCGATCAGCATGGCATTGACCATGTTGACGTCCTGGTCGGTGCAGTTCTGCAGCAGGGCGGCCAGTCCGCAAACCGTCAGCGGCGTGCAGTCGAAGCGCGCCAGCTTGCCGTTGTAGGTAAAGGTCACCTTGCGCGGATTGGGCGGCGCCAGCTTGGAAATGAATTCGCCGAGGGTGCCGACCAGGCCGATGAACGGCTTCATGTGCTCCATCAGGTCGGGATCGAAGCGCGGGATGTTGAGGGCATTGGCCAGCGGCTTGCCGTCGAGGTAGTCGATCAGTTCCTGGCAGACGTCGACCGCCACGTTCTTCTGGGCCTCGAAGGTATTGGCCCCGAGATGCGGGGTCACCACCATGCGCGGATGGGCGATCAGGCGCTTGACGGTCTCGCTTTTCGGCGGTTCCTCGGTCCACACGTCGAAGGCGGCCCCGGCAACCTGGCCACTCTCCAGGGCCGCGAGGGTGGCGGCCTCGTCGAAGATCCCGCCGCGCGCGCAGTTGACGATCAGCACCCCGTCCTTCATCCGCTCGAACTGGGCATCACCCAGCATCCCCTCGGTTTCCTCGTTGAGCGGGGTGTGCACGGTGACCACGTCGGAGAGCCGCAGCAGATCCTCCAGCGAAACCAGGCGTACGCCATGATCTTCGGCGCGCTTTTCGGAGATGTACGGATCGTAGGTGAGGACCTCCATCTCGAAGGCGCGGGCGCGCAGGGCCACCCGTCCGCCGACCTTGCCCAGGCCGATCACGCCGAGGGTCTTCCCCTTGAGTTCGTAACCGGTGAACGGCGCCCGCTTCCAGTCGCCGCCCTTGAGACTGGCGTTGGCGGCGGTGACGTTGCGGCACAGCGCCAGCAACAGGGCCATGGTGTGCTCGGCCGCCGAATTGGTGTTGCCGAAGGGGGCGTTGATCACGATGATGCCGCGCTGGCTGGCGGCATCGACATCGACGTTGTCGATGCCGACCCCGGCGCGGGCGATCACTTTCAGGCCGCTGGCATGCTCCAGCAGCGGCTTGTCCACCTGGGTGCCGCTGCGGGTAATGATCGCTTCGTAAGCACCGATGCGCTGATGCAGTTCCGCCGTGGTCAGGCCGAGACAAACATCGACTTCGAACCGCGGGTCATCCAGAAGCAGTTGCAGGCCGCTTTCCGAGACTTCGTCGGTAACTATGACTTTCATGTGGGGAATCCTCCGGAAAAGGTGAGCGGGGCAGTATGGCACGGCCCCGCATCGATGGTGATTCTAGGCGCAATTCCGGCGACTGTCAACGTCCGGGAATGGTAATGCACAGACAGTCGGCCTCGGCAAAGACTTCGCCGTCGGCCCCGTGGATGCTGCCATGGACCATGACCTTGCGCCCCTCGGCGGAGACGATGGTGCTGTCGACCTGGACCACGGTGTGCAGGGGCAGCAGCTTCTGGAAGTGGATATTGAGCTTGCCGACCACGATGGCGTAGCCGGCGGCCCAGGCGGCCAGCCCCAGCACCTCGTCGAGGACGGCGGCGATACTGCCGCCGTGGGCGTGCCCGGGGGGCCCCTCGGTTTCCGGGCCGAACCAGACCCGGGCGACCAGTGCCCCGGCCTGGTTGCGGTAGTAGCGCACCCGGAAGCGGGTACCGGTCGGGTCGCCGGAAACAAAGCGCAGCGAGTCGCCGACCAGGGCCGGGGCATCGAAGTCGGTCCACCCCGCCTCGCCGGCCAGTTCAGGAATCTGTTTCAGACACGGGAGCTTTTTCCTGCGTTCAGTCATGTTTACTTACAAACCCCTTCTCCGAGACACCGAGAATACCGAGAAAGGCCTTTGGCTCCCTGGTGGCCCTGGTCGTGAAAAATAATTTCAGCCGTTCTTGCGCTCGAACTCGCGCATAAACCCGGCGAGGGCCTCAACCCCGGCCAGCGGCATCGGATTGTAGATCGAGGCGCGCAGCCCGCCGACGGCGCGGTGCCCTTCGAGGGCATAGAGTCCCGCCTTCAGCGCTTCCTGGGCGAACCGCTTTTCCAGGTCCGGCGTCGGCAGATGGAAAGTGACGTTCATGGTCGAGCGGCAGGACGGGTCGGCGAACCCACGGTAGAAGCCGGATTCATCCAGTGCCCGGTAGAGCACCGCCGCCTTCTCCTCGTTGCGTCGCTCCATGGCCGCGACTCCGCCTTCCGCCTTGAGCCATTCGAGCATGCATCTGACCACGTAGACCGCGAAGGTGTTGGTGGTGTTGGTCAGCGAGTCGTCCTTGTCGAGCTGGGTGTAGTTGAGCAGCAGCGGCGTCTGCGCGGCAGGCGTACCGAGCAGGTCCTCACGAATGACGACGACCGCCATCCCCGACGGACCGAGGTTCTTCTGCAGCCCGGCGTAGATCACCCCGAACTTCCGGTAATCGATGACCCGCGAGAGGATCTCCGAGGTCTGGTCGGCGATCAGCGGCACGCTGCCGGCCTCCGGAAAGGTGTTCCAGCGGGTGCCGCACACCGTGTTGTTGCTGGTGATGTGCAGATAGGCGGCCCCCTGGTCGATGACCGCCGGATCGAGCGACGGCAGGCTGCGGAAGCCGCTGGCGGCTCCGGAGGCAACCACCTTCACCTCGGCGAACGGCTGCGCGTCCTTGATCGCCAGCTGCGAGAAGTTGCCGGTCTCGACGTAGAGGCAGGTCCTGGTGGCCGAGCGCCCGGCCAGGTTGAGCGGCAGGGCGGCAAACTGCATGCGCGCGCCACCATGGACAAAGAGGATCCGGTAATTTCCGGGAATCCCGGCCAGCTCATACAGCAGTGCCTTGGCCTCGTCCTGAATCGCCTGGAATTCCTTGCTGCGATGGCTGATCTCGATGACAGAAGCGCCCATCCCCCGATAATCGAGGAATTCGTCGCGGATCTTCTCCATGACCGGCAGCGGCAGCATCGCCGGACCGGCACCGAAATTAAATACCCTGTGGGTCATCATCTACTCCTGTCATATAACGGTAGTGCAAAACTGTAGGGGCGGGGTAACCGCGCCCCTACAATTGAACCCGCCTATCGTAGGGGCGCAATTCATTGCGCCCAGGGCGTGATCAATCACGCCCCTACGGTGAAATCCGCCGACACTCCAGGTAGAAGCGCTTCTCGTCGGCTTCTCCCATGGAGAAGGTCTTGCGGGCCAGGGCGCCTTCGTGCACCACGGCGCGAAACAGGTCGTGCTTGGAGATGGCCGGGAGCAGGAAACCGACCGCGTCGGCCGGTGCACTCAGGCGCTCGACCGCTTCGGCGCCGTGAATATAATCGATGTGCCCGCGCCCGCCGGCCCCCAGATAGGTGTCGAGGAATTCCTGCAGCGTCGCCACCGCCAGGGTCAGATGGGGGCGCACCACGGTGAGCAGCCCGCGCCTCCCGCCGGCAATGAACGGAAGCGCATGGCTCCCGGCCGGGGCTGCGGCTACGGCGGCCGCGACCGCAGCCGCATCGGCCAGCCACTCGACCCGGCACGGGGTGCCGACCGCGGCAAAATGCGCCTGGGCACAGGCCAGCAGATCCTCGGCGTCGACGGCAAAGAGCACGCGGTGGATCGCCTCGAACTCCAGTCCCGGATCGTGGACGTTGACCAGTTCGACCAGGGCGTAACGGGCCGGGTGGTCCATGATCGCCTGCGGGTCGGGGGCCGCGGCCTTGAGCTGTTCCCAGATCGCCTTGGCCGTGGCGAAGCTGTGATTGCCGTCGCCCATAGCGTAGAGCATCGCCTGCTCGCTGCCGTAGCGCTCCTTGAAGCGCCGGGGATCGGCGAGGCGGGCCAGGGCCAGGCCGACCTGTTCGAGCAGGGCCGGTTCGTCGACATGCCAGCCGCGCAGCCGGCCGCCATGCTCCATCAGTGCGAAGTCGTAGAGCAGCGGTAGTTCCGCGGCGAACAGCGGCTCGATGACGGTCTGTTCGGGATCGTCGATCAGCACCATGATGTGCGGCAGCTCGATCGGCGCCTTCTCGCGCACGCGGATGCGCGGCGGCAGGCGGTCGAGGATCGTCCCCTCGGTGGCGCGAATCAGCGTCTGTGCCCCCGGGAGGTAATCGTAATGCTCCAGATCGAGGGCGACAATCAACCCCTTGCGCGACGGCACGTGGCCGGTCTGCCGGTCGAGCAGGATCAGCCCCGGGGGGAGTTCGCGCAGCGTACCGTCGGCCAGGTACTGCTGCATCGCGGCATTGATCGCGGCGATGCGTGCCGTCTCGTCCCCCTTGCCGAGAAACACCTCGGGAAAGGTCAGGCGCAGGGTAGAGGGCGCCGTGCCGACCAGGGCATCGACCTGCGCCCAGTACTCCGGTTCGGCGGTGTACTGGTCGCAGGCGATCACCGCCCAGCGGGTCAGATCGACGCCGTCGCGGGGAAAGAGGATGGTCGGAACTTTCAGGGCAAGTTGGGCAAAATCCATGGCAGCCTCCGCAAAGCGGCGCCTACCATACCCGTTTTTGGCCATTCTGCCAAGGGTGGAGGCGCTGGAACACCGGCTACTTGACGAGCTTTAAAGACGGCCGGCCGCCAGCCGGGCCAGGCTCCGGGGGGGGCTCGCTGGCCGCTTCCCCTGCCTCCGGGGCGAGGCTCGGCAGGCTGCTGGTCGAGAGCAGGCGCTCGATGCCGTCGGCAACCGCCAGGCACTGCCGGGTGCAGACCTTGCGCACCGGGCAGGCCGAGCAGTCGGCGGCGCCACCGGCGGCACGCAGGGCATGAATGACCAGTTCGACGCTTTCCAGCTGGTTCAACGGGATCAGATACATCGAAGTTCTCCAGGCAAACGGTTTACAGCTGCTTCCCGGTCACCGCCACGAACGCCCGCAGCTTGGCCATCATCGTTGCGAACTCGGCCGGGCGCAACGATTGCGGGCCGTCGCTGGCGGCCTTTTCCGGGCAGGGATGCACCTCGACGATCAGGCCGTCGGCTCCGGCCGCCACCGAGGCGTAGCACATCGACGGCACCAGAGGGGCATGGCCGGTGGCATGGGAGGGGTCGACGACCACCGGCAGGTGCGTCAGGCTCTTGAGCACCGGGACGGCGGCAATGTCCAGGGTGTTGCGGGTGGCGGTCTCGAAGGTGCGGATGCCGCGCTCGCAGAGGATCACCCGGCGGTTCCCCTCGGCAAGAATGTACTCGGCGCTCATCAGGTATTCCTGGATGGTGGTGGCCATGCCGCGCTTGAGCAGGATCGGCTTGTCGATGCGGCCAACGGTCTTGAGCAGGGCGAAGTTCTGCACGTTGCGCGCACCGATCTGCAGGATGTCGGCGTAGCGCGCCACCAGTTCGACATCGCCGGGGTTGACCACTTCGGTGACGATCGGCAACCCGCTGGCTTCGCGCGCCTTGGCCAGCAGTTTGAGGCCGTCCTCCTCCATCCCCTGGAAGGAATAGGGGCTGGTGCGCGGCTTGAACGCCCCGCCGCGCAAAACGGTCGCACCGGCCGCCTTGACGGCGAGGGCGGTTTCGACGATCTGCGTTTCGCTCTCCACCGAGCAGGGCCCGGCCATGACCACGATCCGGTCGCCGCCAATGGTCAGCCCCGGAGCGATCTCGAAACAGCTAGGCTCGGGCTTGACCTCGCGGCTGGCCAGCTTGTACGGCTTGAGGATCGGCACCACGCTCTCCACGCCGGGGAGCGATTCCAGCGACTGCAGCACAGCCTTGCCGCGCTCGTCGCCGACCGCGCCGACCACATCGCGGGTCTCGCCGTGGATGACGTGCGGCTTGTAGCCAAGCTCCTTGATGCGCTTTTTGACTTCGGCCAGCGCCTCCTTGCCGGCCCCCTGCTTCATGACGATGATCATGGTCTTACTCCTTTTCGGTGGTTGGGACCGGTTGCGGTCCGTGAACGGTGGAAGGCCGCCCGGCACCCCCGACGGCCTTTTCGCTCAGCAACGCCCGAAACGAAAAAACCACGGGTGGCGCGAAGCCTGCCCGTGGTTTGTCTGGTGTTGACGTCGACCGCAACCGTCAGCAGACCAGTCCCCGGGCAGGCCGGCCAAAATAGCCGGTAAACCCAAAGAAAAAGCCCGCGTAAAACCAGTTGCCATAAGTCATGGGTGAATCGCTCCGCAAAGATATTTTTCCTTCTTAGCAAAAAGCCGACGCCGACGCAAGCGCATAAAAAACCTGCTGTTCCTTTTCGCTTGACAACGCCAGGCGCTTTCCGCTATCAAAAGCATCTTCCTGCCTGGGTAGCTCAGTAGGTAGAGCAGTGGACTGAAAATCCACGTGTCGGCGGTTCAATTCCGTCCCCAGGCACCAGAAAGATCAAGGGGTTGACCAGAAATGGTCGACCCCTTTTTTTCTTTCGGCGCCGCCCCTTTGCGGGCGCAGCCATCCGCTCATCCCTCCGGCAGTTGCCAGGCCACCCGCTCGTCGCCGCGGCGCATGGTGTACTTGAGCGCGTCGAAGTGTTCGAGGAGGGCCTGGGTCTGCTTGCGGGCGCTGCCGATGCGATCGCGGAACTCGGCCAGGGTCAGGGTCGGCTGTGCGGCGAAGTGCCGGCACAGGGCGGCGCGGGCCTGGTCGTAAGCGGCGCGATGGAAGATCATCTCGTCGGAGAGCCGAACCAGCTCGCCCCGGGTGAAGAGATAGGCCAGGCAGGCGTCAATGGACTCCGGCGGGTCCGGCAAGGTGCCGAGCATCTCGTTGCGGTTGTTGGCCTGGGTGCCGGCGCCGCGATAGAGGCCGACGATGGCGTCGATCAGGCGCTGCTGCCCGCTTGAGGGCTGCGGCACAAACTCCGGGCGAGCGACGTGTTCGCCGCGCTGCGCCAACTCTCCTTTGGCGATGCTGGCGGCCAACAGCTCCTCGAAGGCTTTGGGCGCCACCTTGGCGGGGAGCACCCCCTTCAGGGTGGCATGGGCAAGTCCCGGCAGCAGCGGTTGGTCGCGGTGGCAGCAATCGACGGCTTCCAGCAACAGTCGCTCCCAGTGCCGGGCTAGCGCCTCCGTCGTCCACTGGTCGCCGAGCCGGCGTGCCCGCCCATTGGCGGCCAGGGCCTCCAGGTGCCCGGCCACCCGCTCCCGCCCCAGGCCGGCGGCGGATTCCAGCTCCCTGGCCCGGGCGCACTGCAACTCGTGAAGCTTCTGCGCAAGGAAGGCCTGCTCCCCGGATTCCAACTCGCCAAGGGCGGCAAGCACCTCGGGACGGAAGCGCCGGTGGCGCGGGGGGGCCGGGTCGATGATCTGGCCGCCGCCGATGGTCGTCACCGGCGAGTAGGAGCGCACGATAAAGCGGTCCTGGCGATGGGCCACCAGCGGCTGGTCGAACTGGATCTGGGTCAGCACGCTGTCGCCCGGCTCCAGCTTGTCGCGATCGAGCAGCACCACCTTGGCCGTGGTGCGGGCGGTGCCGAGATGCAGGTGCACCGGGTCGCGGAACTTGAGGGGCCTGGCGGCTTCCTTCAGCAGGGAGAGGCGGGCATCGACCCGCGTGGTCAATTCGAAGAAGCCGGGGGTGGCCACCACCGCGCCGCGCTCCAGGTCCGAGCGCTCGAAGCCGGCGAGGTTGACCGCCACGCGCTGGCCGGCCCGGGCGACTTCGGCCTTGCGGCCGTGCACCTGCAGCTCGCGCACCCGCACCGTTTCCCCCGGGGGGAGCACCTCCACCAAGTCGCCGACCTTGATGCGCCCGGAGAGGAGCGTCCCCGTCACCACCGTGCCGAAACCGCTGACGGTGAAGTGGCGGTCGATGGGGAGGCGGGCCGGGCCGTCCTCGTCGCGCGCCGGCAACTCGTGCAGAATCTGCTGGATGGTGGCCGTGAGCTCCGGAAGACCGTCCCCGGTGAACGCCGAGACCCGGCAGGCCGGGGCTTCGGCGAGGAAGGTGCCGGCCACCTCCTCGCGGATCTCCTCTTCGACGATATCCAGCCAGTCGCTTTCTGCCAGATCGCACTTGCTCAAGACCAGGATGCCGCGCGGGATGCGCAGCAATTTAAGGATCTGCAGGTGCTCGCGGGTCTGCGGCATCACCCCTTCGTTGACGTCGACCACCAGCAGCACCAGGTCGATGCCGCCGATGCCGGCGAGCATGTTGTGGATGAAGCGCTCGTGGCCGGGGACGTCGACCACCCCCGCCACCGTGCCGTCCGGCAGGGTCAGCGGGGCGAAGCCGAGGTCGATGGAGATGCCGCGCTCTTTCTCCTCGCGCAGGCGGTCGGTGTCGATTCCGGTCAGGCGGCGGATCAGCGCGGTCTTGCCGTGGTCGACGTGCCCGGCGGTGCCGATGATGTGGAAGCGCGGGGAGGACATGAAGAGGTCAGCTCAACGCCGCCCCCAGCGCCACCGCCAGCAGCGCTTCCTCCCCCGGCAGCAGGGTGCGCGGGTCGAGCAGCAGGCGGTCCTCCTGGATACGGGCGACGACCGGCGGTTCGGTTGCTCGCAGCCGTTCGGCCAACTGCTGCGCCGAGAGGTGCCGGGGAGTGACGGCGAGCGCAAAGCCGGGGAGTTCGGCCAGCGGCATGGCCCCGCCGCCGACGGTGGCCGTGGCGGCGACGACCTCGAGATCTGCCCGCTCCCCCGTCGCCGTCTGCAGCTGCGGCAGAAGTTCCGCGCAGCGGTTCTGCAGTTCGTCGGCGCTCGAAGCCAGGAGGCGCAGGGTCGGCACCTCGCGCATGGCCCGCTGCGGGTCGAGGTAGAGGCGCAGGGTGGCCTCCAGGGCGGCGAGAGTCATCTTGTCGAGGCGCAGGGCGCGGGCCAGCGGATGTTTCTTCAGGCGAGCAACGAGGTCCTTGCGCCCGGCAATCAGCCCGGCCTGGGGACCGCCGAGGAGCTTGTCGCCGCTGAAGGTGACCAGGTCGATGCCGTTCGCCAGCGTCTCGCGCACGGTCGGCTCGCGCGGCAGGCCGAAGGGAGAGAGGTCGATCAGCAGGCCGCTGCCGAGGTCCTCGAGCACCGGGACCCCTCGCTCCCTCCCCAGGGTGGCCAGCTCCTCGCCGGAGACGCTGGCGGTGAAGCCGAGAATGCGGTAGTTGCTGGTGTGCACCTTGAGGATCAGGGCGGTGTCGCTTCCGATCGCCTGCGCGAAATCCTTGAGGTGAGTCTTGTTGGTGGCGCCGACCTCGACCAGCTTCACGCCGCCCGCCGCCATCACCTCGGGGATGCGGAACGAGCCGCCGATCTCGATCAGCTCGCCGCGCGACACCAGGGCGCTTTTGCCGCCGGCCAGGGCGGCAAGAGCGAGCAGCACCGCGCCGGCATTGTTGTTCACCGCCAGGGCCGCCTCCGCCCCGGTCAGGCGGCAGAGCAGCTCCTCCACATGGACGTGGCGCTCGCCGCGCTGGCCGGCGGCCAGATCGTACTCCAGCGTCGCATAGCCACAGGCCACGTCAGTCACCGCCTGCAGGGCGCTTGCGGCCAGCGGCGCGCGGCCCAGGTTGGTGTGCAGCACCGTGCCGGTCAGGTTCAGCACCCGGCGCAGCGACGGGGTTTCCAAATCGCCCAGGATCTCCCCCGCACGCCGGGCGACTGCGACCGGCTCGAGATCCGGGAGCGGAGCCCGTTCGTCGAGGAGTTGGACACGCAGCTCCTCGACCGCGCGCTGGGCCGCCTCGCGCAGCTGCGCATGCGGATGGCGGGCCGCCAGTTCGGCAAGCGGCGGGGTGTTGAGCAGCCGGTCGATGGCGGGAAGCTGGCGAAGGAGGGCGCGGCGGTCGGTCATGGCGGGAATCTTATAATGGTCATGAATGGCTCACAAGTGATTCTTCGCCTGATTGGCCAGGAATTGCCGGGTTGGTGAAGAAGCGGCCCGGCGGTTTCCCGCCGGGCCGGTCGTGCCTGGATTACTGGTGTTGCGATCAGAACTTGTAACCGACCCCCAGGTAGCCGCTCCAGGTGTCGCCATCGAGATCACCGTAGACGTAGGGATCCTTATCCTTGTAGATCTCGTAGTCGGCTTGGGCGGCCACGTAGAACTGCGGGGTGATCTGGTAGGTGCCGCCCAAGGACAGTTCGGTCTGCTGGTAGTGCAGATCGGAATAGTCGGTGATGGTCGACAGGCTGGCCGGATCATACAGCTTCCATAGAACCGGGTCGGTGACCACCCCGGCGGGGTAGCCGATGGACAGGCTGCTCCAGTCGGCGCGGGCGTCGCTGAAGCTGACAGCGGCGCGCAGGTCAAGTTTTTCGGTAGCGGCATAATCGGCTGCCAGGCTGATGGTGTGAACGTCGGTGTTGTACTCGGTGTCATCACAGGTCGCCCCAAACTGGGACGATACGATTACGCCCGCTCAGCCATCGTACCAGCCCTGGCAGAACCTGGCCTCCGTCGCCTGGGCAAAATAATTGTAGGCGAAGGTGAAGCTCAGGTCACCGGTCGGCGCATACCAAAGGGAGAGCGACGGGCTGTGGGTCGTCTGCTCCCATTCCGAACGGTCGAGTTCGTTGTCCTCCAACTTGATGCGATAGCTGACGGTCGCGGAAAGATTCGGCTGCGGCGACCAGGTCACCGAGGCCTTCCCTTCGTGCACGTCTTCCGGCAGGTTGCTCAGATCGGTCTGACGCAGATCGTAGAACTGCGTGCCGTAGAGGTTGCCGGTGCCAACCAGTGCCGTCGTATCCTGATTAGTCCCGTAGGGTTGACCGGTAACCGGGTTGATGTAGCCGGCCGCATCGTTGTGCTGGAAGGGGTTGTCGATCTTTTCGTAGCTGTAGCTGACCTGCGTGCTCAAAGACTTGCTGTACTTGGCACGATAGGCCGCCTCGATCGTGTGGCTGCGTGTCGTGTCGTAGGCTTCATCGTCACGATCGATTTCCTGATACTCGTAGCCAACCTTCACCGACGATTTCGGGGTCAGCCGGTAAATGGCGTCGGCTTCCAGCGTCAGGACTTCGCGGGCGGTCAGGGGATCGTAGCTGGCTGAAAAAGCGTTGCCGGGCAGGTTGCCGCCCAGGTTGGGTTGCGCCAGCGTGCCGATGGTGAAATAGGTCATCGCCACATCATCGGCATCGACCTCTTCCGCCTTGCCGCGCAGTGCCAGTTTGAGTTGTGGCAGTAGCTTGGTCGCGAACTTGAAGGCGTAGCCGTCGTACTCCGTCTCGAGATTATCGTCATTCAGCACAAAAATCCCCGGCTCGCTATTCTTGTCGCTGTCGACGTTGGCATGCACGTAGCTGCCGACCAGGCTGGTGTCGCGGGAAAAGTCGTAGCGCGCCTTCAGCGTGTGGCTCTGCTTGTCCGAATCCGGGGTGGTGTCGTAAGGGAGCATCCGGTCGGAGTATTCATAAGACAACCGGTTGTCGAACGGGCGTTGGGTCAGGGTCCCGCCAGGGGCAAAGTAGTTCCCTGCTGGAGAGAGCGCGGGATCGTACCAACGCATCGGGGCGCCGGCCTGTTCGCGGAACTCCCGGTCGAGGAAGGCATAGTCGACGGTGAGTCGGCCGAAGCGGCCGGTGGCGCCCACCGAGAGATCCTTGGTCTCCTCGTCGACCTCGCGCCCCTGCCCGGTCACATGGCAGGCGGTGCACTTGCTCATGCCGATCGACTGCTCGATCCCCTCGCGCCGCTGCTCACGAAAGCCGGCATGAAGGGTGATGTTCGGCAGTTGCGGAATGGCGACGTCAGCCTGGCTTTCCCATTCGCTGTAGCGGATGTTGAAGTCCGCCCCCGGGGTCAGATCCTCGCCGTAGACGCTGGCCCGACCGATCTGTTGGCTGGTGGCGTTGTTAGCACCAACGGTCACTTGCCCGGTCGCCGGATTGTAGGTATTCGGCACGATAAAACCCGGCACGACATTCGGGCCAAGTGTTACAGTTGCTCCAGCTGCGCCCTGAGCCGGCGGGATCGCGGCATCCAGATAGTTGATCTGGTCATGGCTCAGCCAATGTTGATACTTCTGGTAGTCGGTTTTCAACCGGAAGATCCGGTTAGCATCGAGGTTGAGGTCATACTTCTGGTCGCGGCTGCCGAAAACTTCGGCGCCGACATCGACGGACAGGCCGCCGGAGTGGGCCTTGAGGTCGACCTTGCCATAGGCTCCGGCACCGTCTTGAGGCCGGATGGTCGAGTATTCGTTGACGCGCAGCGGGCTGTCCTTGGTCGCCACCCCGGCGGCACCGGCCTCGATAGAGCCGGTGACCTCGGCCGCCCAGACGGCGGCCGGAAGGGCCGTGGCTATCAGGAGACCCGCCAGCAGTCGTTGCATAGATCGCATTTTGTCTCCTCCTTTCTAAGGCTTCCTAGCGGGTCAGACCTTTGCCGCCGTCGGGGAAACCCTGGCCGTTGTTGCCGATGGTCGGGGTGGTCTGCGACGGCAGGTCGCTGCCGTGTACCATGCTGTGACAGACAGTGCACTTGGTACCGAATGCCATCTTCCAGCCCTCGGTGCCGTGGCTGTTGGTAAACGGAATCCCGGCGCCCGTCGAGGCGATGGTCGAATTGTTGGCCGGAACTGTGCCATTCAATCTGTTGCCATCAAAAGCCAGGTTGGAGCTGGCTGTGGTGCTGCCGATGCGCATGGTGTGAAAATGGCTCTCGTGGCACTGCAGGCACAGGAAGGGTTCGTTTTGCAGCAGCAGGTTGTCGGCCACCGAGCCGTGCGGGTCATGGCAGACCGAGCAGTCTTCCTCGACCGGGGCATGCTCGAAGACGAACGGCCCCTGGTAGCGGGCATGGCACTCGAGGCACAGGTCGCGGGACAGTTCTTCGGTCTGCAGTTCGCCGTGCGGATTGTGGCAATCAGAGCAAACCATCTTCCCTTCCTTGATCGGATGATGCGAGGGGAAGTTGGCCTTGGCCATCTGCTCCTGGTGACAGCCGTAGCAGAGTTCCGGCTCCTGCTTCTTGAGGGCGAACTTCTCGCCGCCGTGGAGGGAATGGCAGTCGCCGCAGGCAACATCGGCGAGGGCGTGCTCGCCGTGGGTCCACTCCATCAGCTTGCCGCTGCTGTGGCACTTGGCGCAGACGGCGGCGGACTCCTCGGGGAGCAGCTCCCCGAATTTGAGGATTTTGCCGTTGTCGCTGGCCTTGACATGCAGGCTACCGCCGCCATGGCATGCTTCGCAGCCGCCGGTACCGCCCATCAGCTCGAAGTCGGCAAGACGGCCGTGAACCGTCTTGTCCATCTGCTTGGCGGCGTCCTCGTGGCACTCCGAGCAGGCCGCCTGGCCCACCGGAGTCGCGCCCTCGATGTGCGGCAGACTCAGAATCTTCTCCCGGATGGCGCCCGTAGCGCAGGCGCCGACGAGCAACAGCAGGGGAAAGAGCCTGATCAGCCGCGTGGCGCTGATTCTGGACTTCCGTTCCATGGAGTCTCCTTTCACTTATTTGCTGCACTTGAAGACAGGAAATGGCCGGCTGTGGGGTCGCTTCCTCCTTTCGCTCCCGACGCCATCAATTGCTTAGGGCATATGGTGCCCGGCTAGACTATTCAGCTTTTCGTATGTTAAAAGTCTTTTTGAAAACGCCCAAGCGAAACGTTTTCATGGCTGGCATTAGGATTTCTTATAGGCAGGAAGGACGCTGCAGAGTTTATGCAAACCCGTTATCTGAAAACCCTGGTGGCCGCCGTGGAGGAAGGGAGTTTTTCGCGGGCGGCCGAGGTGCTGCACATCACCCAGTCCGCCGTCTCCCAGCGCATCAAGCTTCTCGAGGAGCACTTCGGCCATCAGCTGCTCGACCGCTCCGGGCAGGGACTGGAACTGACTGCGGCCGGGCATGTGGTGATGGCCAAAGCCCACGAAATCCTGCGCAAGGAGCGGGAACTGATCGACAACCTCAAAGGGCTTGGGGAAAAGAAGCGGCTGGCCCTGTGCTGCACCCCCACCTTCGGCATGGCCTATCTGTCGCAGATCCTCAACGACTTCATCCGCGCCCACGCCGATGTCGCCGATCTCAAGTTCATCTTCCTGCAGCCCGAGGAGGCCTTGCGCAATCTGCGCAACGAAGAGTTGGACCTGGCGGTCATCGAGCATTGCCCAAGCCAGGATTTCTCCGGACTCGAACGCTTCATCCTGCCGGAGGACGAATTGCTCATGATCGCACCGGCGGGCAAGGTTGTCCCCGATGAGCAGGGCTGCGTGGAACTGGCGGTGTTGCAGCGGTTCCGCCTCTTTGCCCGACGTGACGGCTGCAGTTCGAAGGAGATGCTGCGTCAGAATCTGGTGCGGGCCGGCGGGGATTTTGCCCGCTTCGACAGCCTGATGATCTCGGATGACCTGCGCTTTACCATCGCTGCGGTCATGGCCGGCGAAGGGGTGGCCTTTGTCTCGCGGGCCCTGGTCAACGATCACCTGTCAGCCGGGCGGCTGCTGGGCTGCCGAATCCATGGCTTCGTGCATCAGCGCGGCCGCAGCGTGGCCCTGCTGCCGGGGCGCCACGAAGACAAACTGATCCGGGATCTTCTGGAGTGTCTCTTCCGGGTGGTCTCCCCGGGGGATCTTCCGCAGTTGGTCAGCGCCAAAGGCCGCCCGTAACAGGGTTCTCTCCCCCTGTCATACCCAGACCCGCCAAAAAAAACGCCCCGCGGTAGCCGCGGGGCGTTTTGCTGTTCAGGGCAAGACCCAGGCCGGCGGCGTCAGCGCACCTTTTCCACCGGCAAATCCGCCTGCCCCCAGGCCTTGATCCCACCGGGATAGCGATAGACGTTGGTGTAGCCGAGCTGCTTCGCCCAGAAGGCGCCGTTGTGGCTGCGCCCGCACTTGGTGAAACCGCAGTAGAAGACGAGCAGACGCCCCTTGTCCTCGCCGAGCAGCTTGGCGAACTCGGTGCGGGCCTTGTCGTCGAAGGTCGTGAGCTCCTCGATCGGGAACTCGAACTGCACCGCGCCGGGGAGATGCTCCTTCACGTAGCTGTCGGCATACGGCATGGTGTCGACGATCAGCATCGGCTTCCCTTCGTCGAGCCACTTCTTCAACTCGTCGGTGCGGACGATCCCGTACCCGCCCTTGGCCGTCTCGCGGGTGAGCTTGACCGCGATCTTCTCGGTTTCCAGTTCCTGTGAGCCCCAGTCGAGGGCCAGCGCCTGCCCGGCCGCGGTCAGCAACACTCCGGCCAGAGCCATTAGGGTCAGGACCGCTTTCCAATTGCTGTTCATGTCACGTTCTCCTCGTTCGCATAAGATGGGGGAAGAGCCCCCGGGTTGACGGATTTGATCCGACGGTCGACAAACGCCACGGCCATAAGTGCGGCCAGCATCAGCAGGTCGCGCCAAAACGCTGTCCGGACCGAGGTGTGTCCCTGCTGCTCGGCCACCGAGAAGCAGCCGCAGTCGACATCCAACTGCTGCCCCATGGCATAGCCGAGAACGCCGATAAACAGGAGCAGCAAGGCCGCCATCCCCGCCAGCCCGCCGCGCCAGCGCCGCACCACCGCCACGCCGACCAGCAGTTCCAGCACCGGCAGAGCGACCGCCACCGGCGGCAGCAGCACTTCGGGCACCAGGCCAAAGGCGTCGATCGACCGGGCGAAAGCCTTCGGGTCGGCCAACTTGACCGCCCCGGCCCAGATGAACAGGCCGCCCAGCAGCCAGCGCAAGGCCGGGACGGTAAATTTATGGAGCAGGTGACGATTCAGCATGGTCCGATTGGCCACGGGAAAATTCCGTTCGCCATTTTCGGGAATTGATCCCGGCGATGCAAATTGATAATTTCGCTTTTTCCTATATTTTGTATTCAAAAAACCGATAGGAGCGAGGATGAATCTGCATCGGCTGGAAATCTTTCTGGCGGTTGCCGACACCGGGGGCTTTTCCCGGGCGGCCGACGCGATGCTGCTGACCCAGTCGACGGTCAGCCAACATATCGCCTCCCTGGAAACCGAACTGGGCACACCGCTGTTCGATCGCACCGGACGCGGCGCCGAACTGACGGAAGGCGGCGCGCTGTTCTACCGGCATGCGCGGCGGATTCTGCTGGAATGCAGCGAGTTGCGCCAGCTGATGGCGGACTTTCGGGGGCTCGAAACGGCCCGGCTCTCGGTGGGGGCCAGCAACATCCCGGGGAACTACCTGATTCCGGAACTGTTGCCGGCACTGCTTGCCCGCCATCCGGGGATCAGCCTCAACGTCATGGGCGGCGACAGCCAGGAGGTTCTGGAACGGTTGCTGCGGGGCGAGATCTCTTTGGCGATCGTCGGCCGGCGTTGCAACGATGAGGAGCTGGTTTCCATCCCCTTGCTCGGCGACACGCTGCTGCTCGTCGTCGGCGCCGGCCATCCCTGGCGCGAACGGCAGGAGGTGACTCTCGATGAGTTGGCGGCCATGCCGCTGGTGGTACGCGAAAGCGGTTCCGGCAGTGGCCGCACTATCGAGGATGCGCTGCAGGCTGCCGGTGTCGACTCCAGCCGCCTGCGGATCATCGCCCGGCTCGGCAGCAACGAGGCGGCCAGGCAGGCAGTACTCGGCGGGATTGGCGCCGCCTTCCTCTCCTCATTGTCGATCCAGAGAGAACTGGCGCTTGGCGAGCTGACGACTGTGCGCATCAAGGGGCTCGCCATTGAGCGCCGGTTCTGGCTGGCAATGCGTCGCGGCCGCGCCCTCTCCCCGGCAGCGCAGGCCTTCTCCGCCCTGCTCACCGAGAGGTACGGAGCCAACGGCGCCACAGCCTCGTCCTTGGAACCCGCGCAGATTGGCTGAGCGGGCAAAAAGGGGCACAGGCCAAACGCCTGCGCCCCAGAGCTGTTCATGGCGGGAGTAGATGAGAATCGAACTCACCGGGGACGGGATGCGCCCCCCACCGGTTTTGAAGACCGGGCGCGTCACCAGACTACGAACTACTCCCTCGAAAATTCCCGGCCATTTTGCCAAACCCGGCCCGGGAAGGGAAACCAATTATTCTTCTGACGCTCCGGTGTTTTCGTTATACCCCGCTGGAGTCTCGTCCCCCCGGCTGAGGTTGGCCGCCAGGGTCTCCAGCTGCTGCCGGCCAGCCTCGCCGCGGAAGCCGCCGAGGGGAACCAGGCGCCACCCCCCGTTCTCCGGCACGACGCCGACCTGCTGCGGGCGTATGCTGAAGACCATCAGCAGGGCCAGGGCCAGCACGATGCTCCCCCCCCAGACCAGAGGCTCGCCCGGGTCGCGCGAGAACTGGAAGCCGCAGAACCAGAAGCCGTTGGGATCACGCGCATAGGCGGTCTGATAGATGGCCACGCCGCGGTGGACCAGCGGGGTGTTGACCTCGATCACCCCCCGGCGCACCTCGCGTCCCCCCTCCAGGATGGTCACCTCGCTGCGCAGCTGTTTGACGACGGGGTCGCGGAACGCCGCCGGCTTGAGAGTGACGCCGGGGCTGGGGTTGGTCGGGTAGTCGCGCGGCCCGCCGAGGGCATGGTACTCGCCGACCGGAGCCCCCTGGCGCTCGAGGAAGAGGAGCAAATGCTCCTCCTCGGGGTAGAAACGCAGCACCCGGGCGGTCAGGCCGTTGCCGAGATCGGCCGTCTCCCCCTCACGGGTGGTCACGGTCCGCAGCAGTTCGCGGCGCTGCGGATCGATCACGGCAATCTGCAGATCGATCGGATAGTAGATGACCTCGAAGTGATCGAGCCGCAGGGCAAAGCCCAGCGGGCGCGGCGCCTGGGTCGCCCAGTCGTGGACCTGCTCGGCCTGGTGGGTGACGTACAGGTTGATGGTGCCGACAAAACCGAAGATGCTGGCAAAGGCCCCGGCCATGATGACGATCACCGCCAGGTGCAGCACCGGCACCGCCCAGCGGCTGGCCGCCCGGCGCTGACCGAGCAGCCCGGCCCCGGCCGCCACCACCTGGTAACCGCACGCCTCAAGCCGCGCGGTTAACTCTTCGACACCGGCCTCCGGCAGCGGCTGGCTGCCGGCAACCGGGGCCAGCCCCCTGGCCACCTGCGCCACCAGGCGCTGCCGGGTCCCGAGGGTGCGGCTCACGGTGCGCCAGGTGCAGACGGCCAGATTGATGGCCAGGACGCCGAGCAGGGCGCGGAACCACCAGGCCTGGTAGTAGAGGTCGTAGCGCTGGACCGGCGCCCCCTGCTCGAGGACCTGCTCGACCGGCCAGAGGGTGCCGCCGACGGCGGCCGCGGCCAGCAGGAGCAGTACCCCGAGGGTCAGGCGCACGGAACCGAAAAGATCGAGCAGGCGTTGCATCATCGCTCCCTGAAGGCTAAAATTGACGGCATCTTAGCACCGAATGCCGGAGCGTGGAAGGCCGGCCCGGAAGGAAGCGCATGATTGTCGGCGTGCCGCGGGAGATCAAAAGCCAGGAACACCGGGTCGGCATGACTCCGGCCGGGGTCCGCACCCTGGTCGAGGACGGCCACCAGGTCCTGGTGCAGAGCGGCGCCGGGAGCGGCAGCGGCCTGGGGGATGCGCTGTACGCGCAGGCCGGGGCGACGCTGTTGGCCGATCCGGCCGAGATCTACGCCAGCGCCGGGCTGATCGTCAAGGTCAAGGAGCCGCTCCCCCCCGAGTATCCCCTGCTGCGGGCAGGACAGCTGCTCTTCACCTACCTGCACCTGGCCCCGGAGCCGCGGCTGGCGGAGGCGCTGTGCCAAAGCGGCTGCAGCGCCATTGCCTACGAGACGGTGACCAAAAGCGACGGCTCCCTGCCGCTGCTCACGCCGATGAGCGAGATCGCCGGACGTATGGCGCCGCAGATCGGCGCCCACTGGCTGCAGAAGGAGCAGGGCGGCAAGGGGGTGCTGCTCGCCGGCGCACCGGGGGTTAGGCCGGGGCGGGTGGTGATCCTCGGCGCCGGCACGGTCGGCAGCAATGCCCTGCGCATCGCCGTGGGGATGGGCGCCGACGTCACCGTGTTCGACATCGACCCAGGCCGCCTGGCCACCCTCGACGATCATTTCGGCAATCGCATTCACACCCTGATCGCCACCAGCCAGACGATCGAGGAGGAGGTGCCGCACGCCGACCTTTTGATCGGCGCGGTGCTGGTCGCCGGGGCCCAAGCCCCGCAGCTGGTCGGCCGCGACCTGGTGGCCCGCATGGAGCCGGGGAGCGTGATCGTCGATGTGTCCGTCGACCAGGGCGGCTGTGTCGCCACCACCCGCCCCACCACCCATGCCGACCCGGTCTATGCCGTCGACGGCGTGCTGCACTACGGGGTGGCCAACATGCCCGGCGCCGTCAGCCGGACCAGCACCTACGCGCTGACCAACGCCACTCTCCCCTACGTGCGCCGGCTCGCTGCCGAAGGGTTCGCGGCCTGCCTGCACCACCGTGAGCTGCGCTCCGGCGTCAACATCCATGCCGGAGCCGTCACCCACCCGGTCGTGGCCAAAGCCCTCGCGCTCCCCTGCCGGTCCCTCCCCGCCTAGCCGGTTGGCAGTCGCACGCCCCTGTGCTATCCTCCCCGGACTTTTGCCCGAGAGAGAGCCATGTCCGAAACCCTCTATGACGTTCTCATCATCGGCGGCGGCCCGGCCGGGCTGACCGCCGGCCTGTATGCCTCGCGCGCCAAACTCAAAACCGTGCTGGTCGAGCGGATGATCCTCGGTGGCCAGGTGATGACCACGACCAAGGTCGAGAACTACCCCGGCTTCCCCGGCGGCATCGACGGCCCCGACCTGATGCTGCGCTTCCAGGAGCACTGCCAGGAGTTCGGCCTGGAGACGATCAGCGGCGAGGTGACCGGCCTGACCGACCTCGGCCACTGCAAGGAGATCGTCGTCGATGGCCGGAGCTACCGCACCCGCAGCGTGATCATCGCCACCGGGGCCGAACCGAAAAAACTCGACATCCCCGGCGAGGGCGCCTTCGTCGGGCGCGGCGTCTCCTACTGCGCCACCTGCGACGGCGCTTTCTTCCGCAACGTCCCGGTGGCGATTGCCGGTGGCGGCGACACCGCCGCGGAAGAGGCGCTCTTTCTCAGCCGCTTCGCCAGCAAGGTGTACCTGATTCACCGCCGCGACCAGCTGCGCGCCACCAAACTCCTGCAGGAGCGCATCCTCGCCCATGAGAAGATCGAGCCGGTGTGGAACAGTGTGATCAGCGAGGTGCTCGGCGACAACAGCGGCGTCACCGCCCTGGCGCTGACCGATCCGCAGGGCGGCAACCGGCGCACCCTGGAGCTGGCCGGGCTGTTCGTGGCCATCGGCGTGGTTCCCAAGGCGCATTTTCTCGCCGGGGTGCTGGACCTCGACGCCGAAGGCTATATCCTTACCGACGGCGAGTGCCGCACCTCCATGCCGGGGGTCTTCGCCGCCGGCGACGTGCGCAAGAAGATCCTCAAGCAGATCGCCACCGCGGTCGGCGACGGTGCCGTGGCCGCCATCGTCGCGGAGAAGTACCTGGACGAGTTGGGCTGAAGTCAGAAGTCAGAAGTCAGAAGTCAGAAGTCAGAAGTCAGAAGTCAGAAGTCAGAAGT
>CAZRTZ010000047.1:0-21074 GCA_964603155.1 uncultured Geobacteraceae bacterium | reverse complement strand
CGGCTGTGGGGGGAGGTGGGGCTCCCCGACAGCGAACGGATCGTCAAGGCGAGCCGGCACAGCGAGCGGGTGGCGCTGCTGGCCTGCGGCCGGGCCTTCGCCACCTGGGAGCAGCAGCATTTTCCCCGGCTGGCCAGGATTGCCAACCTCACGGTGATCGGCATCGACCAACCCTTCGTCGCTGCCGTGGTGCAGCGGCTGAAGCGCTCTGTGACCTGGTCGCTCACCATCACCGAAGGGGTCTGTTACCTGACCATCGGCGACGAGACGCTGGAGACGGCGTTGTGCCGGATGGTCGAGTAATTTTCCGGCTTGCCCCCTCACCCCGGCTCGGCCAGCAGCAACCGGTTCTTCGGGGTGATCTCCGCCGGGATCAACTGGGTCACCACCCGGTAGCCGGCCGCCTGCAGCCGCGCGGCGCGGGCCACATCCATTGCCAGCGTCCCGTCCAGCCACCCGCGCAACTCCGCGCCGCCACCGCTGGCCAGATCGTGGCAGCACGGCAGCACCGCCAGCCTGGCGCGCGCCGCGACCGCCCGGTCGATGACCCGATCGGTGAGGGCGCCGCAGGCGTGCACCGAGACCACCAGATCCGCCGCCGTCAGCGCCACTTCCCCGATCTCCCCGTAGCGCAGTTCCACCCGTCCGGCCAGACGTGGCCAGACGTCCTCCAGCACCGCCTGCAATCTGGCGGCGCTCGGCGGCAGGGCGCGGTCGATGCCGAGCGCCGTCGGCGAACTGTCGTCGAGCAGCAGCAGGATGCCGGAGAGCAGGCCGTGGCCGCAGGCGAGATCGACGACCCGGCCGCCACGAAAGCGGCGCCGCACCCGCCGAGCCACCGCCCAGGCTTCAAACAGCTCCTTGCGAGGCAGGCAGTTAGCCCGGCAGACGGTGCGGGCGATGCGCTCGAAGAGGCTCTCCCCCGGGAAACGGTCGAGCTGCCGGTCTGTGAGGCGGTTGCGGGAGGCGTGGTCCATGGCGATCTCCGGTGCGGAAAGGGGGCCGCCGCAGGATAGTCGGAATCCGCCGCCATGCCAAGGCGCTCGAAACTCCGGGGTGACCTCGCGCAGGGCTTGACATCGCCTGGCTGATGAACTAGCATCGACCGAACGTTCGTTCTGGGAGGGGCTTTTCATGGGGGATACACGCCGCCAGATTCTCGCTGTTGCGTTGCAACTCTTCAGCGAGAACGGCTATTTCAACACGTCGGTCCATGATATCAAGCGGGCGGCGGGGTTGAGCATCGGGGCGATCTATCACCATTTTTCCGGCAAGGAGTCGATTGCCCAGGCGCTGCATGAGCTGTTGGTCGAGCGGATGAGCGCCCTGCTCGAAGAGCGGGTTGCGGCGGCGGCCACGGTTTGCGAGCGTTCGCGCTGGATTGTTGCCGATCTCTTCGCCCTGGCCGAGACCGAGCCAACGGTGATGCGTTTCATCCTGCACGCCCGCCATCAGGAGTTCCTCCCTGACGCGCCGCCGATTTGTTCGACCCGCCCCTTCCAGCTGCTGCTGAAGCTGGTCGAGGAGGGGATGGGCACGGGGGAAGTCCGCGCCCTCGAACCTACGGTCGGCGCCGCGGCCCTCTTCGGTGGCGCGCTGCGCCTGATCCACCTGCACCTCGACGGGATGCTGCCGGCACCGCTGGCCAGCTACCTCGACGACTGTTGCGACTGCGGTTGGCGCGCGGTGGCCGCCTGATTTTTTTGTCCCGCAAACAGAACGAACGTTCGTTCTGCAACTCAAACAAGGAGATATACCATGTTGTCGCGACTGTCCCCCGGCTTCGCCGCCATCGTCCTGGGCCTCGCCCTCGTCCTGCCTCCGACCGCAGCAATTGCCGCAGCACCGGATGACCACGTCGCCCTGGCCGGCCTCACCACCGGCAAAGGGTTCTTCGACCTCAACGTGGCGGAGGCGGATCGACTCCTCCTCTACTTGAAGGTCATCACCCAGACCCGCGCCGGGCTGCTGGAGCAAAAAATCGCCCCGGACCTGATCGTTGCGTTCCGGGGCCCGTCCGTCAAGCTGATCGTGGCCGGCGCCGACGAGAAAGAACAGGCCATTGCCACTCTTATCCGCAGGCTGCAGACCGACGGGGTTCGCTTCGAGGCCTGCGCCGTGGCGCTCCGCCTGTTTGACATCGAGCCGGACCGGGTCATTCCTGAAATTGCCGTCGTTGGCAACACCTTCATTTCGTCGATCGGCTACCAGGGACGCGGTTATGCCTTGATACCGATTCAGTGACAATGGGCAAACACCGGGAACGGACCACCCCTTCACCCGGGCTCCTTGCAAATCCCCCCCTCTCGGCTACCATGGTCAGCATCACACCGGCCACTGGCCAGAGAGGGGGAACCTTCCAATCTCCCCGAAGATGTATTCGCCAACGTCGATGACGGGCAGGATCACGGCAGATTGTGCTAAAATAACAGAACGGCCCAACCGCCCGGCCCCGATCCCGGAAGGAGTCGCCATGAACGAGGAGCACGCTGTCTGCCTGACCTTCGACGCCGCCCTGGAGAAGGCGGTCGAGATGGAAGAGGCCGGGTTTCGCAACTATCTGCAGGCCCTGCGCAAGGTACGCAACCCCCAGGCCCGGGAACTGCTGCGCGACGTCGCACTCGAAGAGCTGGCGCACAAGCAGCAGCTGGAGAAGGCTCTGCTCGACGGGGCCCTCGCAGGCGATGTGACGGCGCGACCGGTGCCGGTGATGAACCTCGATCACTTCTTCGGCAGGAAGGAGATCGGCCCCGACGCCGGCGTGCGCGAGGCGCTGGCGTACGCGATCCACCTGGAGAAGGAGGCCGTCGAGTTTTACCGCAAGATCGCCGAGGCCTGCGCCGGGGCCCCGATGGCCGGCCTCTTCACGGTTCTGCTTGCCGATGAAAGCCGGCATCTGCGCGCCCTCGAGGATCTCTACGAAGAGCATTTTTTGACCGAAAACTGACGGGGCGTAAAGCCGGGGACACAATACCAATTCTAATCCCCCGCACTTATTTGTTCACAAGATGGCCAAACGGCCGCCAGACTTCCTAATCCTGAACCACGATCCGCCGCCCCTCGCAGGCGACGATCTGCCCGGGGCGGATCTTGCAGCGTTTGCGCAATTCCACCTGGCCATCGACGGTCACCAGTCCCGCAGCGACCGCCATCTTGGCCGTCCCCCCGCTGGAGCGCAGCCCGGTCAGTTTCAACAGGTCGCACAGTTCGACGAACGCGCGCCCGTCCAGGTCAAACTCTTTCATCGCCCCCCCTGCCGCTCTTCCCCGGCACCGGCCGTTGCCCCGTCAGTTTCTCGGCCACCCAGACGGCGTGGCGGTACCCGCCGCGGCCGGGGCGCTCGCAGCGCACCGTGAAACCGCCCGCCGCGAGCCGCTCTTCAAAGCCGCGGTCGGGATTTTCCCCCCAGACCGCAAACAGCCCGCCCGGCTTGAGGGCCTTGTGGGTCCGCTCGATGGCCAGGCTGCCGTAGATCGGGTCGTTGCGCTTGTCGGTGCGGGGATGAGGGCCGCGGTACAGATCAAGGATAATCGCGTCGAAACTCGCCGCGGCAGCACGGCGAATCAGGTCGGCCACGTCGGCGATTTCCACGGTGACGCGGGGGTCGCTCGCCGCTCCTGCGGTCAGGTCGGCGAGGGGGCCACGGCACCAGTCGAGAATCCTCGGATTGAGCTCGGCGACGATCACGCGGGCCTTTGCGGGGAGGGCGTCGAGCGTCGCGCGCAAGGTGATCCCCATCCCCAGTCCGCCGACCAGCACCTGCGGCGCCACCCGGCTCGTCAGGCCGCGGCAGCCGAGCCTGCCGAGGGCCAGTTCGGAGCGTTGGGCCTTGCTGTTCATCAGCACCAGGGAGTCGAGGGTGATGAGGAAATCCCCTGCGCCGCGCTGGCGCAGCTCAAGACTCCCCTCACCTTTAATGTCGCAGCGGTCCAGCGTTTTCCAGGGCAGGGCCATGGCGGATTCCTCTTTTCCTGGTGCAGATCACCCGATCGTACAACCGTTGTCCCCGGCCGGTCCACACCAATTCCGCTCCCCGCATCTCGGCCGTTGCCGAGCGCGGCCATGCGCCGTAAAATACCCGCTGCGGTTTTCCTTAAGAGACGTGACGCAGCCAAAGCGCCTTGCCAGCGGGGGAAGCAATGAAGCACATGACCTTCGGCATCAAGAAGTTTTACGAATATGCCCAAGCGAGTCGACGAGACTTTGTCATAGACAAGGAAACCGGCTTTTGTGGGCGATTCCGGTTTTCCGACAGGAATCACATGGTCATCGGGGCGGATCTCGGCCTCAACAGCTCGGCCGCGCAGAGAATCAGCAACGACAAGCTGTTTGCCGCATCTTTTCTGGCCGCCGACGGCATCAACGTCATGGCCTCCGTCCCTTGTTCCACGCTGGGAGAGCTTGAGGCGGTCTCCCTGGCGTTCCCGCTGATCGTCAAGCCGAATGAAGGGAGTGGCGGCGAGGGGGTTTATAAGGTCGACAGCCGGGAAGAGCTGCTGCAGGCCTATGCATCGTTGGCAGGAACCTGCAATTACGTGCTGGTTCAGGAATGCATCAGCAAACCTGAATACAGGATTCTCGTGTTCAAGGGCAGGGTTTACTTCGCCTACCAGCGGCTCAGCTATGTGATCAGCGGTGACGGCGACAGCAGCGTCCGCCAGATCATCGCCAGGCGCAACGATCGCTACCGCAAGAGTCAGCAGATCGACATGGCCGACCCGCGCCTCCTGTTCAACCTGAAAAAGCAGGGGAAGGGGATCGATGACGTCCTGGCGGCCGGGGAAAGGCTGCAGCTCTTTTACAATGCCAATCTCAGCGCTGGCGCATCGCTCGTCGATGTGACCGATGACTGCCATGACTATTACCGGCAGCTTGCCGTCAGATGCTGCGACGCGCTCGGCCTGAAGATCGCCGGGATCGATCTCTTTGCCGACTCGCTCTCGGTGATCGATGACCGTTATCAGGTCATCGAGGTGAATGGCAGCCCCGGTTTCGAATACTTTTCAGGCAGGGAAGACCTTCTGGACAGCCTGTTTGCCGATATCATGGCGTTTCTCGAGGAGGAATACCGAGGGGCTCCGCCAGCAGCAGGCGGTTCTTCGGTGTGATCCCGGCCGGAATGGTCTGCGTCGTCACCCGGTAGCCGGCCGCCTGCAGTCGTGCGGCGCGGGCCACGTCCATCGCCAGTGCCCCGTCCAGCCAGCCGCGCAGTTCCGCCCCGCCGCCGCTGGCCAGGTCGTGGCAGCACGGCAGCACCGCCAGCCGGGCGCGTGCGGCGATGGCCAGCTCGATGACCCGGTCGGTGAGGGGACCGCAGGCGTGCACCGAAACCACCAGATCAGCCGCCGTCAGCGTCACCTCCTCAAGCTCCCCGCAGCATAACTCCACTCGCCCCGCAAGACGCGGCCAGGCCTGCTCCAGCGTCGCCTGCAGCTTGGCGGCGCTCGGCGGCAGGGCACGATCGATGCCGATGGCCAGCGGCGAGCTGTCGTCGAGCAGCACAAGGATGCTGGCGGCGAGGCCGTGGCCGCAGGCGAGATCGATGACGCGTCCGCCGCGAAAACGGCGCCGCACCCGCCGCGCCACCTCCCAGGCTTCAAACAGCTCCTTGCGCGGCAGGCAACCGGCACGGCAGACGGCGCGGGCGATGCGGTCGAACAGGCTCTCCCCCGGGAAGCGCTCGAGCTGGCGCTCGGTGAGGCGGTTGCGCGAGGCGTGGTTCATTTTTAGGCTTCCAGTTGCTGTGGCAGGCGTAGCGCTTACAGCACTTCGGCGGCCGTGGCCAGCGTCACCCTGGTGGAGAGGGCATTCAGGGCGATGAGGTGGATCATGCGGTCCACGGTGGTGCAGCAGTCGGTGAGAACGGTGACGGCATACTTTTCCGCCGCTTTCGAGATGGCGGTGTGAGTCACGCAGTTCTGGGTCATCATCCCGCAGACCAAGAGCTCGGTGGCGCCGAGGCCGGCAAGTGTTGCTTCCAGGGCGGTCTGGTGAAAGCTGTCGGCGAAGGCCTTGACCACCACCGGCGCGCCGGGCGCCGCCTGGGTGAGGGCGGGATGCAACGCGGTGCCGCTCGTCCCGGTATTGAAGAACGGGGCGAGGCCGCGGCTTGAGTCGGCGATGTGCTGGACGAGAATGACCGGCACCCCCTGCTCCCGGGCGCGCTGCACGGCACTGACCGTGCTGGCCAGCGTCTCCTCCGTGTTCCAGAGCGGGAATTTGCCGCCCGGAAAGTAGTCGTTCTGCACATCGATCACAATCAGCGCCTTGCCCATGGGGGTCCTCCTGCCGAATTGGCTGCCCTATCTTCGCCGAGTTGTGCCCTTGAGTACAAGCCCCGGATCGCCGCGCTAACCGGCAGGAGGAAGCGCACGGCTGGCGCAGGCGAGCCGGAACAGGGACGAGCGCAAGCGCTGTGCTATACTGATAGTCAAAAGCTCTGCGCGTCCCGTATGTCGATTGCCGGAGGTGAGGCCATGCACGAAGAGCACGCTGTCTGTCTGACCTTTGATGCGGCGCTGGACAAGGCGATCGCGATGGAGGAGAGCGGGTTCCGCAACTACCTGCAAACCATTCGCAAATTGCGCGACCCCCAGGCCCGGGAGTTGTTGCGCGAGGTCGCAATGGAAGAGTTGGCTCACAAGCAGCGCCTGGAAAAGGCTCTGCTCGACGGAGCGCTGGACAAGGCCGAGGCGGCGCAGGCGGTGCCGGTAATGAACCTCGACCATTTTTTCGGCAAGAAGGAAGTCGGCCCCGACGCCACTGTGCGCGAGGTTCTGGCCTATGCCATCCACCTCGAAAAGGAAGCCGTCCAGTTTTACCGGCAGGTTTCCGAAGCCTGTTCCGGCGCGCCGATGGCCGGCCTCTTCGCGGCGCTGCTCGTTGACGAAAGCCGGCATCTGCGCACGCTCGAGGACCTCTACGAAGAGCATTTCCTGACGGAAAACTGAAGGAGTCGCGGCCATGTCGTCCGACCTGCTCCCCGAAGGCGAAGAGTTGCGCCGCGCCATGCGCTGGATCTCCGGCCAACTCCAGGATGATCCCGCTCAACCCTGGCGGCCGCTGGTCCAGGAGGCGACCTTCAAGTTCGACCTCTCCCCCCGCGAGGCTGAACTCCTCCTCGATTTTTTCCGCCAGCGGGGAAACGTCCCGGGGAGTTGAAGGCAGGGCCATAGGGCAAAGGACAAAAAGGGAGAGGCGGCTTGCTGGCAAGCCGCCTCTCCCTTTTTGCGCACCCGACCGGGCGATGGCGTTATTTGCGCGTGTAGACGAGTTTCATGGTGCCGGCGTCGCAACTGCCGACCACCTTCTCCTCGGGCTTGACCTCGGAGGAATTGACCAGTGTCAGGATGTAATTCTTGACCCCCTTGGCGTCGAGTTTGGCGGCGATTTCCGACTTCAACGCCTCGCAGTCCTTGCGTCCGGAGGCGGCGGCTTTTTCCTCGGCCTGGGCGGCGAGAGGGGCGAGGGCGAGAACGGCGGCAAGCAGAAGCAGCTTTTTCATGGGGATGACTCCTTGCGTGGAATGGGCTGGGTGAAACAGATTGTGTCCATGTTACGTCACGCCGGGAATTTATCAACCGGGATGCAGAGGAAATAACGTCAGCCAACCTCCCTGCCAGCGGCTTTTCCTTGCCGGTTGCCTGCCGTGACCATTCCCCCTAGAATGTCTGTCATTCACTTTCACTGCGAGGAGAGGTCACCATGCCAGCACTCACTCCGGCACAGGGTGCCGGCCAGGAGCAACTCAGGGAGGTCGCCCGCCGCTACGCCGCCCAGCACGGTCTGCATCCCGAGACGATCGAGTGGGTGGAGCAGTTCGACGGCTGGTGTCTGACCATCAGCGATCCCCAGCATACGGTGCGCGTGGTCTTCTCCATGGATGAGATCGAGGACTTTGCCGCGGACGGGAATGGCGACGGGGCGAAGGGATCGAAGTTCAAGATCCGCAACGCCTTTGCCAGCCTGTCGATGTAGACCTTGCCGTGCCTCCCTGGCAACGACGTTGACAGTGTTCCAACGGCATATTATTGCGTCAACCAGATGATCTAAGGAGCCCGAAAATGCCCGGCAGCAGGACCAAGGGGATGCTCGAAGCGGATATCAGCGAGGCCGTGATCCGTTTCGAGAAGGAATACATGGGCCGCGGTCCTCTCGAAGCCCGCTCCTACATCATCGACGATATGGTGATCGTGCGTCTGAAGGGGGTGCTGACCAGCGCCGAACGCCAGTTGGCCCAGTCCGGCGATCCCGGCAACGGCCGGGAACTGATCAAACAGATGCGCCACGCCCTGCTGGAGAAGGGGCGTCCCCTGCTGGAGGCGGTGATCCTCGATGTACTGAAGGTGCCGGTGCGCAGCCTCCACACCGACCTGAGCACCATCACCGGGGAGCGGGTCATCATTTTCTCCCTGGAAGCCAAACCAGAACTTCCTGCGGAAGAGGGGAGCAACGAGCGGCAGCCGTAGCAAAAAGCGGTTGACTCGGCGGCGTTTTTTTGACTATTTTGGTCAAGTAAGGCAGTGAATCGGCAGAGAACCCGGAGTGTCCCAGCGACAGGCCGCCGGTTTGCTGCCTGCGACAGAAGGTTCCTTCAGCTCAGCGCATCCTGGCCCGCGGCCGGGCGGCGCTTCGGAAAGAGGACAGGTTTTCCCGCAAGGGAAGGGCTTGCCCTTTTTTTTTATTGCCCGGAACGGCGGTCATGCCGCCCAAAAACCAACGACGTATGGAACAGGAGAAAAGCAACCCATGAGTGAGCAAAACAGCAGCAAGATTCTGGTCGGTATCCTCACCGGCAGCCCCAACGATGTCCCCAAAGTGGTCAAGGTCCGCGAAACCCTCGATGAACTGGGAATCCCCAGCGAGATCGTCATCGCCTCGGCCCACCGCACCCCCGACAAGGTCTTCGCCTATCTCGAGCGCGCTCACGCCGAAGGAGTCGAAGTGCTCATCGGCTGCGCGGGGGTGGCCGCCCACCTGGCCGGCGTCATCGCCGGCCACACGCGCCTCCCGGTCATCGGCCTCCCCCTGGGCAACGGCCCCCTCTCGGGGTGGGACAGCCTCCTTTCCACGGTGCAGATGCCGCCGGGGGTCCCCGTAGCCACCGTGGCCATCGACGGCGCCCGCAACGCCGCCGTCCTCGCCGGGCGGATCCTGGCCCTGAAATACCCGGCCATCGACGAGAAACTCAAGGAGATGGCCCGGATCGAGCGTGAGCGCTATGACCAGAGTGCCGACGAGGCGCTGGTCAAACTGGGGCACAAAGGGTAGCCGCCCGCCAGCGAACGGGCCATTCAGGAAGGGGCCGTGCGGCCCCTCCCGTCACGGACTGCCAGGGAGCAAAATCATGAAAGACGTGCAGCGCTTTATCGCCGGATTCAAGGATTTCCAGCAAGGCTGGGTCGGCCACGACGCCGAACTCTACGAACACCTCAAGAAGGGGCAGAACCCTCGCGCCCTTTTGATCGGCTGCAGCGACTCGCGGGTCGATCCCGCCATTCTCACCCGCTGCGCCCCCGGTGATCTCTTCGTGGTGCGCAACGTGGCCAACCTGGTCCCCCCCTGCGAACACGACACCGCCTACCATGGGGTGAGCGCCGCCCTCGAGTATGCGGTCTGCCACCTCAAGGTCGACCACATCATCGTCATGGGCCACTCCCAGTGCGGCGGTATCCGCGCCCTGATGGAGGGGAGTCTTCTGGAGAAGAAAGACTCCTTCATCGGCAAATGGGTCAGCCTGGGGCAGAAGGCCAAGGAGCGGGTTCTGGCCAAACTGCCGGGAAAGCCGTTCGAATTGCAGGTGAAAGCCTGTGAACGCACCTCCATCCTGGAATCGCTGGACAACCTCATGACCTTCCCCTGGCTGAAGGAGCGCGTCGAAGAGGGGCAGCTGGTTCTGCACGGCTGGTATTTCGACATCGAGACCGGCACTCTCTCCGGCTACGATTCGGGAACCAGGCAATTTGAAGTGCTGGTTTGAGCGGAGCGTGATGCGCCGCCGACTTTCCGTAAAATGACAAAGGGCGACCGCATGGTCGCCCCTCGCGTTCAGGTGGTCCGCCACACCTCTAGCGCCGGGCCACGACCCCGATCTCTTGGCGGAAAGCCGGCAGGGAGGCGGCCTCGACCGAGGCGAAGCCCAGCGCCGCGATCTTCTCCAGCAGGTCGGGGATCCGCTCCGCCAGCGCCCACTCGTTCAGCTTCAGCGTCACGAACATCCCCTGCAGATGCCGGCGGTAGCGCGGGACGATGCAGGCCAGGTGATGCACGGCCATCGGCGCCGACAGCCCCATGTCGACCACGATCCAGTCGACGGCGGCGGGGAACCGTTGGCGCGGCAGCTTTTCGATCAGGCAGCGGTGCTGGTGAAACGGCGCCTGGCTCAGTCGCTCCGGCAGGACGATGGGGAGGGGATCGACGGAGCAGACGCGCAGGCCGCGATCCAAAAGGGCCATGGTGGCGCCACCGGGGGCGCAGCCTATCTCCAGGGCCGACTCGCCTTTTTGCGGGGTGAGCCCGGACCAGCGGATCATCTCCTCGAGTTTGGCCCAGGCCCGCGACGGCGCATCGGGCGGGACGGCCAGCTCCCAGGCGCCGCCCGGAAGCGGCCCCCGCTCGCGGCTGTGGCGGTGCCAGCCGATTACCCAGGGTTCGCCGGGGCGGACCAGCACATCGAGAACGTCGTCGCCAAGCGCCGGTTCGGCAATGCGCACCCGTTCTCCCCAGCAGCCCAGGATCTCCTCCCGCACCCGCCGCGCTTCCACCTCCCAGCGCTCCAGCACGGTCTCCGGCACATGCCCCTTCGGGCCGGCCTCGCCGGCGACCACCTGCAGCACCGGCCGGTCCAGCCCCGCCAGGGCCTTTTCCAGCTCCTGCGGCACAGAGCAGAAGCCGAGCGACAGCCCCCAGGTGCGGATCAGCGGGTGAGGGCGGGACAGCCCCGCATCGAGCGGCTCATCGAGCTTGAAGGTGAGCAGCCCGGGGCGGGAAAAGGCCGCGCGCCAGCCGCGTTGTTCCAGCAGGCAGCGGCGCAGGAGCGCTTCCGCGCCGACGGCGCAGGTGGTCAGGATAAATGGCACGCATCCTCCTCGAATACCGCAAACGTTCTGTGAGCCGAACGATATTCTCCGAAAAAACCGCTGGACAGGCTACTCTTTTCGACATAGCCGGCCGCCCCCCTTTTTTTACATTTTCTGTGCGAACTTGACATCGGCGGGAGGGGTGCTTACCTTGAGCACCGCCTAGCGGCACATTCAAATCCAACGGGAGAAGCACGTCCATGACGGTGAGCAAACGCAAGTTCAAAGCCGAGGTCAACAAGGTCCTCGACCTGGTGATCCATTCCCTTTATTCGCACAAGGAGATCTTTCTGCGCGAGCTGATCTCCAACGCCAGCGACGCCATCGACAAGGCCCGCTACCTCTCGCTCACCGACACCGGCATCAATCCCGGCGGTGATGAATGGCAGATCGAGCTGATCACCGATGAAGCGGCCGGTACCCTGACGGTGCGCGACAACGGCATCGGTCTGAGCCGCGACGAGGCCGCCGAGGCGCTTGGCACCATCGCCCACTCGGGGACCAAGGAGTTTCTCCGGTTGCTGGAGAGCCGCGAGGTCAAGGACAACCCGGAGCTGATCGGCCAGTTCGGCGTCGGCTTCTACTCGGCGTTCATGGTCGCCGATCAGGTCACGGTCTTCTCCCGCCGCGCCGGTGCGCCAAACGACCAGGCGGTGCGCTGGCAGTCGGACGCCGACGGCAGCTACACCATCGAAGATGTCAGCAAGGCGGGGCGCGGCACCGACGTCATCCTCCATCTCAAGGAGGAGGCGAAGCAGTACCTCAAGGAGTGGGAGCTGCGCAAGGTGGTCAAGCAGTACTCCGACTTCATCGAGTACCCGGTGCAGATGGCGGTCACGCGCAGCAAGCCTGATCCCGATGACGACAAGAAGCGGATCGAAACGATCGAGATCGAAACCCTCAACTCGCGCAAGGCGATCTGGCTGAAAGACAAGAACGAGATCAGCGAGGAAGAGTATCACGAGTTCTACCGGCACATCTCCCACGACTACACCGAGCCGGCCAAAACCATCCACTACCGGGCGGAGGGGACCACCGAGTTCTCGGCCCTGCTCTACCTGCCGAAGCAGCGCCCCTTCAACATCTACTACCAGGACTACAAGATCGGCCCGACCCTTTATGTGCGCCGGGTGCAGATCATGGACCACTGCGAGGCGATGCTCCCCCCCTACCTGCGCTTCGTCAGGGGGGTGGTCGAGTCGGCCGACCTGCCGCTCAACGTCAGCCGCGAGATCCTGCAGGACAACAAGACCGTGGCGGTGATCAACAAGAACCTCACCAAGAAGGTGCTCGACACCCTGGCGGAGATGAAGAAGCACGAGCTGGAGGCCTACACCGAGTTTTACGGCCAGTTCGGGCGGGTGCTCAAGGAGGGGATCCACCACGACTTCGCGCGCAAGGACGCCCTCGCCGAGTTGCTGCTGTTCGAGACCACCCAGACCGAGCCGGGCCAGAAGATCTCCCTGGCCGACTACGTGGCGCGCATGCGCAGCGAGCAAAAAGAGATCTACTACATGACCGGCCCCGACCGGGCCACCGCCGAAGCGTCACCGTATCTCGAGGTCTTCAAGGAGAAGGGCTTCGAGGTGCTGCTGGCCACCGACGACATCGACGACCTGATCATCAGCGGGCTCGGCCGCTACCAGGAGAAGGAGTTCCAATCGGCCCTCAAGGGGGATCTCGACCTCGGCGATACGAAAAAGGAAGAGAAGCAGAAGGAGTATGGCGACCTGCTAACGCTGATGCAGGAGCAGCTGAAAGAGCAGGTCAGCGCGGTGCGCGTCTCCGGGCGCCTGAAAGAGTCGGCGGTCTGCCTGGTGACCGGCGAGCATGACCTCGACCCGCAGATGGAGAAGATGTTCCGCGCCATGGGGCAGAACGTTCCCAAAGGGGAGCGCGTGCTGGAAGTCAACCCCGACCACCCGCTGATCGCCCGGATGCAGGCGCTCTTTGCCGCCGACGCCGAAAGCGACCGTCTGAAAGAGTACGTCGAACTGCTCTACGATCAGGCGCTGCTGCTCGAAGGGGACCGCCCCCGCGACCCGGTGGCCTTCGCCCGCAGCCTGTCGAAGCTGATGGCGGAGACGGCCTGAGTCGGGAATCAGGGAGGCAACAAGGGGACGGAATGGCATTCCGTCCCCTTGTTTTTTTGTCGAGACAGGGATGTGCCCCAAGGCACATCGCCGCCCGTTCAGGCGAGGTCGAACCGGTCGAGATTCATGACCTTGTCCCACGCCGCAATGAAGTCGTTCACGAACTTCTCGCGGGCGTCAGCACAGGCATAGACCTCGGCGATGGCCCGCAGCTGCGAGTTCGACCCGAAGATCAGGTCGACCCGGGTGCCGGTCCATTGGAGTTCTCCGCTCCAGCGGCTGCGCCCCTCGAACACGTCGCCATTCTCCGCGGACGGCGTCCACGCGGTGCCCATGTCCAGCAGATTGACGAAGAAATCGTTGGTCAGCGTTTCGGGGCGCCTGGTGAAGACGCCGTGCCGGGACTGGCCGACATTGGCGTTCAGGACGCGCAGGCCGCCGACCAGCACGGTCATTTCGGGTGCGGAGAGCGTCAGCAGCTGCGCCCGGTCGACCAGCAACGCCTCGACCGGGACGGCGTACTTCTGCTTGAGGTAGTTGCGGAAGCCGTCCGCTTCCGGCTCGAGGACGGCAAATGACTGGACATCGGTCTGTTCCTGTGCGGCGTCGGTACGCCCCGGCGTGAAGGGAACGGTCACCGCAAAGCCGGCGCTCTTCGCCGCCTGCTCGATGGCGGCGCAACCGCCGAGGACGATCAGGTCGGCGAACGACACCCGCTTGCCGCCGGACTGCGCGGCATTGAACGCCTCCTGGATTCCTTCGAGGGTCTGCAGCGCCTTGGCCAGTTGGGCGGGCTGGTTCACGGCCCAGTCCTTTTGAGGGGCGAGGCGGATGCGCGCGCCGTTGGCCCCGCCGCGCTTGTCGGAGCCGCGGAAGGTGGAGGCTGACGCCCAGGCGGTCGTGACCAGCTGGGAAACAGACAGCCCCGAGGCAAGGATCTTCCCCTTGAGGGCGGCGGTGTCCTGCGCATCGACCAGGGGATGAGCGACAGCGGGAACGGGATCCTGCCAGATCAGGTCTTCGGCCGGGACTTCCGGGCCGAGGTAGCGGGACTTCGGTCCCATGTCGCGGTGGGTCAGCTTGAACCAGGCGCGGGCGAAGGCGTCGGCGAACTCTTCGGGGTTGGCCAGGTAACGCCGCGCGATCGGCTCGTAGATCGGGTCGAAACGCAGCGAGAGATCGGCCGTAGTCATCATCGGCCGCAGCTTTTTCGACGGATCGAAGACATCGGCCACCAGATCCTCGTCGTCAACGTCCTTGGCCAGCCACTGGTTGGCCCCGGCCGGACTCTTGACCAGTTCCCATTCGTATTTGAACAGCACCTTCAGGTAGCCCATGTCGAACCTTGTCGGGTTCGGCTTCCACGCCCCCTCCAGACCGCTGGTGATGGTGTCCACTCCCTTGCCGCTTTTAAAACTGCTCAGCCAGCCGAGTCCCTGCGCTTCGATGGGGGCGGCTTCCGGTTCCGGCCCGACGTGGGAGGCCGGGCCGGCGCCATGGCATTTGCCGAAGGTGTGGCCGCCGGCTACCAGGGCGACGGTCTCCGCGTCGTTCATCCCCATGCGGCCGAAGGTCTCGCGCACGTCGCGTCCCGAGGCCACCGGGTCCGGGTTGCCGTTGGGGCCCTCCGGATTGACGTAGATCAGCCCCATCTGCACGGCGGCCAGCGGGCTGTCAAGCTGGCGCTCACCGCTGTAGCGCTGCTCCCCCAGCCATTCGTGTTCTTTCCCCCAGTAGATGTCCTCCTCCGGCGCCCAGAGGTCATCTCGTCCGCCGCCGAAACCGAAGGTCTTGAAGCCCATCGACTCCAGGGCGCAGTTGCCGGCGAGAATCATCAGGTCGGCCCAGGAGATCTTCCGGCCGTATTTCTGTTTGATCGGCCAGAGCAGCCGGCGTGCCTTGTCGAGGTTGGCGTTGTCCGGCCAGCTGTTGAGGGGCGCGAAGCGCTGGTTGCCGGTCCCGCCGCCGCCGCGGCCGTCACCGGTACGGTAGGTGCCGGCACTGTGCCACGCCATGCGGATCATGAGCCCGCCGTAGTGGCCGAAGTCGGCCGGCCACCATTCCTGCGAAGTGCTCATCAGCGCATAGAGATCCTGTTTGAGCGCCTTGAAGTCGACGGTCTGGAATTCGGCGGCATAATCAAACGTCTTCCCCATCGGGTTGGCCCGGCAGGAGTGCTGGTGCAACAGGTGCAGGTTCAGCTGGTTCGGCCACCAGTCCCGGTTCGACGTGCCGCCGCCGGCAACCTGGCTTCTGGTTTTGCCCGTGACCGGGCATTTGCTTTCGGCCTTCATCGGAGCGATTCCTTTTGATGGGGGTTGCTGTTGAAGCGCAGCACGGCGATTCCGCCCTGACCTGGCAAGTGTTCACCTATTTTACCAACGATTTTTTAGTTGTGGGCGAAGGCGGCAGAATTTGCTGTGCAACTGCGCGACCGGCGGCACCTTGCCGCCATGGACGGGAACGAACTCCGGCGTCAACTTTGGACAGCCCCATTCCCATTGCCGGCCGCGGGGATTCCCCCTAGAATGGCGACCCATGTTCCCGGCCTTCGACCGCGCTACCGTCATCCCCGTCCTTTACCGGGACGATCGCCTCATCGCCGTGCACAAGCCGGCGGGGATGGTGGTCCACCCCACCGACCTGGCCCGCGAGGAGACGATCTCGCTGATGCTGCTGGTGCGGCGCATGATGCGGCAGCGGGTCTGGCCGGTGCATCGTCTCGACCGGCCGACCTCAGGCGTCGTGCTCTTTGCCCTGGACCGCGAGGCCGCCGCCGATCTCGGGCGGCAACTGCAGGTGCATGCGGTGGACAAACGCTACCTGGCGGTGGTGCGCGGGGTGCCTGCCGACCAGACCATCGACTATCCTCTCAAGGAACGACCCCTCTACCGCACCGACCTCAAGCGCGCCGAGCCCTTGGCCGCCGTGACGCACCTCAAGCGCCTGGCGCAGGTCGAACTGCCGGTGGCGGTGGGGCGCTACCCGACCAGCCGCTATGCGCTGGTGGAACTGGCCCCGGTGAGCGGACGGCGCCACCAACTGCGCCGGCACCTCAAGCACGTCTTCCACCCGATCATCGGCGACACCACCTACGGCGACGGCGCCCACAACCGCGCCTTCCGCGACCTTTTCGACTGCCACCGCCTCCTGCTGTGTGCCTTCTCCCTGACCGTAAACCACCCCCAGGGCGATGTGCCCCTGACCATTACCGCACCCCCGGAGCCAAGCTTTGCGGGGGTTTTACAGCGGCTCGGCCTGGACAGCAAAAAGGGGACAGGCTGCTGGCCTGTCCCCTTCCTTTTATCGCCGCCTTGATTCCAGGCCTACTTGCTGTTCTCCATGAGATAGGCCACCGCGGCGCGCACTTCGGTATCGCTGAGTTTGGGATTGCCGCCCCGCGCCGGCATGGCCCCCTCGCCCTTGATGGCCATCTTGGTCATGTGGTCGAGTCCCGCCGCGATGTGCTTCTTCCACGCCGCCTTGTCGCCGAGCTTCGGTGCACCGGCGGCGCCGCTGTTATGGCAGGCGGCACAGAATTTCTCATAGATCGCCTTCCCTTGGGCGAGCGTGGCAGGGGTTGCCTCGCCGGCCATAGCCTTCTTCTCCCCACCGTGGGACGAGGCCAGAACCGTCAGGGGGATGGTCAGACTCACGGCCGCCAACACGACGAACAGAACGGAAATCTTACGCATAAATGCCTCCTGTGGAGTAAAGATGATGACACAGCATAGCAGATGACGGCGTTCCTGCAGCAGGTGATGCCATTTTTTTACAGGTGATCAGTGATCAGCGTGGCTGGTCCTCGGGGAGACGGCTGCGGAGGTAAAGGCCGCGCCTCGACCAGGTGGCGGTTCTCCTGGGGAACGCCGCCTGCCGTTACCGCGGCGATGCTCGCCTGCACCTGCCGGCTCATGACACGGACCGGCGACGTCTTGCGCTCCTTTGCTTTTGGCGTCGCCGCCGTCGGCCCGCGAGGGATCAGTGGCCGGCGTAGAGGGTTTCGATGGTGGCGCCGTATTTTTCGAGCACCTGCGCCCGGCGCAGCTTCATGGTGGCGGTCAGCAGCCCGTCATCGATCGTCCAGGGGTCAAGACCGGCGTGAACCCGACGCACCTGCGCGTAGCCCGGGAAGTCGTGCAGGCGCTTGCCGATCCGCTCGCACAGCACCGCCTCCACGCGCGGCTCGGCCAGGGCGCTCGGAGCCTGCGGATCGATGCCGAGGGCGGCCGCCTGCCGCTGCCAGGCGGCGGCGTTGAGCACCACCAGGGCGGCGAGGAAGGGGCGCCCTTCACCGACGACCATCACCTGCTCGAAGAGCGGGTCGCCGACGATCGCCGCCTCCATGTCGGCCGGCGGGGCCTTTTCCCCTGTGGCCAGCACCAGGATCTCCTTAAGCCGGCCGGTGATGACGATGTGGCCGTCGTTATCGAGCCGGGCCTGGTCGCCGGAGCGCAGCCAGCCGTCGGCGTCGATGACCTCTGCCGTGGCCTCCGGATTCTGCCAGTAGCCGGCCATCAATCCCGGCCCACGTATCAGCAACTCGTTCTGGGCTCCGAGCCGGACCTCGACCCCCGGCAGGCAGACGCCGACCGTCTCGGGGCGATTGTCCTGGAGCGGGTTGACCGAGACCACCGGGCTGGTTTCGGTCAGGCCATACCCCTGGGCGATATTCACGCCGAGGGCGATGAAGAACCGGGCCAGTTCGGGGTTGAGCGGAGCGCCGCCGCTGATTGCCAGCCGCACCCGCCCCCCCAGCGCCGCCCGCACCGGGCTGGCGACCAGCCGGTCGAGCAGCGGCCAGAGCAGGAAGGCGGGCGACCAGCTGGCCCTTTTCTGGGTGAATTCGAAGCGCCGCCAGCCGATGGCGACCGTCTTCTCGAAGAGCCAGCGTTTCCAGCGCGGTGCGTCCGCCAGGCGCGCGGTGATCTTCTGATGGACGCGCTCAAAAACCCGCGGTACCGAGACGATGACCGTCGGCCGCACCTGCGGCAGATCCTCGGCCAGTTTCTCCAGCGCCCGCACGTGGGCGACGCTGGCCCCGGCGAGGATCGGCAGGTAATAGCCGACGGTTCGCTCCAGGGTATGGGAGAGCGGCAGGAACGAAAGGAACAGGTCGTCGGCATAGACCTTGATCAGGGTGGCCCCGGCGTAGGCGTTCTCGATGATGTTGGCATGGGTCAGCACCACCCCCTTGGGATGGCCGGTGGTCCCCGAGGTATAGACGATCGAGGCCGGCTCGTCCGGCCGGATAGCCGCGGCGGTGTAGGCTGTCGCCGTCGCCGGCAGCCAGTGTTCCAGATCGACCAGGCGCCGGTCGCAGTGATCGCCGACGCAGGCGGTTTTCACCGAGACGATCCGCTCGAGGCTCCCCAGGCGCTGATGGACGGCGGTAATGCCGTGCCAGTGGTCGACGCCGTCGATCAGCAGCAACCGGGCACCGGTCGCCTCGATGATGTAGGCGAAGTTGTCCGGGCGGTCGTTGACGAAGAGCGGCACGGTGATCAGCCCGAGTCCCAGGGCGGCCAGGTCGAAGGCCACCCACTCCAGGCAGTTGCGCAGCATGATGGCGACCCGGTCGCCGGGTGCGAGAGCTTCGCCGCGCAGCGCCGCCTGCCAGCGGCCGGCCAGCTCCGCCACCTCCTGCCAGGTGGTGCAGGTGCAGCAGCGGTCGTTGAGGTCGAAACGGCGGTAGGCGCACCCCGCCGGGTTACGGCGGACCCGCTCCAGGAAGAGGTCCGGCAGGGAGGCGGCCTCGCGGGGGGAGATCAGGTCGAGCGGATGGTTTTCAGTCATGGCCTGCCTCCCTCATCGGCAACCAGCTGACGCCACCCCGGATCGGGCTGGAAGCGGCTGCCATGGCGGCCAGCCAGCGCCTCCAGTTCGGCCAGCAGCGCCGCAGAGCCCGTCGCCGCGACATGCTGCAGCGGTCCGCCGCGGAACGGCGCGAAGCCGGTGCCGAAGATCACCCCGGCATCGAGCAGGTCGGCGTCCGCCGCGACCTGCTCACGCCAGCAGGCCACCGCCTCGTTGAGCAGGCGCAGCATCAGCCGGGAGGTGATTTCTGATGGGATGGCCGTTGGTTTGGCCGGGGGCTTGCCGGCTCCCGGCCCGTGCCTGTAGAACCCCTGGCCGCTCTTGCGGCCGAGACAGCCGGCGGCGACCATCTTTTCGAGCGAGGGTGGCACCTCGACCGGGAAATGCCGGGAGAGGATCTGCGCGACCGACAGGCAGATATCCAGCCCCACCGTGTCGGCCAGGCGCAGCGGCCCCATCGGCATGCCGAAGTCGGTGGCTGCCCGGTCGATGACGGCCGGGGGCATCCCTTCTTCCGCCAGGGTGACCGCCTCGAGGAGATAGGGCATGAGGATGCGGTTGACCAGGAAGCCAGGGGAACTGGTCACCGGCAGGGGGAGGCGCTTGATGCCGAGGACGAAGGCCGCGCCGCGCCGGGCTATCTCCGGGTCGGTCTGCGCTGCGGTAACCACCTCGACCAGCTGCATCTTCTCCACCGGGTTGAAAAAGTGCAGGCCGATCAGCCGCTCGGGGTGTTGCAAAGAGGCGGCCAGCTCTTCCAGCGGGATGCTCGACGTGTTGGTGGCGAGAAGCGCCTCCGGGCGCAGGCGCGGCTCCACCTGCCGGTAGAGCGCGCTCTTGGCGGCGACGTTCTCGAAGATCGCCTCGATCACCAGGTCGGCGCGCGCCACCCCATTCCCTTCCGGATCAGGAACCAGGCGATCGGAAGCCGCCTCGATCAAGCGGCGCTCCTTGAGGGTCTTGGCGAAGAGCGCCTGGCCGCGGCTGACGACCTGGCCAAGGCGCGCGGTGTCGAGGTCCTGGATGGTGACATGCATTCCCTGCAGGGCGCACCAGATGGCGATATCCCCGCCCATGGTCCCCCCGCCGATGACGTGGACCGTGCGCGGGGCCGGCGTCTCGAGCCGCCCGGTCCCCTTGAGGCGTTCCTGCAGGGTGAAGACCCGCACCAGATTGCGCGAGGTCGGACCGGTGATCAGTGCGGCGACGGACGCCGCCTCGGCGGCATAGTTGGCCGACGCGTTGCTGCCGAACCGCTGCCACAGGTCGATCAGGGCGTAAGGGGCCGGGTAGTGGCGGGGATCGGCCTTTTTCGCCGTCATACGACGCAGCTGCCCGGCGATCAGCCCCCTGGCGAGGGGGAACCCGGCGAGGCGTTCGCGCAGCGGCAGGGCTTTGCGTTTGGGTGGCTGCGCGGCCAGCGCCCGGGCCGCGTTATCCAGGTGCCGCTCGGGGACGACGGCATCGACCAGGCCGATGGCCCGCGCCGCCCTGGCGGCAAGGGCGCGGCCGGTCAGCATCAGCTCCAGCCCCTTGAGGGGGCCAACCAGGCCGATCAGGCGCACGGTCCCGCCGAAGCCGGGGTGGATGCCGAGCATGACCTCGGGGAGCCCCAGGCGGGTGGCCGGGTCGTCGCTGGCGATGCGGATGCGGCAGGCCAGCACCAGTTCCAGTCCGCCGCCGAGACAGAAACCGTGGATCAGAGCGACGGTCGGGACCGGCAGGGCCTCGATGCGCGTCAGGATCCCCTGGCCGCGACGGATCAGGGTGAGCGCCTGATCGCGATCGGTGAGGGTGGTGAATTCCTTGACGTCGGCGCCGGCGATGAAGCCGGACGGTTTTCCAGAGCGGATGATCACGGCCTGCGGCAGGTCGCGGGCAACGTCCGCGAGCAGCTGTTCCAGTTCGTCGAGCACCGCGCTGGAGAGGCTGTTGGCGCTGCTTTCGGCCCGGTCGAGGGTGAGCCAGGCCAGACCGTCGGCGTCGCGCTCCAGGATCCAGTGGCGGCAGATCGTGTCAGGAACCATGGCCACCCTCCGGGTCATGGTCGATGAGCATCGCCCCCCCCTGCCCGCCGCCGATGCAC
>CAZRTZ010000046.1:0-21176 GCA_964603155.1 uncultured Geobacteraceae bacterium | reverse complement strand
CTGTGCGGCGACTGCATCCTCAACGAGACGGCCGGCATCTGCCCGGTGACCAACTGCGCTAAGGGGCTGCTCAACGGGCCGTGCGGCGGGATGAAGAATGGCCGCTGCGAAGTTGACGGTGAACTCGATTGCGCCTGGAAGCTGATTTATGAGCGCCTGCAGCGCCAGCAGCGCCCCGGCGTTTTCGCCCGGCGGGTGCCGCCGAAGGCCTGGAGCCGCCGGCGTAAGCCGGGACGGCATAAGATCCGGTGACATCTCTTGTAGGGGCGCAATTCATTGCGCCCTGGGCGTGATAAATCACGCCCCTACGGTTCGTTAATGTCTCTCCTTCAACAAAATCTCGCCGCCGGTCGTTTCGTGGTCACGGCCGAGGTTGCCCCCCCCAAGGGGGTCGATCTCGCGCCGGTCCTGGCGGTTGCCGAAAAGCTCCAGGGGGTGACGGCGGTCAACGTCACTGACAACCAGGGGGCCAACATGCGGATGTGTGCCCTGGTGCTGGCCGGCGAATTGAAACGGCGCGGGCTCGAGCCGGTCCTGCAGTTGACCTGCCGGGATCGCAACCGGGTGGCCCTGCAGTCCGACCTGCTCGGTGCCGCGGCTCTAGGGATTGAGAACCTGCTGCTGCTTTCCGGTGATCACAGCAAGTTCGGCGATCATCCCGACGCGCGCCCGGTCTTCGATCTCGATGCGGTGCAGTTGCTTGACGTGGTTGCCGGACTGTGCCGGGGGCTGGATATGGCGGGGAAGCCGCTGGCCGGGGCCCCGGTTTTTTTCCCGGGGGCGGCGGTGAACCCGGCGGCTGAACCGTTCGACCTGGTCTTGCAGAAGGTGTGCAAGAAAGTCGAAAGCGGTGCCCGTTTTTTTCAAACCCAGGCGGTGTTTACCCGCTGCGAACTGGAACGGCTGATGGACTCGATCGCTCCTTTGCAAGTCCCGGTGATGGCCGGGATCCTGCTGGTGCGCAGCGCGAAGATGGCCCGTTTCCTCAACGGCAACATCCCCGGCATGTGTGTTCCCGACGAGGTCGTCGCCCGCCTGGACAGTGCCACCGATCCGCTGCGGGAAGGGGTGGCGATTGCCCGTGAAGCGGTCGGCTGGGCGCGCGAACTCTGCCAGGGAGTGCACTTGATGACCCTCGGTCACGAGGATAAGATTCCGGAAATTCTACGGTAGGGGCGGTTCGCGAACCGCCCTACGGAGACACACCATGACCGACATCCTGAGACAGACCCCCCTCAATGCAGTGCACAAGGCGCTAGGCGCGCGGATGGTCCCCTTCGGCGGCTGGGAGATGCCGGTGCAGTATGCCGGGGTTCTTGAGGAACATCAGGCGGTGCGCGAGCGGGCCGGCCTGTTCGACGTTTCCCACATGGGAGAGATCGAGGTGCGCGGCGCCGAAGCTCTGTCCCTGGTGCAGCGGCTGACCACCAACGACGCCAGCCGCCTAGTCGACGGCCAGATCCAGTACAGTGCCCTGTGCTACCCCGATGGCGGGGTGGTCGATGACGTCACCCTCTATCGCAGCAGCGCCACCCACTTCCTCTTCTGCGTCAACGCCTCCAATGCCGACAAGGATTTTGCCTGGATGCAGAAGGTGCATGCGGAAAGTGGTCTCAAGGGGGTGACGCTGGTCAACCGCAGCGCCGAGTACGCGCAGTTGGCGCTGCAGGGACCGCGCTCGGCGGCGATTCTTGCCCGGATGACCGCGACCCCCCTCGAGAGCATCCGCTACTATCATTTCGGCCGCGGCGAAGTGGCCGGTGTGCCGGCGCTGATCTCGCGTACCGGCTACACCGGCGAGGACGGTTTCGAACTGTATGTCCCGGCGGGGGAGGTCGTCGAGCTCTGGAATCGCCTGCTCGAGACGGGGGCCGCCGACGGGCTGCAGCCGATCGGACTTGGCGCCCGCGACACGCTGCGCCTGGAAAAGGGCTATGCGCTTTACGGGCACGAACTGTCGCCGCAAATCTCCCCGCTGGAAGCGGGGCTGGGGTGGATCGTCAAGTTCGAGAAGGGCGACTTCGTTGGCCGCGATGCGCTGCTCGCCCAGAAGGCTGCCGGCATCCCGCGCCGCCTGGTCGGTCTGGTCATGGAGGAACGCGGCATCCCGCGCGAAGGGTACCCGGTCTTCGCCGGCGGCAGCGAGGTCGGTGTCGTGACCAGCGGGACCATGTCGCCGACGCTGAAGAACGGTATCGCCCTGGCCCTGGTCGAGTCGTCCTGCGCCATGCTCGACCGCGAGCTGCTGATCGGCATCCGCGACCGCAAGCTGCGGGCGAAGGTTGTCAAGCCGCCGTTCGTGAAGCGATAAATTTTGTAGGGTGGTTTGCGACCCACCAGCATGATGAGAACCCGAGGCTGATCAAAAGGGCGCAGATGCAAGGCGCCCGAAAGCCAGGAGTGAGGCGTACCTAAAAAGGTCCGTCGCAACGACGAGACTGAGGGCAACACCGCAGATGGGCCCTTTTCATCAGCCGTAAAGGAGGAAAAGATGGAATTCCCGGAAGAACTCAAGTACACCGAAGAGCACGAGTGGGTGCAGGTCGAGGGAGATCTGGTCATCGTCGGCATTACCGATTTCGCCCAGGATGCCCTGGGGGATGTGGTCTTCGTCGAACTGCCCGAGGTCGGCAGCGAGGTCGCGGCTGGCAAGGCCTTCGGCGTGGTCGAGTCGGTCAAGGCGGTCTCCGATATCTACGCACCGGTTTCCGGTGTCGTCGAGGAGATCAACGAAGAGTTGCCGGACGCTCCCGAGATCATCAACACCTCGCCCTATGGCGATGGCTGGATGATCAAGATTCGTGTCAGCGACACCAAGGAACTGGAAGGGTTGATGGACGCCACCGAATATCAGGCCCATATCGCCGAGGAGCACTAAGCCCATGCGCTACATCCCGCATACGACGGGCGATGTGGTGCAGATGCTGGAACGGATCGGCGTCGGCTCCCTGGAGGAGTTGTTCACCGGCATCCCGGCCAGCGCCCGTCTCAAGCGCCCTCTCGACCTTCCGCCGGCCGTCGCCGAAGGGGAACTGCTGCGCGAACTGAAGGCCCTGGCCGCGCGCAATGCCACCCCAAGCAGCCACTTGAGCTTTCTCGGCGGCGGTGCCTACCAGCACTTCATCCCGGCAGCGGTCGATCTGCTCATCTCGCGCAGCGAATTTTACACCGCCTATACCCCCTACCAGCCGGAGATCAGCCAGGGGACGCTGCAGGCGATCTTCGAGTTCCAGACGCTGGTTTGCCAGCTGACCGGGATGGAGGTGGCCAACGCCTCCATGTACGACGGTGCCTCGGCCTGCGCCGAAGCGGCGCTGATGAGCGTGCGCCTGACCAGGCGCCGCAAGCTGCTGGTGTCGCGAGCCCTCAATCCGCGCTGGCGGGCGGTCATCGCCACCTATTGCCGCTATCTTGACCTCGAACTGGTCGAAGTCGGCTTCAGCGCCGATGGCCGTACCGATCTCGATGAACTGCGCGGCAAGCTCGACAGCCAGGCCGCGGCGGTTATCGTCGGCTATCCCAACTACTTTGGCATCGTCGAGGATCTGTGCGCACTCGCCGGGTTGGCCCAGGGCGCCGGGGCGAAGCTGGTCGCCGGGGTTGCCGAAGGGGTGGCGCTGGGGCTCCTCAAGTCGCCGGGGGAACTCGGTGCCGACATCGTCGCCGGCGAAGGGCAGAGCTTCGGCCTTCCGGTGGCCTTCGGCGGCCCCTATGTCGGTTTCTTTGCCGCGCGCATGAAGGATGTACGCGCCATGCCGGGCCGGCTGGTCGGCGAGACTGTCGACCGCGACGGCAAGCGCGGCTTCGTCCTGACCCTGTCCACCCGCGAGCAGCACATCCGTCGCGAGAAGGCCACCTCCAACATCTGTTCCAACCAGGGGTTGTGTGCCCTGACCGCCACGGTGTTCCTCAGTCTGCTTGGCAAGGAGGGGCTACGCGAGATGGCGGTGCAGAATGTGGCCAAGGCCGCCTACGCCCGTGAGCTTCTGGCGAAGATTCCAGGCTTGAGTCTGCCGTTTGCCGCGCCGGCCTTCAACGAGTTCGTGGTGCGCAGCCAAAAGCCGCTCGGGGAGGTGCTGGCGGGACTTGAAGCGCAGGGGATTCTCGGCGGGATTCCCCTCGGTGCCGACTATCCGGAGTTGGCCGATGCCTTCCTGGTCTGCGTCACCGAGCAGCACCGTCGTGCCGATATCGAGGTGCTGGCGACTTCGCTGGCGGGAGGTGCGTCATGATCGTCGGTACATCGGGACTGGTCCTGAACGAGAAACTGCTTTTCGAGCATTCCGACCCCGGGCGCAAGGGGTACAGCCTCCCGCAGCTGGACGTACCGGCGGTGCAACTGCCGGGCGAACTCTGCCGCGCCGAGATCAAGGGGTTCCCCGAGCTTTCCGAGGTCGACGTGGTCCGCCACTTCACCCGGCTTTCCACCTGGAATTATGGCGTCGACTCGGGGTTCTACCCGCTGGGGAGCTGTACCATGAAGTACAACCCCAAGGTCAACGAGGTGGCGTGCCGTCTCCCCGGGCTGGTTGACGTCCATCCGGCGACCCCCGGCCATCTGGCGCAAGGGACGCTGGCGCTGCTCTTCCAGTTGCAGGAGATGCTTGCCGAGATCTCCGGCTTCGCGGCGGTCTCGGTGCAGCCGGCGGCCGGCGCGCACGGCGAACTGGCGGGGATGCTGGTGATCCGCGCCTGGCATGAGGCGCAGGGGAACACGCGCCGCACCAAGGTGCTGATCCCTGATACCGCCCACGGCACCAACCCTGCCACGGCGGCGCTGGCCGGCTACGAGGTCGTGCCGATCGCCTCGGAAGGGGTGCTGACGCTGGCCGAGGTCGAGGCGCACATGACCAGTGATGTGGCCGCGTTGATGGTGACCAATCCCAACACCCTCGGGCTGTTCGAGACCAACATCGAGGCGATCTGCGCCCTAGTCCACGAGCGCGGCGGGCTGGTCTACTGTGACGGCGCCAACCTCAATGCCCTGCTCGGCATCGCCCGTCCCGGCGATTTGGGGATCGACGTGATGCATTTCAACCTGCACAAGACCTTCGCCACCCCCCACGGCGGCGGCGGTCCCGGTTCCGGGCCGGTCGGGGTCAGCGCCGCGCTGGTGCCGTTCCTCCCCGGGCCGATGGCGGTGCGCGACGGCGACGCTTATCGCTTTGCCGGTACGGCGGAGTCGGTCGGCCGGCTGCTCGCCTTCCACGGCAATTTCGGCGTCATGGTGCGGGCCTTCGCCTACATCCGCAGCATGGGGGCGGCGGGCTTGCGGCATGCCACCGAGATGGCGGTGCTCAACGCCAACTACGTGCGTGCCCGTCTTGAAGGCGCGTACCACCTGCCTTATGCGGACCGCTCCCTGCATGAAGTGGTCTTCTCCGATCGCGATCTTGCCAACGACTGCCACACGCTGGATGTCGCCAAGCGCCTGATCGATTACGGCTACCACCCGCCGACGGTCTACTTCCCGCTGGTCGTCAAGGGGGCGATCATGATCGAGCCGACCGAAACCGAGAGCCAGGAGACGCTCGACGAATTCTGCGATGCCATGCTGGCCATCGCCAGTGAGGCGGAATCGGCTCCGGAATTGCTCAAGAACGCCCCGGTACGGACCCGTACCCGGCGTCTCGACGAAACCGCTGCGGCGCGCCAGCCCAGGTTGCGCTGGGAAGAGTAGTCAGGCGGGCGCGGTCCCCGGTAAGCCGCAGCAGGGGTTTGCCTGGCTCTGGCGCCACTCCATTAGACGGCAAACGGGGGGAGAATCAATGTCTCCCCCCGTTTGTCATTGGCAGGGTGACCGTAAAGATGGCACCGGGGGTGTCGCTGCGATTGGCGGCTTCGATCTGGCCGCCGTGTTCGCGGACGATTCCGTAGGAGACCGACAGGCCGAGACCGGTCCCCTGCGGCTTGGTGGTGTAAAACGGAGTGAAAAGTCTCTCCAGTGTTTCTGTCGATAACCCCGGGCCGGTATCGGCAATCTGGATGCGGCAGTTGACGGCGGGGGTTGCCGAGGTGGTAATCGCCAGGGTCCCCCCGGTTGGCATCGCCTGCAGGGCATTGAGGATCAGATTGGTAAAAACCTGGCGCAATTGGTCGCCGTCGGCATGCAGGGTGATCCCTGGCTGGTAATGGCGGACCAGGTTGATCGCCCCCGTGGCGTGCTGGTGGCTGATCTGGTCGAGAATCTCGTCGAGCAGGCTCTCCAGCAAGACCGGTCCGGGGGCGCGAATCTGCCGGCGCGAGAAACTGCGCAGTTGGCCGATGATCCGCTCGACCCGTGTGGTCTGCCCCAGGATAACGCCGATTTCCTCCTGTTGCTCGGCACTTTCCGGCAGCGCCATCTGCAGCAATTCGGCATTGCCGCGGATGATCGCCAGCGGGTTGTTGATTTCATGCGCCACTCCGGCCGCCAGCAGGCCGACTTCCGCCAGTCGTTCCGCCTGGGCCAGTTCCCGCTCGGCGGCCAAGAGCCGCGCCCCCTTCTCCTCGAGTTCCTTCGTGCGTTGCGCGACCTTCTCTTCCAGTGTCCGGTTGAGGATGCCGACCTCTTCTTCGCGGTGCCGCAGTCGCTCGGCCATAATGTTGAACTCTTCGGCGAGCACGGCAATCTCGTCATGCCCGATGACCGGGATGTCGGCATGCCGCTCACCTGCGGCGATGCGCCGGGCGCCCTCCGCCAGGTCGCGGATCGGGCGGGCCAGGCGGCGGCTGAGCCAGCCGGCCAGCACCAGGCCGATCAGGGAACCGCCGGCCAGGATGATGCCGAACAGCAGGTTGGTGCGTGCGTGCAGGGCCTTGACCGGCGCTTCTGGCAGCCCGACGTAGAGGGCCCCGATGACCCTCCCCCGCGGGTCACGTAGCGGCCGATAGGCTGACATGAACCAGTCGTTGTAGACGAACGCCCGATCGTTCCATGTTTCCCCTCGCTCCAGCACTACGTTACGGACTTCTTCCGACATCAACGTGCCGATGGCACGTTCCCCCCGCTCATCACGCACACTGGTGGCAACCCGCAAGTCGCCGAGGAAGATAGTGGCTGTTCCGCCGGACTTCTCTTCGAAGACGATGCGGGTGATGTCGTCGACCAGTGCATGGTCGGAATTGATCAGCACCCCGGCCACCAGTGCGCCGAGGATTGTGCCATTGCCATCACGAACCGGGGTGGCGGCCTGGAAGAACAAACCGTCCTCTTCCACGGCTTTGCTGTAGGGGGCGGCCTCCGGGGTGGGGCGGACGGCAATCCGGGCCCGGTCGGGAAGTTCACTGTTTTCAGTGTGCATGCCCTGGGGGGAGAGGCGCAGGATGCCACCGCCGCCCTGCCCGGCGAGGGCGCTTCGAATCAACGGATTATCCAGGACACGATCACCGCTGACTGCGGGGTTGGCGACCCGGTAGACGACCATGCCATAGCGGTTGACGACGTTGAGGAAGGCCAGGCGCTCGTTGCGCAGAAGCAGGCCAAGAACCCCCTTCATCTCTCCGGCACTGTCATGGCGCAGTGCGTCGGCCATCTCCGGGGCAATGGCGGTCAGGTTGACAAGCTCCTCGAGGTGCTCGATTTCGTGGTGAAACAGCTGCTCGGCAGTATTGAGTTTGACGTCGACCTGTCGCTGGGCGTCGCCGATCAGGCGGGCGCTGATCAGGGAGACGCCGAGCAGCCAGCAGGCGGCGATGGCGCAAACCAGCGGCAGCAGCGTGAAAACCACCAGCTTGGCACGGATGGAGGTGTGCAGCCGGCGGGGCATCAGCCGTCCTGTCCGGTCAGACCGAATTCGGCGATCTTGCGGTCCAGCGTTTTGCGCGAGATGCCGAGAATTTCGGCGGCACGGCTCTTGTGAAAGCCGGTCTGACGAAGAATCTCGCTGATATGGTTGCGCTCGACGAGTTCGAGAGGGAGGAGGCGTGTGGGCGCCGGTTCCGCCACCGGGCTTTTGTGGCGCAGCAGCGGGAGATCCTCGCTGCCGACTATGGGCGTGCGGGTCAGGATGGCGGCGCGCTCGACAACGTTCTCCAACTCCCGCACGTTCCCCGGCCAGTCATAGGCACCAAGGTTCTCCAGGGCGCAAGGGGCGAAACCGTGGAGTTCCTTGCGCAGCTTGGCGGCGAAACGGCGCAGGAAAAAGAGGGCCAGCGGCTCTATGTCCTCCCGGCGCTCGCGCAGGGGCGGCATGGTCAGCGTGATGACGTTGAGACGGTAAAACAGATCCTCGCGGAAGCGCCCGGCCAGAACTTCCTGGTGCAGATCCTTGTTGGTGGCGGCTACCAGGCGGACATCGGCGGTTCGCGGGCGGGTCGTCCCCAGGGGAATGTAGTCGCGCTCCTGGATGACGCGCAGCAACTTGGCCTGTACGGGCGGGCTGAGTTCGCCGACTTCGTCCAGGAGCAGCGTGCCGCCGTTGGCTTCCTCAAGAAGACCCTTCTGATTGGCCATGGCTCCGGTAAAGGCGCCGCGCACGTGGCCGAAGAGCTGACTTTCGAGGAGGTTGTCGGCCAGAGTGGCGCAGTTGAGCGACACGAAAGCCTTGTCCTGGCGCGGGCTGTGCCGGTGCAGCAACCTGGCAGTCAACTCCTTGCCGGTCCCCGATTCGCCGAGGATCAGGACGTTGGCGTCGGTCGGGGAGACCTGCAGAGCCAGGTCGTAAATCTCGCGAAAACGTCGGCTGCGAAAGACGATTTCTCCCGGAGCGGCCTGCTGGTTGAGACGATCGCGCAGTTCGCGGTTCTCCAGGGAGAGCCGGCGCTGTTCAAGAACGTTTTCGATGACGCCGAGGACTTTTTCTTTCGGGAAGGGTTTGGTGAGGTAATCGTAGGCGCCGAGCTTGACGGCCTGAACCGCGTCATCGATGGCCCCGAAGGCACTCATCACCACCACCGGGATCTCCGGCGCCTGTTTCTTGACCCGGCGCAGGACCTGCAGCCCGTCCAGATCGGGCATGCGCACATCCTGCAGGATCAGCCCGACCTCATCATCGCTCCCTTCCAGGCGGGCCAGCAGGTCGGCGCCGCGCAGAAAGGTCTCCACCTGATAGCCGCGCCGCTGCAGGAGCTTCTTGAGGTAGATGAGGATCTCCTCCTCATCGTCGCACAGCAGTAGTCTGGTCATCGCTCTCCTCCTTGCCGGACATAATTATACATCTTTGGACAAAATGACACAACGACAACCGTTCCATCCGTCTGGCTGATCCGGGCCTTTTCTGTAACACCCCTTAATTGCAAGTCTTTCATGGATGGCACAGGGTTTGCCCTAGTGCTTGCGACTGTTTGCGGGCAACCGGCGACGGCGCCCATCCAATCAAGGAGCTTGCTATGGAAAGAGACGGCTGGGGTCGCGACGTTTCGCGACGTGATTTCATGAAGGTGTTTGTCACGGCTTCGGCCATGCTGGGGCTCCCCTTCGGCATGGCGAACCGGCTGGCCGAGGCCGCCATGGACGATGGCCGGCCGGCCGTGATCTGGCTGCATTTCCAGGAGTGTACCGGCTGTTCCGAGTCGCTGCTGCGCGCCAGCCATCCGACCGTGGCGACACTGCTGCTGGAAACGATCTCCCTCGACTATCACGAGACGCTGATGGCGGGGGCCGGACACCAGGCGGAAGCGGCCCTCCATGAGTCGATGAAGAAAAACCACGGGCGTTACCTGCTGGTCGTCGAAGGGGCCATCCCGACCCGGCAGGCCGGCATCTACTGCAAGGTCGCCGGCAAGACCGCCCTGGAATCTCTGCAGGAGGCCGCCGCCGGCGCCCAGGCCATCATCAGCATCGGCAGCTGCTCCAGTTTCGGCGGCATCCAGGCGGCCGCACCGAATCCGACCGGTGCTGTGGGGGTTGGCGACATCATCAAGGACAAGCCGGTCGTCAATCTCCCCGGTTGTCCCCCCAACCCCTACAACCTGCTGTCGACCATTCTCTACTTCATGACCTTCAACAAACTTCCCGATCTGGATGCCATGGGCCGGCCAAAGTTTGCCTACGGACGGCGGCTGCATGAGCACTGCGAGCGTCGTCCGCACTTCGACGCGGGGCGCTTTGCCCAGGCCTTCGGCGATGATGGGCACAGCCAGGGGTATTGCCTGTACAAACTGGGCTGCAAAGGGCCGGCCACCTACGCCAACTGCTCGGTCAACCGCTTCAACGATATCGGCGTCTGGCCGGTGTCCGTCGGGCATCCGTGCATCGGCTGCACCGAGCCGGAGCTCCTGTTCAATACGGCGATTGCCGACAAGGTGCAGATTCATGAACCGACCCCCTTCGACAGCTATGCCCCGGTCGACCTGAAGGAGAAGGGCAAGGGGGCTGATCCCCTGACCACCGGCATTGTCGGCCTGGCCGCCGGCTCGGCGTTCGGGGCCGGTGCTGTCGTGGCCCGGCGGCTCCCAAGCGGGGACGATGGAGAGGAGCAGGGCCATGGCCCAACCAACTAGGCGGGGCTTTCTCGTCGGCCTGGCCGCCGGGTCCGTCGCGCTGCTCAACAGCGAGGCGCTGGCGTCGGCGATCGGTGAGGTCGAGGGCGGCCAAAACGAGCTGGGGATGCTCTATGACGCCAGCAAATGCGTCGGCTGTAAGGCCTGCATGGCCGGCTGCAAGCGGGTCAACGGCGATTACGGCTCCTTGTCCTACGAGCGGGCGCCGTTCGACCAGGACGGGCTGTGGGATGCTCCCGCCGACCTGTCCGGCTCAACCCGGACGTTGATCAAGCTGTTCAAGCAATCGGACAGCGAGTGGTCCTATGTCAAATATTCGTGCATGCACTGCCGCAAGCCGTCGTGTGTCTCGGTCTGCCCGGTCAGCGCCATGACCCGTGATCCGCGCACCGGTATCGTCGACTACAGCAAGGATACCTGTATCGGCTGCCGCTACTGCCAGGTGGCCTGTGCCTTCAATATCCCGCGCTTCCAGTGGGACAGCGCCACGCCGCAGATCGTCAAATGCGATCTTTGCCTGCATACCAACCTGGCCAAGAAGGGGATCACCGCCTGCGCCGAGGTCTGCCCGACCGGAGCGATCCTCTTCGGCAAGCGCGCCGATCTGCTGGCTACGGCCAGAGCGCGCCTCGCCGAGCAGCCAGGGCTTTATCTCAATCATATCTACGGCGAAAACGAGGTCGGCGGCACCAACCATCTCTACCTGGCGGCCATGCCGTTCGACCGGCTCGGACTGCCGCAACTTCCCGGCAACCCTCCGGCGGAGTTTTCCGAGAAGATCCAGCACACCATCTACAAGGGCTTTGTTGCGCCGGTCGCGCTTTACGGCACGCTGTGCTGGCTGGCTCTGCGCAACCTGAAGAAGCATCCCGATGGCAGCCATGCCGGAGACGAAAAGGGGGACGGCCATGAGTCATGACGATTTCCAGCGCCACGAGGCGAGCATCTTCACCCCGGCCTTCTTCGTCCTGCTGCTGCTGACGCTGATCGGCTTTTTCCTGGTTGCGCTGCGCTTTATCAAGGGGATCGGTGCCGTTTCCAACATGAGCGACGGCTACCCCTGGGGGATCTGGATCACTTACGATGTCGCCACCGGCACGGCCATCGCCTGCGGCGGCTACGCCATGGCGATCCTCGTCTACATCCGCAACCAGATGCACTACCATCCGATGATCCGTTCGGCAATTTTGACCAGCCTGTTCGGCTATGGACTGGCCGGCTTTTCGGTCATGGTCGATGTCGGGCGGCCCTGGAATGCCTACAACTTCTTCATCCCCTCCAAGTGGCAGATCAATTCGGCGATGTTCGAAGTGGCTCTCTGCGTCATGGCCTATACCACGGTGCTGTTGATCGAATTCCTTCCGGCCCTGTTGACGCGCCTGGAGGAGGCCGATCGCAAAAGCGTGCACCGCCTGGTCGAGTGGTTGCACTGCAAGACCGGCGTGGCTCCCAACCGGCTGATGACCCGTCTCGAATGGGTTCAGGCAATGGCTTCCTGGCTGCGGCCGCGCCTCGACAAGGTTCTGATCTTCATCATCGTTTTGGGGATCACCTTGCCGACCATGCACCAATCCTCCCTGGGTTCGCTGCTGCTGATTGCCTCGACCAAGCTGCATCCTTTGTGGCATACCGGCTTTTTGCCGCTGCTCTTCCTGATCAACTGCGTGTACATCGGCTATTCGATCTGCATTCTCGAGTCGGTGCTCTCCTCTTACGGCTTCAAGCGCCCTTACGAGACCAAGGAACTGGCCGGACTGGCTACCATCATCCCGTGGGTGACAGTGATCTGGCTGACCGTGGTTTTCGGTGACCTGGCCTGGCGCGGCCAGTTGGGAAAGATCTTCGCCTTCGACTTCTACGCCGGCTTCTTCCTGCTGGAGATCGCCCTGGTGGGGGGCGGTTCTCTCATCCTGTTCTCGGCGAAGAACCGTCGCTCGGTCCGCTGGCTCTTCGTCTCGGCCGCGCTGATAGTCCTGGGCGGTGCGCTCTATCGCTTCAACGTCTACCTGATCGGCTTCAACCCCGGCGAGGGATGGCGCTACTTCCCGTCGCTGGCCGAATTCATGATCACTATCGGCATCATCGCCTTCGAAATCCTCTGCTACAAGGTGCTGGTCAAGATTCTGCCGGTCCTGCCGCGCCTGCATGGACGTGATCATCAGGCGCAGGCGGACCGAACGCCGTGCCCCCTGGCGGAACATGCCTGACCGGCAAAGCAACCGTTGATTCCAACGACGAAATCTCTGGAGGTATCCATACATGGCCCGCATTACCCTTGACCCCGTGACCCGTATCGAAGGGCACCTGCGTATCGACGTCGAAGTCAATGGCGGCCGCGTCAGCAAAGCCTGGTCCTCGGCCCAGATGTGGCGCGGCATCGAAACCATTCTCAAAGGGCGCCCCCCGGAAGACGCCTGGATCTACGCCCAGCGCTTTTGCGGCGTCTGCACCACGGTCCACGCCATTTCCTCGATCCGTTCGGTGGAACACGCCCTCAACGTCGAGGTGCCGCTGAATGCCCAATACATCCGCAATATCATCATGGCCCAGCACTCGGTGCAGGACCATATCGTCCACTTCTATCACCTCTCCGCCCTCGACTGGGTCGATGTCGTTTCGGCGCTCAAGGCCGACCCGGCCGCGACCGCGCGCCTGGCCCAGTCGATCAGCGACTGGCCGGGGAACTCCGAGACCGAATTCCGCGCGGTCAAGGAGAAGCTGACCGGATTCGTCAACACCGGACGGCTCGGCATCTTCTCCACCGGCTACTGGGGGCACCCGGCGATGCAGTTGCCGCCGGAAGCCAACCTGATGGCGGTGACCCATTATCTGAGCGCTCTCGATATGCAGCGCAAGTCGGCGCAGGCGGTGGCCATTCTCGGTGGCAAGAACCCGCACATCCAGAACCTGTGCGTCGGCGGCGTGGCCACGGCGGTCAACGTCGATAACCTGGCCACCCTCAACATGGAGCGGATCGCCGCTCTGCGGACCCTGATGAGTGAGACCCGCGACTACGTGAAGAAGGTCTACCTCCCTGACATGTTGGCCATCGCCTCGGCTTATCGCGACTGGTTCGGCATCGGTGCCGGGGTGACCAACTATCTGGCGGTGCCCGAGATGGTCGAGGATACCCGCCACCAGGAGTTCGCCCTTCCCGGTGCGATCATCAACGGTGGCGACCTGAACGGGGCCCGCATCCTCAAGGATCACCAGGATCCGAAGCTGATCGGCGACATCAGCGAGAGCGTGGCCTGCGCCTGGTACAAGGGGAGCGCCTCGCTGCACCCCTGGGAGGGAGAGACCGAGCCGCTGTATACCGATTTCGAGGACAACGGCAAATACTCATGGTGCAAGGCGCCACGGTTGGCCGGCCGGCCGGTGCAGGTGGGGCCGACGGCGCAGATCCTGGCCGGCTATGCCGCCGGGCAGCCGCAGATCAAGGCGCTGGTCGACAGCACCTGCCGCACCCTCAAGATCCGTCCCGAACAGCTGGGTTCGACCATGGGCCGGCTGGTGGCCCGTGCCCTGCGCGCCAGCCTGATGGCCGATCTGTCCCTGCACTATCTCGACAAGCTGGTCGAAAATCTCGCTCGCGGCGACAAGAGCTACGCCAATCACACGCAGATTCCGAAAGGGGAGTACCGCGGCGTCGGCTTCCACGAAGCCCCGCGCGGCACCCTGTCGCACTGGGTTGTGATCGAAGACCGGAAGATCAAGAATTACCAGGCCGTTGTCCCCTCAACCTGGAACTCCTCGCCGCGCGATGAGCAGGGGACCCCGGGCCCCTACGAGGCCTCCCTGGTCAACAACCCAGTGGCCGTTGAGGAGAAGCCGCTGGAAGTGCTGCGCACCATCCACTCTTTCGATCCGTGCATCGCCTGCGCCGTCCACACCATCGATCCGGACGGCAAGGAGATCACCAGGGTGAAAGTCCTGTGACCACACTGATCTATGGGGCCGGCAACCTCCTCGTTTCCGACGAGGGGTTCGGCGTGCACCTGGTCGAATACCTGCGGCGCCACTGGTCCTTTCCCGAGGCGGTCGAGTTGCTCGATGGCGGAACGCTGGGGATCATGACCGGCTACCGGGTGGAGGAAGTTGACCATCTGATCCTGATCGACGTGCTGGATGCGGAGGGCTCCCCCGGAGAGATCCGCCGCTACGATTTGCAGGATCTCCTCCTTGACCGCCTACCGGTCAAGCTTTCGCCGCACCAGATCGGTATTCAGGAGATGCTCTCGCTAAGCGCGCTGCGTGGCCGTCTGCCGCAAAGCGCTACCCTGTTCGGGGTCATTCCTGCCTCTTACGAGGCAGGAATCGAACTGTCTCCGCCCCTGGCTGCGGCCCTCGGCAGCGTTGCTGATCTGGTCGTTGCCGAACTCGAGCGCCTTGGCCACCGTCTCATCTCTCACCGCAGGACAAATGCAACCTGCTGAATGAAAAGGAGTCACCCATGACAGAAGAAACCGGCAAGTCGACCGGCAAGACCCGCCGTTCCCGAAAGGCTGCGGTAAAAAAGCAACCGAAGCCCCACGTCATTTCCCTGCGCGTGAATGACCTGGAAAAAGAACTGTTGGAACAGATCGGGCGGAGAAAGGCGAAGAATATTTCCGCGGTTGTACGTGAGGCGCTGGAACATTGGCTGGTCATGAAAAGCCTGACGGCACCACGCTCGTGTCGCTATCGTCTTCCGGCGGGCTTGTCGACCCCCTGCAGCGCCCCGGGAAACCCCTGACAGGTTGCAGCGCGCCTACTGCCCTCCGTACAGCCTCCGCCCGGGGAGGCGCGAATTGGCCCTGGTCAGGTTGTAGCTGAAGTAGCCCATGATGTTGAGCTGCGGGTGAGGGTAGGCCGCGGGGAGCGGCCCGTAGGGTGCCCCTTTGCGTACAGCGCGAATCGCTTCTTCGTCCAGAACGTAGGAGCCGCTGCTTTCGAGCAGTTGGACATCGTCGATCGACCCCTGCCGGCTGACCGTGATGCGCAGCAGGCAACGGCCCTCCTCTTCGCGCAGGCGCGCACTCTCCGGATAGTTCCAGACATTGTAGATGTTGGTGCGGAAGCGCTTGAAAAACGAAATCAGCAGGTCCTGCTCGGTATCCAGCCAGACCGTGTCGCCCCTTTCCACCCCCTCCCGGTACTTGCGCCGCCAGTCCCTCTCCAGTTTGGCCATGGTGGTCGGCGCCAGTTGACTCAACTGGTCAAGGCTGGGCAGTTGCCGCGGCGGTACGGCCAGGGGCCGGTCTCCGTCAGGGCCCTGTGCGGTCTCGTCGCCGGGCTGAGGCTGAGCCGCTGGCGGGACAGGCGTGGATGGCGGAGCGGGGGCGGCGGGGGGCTGAGGTGGCAGGCGCCTGGCACTGAGGCTGCGCGGCGCGTCCTCGGCGTCCTCGCCGGTCGGAGCGGTCTCGCGGGGGGCGACCTGGTCCTGGGGGCCGAGACGTTTGGCCGGGGTCTCGCGCGGTTTTGGCGGCGGGGGCGTGACCGGCAGATCGAGTTCGCGATCGCGCTGTGCCGGCGGGCGGATTTCCACGTAAACGGGAGCTTTTTCGGGCTCAGGCTGAAACAGCATGGTCCTCGGCAGGAGCAGCGCCAGCAGGTGGATCAGCAGCGATGCCAGGATGAAGGCGAGGATCAGCAGGTTTTGGCGACGCTCTAAATTGGTCATCAAAAGGGACGGCTCATTCGCGCGAACAAATTTTCTTATTATAGCCAAACTTGACCGGGGAGAGACAGGGAATTGTCGGACCAACTGCTGCGTCTGAATTGGAATTGACCCGTTGCCGTCTCTCGGGTATAAAAAGCAAGATTTTAAAACTTCGTTTGAAGGAGGATGGTCGATTTATGCACCTGGTTGATCAGATCAAGGCCAAGGCCCGTCAGAACCTGCAGACAGTTGTGCTCCCCGAAGGATATGACGACCGGATGATTCATGCTGCCGGACAGATTGTCCGTGAAGGTCTTGCCAAGGTGGTTCTGCTCGGCAACCCCGCGACCCTGTCGGCCAAGGCCGGAGAGTTGGGCGCCTCCCTCGAGGGGGTCGAACTGGTTGACCCGAAGACTTCACCGAAGCTGGAGTCCTACGTCGATCAGCTCTGCGAAATTCGCAAAAGCAAGGGGCTGTCCCGCGACGAGGCGCGCAAACTGCTGACTCAGGACGACAACCTCTTTTACGGAGCCTTGATGGTACGCCTCGGTGATGCCGGCGGGGCGGTGGCCGGGGCGTTCAATACCACCGGCGACGTGTTGCGTGCCGCCTTCCAGTGCATCGGCACCGCTCCCGGGATCAAGACCGTTTCCTCGGTCTTCCTGATGATCACCAAGAATCCCGAGTTCGGCGAGAACGGCATCCTCTGCTTCGCCGACTGCGCGGTCAACCCGAATCCCAATGCCCAGCAGCTGGCGGAGATCGCCGTGGCGACCGCGGCCAGCTGCAAGAGTTTCCTCGGCGTCGACGGCCGGGTGGCGATGCTTTCCTTCTCCACCAAGGGGAGTGCCAGCCACGAAGACGCCGACAAGGTGCTGCAGGCTTTGGAGATTGCCAAGACCATCAGGCCCGACCTGCAGATCGATGGTGAGTTGCAGGCCGATGCGGCGCTGCTGCCGAAGGTCGGCGCCAAGAAGGCGCCCGGTTCGGCTGTCGCCGGCAAGGCCAACACCCTGATCTTCCCCGATCTCGATGCCGGCAATATCGCCTACAAGCTGGTCGAGCGCGTGGCCGGGGCGGAAGCGGTCGGCCCGATCATCCAGGGGTTGGCCAAGCCGGTCAACGACCTGTCGCGCGGCTGCTCGGTCGAGGACATTGTTGCCGTGGCGGCGATCACCGCGGTTCAGGCGCAAGGCTGACGGGCGGAGCACGCGTCATCTTCCGGGCCGATGGTTTTTGCCATCGGCCCGTTTTTTTGCTAGGCTTCCAAAGCAGGCTGGAGCGCTGGACCGCATCCATGCTCTGCCCATTGACAGGGGGTGACAATGGCAGACGTGAAGCAGATTGTCCGACAGATAGCAAATCTTGCTGAAGAGCTGGGCCGCGAGGTCGATGGCGCTTTGGCTGCCAGCTGCGCCGACGTGCGCGCTCGTCTGGCGGAGGCCGAAGCGCAACTGGAGCAGGCCCGGATGGAAAGGGATGAGGCGCTGGCGGCCAGGCAGGAGGCGGAGCGCGAGGTGGACGTTGCGGAAAAGCGTGTCGATTCGCTGGTGCAAAAGCTCAAGGAAGCGCGCCAGGCGGCGGTCGAGGCCAGCGAGGAGGCGCAGCGCACCTTGCGGCGGCAGATGGAAGCGCTGCAGAGTGAATGTGACGATGCCCGCAATGAACTGGAGCGCGAGCGCAGCGTCAGGAAACGGTTGGAAAAGGGGGCGTCTGCCGACGAAAAGCGTCTGCATGAGCTGGAAAAGGCTCTGGGCGCCGGGAAAGCGGCGGCCGTCTCTGGCGGCGCAGACGTGGCTGCCTTGCAGGAGGCTCTGCGCGAAGCCCGCGAGGCAGTCGGCAGGGAGGGCCAGGCGCGGGAGCGCTTGGAGCGGGAACTGGCAGAAACTGGCAGGCAGCTGGCGGTTGCTGAACAGGCCTTGAGCCAGGTCAAGAGCACTGCCCGGAGTGCCGCCGATGATGACGATACGCGCGGCCAGCTGGCCGCGCTGGCGGAAAAGTTGCGCACCGTCGAGAGTGAACTGGCTGCGGAGCAGCAGCTGTCACGCCGTTACGCCCGCGAGTGCGCCGAGGCCCAGCGGCAGCTGACTGAGCAGGAAGCCCGGGGCGCGGCACCTGCGCCCGCCGCGCCTGTGCCTGTGGCCGACAGGCCGATGCTTGCCAGCAAGCCGGCCACCGACAAGGCTCTGCCGCATGAACTGCGCCCGGGCCCGAAGCCCGGGGCGCTGTTCCATCCGGATTGGAACCTGAATGCCCTGCCCTGTTCATCCGCGGAGCAGATTCTCCAGGTCTGGGCGTCCGTTTCCAATGTCCAGCTGTCTCTGGAGGGCTACCCCTCCCAATACTGTTCGGCCTATCTGGTGGTCCTCAAGCAGGGGAAGCAGAAGCAGCTCTACATGCTCTTCAACCTCAAGGAGATCAAGCACATTCTCGTCTGCGTTCCATCGACGCCGCCCAAAGATGAGGCTTCATTGAACAAGCTGGTGGGAGAAGGTCAGAAGTATCTGCTGATGAGCGGTTTTGATCTGGAGAAACTCTCCTCAGCCGACATCCCGACCCGGCTCGACCATTATCTTCAACGCTGAGCGGGCACAGCAGTCGTTGTTAACGGCAAAGGGCCGGAACTGTTGTTCCGGCCCTTTTTCCTGTCGAGGAGGACGGTCGGTGCTATTTGCGCTGGAAGCTCTTCGAGGAGAAGCTGTAATCGAAATGCATGTGGTCGGTATAGGTGCTTTCCAGGATCGCCACCACGTCCTCGGTGAAAACCAGCTCCTCGTCGGTGGGGATGACAAAGACCTTGACCGGCGAGTCCGGCGTGGTGATCATGCTCTCCCGCTTGCGGGTCATGGTATTGCGGTTCACTTCCTTGTCCAGGATGATCCCCATGAACTCCAGCCCTTCCAGGGCCTTTTCGCGGATCAGCCAGCCCATTTCGCCGACCCCGGCAGTGAAAACCACCGCGTCGATGCCGCCGACCGCCGCCGCAAAAGCCCCGATATACTTCTTCAGCCGGTAAGCCTCGACGTCGAGTGCCAGTTGGCAGCGCGGGCACCCGCCTTTTTCGGCGCCTTCGATGACGTCGCGGCGGTCGGTATATTGCCCGGTGATGCCGAGAATCCCGGACTTCTTGTTGAGGATCGAATCGATCTCCTTGGGGGAGAGGTTCTCCTTTTGCTGGATGAACATCGGGATGGCCGGGTCGAGGTCGCCGCAACGGGTGCCCATGACGGCACCCTCCAGCGGGGTCAGCCCCATGGTCGTATCGACCGATACGCCGTTTTTGATGGCTGCGTGAGAAACACCATTGCCGATATGCATGGTGATGATGTTGCAGTCCTTGGGGTCCTTGCCGAGCAATACCGCCGCCCGCTTGGAGACGTAGAGGTGGCTGGTGCCGTGGAAGCCGTAGCGCCGCACCCCGTGCTTCTCGTACCATTCGTAGGGGACTGCATAGGTGAACGCATGCTTCGGCATGGTCTGGTGGAAGGCCGTGTCGAAGATGGCGATGTGCGGCACATTGGGGAGGACGGCCTGGGCGGCCTCAATCCCCGAGATGTTCGGCGGGTTGTGCAGCGGCGCCAGGTGCTGGACTTCCTTGATAGCATCCAGCACGGCGTCGTCAATGCGTACCGAGCAGGTGAACTTTTCACCGCCGTGGACGACGCGATGGCCTACCGCGGAAATCTGCTCCATGCTGGAAACCACGCCGTGGCTTTTGTCGCAGAGGGTCTTGATGATCAGATGGATGGCGACCTGATGGTCAGGGCATTCATACTCTTCGCGGTAGGTCTCCCGCCCCGGCACCTCGTGAATGATGAACGAATCGCCGATAGTGACGCGTTCCACCATCCCTTTGGCGATCACCTCGCGCCGGGTCCAGTCGTAGAGCTGATATTTGACCGAAGAACTGCCGCAATTCAGGGCCAGAATGTCCATGTTTGACTCCTCTCTTCATCCAGATAAGGTCGCGGGGCGGGGCCCCAAACAGGCAAAAAGATGTTTTAATGATCGCTGAATTTTATTTTGAATGAAAGATTTTATCCAGATTCCAAGGGCTTTTGTGGCTGAAAACAAGTTCTGAAACATTACTGAAAGGGGGGGCGAAATGCAAGTGCTTTATGCAGTCGGTGGCGCCGCTTTCCTCTGGACAGACAGCATCTGTTGAGATAAACTCCGTGCGGTTTCGATATACCGAAACAAACATTCCAACCCCATAGAGGAGGTCATGTCATGGCTCATTTGATCAGTGACGACTGCACCAACTGTGGTGCCTGCGTCGACAGCTGCCCGGTCAACTCGATTGCCCCGGCCGGCGACAAGCACAAGATCGATGCCGATACCTGCATCGATTGCGGCGCCTGCGTCGACACCTGCCCGGTCAGCGCCATCAGCGCCGCCTAAGCAGCGACGCCCGTCCGAACAAAGAGAAAGGCCGCACCTTCGGGTGCGGCCTTTCTCTTTGCGGCTCTCCTGAATCTGCGAAACGGAGCGGGCTAGAGGCTGCCGGGCTTGGAGTCGACGACCTCCACATTGATATTGGCCATCTCCTTCGGCACGTTGCGGAACACGATGGTAAACTGCACGGCCGTGCCGGGTTTGACGTTCATGTTGGTAAGGCTGTCGCCAAACTGGTTGTTCATCGTCTCTTCGATCTCGGCGAACTTGAGGGTGCGCAGTTTCTCCTCGGTCAGCAAGTTGCCGCAGAACACCTGCTGCTGTTGCAGGGCTTTGCCGGCACCATCAAGGAGCAGACCCCTGACGGCAATTGCCGAACGGGTCGCAGGGAAGTTGTTGACGGCATTCCCCTGAACCACCAGCAATTGCCCGGCGTCACGGTTGCTGACATAACTGCTGGTGATGTCCTTCAGGCCGATCAGCTGCTCAACCGGTCCGGCCGGGGGCTCGCCCTTGATCTTCATGACCAGCTGTCCGATCAGGCGCTGGCCGTCACCGCTCACGTACAGATAGGCTCCCGCAGCACACAGGGCGACCAGCAGCACGATGAGGCCGACCACCATCTTCGATGCCGGGCTCCGGCGCGGCGTAAGAACCGGCATCGGCTCCTCGCTGCGTGGGCGGCTGGGGGCCTGGCGCTGGACCGGTGGCGCAGGAG
>CAZRTZ010000045.1:0-21944 GCA_964603155.1 uncultured Geobacteraceae bacterium | reverse complement strand
CTGCTGATCCTGCGCAACGCCTTCGGCGGCGCCTACGCCTCCTACAACAACTACCCGACCGGCGCCGACCTGGTGCTGGCCCTGCCGACCACCCGCCTCGCCGTCATGGGCCCGGCCGGCAAGGAGTTCGTCTACAAGGACGAACTGCGCAAGGTTCGTGGCGCCGTCCCCGGCATGATCAAGCAGGGGATCGAGCAGCGCACCGCGGCCGGGATGAATGGCGACGAGGCCAAGCGCGACGCCGAGAAGGAAGCGGCCGAGTGGCTCAAGAACCAGGAGGCGGCGCTGAACCAGCGCTACGAGAAGGAACTGATGAACCCGAAGGAAGGTCTCGCCCTCGGCTCGATCTCCTCGATCGTCATGCCCACCGACCTGCGCCAGGTGCTGGGCGAGAACCTCAACTTCCTGATGCGTCACTACCAGCCTTCGGCGATGGGTGGCCCGCAGCGCGAGTTCCATTAAAGGCGAATACAGAAGTCAGAATACAGAAGTCAGAATCCTTCGGTAACAGAATGAACCAATCGGGTTTTGCTTCTCTTCTGAATTCTGAATACTGAATTCTGAATTCCAGACTGGAGATAACGACCAATGACCGACCTTTACAAAAGCAATCCGCTGATCCACCGCGACCGCCGCCTGGGCCAGTCGACCTCCGAATGGGTCCGCTCCTTCGCCTGCGAGGATCTCAAGCCGCTGATCGTCTGTCGCGGCCCGATCCGCAAGGAGACGATGGACGTTTTCGCCGAGATGGGGATGACCCATGTCGGCATCCTCCTCTCCGAGAAGGACTCGATCGTCTACCCGAACGCCCTCTCCCCGGAGCTGCGCCAGGTCACCGATCCCAATCGCGTGCATCGGGTTCCCGACTACACCGGGGCCTCCAAGGAAGAGCGCGTCGAGCGCATCGGCCAGATCATCCAGATCGCCAAGGACAACGGCTACGACTCGATCTTCGCCGGCTACGGCTTCATGGCCGAGGACGATGAGTTCGTCGCCGCCATCGAGGACGCCGGCCTGACCTTCATCGGCCCCTGCTCGGCGACCCAGCGTGGCGCCGGCAAGAAGGACGAAGCCAAGCGCACCGCCCTGGCCGTCGGCGTCTCGGTCACCCCGGGGATCAACAACGTCACCGCCCGCACCCTGGTGGCCAAGCACCCGACCCGCGAGTCGCTGCTGGCCGTGATCAAGGCCGAAGGGCTCAAGGTCGACAAGAAGATCCTCGACGACAAGAAGCTGTCCCTTGAGGACCTGGCCGATGCCATCCTCTTCGCTTCCTACGACAAGGGGATCGACCTCTTCACCATCGACGAGCTCGGCGCGCAGGTTGAGAAGGAATGTGCGGCGATGTTCAAGAACTACCCCGCTGCCCGCGTCCGCCTGAAGGCGATCGGCGGCGGCGGCGGCAAGGGGCAGCGTATTCTCGGGGCGTCGTTGCTGACCAAGAAGAGCGCGACCGATGCCGACATCAAGAAAGCCGCTGCCGAGGCCCCCGGGCTGGTGCGCGAAGTCCTGATGGAAGTCAAGGCCAACGGCGTCGGCGACAACAAGAACGTGCTGATCGAGCTCAATATCGAGCAGACCCGCCACAACGAGATCCAGCTGCTCGGCAACGGCGACTGGTGCGTTGCCCTTGGCGGGCGCGACTGTTCGCTGCAGATGCACGAGCAGAAGCTCCTCGAAATCTCGGTGACCCAGGAAGCACTGGCCAGCGAGGCCGCCAAGGCCAAGAAGGCCGGCCGCAAGGCCCAGGTCAAGGCTCTGGAGACCGACCTCAAGACTCTTGAGCGCATGGAGAACGACGCCGCCAACTTCGGCAAGGCGGTTGGCCTCGACTCGGCCTCGACCTTCGAATGCATCGTCGACCGCGACCGCTACTACTTCATGGAGGTCAACACGCGCATCCAGGTCGAGCACCGCGTCACCGAACTGGTCTACTCGCTGAAGTTCACCAATCCGAAGAACAAGCAAGACTTCTTCATCGTCGAGTCGTTGATCGAGGCCATGGCGCTGTGCGCCCGCCACAAGAAACGTCTGCCCAAGCCCGAGCGTATCCCGCGCTTCGGCGCCGGGGCCGAGGCACGCCTCAACGCCACCGACTGCTCCCTCTCGCCCAGCGCCGGCGGCTACATCCGCTACTGGTCGGCTCCGATCGAGGGGGAGATCCGCGACGACCAGGGGATCTGCATCAAGAACCCGGATACCGGCATGTTCATGCGCTACCACCTGGCCGGCGCCTACGATTCCAATATCGCCCTTTTGCTGACCAAGGGCGAGGATCGCCTCGACAGCTATGAGCAGCTGTCCAAGGTGCTGCGCCGCACCACCCTGCGTGGCACCAATCTGGCGACCAACCTCGAGTTTCACTACGGCCTGGTCAACTGGTTCCTCGGCCAGGGGGTCATGGCCAAGCCGACCACGCGCTTCGTCGTCCCCTACCTGACGCTGGTCGGCCGGCTCAAGGAGGAGGCCAACAAGCTCGATTACGTTTATGCCTTCCTGCAGGTGAAGAAGCACTTCGGCACCCTGTACGGCAGCGACCCGGAGATCAAGAAGGCGGTTTCCGAGACGCTTGATCGCAAGGGGACGCTGATCACCCGGCCGATGGAGAAGCTGCTGGCTGATCCGCACCTGCTGGCCGGCTGGCTGAGCCTAAACCGCACGAGCTTCAAGATGGAGAAGGGGAAGCTGGTCTGGCTGCGCAACCCGCTGGTCATCCTCGAGGAGACTTACGAGTATCTCAACATGACCTGGCGGGCGGATGTCCCTGCCGCCGAAGTCATCTGGACGCATGACCGCGACCTGCTCGAAGGGGCGCTGGCCTTCTACGCCGAACTGCGGAGCAAGTTCAACCTCGGCAAGGAGGACTTCGTCAAGCTCAACGCTCTGCTGGCCAAGGAAAAGCCGCAGGGCGGCTATGACGAGACGACCTGGAAGAAGATCCAGGAAGCGCACTTCGGCTTCGAGATCGGCAACGAACTGCTCGGTCTGCTGCTGCTGATCGCCGTGAACACCGACTTCTACGACTTCAAGGTCGAAGACGACCTCGAAGTGACGATCCCCGCCTATCTCAACGATCCGGACCTGCAGGCGGCGATGAAGAAGGTGCTGGTGCCGCCGCCGGCCACCAAGGCCGACGAGGTCGTCACCCCGGGCGGCGGCATGTACTACGCCCAGGAAGCGCCGGGGATGCCGCCCTTCGTCAAGGAAGGCGACCACTTCGAGAAGGGGCAGCCGCTCTTCATCCTCGAGGTCATGAAGATGTTCAACAAGATCCCGGCACCGTTTGCCGGGACGGTCGACAAGATCCTGATCGACGGCACCGAGGGGATCATCGTGCAGAAAGGGCAGCCGATCTTCAAGGTCACCCCGGACGAGAAGTTCGTCGAGGTCGATCCGGCGGCGCTCGAGAAGGAGCGCCGGGAGCGGACGGCGGCCTACCTCAAGTCCTTGCTCTAAGCAAGATAAGGCGCCTTGTTCGGAACGGTCTGACCGGGGGCGGATGCATATCCGCCCCCGGTTTCCTTTTTGCGGAGTTGCCGCCGGAGCAAAGACATGCTATTGAGCAGGAAAAGCGATGGAGACGGCACCTGCATGGCGGACGAAACGATCGAGCTGCGCACGGTGAACGACAGGAAAGTCGCCGGTGTGGTGTTGAGCAAAAGCGCCGACGCCGTCTGGGTCGTCCTGGGCGGCAGCGTCAAGTGCAAACTCATCCCGACCCGCAACGGCCTGGCCTACGCCGGCAGCGTCATGGGCCGGGAAGTGGTTTATGAGCGCAGCGTCAAGCAGGTGCAGGCCGATATCGTCAGGGAACAGCAGGAGCAGTCCAGATACCGCGTGCGCTGAACAGATTTCACCCTCCGTTTTTGCCGTTTTCCCCCTCAACGCTGTTCATTAACAAAACCTCTGGCATAAATTCGCTTGAGGCATCTTGCAATAATTCAGTTTATCATATATATAATTATTTGAATGATAACGAATAAGGAGCGCATCATGAGCAGATATCTTATCGTCGGCGGCGTCGCTGCCGGCATGTCGGCGGCAGCCCGGCTGCGCCGCCTCGACGAGGCAGCCGAGATTGTCGTCTTCGAACGCGGCGAGCATATCTCCTACGCGAACTGCGGGCTTCCCTACTATATCGGCGACGTCATCCACGACCGCAGCCATCTCCTGTTGCTGACAGCCGAATCTTTCCGGCAGCGCTTCAACGTCGACGTGCGCGTCCGCAGCGAGGTGCTGGCCATCGACCCGCCACGCAAGGTGATCAAGGTTCGGGAACTGAGTACCGGCCGCGAATACGAGGAGGCCTATGACAGGCTGCTCCTCGCCCCTGGCGGCTCTCCGGTGCGCCCCCTCCTTCCCGGCAGCGACCATCCGGCAGTCCATACCTTGTGGACAGTGCCCGACACCGACCGCATCCGCACCTTGGTCGACAGCGGCAAGGTGAAGCAGGCACTGGTGGTCGGTGCCGGCTTCATCGGTCTGGAGATGGCCGAGAACCTCCATGCCCGCGGCATCCGTGTCACTGTCGTGGAGCTGGCGCAGCAGGCGCTGGCGCCGCTCGACTTCGAGATGGCCGCCCTCGTCCACCAGGAGTTGCGCCGCAAGGGGATCGAACTGCGCCTGGGAGAGAGTGTAGCCGGCTTCGAGGCGGACGCAGACGGTGGCCTGCTGGCCCGGCTGGGCAGTGGCGCCGCTTTGCCTGCGCAGCTGGTGCTCCTTTCCGTCGGCGTGCGCCCCAACACGGCTTTTCTCGCCGGCTCCGGCATCACGCTCGGCCCGCGCGGGCACATCGTGGTCAGCCCTTCCCTGCGCACCAATATCGAGGACATCTACGCCGCCGGAGACGCCATCGAGGCGATCAACCCCCTCAGCGGCAAGCCAACCGCCATCCCGCTGGCCGGGCCGGCCAACAAGCAGGGGCGGATCGCCGCCGGCAACATGCTGGACAGACTCTTGCGCACCTACCAAGGCACCATCGGCACGGCCATCGCCAAGGTCTGCGACCTCGATGTCGGGATGACCGGCGCCACCGAGAAATTCTGCCGCAGCGAGGGAATTCCCTGCCGGTCGGTGCTCATTCACCCCAGCGACCATGCCGGCTACTATCCCGGCGCAACCCCCCTGGCCCTCAAACTGGTCTTCTCTCCGCAAACCCGCAAGGTGCTCGGCGCCCAGGCGGTGGGTTTCGGCGGGGTCGACAAGCGGATCGACATCATGGCCACGGCCATCAAGGCCGGCATGACGGTGGATGACCTCACCGAGATCGAGCATGCCTACGCACCGCCCTATTCCTCGGCGAAGGATCCGGTCAACATGGCCGGCTTCGTCGCGCAGAACGTCCTCGCCGGGTTGGTGCAGAGCATCACCTGGGACGAACTGCCGGCCACGCCTTCAGCGACGCACACCCTGCTCGACGTGCGCACCGGCGACGAGTTCGCCGCCGGCACCATCCCCGGCGCAGTCAACATTCCTGTCGACGAACTGCGCGGACGCCTGCATGAGCTTCCTGCCGGCAAGCCAGTGGTCATCTTCTGCCGGGTGGGGCAGCGCGGCTATCTGGCCGCGCGTATGCTTGCGGCCCATGGGCACACCGACTGCGTCAATCTTTCCGGGGGCTACGTCACCTGGCGGGCAGCCATGGCTCTCGACTCGGCAGAGGCACCGGTGCTGGCGGATTCTTCAGAAGATCGCCCCCTGTCGGGAACTCAACCCCCTGCACCTAAATCGCTCCGCGTCGATGCCTGCGGACTGCAATGTCCGGGACCGGTCATGCGGCTCAAGCAGGAGATGGAAACGCTGACCGCAGGAGATGTGTTGACCATCACGGCCAGTGACCCCGGATTCTACAGCGACGCCCAGGCCTGGGCGCGCGCAACCGGCCACACGGTACGTGACATTACCAGCAGCAAGGGGTTGGTTACCGCGGTCATCGAAAAAGGTGGCCACCGACTGCCCGCCGCAGCCGGCCCCGCCGGCAACGACAAAACCATCGTGGTCTTCTCCGGAGACCTCGACAAGGTCATCGCCAGCTTTGTCATCGCCAACGGCGCTCTGGCGATGGGGCGCAAGGTCACCCTGTTCTTCACTTTCTGGGGGCTCAACGCCCTGCGCCGCCCCGAGGCCGTCCCCGGAACCGGCAAGAATCTGCTCGAGGCGGCCTTCGCCTGGATGATGCCGCGCGGCAGCCGGAAACTCGGCCTGTCGCGCATGCAGATGGGCGGCATCGGCAGCCGGCTGATCCGCGGTATCATGCAGACCAAGCAGGTGCCGTCGCTCGAAACGATGATGGCCGTGGCGATCCGCAACGGGGCCCGGCTGGTGGCCTGTCAGATGTCGATGGAGCTGATGGGAATCCGCCGCGAAGAGCTGATCGACGGGATCGAAGTGGGCGGCGTGGCCGCTTACCTGGAGGCCTCAGAGCACGCCGACAACAACCTGTTTATCTGAACTGAGCCTCATTTCGTGACGGCGCGCCCCCCGGTACTTGCGTTTTCCTTGTATTGCGGTTAGAATTTCTTCAGATTTTTAGCGCCACTGCTCGGGGAGGATATCACGCCATGAAATGCGAATTGCTCGAACAGTGCGGTTTCTTCCGCAAGTACCGCGATACGCTCAATCTCGCCTGCCGCGGCTTCATCAAGACCTTTTGCGAAGGCGAGCGCATGGACGCATGCAAACGCAAGGAGTATCGCCTCAAGCACGGGACGCCACCGCCTGACGATATGATGCCGAGCGGGCAGATGGTTCCGGATGAGTATAAGCATTGACGTCCAGTCCTCTGCCTGGCAGCGGCTGGTCTCCGCCGGCAGCCCCGTCGCAAATGGGATTGAACGTCGGCAAGTTTCGTGTTAGATAGGTGGCTCCAAGGCCACCTTAGCTCACTCGGTAGAGCAGCTGATTCGTAATCAGCAGGTAGCCGGTTCGAATCCGGCAGGTGGCTCCAGAAAAGTCAAAGGGTTACAGGTTTTCTCCTGTAACCCTTTCGCATTAGCGAAAACCGTCGAACACATTAAGCAAAGGGCCGGCACACGGCCGGCCCTTCCGGATCGACTCCCGCCGTGCCCGGCGGGAACGCTACTTCTTCTTCGGCAGATCGTGCGGATCCATATGACAGGTCAGACACGTCGGGAAGCGCTCGAGGAAGGCCGCAGGATGCGGCGCATCATGGCAGTCGGTACACTTGGGGATGGCCTTGTGCCGGTCCTGATGGCAGGTCGCGCAGGACACGGCAGCATGCTTGGCCGGCGACTTTTTCAGCTTCCCGGCGATCTGGACATGGCAGGCCGCGCAGGTTGCATTGGGGGTATCGCTGCCGTAGGTCACCTGCTTGGGCTTATGCACCTGGTGGCACTTGGTGCAGGTCTCGAAACCCTGCTCCGGGTAATGCGCTTGGTGGCACATGTTGCAACTCGGCTTGAGGCCATGAGAGGTGTGGCACTTGCTGCACGCCACCTGGGTATGCTTGCTCGGATTGTTCGCCAGCTCCGTCTTCGGACCGGCATGACATTCGCCGCAGGCATTGGCCAGCCGCGGGCTTATGGCCATCTTTTTGATCGCATGCGGATCGGTGTGGCAGCTGGCGCAATCCGTCACGGTCTTGCCATGCGGCAGGTCGTGGCAGTTGGCGCACTTGGGCATGAGCGCCTGGTAGGCCGTGACCCCCTTGGTCGGGTTGTAGGCATGAAACGTCTTGTGGCATTCCTGGCACGCGAAACGGTGCCTGCCGCCACTGGCCTTGAGATTGGCAAAGTGCGTGGCATGGCACTGGCCGCATTGAGCCACGGTCAACGGCTGGGGGTCGCTGGCATAGAGTTCCGCCTTGGGCGGAATCTTGACCGTGGCGATCTCCTTGGCCTCAACCGGCGAACCGGTCCACGTCGTCACCGCGAGAACCCACACGGCGAGGCTGAGCATATTCCTGATGGCAGTTTTCATTGGGCATCCCTTCGTTCAGGTCTTCATGCAGGCAGGGCTATCTTTTACCAAATCTCCCCGTCCATGGCAAAGGGGGATTGCAGAAGAGGATTCTCTTGCATTTTCACTTGACTTCCCTGGGCCAGGAGCGTATAAGCGTTATTCCCTAGTGCTCCGGAAGGAGTACAAACCGGGGTGCGAAGCGAGGTGAACGGGATGTACGCGGTCATCAAAACCGGAGGAAAGCAGTACAAAGTTTCCGCAGGCGACCTGCTCAAGGTCGAAAAACTGGAAGGCGCGGTGGGCGATACCATCGAGCTGTCCGAAGTCCTCATGGTTGGCGGAGCAGAGGTCAAAATCGGAACACCTCTCTTGCCGGGCGCGAAAGTGAAGGCGCGGATCGTCGAACAGGCCAAGGACAAGAAAATCCTGGTCTTCAAGTCGAAGCGTCGCAAATTTCAGCGCAAGCTCTACGGCCACCGTCAGCCCATTACCCGCCTGCAGATCACGGCGATCGAAGCATAAGGAGTTAAGTCATGGCTCACAAGAAAGGCGTCGGCAGCTCACGCAACGGTCGCGACAGCGCCGGCAAACGCCTCGGCGTCAAGCGCTACGATGGTCAACTGGTAACCGCCGGTTCGATTCTGGTCCGCCAGCGCGGCACCACCGTGCATGCCGGCAACAACGTCGGCTGCGGCAAGGACTACACGCTCTTCGCCCTGATCGAAGGTGTGGTCAAGTTTGAACGGCTCGGCAAAGACCGCAAGAAGGTCAGCGTCTACGCGGCTTGAGCTGGAAACATCCGGAGCAGTCTTTGCAGCCCGAGGCTCCCCGCGAGCTTCGGGCTTTTTTCTGTAGAAAGGCGAATTCAGAAGACAGAATTCAGGAGCCAGAAGCCTTCGGGGCTTACGGGTTTATTCTGACTTCTGAATTCTGTATTCAGGGTTTTTATGAAGTTCGTTGACGAAGTCAGAATCCAGGCCAAGGCCGGCGACGGTGGACGCGGCTGCCTCTCCTTCCGCCGGGAAAAGTTCATCCCCCTAGGCGGTCCGGACGGCGGCGACGGCGGTGACGGCGGCCATGTCTGCTTTATCGTCGACCCGGGCCTGGGAACGCTGCTCGACCTGCGCTACCGCTTCAACTACAGCGCCGGCAACGGCGAAGGGGGGAAGGGGCAGAACAAGCACGGCAAAAATGGCGAAACCCTGACCATCCGCGTCCCCCCCGGCACCTTGATCTACGACGACGAGACCGGCGAACTGCTGGCCGACTTGACGACGCCAGGGGCGCCGCTGGTACTGCTGCACGGCGGCAAGGGCGGCCGCGGCAACGCCCGCTTCATGACCTCGACCAACCGTGCTCCGCGCCATACCCAGCCCGGACTTCCCGGGGAGCAGCGCACGTTGCGCCTGCAGCTCAAACTGCTGGCCGATGTCGGCCTGGTCGGGTTGCCGAATGCCGGCAAGTCCACCCTGATCGCCAGCGTCTCGGCGGCACGCCCGAAGATCGCCGACTATCCCTTCACCACGCTGGTCCCCAACCTCGGCGTGGTCCGTCACGGCGACTTCCAGAGCTTCGTGATGGCCGACATCCCCGGACTGATCGAGGGGGCCAGCGAGGGGCACGGGCTGGGGATTCGCTTCCTGCGCCACATCGAGCGCACCGACCTGTTCCTGCACCTGGTCGACCTCTCCGGCATGCAGGAGGGTGAGCCGTTGGAGAACTTCCAGGCGATCAACCGTGAACTGGCCAACTTCAACCCGGAGTTGCTGGAGCGGCCGATGCTGGTCGTCTTCACCAAGCTCGACATCACCGAAGTGCGCGAGCAGGTGCCGGCCATGCGCGAGACCTTTGCGGCGCTCGGCTACACAACCTTCGCGATCTCGGCGGTCACCGGGGAGGGAACCCCCGAACTGGTCAACTTTGTCGGCCAGGAACTGGCCCGCCGCCGGGCGACGGCTGCTCCCGGCGAAAGGCTTGACAGCCCTATCCCCGACGCCTAAACTTTTTCAGAATTTTCAAAGAGTTCGCGACAAAGCCCGTGGTTGAGGACATATGCGCACCATTCTTCTGTCCCACGTCCGACGCGTGGTCATCAAAATCGGCAGCGGCGTCATCTCCGGTGACAGCGGCCTCGATCAGGCACAGATCGAGAGCATCTGCCGGGACATCGTCGACCTGCGCCGGCGCGGCCTCGAAATCGTCCTGGTCTCCTCCGGAGCCGTTGCCGCCGGCAAGGGCGATCTCGGCATCATCGGCCGCCCTCAGACCATCCCCCTGAAGCAGGCCGCCGCCGCCATCGGCCAGAGCCGCCTGATGCGCACCTACAAGGACGCCTTCCGCCCCTACGGAGTCACGGTTGCCCAGGTGCTGCTGACGCGCGACGATCTGGCCAACCGCCGCCGCTACCTGAACGCCCGCAACACCCTGATGACCCTGCTTGAGCACGACATCCTGCCGATCATCAACGAAAACGACACGGTGGTCGTCGACGAAATCCGCTTCGGCGACAACGACAACCTTTCGGCGATGGTCACCAACCTGGTCGAAGCACAGATGCTGACCATCCTTTCCGACGTTGACGGTCTGTACGACAGCGATCCGCGCCACGACCCGCAGGCCCGGCTGATCACCGAGGTGGAGCGGATCACGAACGAGATCGAGGCCATGGCCGGCGAGGAGGGGAGTGCCCTGGGGACCGGCGGGATGGCCACCAAGATCAAGGCGGCCAAACGCGCTACCCTGTTCGGCGCCGGCACAGCGATCATCAACGGCCGCATCCCCCACACGCTCTGCCAGCTGTTCGACGGCCACGAACTCGGCACCTATTTCCTCCCGGCCCGCGACCCGATCGCCGCGCGCAAACACTGGATCGCCTTCGCCAAGAAGCCGCGCGGCAAGCTGCTGCTCGACGACGGGGCACACACCGCCATCCTCTCCGGCGGCAAGAGCCTGCTCCCTTCGGGGATCCGCGCGATCGACGGTGATTTCGACCGCGGCGATGCCGTCCGTCTCTGTACCCTTGACGGTCGCGAGTTTGCCAAGGGCGTCACCAATTACTCGGCCCTCGAACTGCAGCGCATCATGGGGTGCAAGACCAGGGAGATCGAGACGATCCTCGGCTACAAGTACGGCGACGAGATCGTGCACCGGGACAACCTGGTCGTGGATACGGGGAACTGAAAATCCCCAAACGTGACGCAGGCTGTCGCGTCAAGCAATCAATCTGTTCAGGGAGCCGGCACATGACCATAGCGGCACAGATGGAGAAGGTGGCGAAGGATGCCAAGGCAGCGGCGCAGATAGTTGCCGGCCTGTCGACGGCAGTCAAGAACGAGCTGCTGCGGCGCATGGCCCAGGCGTCGATCGAGCAGAGCGAAGAAATCCTGGCCGCCAACGAGCGGGATCTGGCTTCAGCGCGCGAGTCCGGGCTGGCCGCCGCCATGATCGACCGGCTGACCCTTGACCCCAAGCGGATTCGCGCCATGGCCGACGGCCTGCGCGAGGTCGCCGACCTCCCCGACCCGGTCGGAGAGGTGACCGGCATGTGGCGCCGCCCCAACGGCCTGCAGGTCGGGAGGATGCGTATCCCCCTCGGGGTCATCGGCATCGTCTACGAAGCCCGCCCGAATGTCACCGCCGATGCCGCCGGCTTGTGCCTCAAAAGCGGCAACGCCGTGATCCTGCGCGGCGGCAAGGAGGCGGCCCACTCCAACCTGGCGATTGGCCGGGTCCTGGGCAACGAACTGGAGCGGCTCGGTCTGCCCCGGGCGGCCCTCCACGTCGTGGAGACCACTGACCGGACCGCCATCCTCGAGTTGCTCAAGCGGGAAGACGAGATCGACCTGATCATTCCCCGCGGCGGCGAAGGGCTGATCCGCTTCGTCGCCGAGCACTCGCGCATCCCGGTGATCAAGCATTACAAGGGGGTGTGCCACATCTTCGTCGACGCTACGGCCGACTTCGCCGAGGCCGAAAAAATCGCCCTCAACGCCAAGGTGCCGCGCCCGGGCGTATGCAACGCCATGGAGACCCTGCTGGTCCACAAGGACATCGCCGAAACCTTCATCCCGCGCATCGCCGCAGCGATGCGCGCCCAGGGGGTCGAACTGCGCGGCTGCCCGGCAACCTGCGCGTTTGCCCCGGGGATCCTGCCGGCCAGCGAGGACGACTGGCATGCCGAGTACCTGGACCTGATCCTTGCCGTGCGCGTGGTGGAGGACCTCACCGAAGCGATCGCTCACATCCGCACATACGGGTCGCTGCACACCGAGGCCATCGTTACCCGCGACTACGCCAGCGCCCAGCGCTTCCTGCGCGAAGTCAATTCGAGCACGGTGGTTGTTAACGCCTCGACCCGCTTTGCCGACGGCAACCAGCTGGGGCTCGGCGCCGAGATCGGCATTTCCACCACCAAGCTGCACTCCTTCGGGCCCATGGGGCTGGAGGACCTGACGACGCGCAAGTTCATCGTTTACGGGGAAGGGCAGGTCAGGAGTTAAGTGTTCAGAATTCAGGGGGCAGAATTCAGAATGAAAATCCATTCCTGTCGGCAGCAGACTTCTGAATTCTGGATTCTGGATTCTGGATTCTGGTTTTCTGCATGAAAACCGGCATTCTCGGCGGCACCTTCAACCCGATCCACCTCGCCCACCTGCGCATTGCCGAAGAGGTGCGCGAAGCCTGCGAACTGGACGAGGTGTTGTTCATCCCGGCGGCCATCCCGCCCCACAAGCCGGAGTTGGCCGCACCGTTTGCCGACCGCCTGGCCATGGTCGAGGCAGCGATTGCCGATCACCCCGGCTTCCTGGCCTCCGACCTCGAGGCTCGGCGCAGCGGCAAAAGTTTCTCCGTCGACACCCTGGAACTGTTACGTCAGGCCGACCCGGGCGGCGAGCGCTTCTTCATCATCGGTCTCGATTCGTTCCGCGACATCGCCACCTGGAAGGACTATGCGCGGCTCTTCACCCTCGCCCACCTGGTGGTCACAGCCCGCCCGGGGGTGGAGTTACCCGACCCGCTCAGTGCGCTGCCGGTTGCGGTGCGCGGCCAGTTCTGCTACGATGCCCAATTAAAAAAATTGCGGCACTGCTCCGGAAATGTCGTGATTTTTCTGGAAGAAACCCGGCTCGATATTTCATCCACACTGATTCGCGGCAAGGTGGCCACCGGGGCCTCGATCCGCTATCTGGTGCCACCGGCCGTCGCCGCCTACATTGCCGCCCACGACCTTTACCGGTGCGGCTAGCAAAGGAAACCGCAGTTGCAATCCATCGATCGGGCGCTGTTGTGCGCCACCCAGGTTCTCGAGAAAAAAGCTTTCAACGTGCGTATCCTCGATGTGCGCCGGCTCTCGTCGCTGACCGATTTTCTGGTGCTGGCCACCGGCGGCTCCGACCGCCAGGTGCAGGCCGCTGCCGAATCGGTCCATCTCGGCCTCAAGCATGATCATGCCACCCGCCCCTTGGGGATCGAGGGGATGAACGAGGGGCGCTGGGTGCTGATCGACTACGGCGATGTCATGGTCCACGTTTTCCAGGAACCGGTGCGCCAGTTTTACGATTTCGACGGGCTGTGGCGCGACGCTCCGGAAGTGCCGCTGCCCAGGGAGCTGGCCGTTATCAACCGGGCCGAACGGTGAAACTCCGCCTCCTTTGCGTGGGGCGGCTCAGCGAAGCGTACCTGCGCGAGGGTTGCACCCTCTTCATCGAGCGTCTGCAACACTACCTGCCGCTGACGATCGAAGAGTTGAAGGAGCAGAAAGCGGCGAGCCACGGCGAAGTCGCCCGGGCGGTCACGACTGAGGGGGAGCAGTTGCTGGGGCGGATCGCCGCCGGGGCGTTCGTCATCGTCCTCGACGAGCGCGGTCGCGGGTTGAGTTCCCCCCAGTTGGCCACGCTTTTGGAGCGCCACATGGTCGACGGCACCGCCGAACTGGTGCTGGTGATCGGCGGCGCCCACGGCTTGAGCGAGGCGGTGCGGCAGCGTGCCAACCTGGTGCTGTCGCTGTCGGCCATGACCCTTCCGCACCAGATGGTGCGCCTGCTCCTGCTCGAACAGCTGTATCGCGGCTGCACCATTATCCGCAACCAACCTTATCATCATCGTTAGAGGGGATCATCAGAGCCGATGCCGAAAGAATTCCAGAACGTCAAGGAAGAACTGCTGCGCCTGCGCGCCGAACTGCTGCGGGAAGTCAGCGACTCGTACGAAACCTGCCGCGAGCTGGGGCAGGACGGTGTGGCCGATATCGGCGACATGTCCGCCACCGCCTACAGCCGCGACATGCTCTTCAACCTGAGCGAAGCCCAGCGTCAGCGCATCCGTGATATCGAAGCCGCCCTGGAGCGCATCGATGCGGGGGAATACGGCATCTGCCTGCAGTGCGGTGAGGCGATTGCCCCGCGCCGGCTGGAAGTGCGCCCGTTCTCGCGTTATTGCATCGACTGCAAGACGGAAATCGAGAAGTTCGGCGAGCAAAAGGACTGACCCGCCATGACCACGCCGGTTGCCCTGATCATTCTCGACGGCTGGGGACTCAACCCCGATGCGGCGAACAACGCCGTGCGCCAGGCCCGCACCCCCAACCTCGACCGTCTCATGGCAACCTTCCCCACCACCCGCATCGATGGCTCGGGCTTAAGCGTCGGTCTCCCCGCCAGGCAGATGGGGAACTCCGAGGTCGGCCACCTCAACCTCGGTGCGGGGCGGATCATCTACCAGGAACTGACCCGCATCAGCAAGAGCATTGATGACGGCGACTTCTTCGCCAACCCGGTCCTCACCGCAGCCATCGGGGAGATTCGCCAGGCCGGCGGGCGCCTGCACCTGATGGGGCTGCTCTCCGACGGCGGCGTCCATTCGCACAACACCCATCTCTACGCCCTGGTCGAACTGGCCAGGCGACAGGGACTCGACGAGGTTTTCATCCACGCCTTCACCGACGGCCGCGACACCCCGCCGCAAAGCGCGGTCACTTACCTGGCCGAACTGGAAGGAAAGTTAAGCCAGATCGGCCTCGGCCAGGTGGCCACGGTGACCGGGCGCTACTATGCCATGGACCGCGACAACCGCTGGGAGCGGGTCGAACAGGCCTGGCGGGCGCTGGTGACCGGCGAGGGAGTTCCCGCCGCCGGCAGCGCCGCGGCCATCGCCTCGGCCTACACCGCCGGGGAGAATGACGAGTTCGTCAGGCCGCGGGTCATCTGCCGTGACACCGTTCCGGTCGGAACGGTGCGCGATGGCGACGGCCTGATCTTTTTCAACTTCCGCGCCGACCGGGCACGCGAGATCACCCGCAGCTTCACCCAGCCCGGCTTTACCGGCTTTCCCCGGCCGCAGGTGCCGAAGCTGAGCGCCTTCGTGTGCATGACCGAGTATGACGAGACCTTCGGCCTGCCGGTGGCGTTTGCCCCGGAGAGCCACCCCGACCTGCTCGGTTCCGTTGTGGCCAAAGCCGGTCTGAAGCAGCTGCGTATCGCCGAGACCGAGAAGTACGCGCATGTGACCTTCTTCTTCAACGGCGGCGAGGAGACACCCTTCCCCGGAGAGGAACGGGTACTGATCCCCTCTCCCAAGGATGTCGCCACTTACGACCTCAAGCCGCAGATGAGTGCGCCCGAGGTGACCGACGAGGCCGTCCGGCGCATCAGCAGCGGCGAGTATGCCCTGATCGTTCTCAACTACGCCAATCCCGACATGGTCGGGCACACCGGGGTCCTCTCCGCGGCGGTCAAGGCGATGGAGACGGTCGACACCTGCGTCGAGCGGGTGGTCGCAGCGGTGCTGGCCGCCGGTGGCGCCGCATTGATCACCGCCGATCACGGCAACTGCGAGCAGATGGATGACGGCAGCGGTACGCCGCACACCGCACATACCGCCAACCTGGTACCATTGATCCTGGTTGACTCCCGCCGTCGCGATGCGCAGCTGCGCGAGGGGATTCTCGCCGACATCGCTCCGACCATCCTGCACCTGCTGGGGCTCCCCCAGCCGGCAGCGATGACCGGGCGCAACCTGCTCGAAGGCTGACTCTTTTGCCGGATCAGCTGTGCTGCCGGCCATGCAATCACATTCCTAAAAGGGGGGGGGACCATGGAGTGGTGGCTGACACTGCGTGGCGAATTCCAGCATCTGCTGCAGCTCTTCCTGCCGGCAGTCTGCCTGTTCTGTCAGCAGCACCTGCCTGACGGCTATCCCGCCGACCGCTTCTGCCCGGCCTGCCTTGCCAGCCTGACGAGTCCGGCGCCGGCCCGCTGCGCCTGCTGTGCCGTGGCGTTTGCTTCCCCCCTGGCCGCGCCACATCATTGCGAAAGCTGCCTGCGCCAGCCGCCTCCCTTTAACCGCGTCCATACGCTTGGTTCTTACCAAGGGGTGCTGCGTGAGGCGGTGCAGCGCTTCAAGTACCGCGACGGCCTTCTGCTCGAACGTCCCCTGGGCCGGCTGCTGGCCGAGACCATGCGGAAGGGCTGCGACAGCCCTCCTGACCTGCTCCTGCCGGTGCCGCTGCACCCCTCCCGGCTGCGGCAGCGTGGCTACAATCAGGCCTTGCAACTGGCCCGCCAGGTCAGTCGGCACTCCGGTATAGCGCTGGCACCGGCAGCCCTGCGCCGGGTGCGCGAAACCACCGCGCAACAGGGGCTGGCGGCCCGTCAGCGCCACGGCAACCTGCGCAACGCCTTCATGGTGGCAGAGGCGGTCGCCGGACGACGCATCCTGCTGATCGACGATGTCATGACCACCGGGAGCACGGCGAGGGAATGCGCCGGGGTTCTGCGCCAGGCCGGGGCGGCTGCCGTGGACGTGGCGGTTTTGGGGAGAGCCTGACATGCCGCTGTTGCGCTACTACATGACCGGCCACGGCCTCGGTCACGCCAGCCGCTCCTGCCAGGTGCTGCAGGCCCTCTGCGCCCGTCACCCCAGGATTCGCCGCGAGGTCGTTACTGACACCCCGGTGTGGTTTTTGTCCGCCAACCTCCCCCCCAATACGCCGGTCCATCAGCGAGCCCTCGACATCGGCGTGTGCCAGGGCGACAGCCTGGAAATGAACCTTCCGGTCACCGTCGCCGCCTGGGAGCGCCTGCTCGCCGCCGCGCCGGATCTGCTTGCCGCAGAAACCGCCGATCTCTTGCGCTGCGGCGTCGACCTGGTGGTCACCGACGTCGCCGCACTCCCCTGTGCGGCGGCCGCCGCCGCGGGGATTCCGGCGGTAATCTTAAGCAACTTCACCTGGGACTGGATTTACGAGGGGTTCCTCGACGAAGAGCCGGGCTTCGCCGCCGCCATCGCCTGGCAGCGCGAGGCCTACCACCAGGCCCGCCTGGGGCTGCGCCTCCCCTTTCCCGGCCCGCTGCCGGTGGCCGAAATGATCGACCTGCCGCTGGTGGCCCGCCGCAGCCGGCGGCCAAAGGCCGAGGTGCGTCAGGCCATCGGTGTTGGCGCAGGGGAGCAACTGGCGCTCCTCTCCTTCGGCGGCTTCGGTCTGGAAGGCGCTTCCCTGGAGGGGCTCGGGGAGTTGACCGGCTGGGTGCTCCTTGCCGAGGACCCGCTGGTCGCCATCAACCGGCGACTGCGGCCGTTGCCGCCGGGGATCGCCTATGCCGATCTGGTCAATGCGGCCGATGTCGTGGTCACCAAGCCGGGGTACGGTATTGTCGCCGAGTGTCTGGCCCACCGGACGGCGGTCCTTTACACCCCACGCGGCAACTTCCGCGAGCAGCCGCTGCTGATCGCCGGCCTCAAGCGCTACGGCCGGGCCCTGGAAATCGACAACCCGAGCCTGCGCCGCGGCGACTTCCGGGAGAAGTTCGATCAGCTGCTGGCCCTGCCACAGCCCGCGGAAAACCTCACCACCGATGGTTCTGAGGTGGCGGCCGATCACCTGGCGCGACTGCTCTGCTGAGCGGGCTCTTCCACCGGCCACCTGGCAAGCTGCTCGCGACAAGAGCGTTGACTCTCCCGGTGTGAAGCGTTTCAATGCGGCAGGCGGGCGAAAGGAGGAAACCCTTGCAGCAACCTGGCTGGTTCGTACGCGGTGACATCGACGGTTTTTTCGGCCTGTTCGTCGACAACCTGCTCCAGTTGATGCTGATCGCCGTACTGTGCACCCAGGTGTGCGGCATGCCGGACGCACTGGTCTACGGGCGAATCATGCCCGGTGCGGCCCTGTCGATCCTGGTCGGCAATGCCTTCTACACCTGGCAGGCACGCCGCTTGGCCATGCGCAGCGGCCGGGACGATATCACCGCTCTCCCCTACGGGATCAACACCGTCAGCCTGATCGCCTACATTTTCCTGATCATCGCACCGATCTACCTGCAGACCCGGGACCCTCATCTCGCCTGGCAGGCCGGGCTGTTCGCCTGCCTGGCCAGCGCCGTGCTCGAATGCCTGGGGGCCTTTGTCGGCGACTGGCTGCGTCGCCACACACCGCGGGCCGCGCTCCTGGCGTGCCTTGCCGGGATCGCCATCACCTTCATCGCCATGGGCTTCGTCTTCCAGATTTTCGCCATGCCGGCCATCGCCCTGATACCGGCCCTGTTCGTGATCATGGTCTACGGCGGCCAGGTCAAGCTGCCGCTGGGAGTGCCGGGAGGCTGTGTCGCGGTAGTGCTGGGGATTCTGCTCGGCTGGGGGTTGCGGTTGGCCGGGCTCCCTTACTTCCAGCCCGTGGAGGCACCGTACCAGTTAGCCGTGTACCTGCCGCAACCGGCCGTGTCCGACATGCTGGCCTTCCTGTTGAACGGCGAGGGGTGGAGGTATTTCTCCGTCATCGTGCCGATGGCTCTGTTTAACGTGATCGGTTCCCTGCAAAACCTCGAGAGTGCCGAGGCCGCCGGCGACCGCTTCGAAACACGTTCGTCCCTGTTGGCCAACGGCACCGGCTCGCTGGTGGCGGCGGCGCTGGGAAACCCGTTCCCGACCACCATCTACATCGGCCATCCGGGATGGAAGGCGATGGGCGCGCGCTGGGGCTACTCGCTGCTCAACGGCGTGGTGATTACGCTCCTGTGCCTGATCGGCGGGGTGACGCTGGTGCTCAAGGTGGTCCCCCTCGAGGCGATGCTCGGTATCCTGCTGTGGATCGGCTTGATCATCACCGCCCAGGCGTTCCAGGCCGTGCCGCGCAAACACAGCGCCGCAGTGGCCCTCGGCCTGATCCCGCCTCTCGCCGCCTGGGCCCTGCTGCTCATCGAGACCGCCCTGCGCAAGGCAGGCTCCAGCCTGTACGCCGCCGCACCGCAATTCGGCAGCGACCTGTACATTTACGGCGTCATCGCCCTGAGCCAGGGGTTCATGCTCTCCTGCATGGTTCTGGCCGCGCTGATGGTCTTCGTGATCGAACGCCGGTTCCTCACCGCGGCCATCTGGTCGGCCGTGGCCGCGGCCCTTGCCTACTTCGGCCTGATCCATGCCTACGACCTGACCCCTGCCGGCGTGCAGAACCGCTTCGGCCCCGGGGGAGCCGTCGATTTCGCCCTGGCCTATCTGGGCGCCGCCCTGCTGCTGGCCGCCCTGCACCGCTACCACCTGCGGCATGCCGGAGAGAAGACCGGGATCGTCGCCTGAACCGCCGGGCAGCCGTCGCCGGCCCTTGCCGCCGAAGCGACTTTGGTGAATACTGCGGACATGGCCCCGCATACCGAATACATCCGCGATTTGCGCCAGCAGCTGACCGAGGTCAGGCAACTGCTGCAGCGCCGCGAAAAGGAGCTCAGCGACGCCCTGGACTCGGCGGCGCACATCCAGCGCAGCCTGATCCCCAAGCAGCCGCCGAATTTTCACAATCTGCACTATGCCTGGTGCTTCGCCCCTTCCAAGAAGGTCGGCGGCGACCTGTTCAACGTCGCCGCCCTCGACGAAGGGACGATCATGACCTACCTGATCGATGTCAGCGGCCACGGCCTGGCCTCGGCCATGGTCAGCGTCGCCGTTCAGCAAAGCCTGTCGCCGACCACCGGCCGGCTGCTGAAAAGGCCCCTCGGCCACCGGCCCTTCTACCGTATCAGCTCCCCCCGCGAGGTGCTTTCCGCACTCGATGCCGAATATCCGTTTGAGCGTTTCGACGAATTTTTCACCATCTCCTACCTGCTGCTCAACCCCCACACCGGAAAGGTGCGCTACGGCAATGCCGGACACCCGCCACCGCTGCTGCTGCGCGGTGACGGTACGCTCGAACGCCTCGACCGGGGGGGACCGCTGATCGGGCTGAATCATCGCAACGAAGACGATGAGGGGGAGGTGCAGCTCAAGGAAGGCGATCGGCTGTTCCTGTATACGGACGGCCTGCCCGAACAGGTCGATCCGCAAGGGCAGCACTATGGCGAGACCCGGCTGACGGCCGCCCTGTATGACCGCAGTCTGGTCAGCCTGGAGCAGACCTGCCGCGAAGTGGTTGCCGAGGTGCGCAGGTTTGCCGGCAAGGCGGGCTGCCAGGATGACATGACCCTGCTCGGCATTGAGTTCAGCAGCCGGGAGCCGGCCGGCCTGGCGACGTGAAGACCGGCCGCCACGGCCGGCCTCCCCTCCGACAGGGCGCCGGAGACTACCCCACCCCGAACCGCGCCAGCAAAGGTGCGGGCGCCTGGTCGTAGTGACTGAAGGCCATGGTGAAGCTGCCGCGTCCCTGCGTGGCACTGCGTAGTTCGGTCATATAACCGAACATCGTGGAGAGCGGCACGCTGGCCCGCACCGTATCGATGCCGTCACGCCCCTCCACCCCTTCGATGCGCCCGCGTTTTTGCTGCAACGCCCCGAGCACCTTGCCGGAGCTTTCCGCCGGGACGGTGATCTCCACCGCCATCACCGGCTCAAGCAGGGTCGGCGCGCTGTTGCGGATCGCCACGGCCAGCCCGCGCTGGGCAGCCGCCCGCATCCCCAGCAGGGTAGTGGCCGCGGCAACGACCGGAACCTCCATGACCGCAACTTCCAGATCGACCAGTGGATAACCGGCCAAGGGTCCGGTATTGACCCCCTGCCGCAGCGTCTCCTCGAGGATCGCCGCCCACTCCGCAGCCAGGTTTATGTCCGGAGGGAACGGGGCCAGGCACAGCCCGGCGCCACGGGGCAGGGGCGTCAGGCGCAGGGAGACTTCGCCACGCTGGACGCGGCCATCCAACTCGCGTTCGAAGCTTTCGGTGTGACAGACCGCCTTGGTAATCGTCTCGCGCAGGACCACTTGCGGCGCCCCGGCATTCACCTGCACCCCGAACTCCCTCTCCAGGCGCGTGAGCAGCACATCCAGGTGCAACTCCCCCATTCCGCTCAGGACAGTCTGCCCGGTCTCGGCATCTTCACGTAGATGCATGGTCGGGTCTTCCCAGAGCAGCTTTTCCAGCGCCGGCAGCAGGCGCTCCCGATCCTGCACCCGTTTCGGTTCGATGGCCAGCGAGACCACCGGTTCCGGGATGTTCAACCCCGACAGGAGCAGGGGCCGGTCAGGGGCGCACAGGGTGTCGCCGGTCAGGACGTCCTTGAGGCCGCCGACCGCCACGATGTCGCCGGCCCTGGCCAGTTCGATGCTTTCCCGCTTGTGCGCATGCATGCGGAACAGGCGCGCGACCCGCTCACTGCCGCCGCGGGTGCCGTTGGCAACCAGAGCCCCGGCGACGAGCGTTCCGGAATACAGGCGCAGGTAGGTAAGCTTGCGGCCCTCGTCGGCCTGCACCTTGAACGCCAGAGCACACAACGGCCCGGATGGATCGCAGGGGAGGTCCAGCGCCTCACCGTCGGGGGGCGTCCGGGCGGGCACCGGCGGCAGGTCGAGAGGCGACGGCAGCAGGTCGGCAACGGCGTCGAGCAGCGGTTGAATCCCTTTGTTGCGCAGGGCCGCGCCGAGAAACACCGGGAACAGACGGCCGGCCAGGACCCCACGGCGCAGGGCCGCCACGATCCGCTCCGCCGGCAGAGATTCCCCTTCCAGCAGTGCCGCCAAAAGCTCATCGTCCCAGTCGGCGGCCGCCTCGCACAGTTGCTCCCGGGCGACCGCAGCCAGGGTGGCAAGCTCCGCCGGGACCGGCCCGCTCTCC
>CAZRTZ010000044.1:4034-23244 GCA_964603155.1 uncultured Geobacteraceae bacterium | reverse complement strand
AGCATCTAAGCGGGAAGCCCCCCTCAAGACTAGATCTCCCAGGGAGCAATCCCCTGAAGGTTCGTCGTAGACTACGACGTTGATAGGCCGGCGGTGTAAGCATGGTAACATGCTCAGCTAACCGGTACTAATTGACCGTGAGGCTTGACCATAAAAAGTTTTCGTGAAGAAGGGGGAGGACCTCCTCCCCCTCCCTTCCCGCGCATCTGACAGCACATTGATATGCGTCCTGGCAATTGTCACAAGCTCTTTCACTTTTCGGTGGCTATGGCGTAGGGGATACACCTGTTCCCATCCCGAACACAGAAGTTAAGCCCTACAGCGCCGATGATACTGCACGGGTGACCATGTGGGAAAGTAGGACGCCGCCGAAATTAATCAGAAAGCCCCGCCTCGAATGAGGCGGGGCTTTCGCTTTTATTGCTCCGCTATCAGCTTTGGATGAGCGCCTGTCCAGCCCCCAGCCCCAGCCTCTATTTCTTCAACTCAATCCCGTAACTCTTGATTTTGCGGTGCAGGTTGGAGCGCTCCATTTCGATGGCCTCGGCCGTCTTGGAGATGTTCCAGTCGTTTTCCTCAAGTTTGCGCAGCAAAAACTCCTTCTCGAACTCTTCTCTCGCCTCGCGAAAACTATCGACTTCCCAAAACGCATCCTGACCCTCTGCGGCAAGCGGAGTTGCCGGGCCTTGCCGGACATCACTCAAGGGCAGTTGCTCACGGGAGATGATCTTTGACGGGGACATGATCACCAGGCGCTCAATCAGGTTTTTCAATTCGCGCACGTTTCCAGGCCATGGATAATTGAGCATGGCGGAAAGCGCACTCTCGTCGAGAATCTTTATCTCGCGGCTCTCCTTGCTGCAGAAATGCTGGAGGAAGTGCTCGGCAAGCAGGGCAATATCATCGCGCCTTTCTCGCAGCGGCGGCACATGAAAGGGGATGACGTTGAGGCGATAGTAAAGATCCTCGCGGAACTGCCCTTCGGCGATCTGCTTGGCCAGATCCTTGTTGGTCGCGGCAATGACCCGTACATCGACTTCGATGGTACGACTGCCACCGACCCGCTCGAATTTGCGTTCCTGAAGAATGCGCAGCACCTTGGCCTGGGTTTTCAGGCTCATGTCGCCGATCTCGTCGAGAAAAAGCGTGCCCTCATGGGCCAGGTCGAACTTCCCCCGCCGTTGCGCAGTCGCTCCCGTAAATGCGCCACGTTCGTGGCCGAACAGTTCCGATTCGATCAGTTCTTCGGGGATGGCGGCACAGTTCACCTCGATAAAAGGCTTGTCGCTGCGCTGGGAATGGTTGTGAATCGCCCTGGCCACCAGTTCCTTGCCAGTGCCGTTCTCACCGGTAATCAAAGCCCAGCCTGAAGTCGGTGCCACGATTTCGATCTGCCGGCGCAACTCGACGATTTTTGAGCTATCGCCGATCATTTCATAGTCCTGGGCAATCTTCGCCTTAAGGGCACGATTCTCCTGGCTCAGGCGATTGAGTTTCAGCGCGTTCTGGATGCTGACCAGGAGCTTCTCGAGAGAAAGCGGTTTCTCGATGAAATCGTAAGCGCCGGATTTGGTGGCGCGGACCGCGGTTTCAATGGTGCCGTGGCCGCTCATCATGATGACCAGCTGTTCGCTGTTCCATTCGCGAATGCGTGCCAGCGTCTCGAGCCCGTCCATGCCGGGCATCCAGATGTCAAGCAGTATCAGGTCGGGGCGATCTTCACTCAAAAGCGTCAAGGCACTTTCGCCGTCGGAGGCCGTGGAGACGGCAAACCCTTCATCCAGCAGGATGCCGGTCAGGCTGTCGCGAATGCTTTGTTCGTCGTCGACGATCAGGATGCTGTACATGGTTCCTCGCGCGTATCGTTCAGGCCTGCCGGCTCTCTCTCGGCACAGGCAGCTCGATGATGAACCGGGTGCCGCGAGGCTCGTTGTCGCGGACCCGGATATAGCCGTTGTGATCGGCAATGATGGTTGAAACGATGGCAAGGCCTAAACCGGTCCCACTCTTTTTGGTGGAGAAATAAGGCTCGAACAGTCTGGGCTTGTCGGCTTCCGGAATGCCGCAGCCGTCGTCGCTGACCGTCAGGGTTGCCAGCTGCAGGGCGGGGCTGAAGTTGGTGCTGACCTCGATGTGCCCGCCAGGCTTTACTGCGGCGACGGCGTTGTCGAGGAGGTTGATGAGCACTCGCTTCAACTGTTCGCGGTCGAGGCTGAAGGCGGGGAGTGAACTGTCCGCGACGAAGGAGAAGGCAATGTCGCGGTGCCCTTCCTGGAAAAGGACCAGGGCCTCTGCCGTCAGTTCGTTCAAGTCATTTATCGCCGGCTTGCTGGCCGGCATCCTGGCGAAGTTGGAGAATTCGTTGACCAGGGTTTTGAGTTCGTCGACCTGACGGATGATCATCTGGGTACACTCGTCAAAGACCTGGTCGTCGGGACTGAAACGCCCCTGATAACGGCGGCGCAGGCGCTGGGCCGAAAGCTGGATGGGGGTGAGGGGGTTCTTGATCTCATGGGCGATACGTTTTGCAACCTCGCGCCAGGCTGCCATGCGCTGGGCCTTGAGCAGTTCGGTCAGGTCGTCGAACACCACCACCGTGCCGATGAACTCCTGCTGCTCATCCTTGAGTGTGGTCACGTTGACCAACAGGGTCAGATGCGTCTCCCCGAGGTCGATGGTCACCTGCCGTCGCACGGAGTCCTTTCCGGAACCGAGCAGGTCGCGCAACAGGTCACGTACGATCGGCAGGTGGTCGGGGGTGAGCAGGTCGCGATAGTTGTGTCCGACGATTTGGTCCGGATGCAGCTGCAGGAGCCGCTCCGCCGATTTGTTTATGGTGGTAATGACGCCATGATTGTCTATGGAAATGACCCCGGCGGTGATGTTGGCCAGAACCGTTTCCATGTAGTGGCGGCGGCGCTCCAGTTCCTGGTTAGAAAGCGACAGCTCCTGGTTGGCCTGGCGAATGGCTCTCTGGCTGTGCCTGAGATCTGAGGTCATCTTGTTGAAGGAGCGGACCAGCGTGCCGATTTCATCGCCGGCGGTCTGCTCGATGGTCACGTCGAGATCCCCTTCGGCCACCCGGTTGGTAGCGTCGGCCAGGGCCTGAATCGGTTCGGTAATGCCGCGGGCCATGTAGAAACCGGCCCAGGTTGCCAGGAAAACGATGACCAGGGAAATGACCAGCAGGGAGAGGACATATCCGGTCTGGATCTTCCCTTTGAGCATTTTTGCATTGCGATACTGGTCGAAGGAGAGATTGATCTCCTTCATCTTGTTGACCAGTGAATAGGGGACGTAATAGTTGACCACGACCACGGCGACGATATCGTCAGGGTTCCAGTTTGAGTAAACGGGGACGATGCCGCGGATCAGGTCGGCCTTGCCGATAGGGCTGATTCTGGTGAATCGGTTTCCCTGCAAGGCCTCGCGAATGGAGTCCGAGCTCGGATTGGTGAATTCGTTGGCGGGAACCTGGGGATTGATGGCACGCACGAGTTCTTCGTTGGTGGAGGAGAAGACCTCGACGACGCCAAGATTGTATTCCCGTTGCTTCTGATGGATGAGCTCGACCAGTGCCGGCAGGTTCTCGTCGTTGAGAAGTTTCTTTTCCTTGACGATCTGCGAAATCTGTTCGGCGTAATAGAGGGCGTTGGCCGCGGAATTCTTGTAGTAGGTCTGGGCAACGTCCAGGGATTCCTCTATCGCGGTTTCGATCTGGCGGTTGAACCAGTTTTCGATGGAACTGGTGATCAACCCGGCCGCGACCAGAAAGAGCAGCAAGGTAGGGACCAGGGCCAGGGCCACGAAGGCCAGGACAAGTTTGCTGCGCAGTCGCGTGCCGGGGATCGATCCTCGTCGTTCCAGAAACAATTTGAAAACGTTTCTGAATACCAGGAACAGGCAGATGATGATCAGGAGGATGTTGACGTTGATCAGGACCAGGACCAGGATGTTGCCAGACAGGGGGATTTCCGTGGTCAGGCTGAACAGCTTGGCCTGGTAGCGCATGGAGAAGAAGACCAGCGCAAACAGGCCGATGACGACCAGCCATTCACGCCGGCGCTTGCGAGCCTCCTGGGACGGGGGCGCTGATGATTTTCTGGGAGGACTGGTCATCGAAATGACGCCATTCTAGGGGGAAACCGCAGGTGTTGCAAGACTGCAACAATATGGGAAACGAAAAGGGGGCCGGAAACGGCCCCCTTCGGGTTCTGGTGCCAGGTGCGCTCAGGCGCGGGATATGGCCAGTTCAGGTGAAGAAAATTTCGGCAGGGGCAATTGCAGCCCCTCGAGCAGGCTGCGGTCGTTGCCTTCCAGCAACTGCCAGCAGTGCGGATTCTCCAGGATTTTTTTGACCAGCCGGTGGTTGATGTCGTGTCCGGCCTTGTAGGCGCGCACATGGCCAAGGATCGGATAGCCGAGCAGGCTCAGGTCGCCGATGGCATCCAGAATCTTGTGGCGCACGAATTCGTCCGGGAAGCGTAACCCTTCCGGGTTGAGAATCCGCTCGTCGTCGATGACGATGGCATTTTCCAGCGAACCGCCGCGGGCGAGCCCGGCGGCCTTCAGGCGTTCGACATCGCGCAGGAAGCCGAACGTGCGTGCCGGAGCCAACTCGCGGCGGAAACTTTCTGCCGAGATCTTGATCGAACGCTGCTGAACCGGGATGCACGGATGCTCGAAGGCGATGTCATGGGTCATCCGGTAGAAGCGGGACGGGATGATGTTGATCCGCTTGTCGCCATCGGTAACCGTCAGGGGATGACGAATGGCCAGGAAAGTCCGCTTGCGTGCGAGCTTGCGCTGGCCGGCAGCTTCCAGCAGAGTGGCAAACGGGATGCTGCTGCCATCGAGGATCGGGACTTCCGGCCCGTCGATGTCAATATGCAGGTTGTCGATGCCATAGGCAGAGAGCGAGGCCAGCAGATGCTCGACCGTGGAGACGCGTGCCTCGCCTCGCCCCAGAACGGTGGCCATGCGCGTATCTACCACGTTGTCGGCACAGGCCGGGATCGACACGGTCTGCTCGCCGAGGCTGCGATGGAAGATGATGCCGGTGCCTGCTTCGGCAGGGCGCAGCGTCATATTGATGCGGGCGCCACTATGCAAGCCGATTCCGGAGATGGTAACGGTTTTGGCGAGCGTGCTTTGGTAGATCATGGCGCGTGTTATATCCCTTCAAACAGGAAACATTTCGTTACACACCATGTTTATGCAAGGAGCTTGCCATGGAGAGCATAGATTTAACTTGTTGAAACTGGTGGGTTTTTCTCTTCGGGCAGGATGGGCGTGAGCTTGTGAGTCGTAAGGTTGCCACAGGGTGTGTGGATTTACTGCGACAGCTTCCGGGTCAAAGCCTTCCCGAACGAATGATACCGATCGCCAGCCACAGGCCAAGGATTCCGGCAATCGAGTAGCCAAGAAAACCGAGCATCGGGAAGCCGAACAGCAGCGGGCCCTTGTTGGTTTGCATGATCAGTGAAGAACCGACGATCAGCGCCCCGATCACCACTGCAAACGAGATGCGATTGCTGGAACGGTCAAGGTCGGTGACCAGTTTTTCCAGGCCGCGGTGCTCCAGGTCGATCTTGAACTGGTTGCGATTGAGCCGGTTGATGAACTCCTTGATGTCGCGTGGCAGATTCTTGATCAGGGAGGCATAACTCTGGGCCACCCGACCGACCTGGCGGGAGATGTTCCCCGGGGCAAAGCGCTCGCGCACCAGTTTTTCGATGTAGGGGCGCATGTAGTCGATCATGTTGAACTCGGGATCGAGCTGGCGTCCCAGTCCCTCCATGGCGACCAACGCCTTGGCCAGGAGGACGAAGTCGGTCGGAAAGCGGATGCTGTGATGGGTCAGGATCTCGATGAAATCGGTGAGCAGCCGCCCCACCCGCAGATCCTGGAGAAGGATGTCGTAGTAGTCTTCGATGAACTCATGCAGGTCTCGGCGCAGGCTCTTCAGATCGGCCTCGTCGGTGATCTCTCCCGAATAGAGCAGCTGGGCAATAATCCCCTCCACGTCGCGTTGCAGCAGCGCCTCCAGCAGGTCGATCAGCTGTTGCTTCAATTCCGGGCTGAGGCGGCCGACCATGCCGTAGTCGAGCATGCAGATGACATGGTCGGGGAGGACGAAGATGTTCCCCGGGTGCGGGTCGCCATGAAAGATGCCGTGATCGAGAACCTGCTTGAGAAAAGCGGTGGCCCCGCGTCTGGCCAACTCCTTGAGGTCGTAGCCCCGTGCGGTCAACTCCCTGAACTCGGAGATCTTGATCCCGGGGATGTATTCGAGAACCAGGACCGTTTCTCCCGAATGCTGCCAGTAGACCTTCGGGAAGTAGACCGTCGAATCCCCCGCGAAGTTTGTGGCAAACCGCTCGATGGTGTGCCCTTCGCGCAGAAAATCCAGCTCCCGCCGGATGGTGCGCCGGAACTCCTTGACCAGCCCGACCGGATCGTACAGGGCGACGGCCGGGACATGCTGCTCAATCAGGTGGGCCAGCCCCATGAGAATGTCGATGTCGGTTTCGATGGTTCGGGAGATCCCCGGGCGCCTCACCTTGAAGACGACCTGCTCGCCACTGTGCAGTCTGGCCAGGTGAACCTGGGCGATCGACGCTGCCGCAAGGGGCTCGTTGGAAAATTCGGCGCAGACGACCCCCACTGACAACCCCAGTTGGCGTTGGATCTGTCGTTCAATATCTGCCACCGGAAGGGCGGGGACCTCATCCTGAAGTTTGCGGAACTCTTCAACGTAAGGCTTCGGCACCACGTCCGGGCGGGTCGACAGAAGTTGGCCGAACTTGATGAACGTCGGGCCCAGCTCCTCCATCGCCATGCGCAGACGCTGGGGCTGGCTGAGCCGCTGCATTTCACGGGACGGGCTGCTGCGCGAGACGATGCGCTTGCCGAGCTCCAGGTAATAGTCGATGTTCAGTTGCTCGACAAAATGCCCGAAGCCGTATTTGATTAATACGCCAAGGATCTTCCGATAGCGGCGGATCGTGCGCAGATTGCGATTGAAGCGCAGAAACGGCAGCATGTTCGTCCGCTAGCTCAGGAGGCCTGTTCCTTGAGGCGCTTCTCCAGCTGTGCCACCTTTTTCTTGAGCTTGTCGAATTCGTCCTGGGTGACGACGCCCAGGCGTTCACAGGCCTTTTTTACCTCGTCATGGGCGCGCTGCTCCAGTTTCTCCTGATTCTCGCGTGCTGTCTCCTGCAGCTTGCTCAGCAGGGCCTTGCCTTCCTCTTCGGAAACGTTGAATTTCTGCTTCAGGTCCTGGAGAAACTCTTCGGCTTTCTTCTGACTCAGGGTTGCAGCGCCCAGCGCGGTCAGCAGGGTTTTCTCGAGCAGGTTGGTCATGGTGGCCTCCGCCCAGCCAGAAACGGCTGGAAATAGTGGAATTTACTCAAGCATATCAGAGATGGGGGGAGTTGCAACGGCGGACGGCGGCGCAAGGCCGCGACGGATTAACGTTTGAACAGCCAAAGAAGGAAGGAAAGGACCAGGGAGATCAGCAGGCAGGTGCCGAGCGGGAAGTAGAAAGAAAAGTTTTCCCGCTCGATCCGCAAGTCGCCGGGGAGCCTGCCGATCGGCGGCAATTTCCCCGACCAGAGCCAAAGGGCGCCGACGATGGCCAGCATACCGCCGGCAATGATGAGGAGCTTTCCCGGATGGGGTGACATCAGTTGGTGCGGTGCGGGTAGTAGCGGTCTTTTTCCGAATAGATGCAGCCACAGTATTGCTGGCGGTAGAGGCCGAGTTCCTTGGAGGTGAGGATTCCTTCCTGCCAGCCGCTGCGGAAATCTTGGTAGAGAAAGCTGGTCCCGTAAAGCCTGGCCAGTTCTTCACCGTACTGGCGAATCATTTCGTGGTTCTGGTAGCGCGAGTAGAGCAGGCTGGTGGTGAAGGCTTCGAAGCCGTGGCGGACGGCGTATTCGGCGGTGCGCTGCAGGCGTGACTGGTAGCAGTAGGCGCAGCGCCCGGAGGGTTCCTGGGAAACCTGAGAGAGAAACTCCTCCAGGCCGTAGTCGTCAATCGTAACCAGCGGCAGCCCGCTCAGTTTGGCATAATGCTGTGCCGCGTCGAGCCGGCGGCGATATTCCTGGTAGGGATGGATGTTGTGATTGAAAAAGTAGCCGGTGACCTGGTGCCCGGCCTCGCGCAGAATGCGCAGCGGATAGATGGTGCAATTCCCACAGCAGATGTGAAGAAGAACATTCATAGCTCAAAAGTATAGTACGGGCGACGAAAATTTTCCAGCAACGTATCTTTTTACCCGGTCGCCACGGCGGGAGGGAGCTGCCGCCCCTGCCAGATCCGGCGGGCCAGCGTCCTGGCCTGTTGTTGGCGGGGCAGTTGGCGGCGGCATTCGCGCAGGAGTGCTGTCCAGAGACGGTCCAGATCATCCTGGTATGCCTTGAGCAGTTCGGCGGTCACCAGCGGCGCGCTGGGCAGGCTGACCTCCCGGCGGCCGCTGCCTGCGACCAGGAGCAGGGCTTCGGCTGTGACCTGGCTGTCGACATCCAGTGCTTCGCCGTGAGGGCCGAGCAGCCGGCAGAAGCCGAAAAAGCTGGTGTCCTGCCGGAGCGGGCCGGGGAGTTGGTGGCTGCACAGCGGTACCGGGTCGCGGCGGCGCAAGTAGTCTTCGGGGAAGCGCGGGACTCCATCCTGAAAGACCAGGGCCTCGATCCGCCTCTGAATGCTGTCCCCGACCGATTTTCGCGCTGGTTTGGCCGCAGAGCTTGATGAGGCAGCACTTTCCAGCCCGGCCAGAAGCGACAGCGGCACGTCGGTACTTGGCAGTGGGCGCGGCAGACCGGTGCCGTCGCCGGCTATGACCGTGGCCTGTGGCGGGGCGCGATCAAACCCCACCAGGTCAAGGCGCTGCTCGCCGCCGGCTGCTAGGTGTATCGCGGCCACGGCCCACTGTTCGCCAAGCATCTGCCAGAACAGTTCGGCGCCCGCCGTCATCGGCCAGTTGGCCGGCAGGGCCAGGCGCAGGGACCCTTCCGGTGCGGTGATGCCGGCCAGGAAAAGCGCCTGCCAGACCCAGGCAGGGGTTGCTGCTGGCAGGGATATGCGACGGTAGGGCCAGGCGCGGCGCAATATTGCCAGCCATTGCCGCCGCTGCACCGGGTCGGGTTCCAGCGTTTCGCCAAGGGCCGCTTCGACACGGTACGGAGCCCACCCCTGGGGGAGTTGCCCAAGCTCCTCCGCGAGCGTGCGGGGCAAAGGCGTACCGCGCAAAGACTGCAGCAAGACCATCCCCGCCAGGCAGGGCCGGGGAGCGACCACGGTTTGATGTTCGGCGGGAGCTTGCGGGATGAGGTTGACCAGTAAATCGACCGACTCTTCCGCGACGGCCATGCCAACCTGGTGGCAGCGGAGCGCCTCGTCGAGCAATAAGGATAGGGTCGTCTGGGCCCTGTCGCGGTTCCCTCCCCAGCTTAACTGTGTCATCCGTCCGGCCAGGTGCTGGAAGCGTGTCGCCGCCGCCGCGGGAAGAGGCATTTCCGGGCCGGTTACTGCCAGCCAGGCAGACAGTTGGGGGGGGAGGTCGGCGAGTGCATAGGCGAGAGCCTGTTCCAGACGTTCCGGAGCGACCCCGGTCGGAAGACTCTGCTGCCAGATAAGGGCCAGCAGACGCCACAGGGTCAGCCACCCTTTGCTCAGCGCCTGTGCGGCCACCCGCTGGTCATGCAGCTTGCCATGGGCCGCAAGCCGTGCCGCTTCGTCAAGGTCCGCCTGCATACTGCGCAGATTGCTCAGGCACAGGTTGACGAAATGCTCGGCAGGGAGTTGCTCCGGCGGGCAGCGCCCGGTGATGGCCGAGAGTTTCAACTCCTGCAGCAGGCTGTCGCCGACCACAGCGAAATCGGTGGCTTTCAATTGCCGTGTGGGGGGGAGTTGCCAGCTCCTGGACAGAGTCACCTCCCCCGCGGCTGTTTGCCAGAGGTTCACGGCCTGTGCTTCCCAGGTAATGAACTGGCTGAGGCCGAGAGTCGCCGCGGTGATCGCGCCCCGCTTGAGCAGGATGGAATCGGTCTTTTCCGGGATCAGGATCACCGCCCCGGCCAGCAGGCTGTCGCGATTAATCCACAACACCAGGTCCGCGGGGGCTCCATCAGCGATGAGCAGTGGTGGCGATTCCTCGACGCGGCGGAACGGCGTCCGCCCGTCGGCCAGGCGGGCCTCAAACCAGGAGAACAGGTGCCTGCGGAACAACGGCAGAAAATCGGCGGTCATGGGAGTGTGCTGCGGTGTTCCTGGCGGAACCTCTGCGAAATCAGCCGAACAAGGGGGTGGCCGCCGGCCCCCTGGGCGAGCGTCCAAGGTGCTGGCAGGCGGCAGCGGTGGCGACCCTCCCCCGCGGTGTGCGATTGAGAAACCCCTGCTGGATCAAAAACGGCTCGATGACATCCTCGATGGTATCCTTCTCCTCACCGATCGCTGCGGCCAGAGTGTCAAGCCCGACCGGACCGCCGCCGAATTTGTCGATGATGGTCAGCAGCAACGTCCGGTCCATGTGGTCGAACCCCTCCCGATCCACTTCCAGGCGCAGCAGGGCCCGGTCGGCCAGTTCGCGGGTTATCCTGCCATCGCCTTCGACCTGGGCGAAATCGCGAACCCGGCGCAGCAGGCGATTGGCAATGCGCGGCGTGCCGCGACTGCGTCGCGCGATTTCGAAAGCGCCGTCGGCATCGATCGGAATGGCGAGGATGCCGGCGCTGCGGCTCACGATGGTGGCAAGATCCTGATCGCTGTAGAACTCCAGGCGACAGATGACGCCGAAGCGGTCACGCAGCGGGGAGGAGAGCAGGCCGGCCCGTGTGGTGGCGCCAACCAGGGTGAAACGCGGGATGTCGAGCTTGATGGTGCGGGCCGAGGGCCCCTGGCCGATCATGATGTCGAGCTGGTAATCCTCCATGGCCGGGTAGAGAATCTCCTCGACCACCGCGGTGAGTCGATGGATCTCGTCGATGAACAGCACGTCGCCGGCCTCCAGGTTGGTCAGCACGGCGGCAAGGTCGCCGGGGCGCTCGATGACCGGCCCCGAGGTGCTTTTGATGCCGACTCCCATCTCGTTGGCGATGATGTGTGCCAGGGTGGTCTTGCCCAGCCCCGGCGGGCCGTAGAAGAGGACGTGGTCGAGGGCCTCGCTGCGGCCGCGGGCGGCGCCGACGAAGACCTTGAGGTTCTCCTTGATCTTCCCCTGGCCGATGTATTCATCGATGGTCCGGGGGCGTAGCGACTGCTCGAAGGCGCGGTCGTCGCCGGTCGTCTGGGCGGTGATGAGACGGTCAGACATAAGGGCCCGTGAGGAGTGAGGAGTGAGGAGTGAGGAGGAAAAGCATCAGCGGGCCAGAACCTTCAGGGCGCCCTTGAGAATCTCCTCCATCGGGGCGTCGCCGGCGACTTCCAGGGCCTCGAGGGCCTTGCGGGCCTGGGGCTCCTTGTAGCCGAGGTTGACCAGGGCCGACAGCACATCGGCGAGGGGGTCGCCGGTGTTGCGGGCGGCTGCCGCAGCCGGCTGTGCGGGGACCGCGGCGCCGGCCACGGCCCCGAGCTTGTCCTTGAGTTCCAGGACCAGGCGCTCGGCGGTTTTTTTGCCGATCCCCGGCAGGGCGGCCAGGCGTTTGACGTCGCCGGCAAGCACGGCCCCCTGCAGATCGACCACAGGGATGTGCGAGAGGATGTTGAGGGCCAGTTTCGGGCCGATTCCGGAGATGTTGATCAGGGTGACGAACATCTCCTTTTCCATGAGGGTCGAGAATCCGAACAGCAGCAGGGCCTCTTCGCGCACGTGGGTGTAGACCTGCAGCCGCACCTCGCCATCATCGGGGATGGCATAAAAGGTCGACAGCGGAATAAACACCCGGTAGCCGACGCCGCCGGTGTCGACGATGACGTGATCGATCGATTTGTAGGCGAGCTCGCCGCGAAGCAGGGCAATCATAGGCACCGTAAGGGGTGAGGCGTAAGGAGCGAGGAATCAAAGCCGGTCATGAGCTAGCGTCCCGTGCGGATAAGGGCCTGATTCAGGGTGCGGCTGTGGGCGTGGCAGATGGCGACGCCCAGGGCGTCGGCCGCGTCCTCCTGGGAAATCTCCGGCAGGTTGAGCAGGGCCTTGACCATCTGCTGCACCTGCGGCTTGCCGGCCCGGCCGTAGCCGACAACCGCACTTTTGACCTGCAGGGCGCTGTACTCGTGGACCGGCAGGCCGGCGTTTACTGCCGCCACCATGGCTGTCCCCCGGGCATGGCCGAGTACCAGGGCGGCCTGCGGATTCTTGGCCAGAAAGACTTGTTCGATCGCCACCGCGTCAGGGGCAAATTCAGTGATGATTCTGGCAACCCCGTCGTAAATGGTTTTCAGGCGGGTGGCCAGCGCCGCAGTCGAAGCTGTGGCGATGATGCCGTTGTCGACATGCCGCAGGCGGTTCCCATGGCATTCTACGAGGCCGTAGCCGGTGATGCGACTGCCGGGATCGATGCCGAGAATAATCATAGGGACGGCTTAGGGTTCTGGTTTCGGGGTCCGGGATTCGCGCAGCGGTGTTTCCCCCGAGCCTCGAACCGCGCACCCCCTGCCATTCGGTTACATCAGGTTGGCCAACTCGTCGTCGGCGATGTCGAAGTTGGCGTAGACGTTCTGTACGTCGTCGTTGTCTTCGAGCTTGTCCATCAGCTTGAGCATCGACTCGGCCTGTTTCCCCGTGAGGAGCACTTGGGTTTGCGGCAGCATGGTCACGTCGGCGGTCTCAAACGGCAGGCCGGCGGCGAGCAGACTGTCGCGCACTTCCATGAAATTGCCTGGATCGGTGATGACCTCATAGGCATCGCCCTCATCCTTGACGTCCTCGGCACCGGCGTCGAGGGCCGCTTCGAAGAGTTTTTCAAAGTCGGTCGATGTCGGGAAAGAAATCAGTCCCTTGCGCTCGAAGAGGAAGGCGACCGAACCGCTGACCCCGAGATTGCCGCCGTACTTGGTGAAGATGTGCCGGACATCGGCAACGGTCCGGGTGCGGTTGTCGGTCATGAACTCGACGATAACGGCAACCCCGCCGGGCCCGTAGCCCTCAAAGGTTCCCTCTTCGTAACTGACGCCGTCGAGATCGCCGAGCCCCTTCTTGATGGCCCGGTCGATGTTGTCCCGGGGCATGTTGGCCTGGCGGGCCTTGTCGAGCGCCGCACGCAGGCGCGGGTTGCCGTCCGGGTCACCACCGCCGATGCGGGCGGCCACGGTGATCTCCTTGATCAGTTTGGTGAAAACCTTGCCGCGCTTGGCGTCCTGGGCGCCCTTGCGGTGTTTGATGTTGGCCCACTTGCTGTGTCCTGCCATGGGTGCCGCTGCTCCTTATCCGACAGTTTCTGTGAGACGCCAGCTTTAAGGGCAGGCTGCCGTCCCGGAGGCTGGATGAATCACCGGGAGCCGGCCCGCTGGCCAACTCCCGGTGGTTGAGGCGATGCTTCGCAGCTGTTAGCGGCCGCGGTGCGTGGCGCGATAGTTGACGACCTTGATCTGATCGGCAACCTTGCGGACCCCGATCGTCCCTTCGGCCAGAGAGAGTGCCTGCTCGCGGTCCGCTTGCGAGTGCAACTGGCCGACCAGTGTCACCTGCCCGTCCTTGACGACGACATCGAGCAGGTCGTGGTCGAGTTGCGGCTGATTGTACAGGGCGAGTTCAACCCGCTTGCGCAGCACCAAGTCTGCCAGGACCTTCTTGTACGTCCCTTTCGATTCGACCAGATTGCGGTCTTTGATGCCGTCGCAGATCAGGCGCACGGCCGTCTCGTCCGAAAGCCGCTTGGTGTTGATGATCAGGTCATACTCGAGCGGGTCGTCCCAGTCGCGGTCGAAGTAGTACTTGATGAAACCGGCGCGCTGCTGGTCGCTTTTGCGCACCAGGATGCGGGCCCGGTCGGGGTCGAGCCATTCGCGCTCGGCCCAGCGCTCGACCCGGTCCTCGAACGGCGCAATGATGCGCACGCGCATCACGCTGTGAATCCCGTCGAGCAGATCCTGGCCGCCGCGTCCGTAAATAATCACGTTTCCTTTGAGGGCGAACTCAAGGATGATCAACTCGATCAGTTTGAGAGAGATCTCGTGTTTGAAGTCGAGCTTTTCACTGAAGTGAGGTGGCTTTTCGTCGGCCATCTCCAGCGATTCCCTGGTCAGTCCGTATTGGTCGGCAACCTCCATGATCGCATCGCCGTCTACCAGGGTGTAGCCGAGCTTTTCAGCCGCTTTTCGGGCGATCGGAATACCGCCGGTGCCCATCTGCCGGGAAATGGTGATGATAGCCATTGCGCCCTCTCGCTACTGTGGTCAAAAACGAAGGGATATTATCAAGCTTGCCGCGGAACTGACAAGAGCAAAGGTGCCGGGGCGACTGTTTAGTAATTGGGCTTGCTGGCAAAGCAGTGATGGGCCTCGATAAACCGCACCGTCCGGGTCTTCGAGCGCATGACGATCGAATGGGTCTGGGCTCCCCCGGCAAAGTAGCGCACGCCCTTGAGCAGGTCGCCGTTGGTGACCCCGGTGGCGGCAAAGACCACCTCCCCGCGAGCCATCTCTTCACCCCGGTACACCCGGTCGAAATCGTCGATCCCCATGGCCTTGGCTCGCTCGCGCTCCTCGTTGTTCATGAACACCAGCCGTCCCTGCATGTCGCCGCCCAGGCACTGCAGGGCGGCTGCGGCCAGTACCCCCTCCGGTGCGCCGCCAACCCCCATCAGCATGTCGATGCCGCTCCCTTCGACAGCCGCGGCGATGGCCGGAGCGACGTCGCCGTCGCTGATCAGGTGGATGCGCGCTCCGGCCTTGCGGATTTCGGCAACGATCTTGTCGTGGCGCGGGCGGTCGAGGATGACCACCGTCAGGTCTTCGATACGGCAGTGCTTGGCGGCCGCTACCCGCTTCAGGTTCTCCTCCGGGGGGAGGTCGATGTCGATCGCCCCTTTGGCGGCAGGCCCTACGGCAATCTTCTCCATGTACATGTCGGGGGCATGCAGAAAGCCGCCACGGGGAGCCAGGGCGATGGTGGCGATGGAGCCGCTCAGCCCTTTGGCGCAGATGCTCGTCCCTTCCAGAGGGTCAACGGCAATGTCGACCTCGGAGCCGTTGCCGGAACCGACCTTCTCGCCGATATAGAGCATCGGGGCCTCATCCATCTCCCCTTCGCCGATGACCACCGTACCGTTGATTTCGATCGATTCCAGGCTGCGGCGCATCGCTTCGGTCGCCGCGCGGTCCGCCGCGTGCTTGTCCCCCTTGCCGACCCAGCGGCCGCACGACAGGGCTGCGGCTTCCGTGACCCGCACCAGTTCCAGTGCCAGATTACGATCCATTGGGTGAAGCCTCCCGGTTAAGTCCTTGGTTTGCAGAGGGCGACATAATGGCATTTTTCGCCGGAGAGCACAAAAAAAATCGGTGGCCGGGCAGGGGGATGTTTTTTGGCTGCATTACCATATGGAAAATCGCATACAATCTATACCATAGGTTCAATTCACAGGAAGTGAGGAGTTCGCTTATGCGCAGGATCTTCTTCGTCGCGCTGCTGCTGGTTACGCTGTGGAGCCCCGTCTTGCAGGCTGCCGTAGCCACGAACATCGACGCCCAGACCGCCCAGCGTCTGCTCAAGGAGCGGCGCAATGTCTTTTTGCTGGATGTGCGAACCCCCGGCGAGTATCAGCAGATGCGCCTGGCTGACGCTCACCTGATCCCGATCGATCAGGTGAGCCAGCGGCTCAATGAAATTCCCCAGAACCGGCCGGTGATCGTCTATTGCGCCGTTGGTTCGCGCAGCGCCCAGGTCTTCAACTTCCTGACCCGCCGCGGTTACCAGGAGGTCTATAACCTCGAGGGGGGCATCTACGCCTGGGCCCAGAAGGGGTACCCGATCCTGCAGGGGCGGCCCTAGAGGCAGTTTTGGGGAGTGAGGGAAAGATCAGGAACGGCATGTTTCTATACGCCCATCGCGGGGTTTCGGCCCACGCCCCCGAAAACACCCTGGCCGCCTTCCGCCTGGCCCTCGCGGACGGGGCTGACGGCGTCGAGTTGGATGTCCATCTGAGCGCTGACGGCGTGCCGGTCGTCATTCACGATGCGACGCTGGAGCGGACGACCGACGGCAAAGGGGCCGTGGCCGACTGCGCGGCGCAGGAGTTGTCGCGGCTGGATGCCGGCAGCTGGTTCTCGGCGGATTTTGCCGGCGAACCGGTGCCGACCCTGCGCGAGGTTCTGGCGCTGCTAAGCGGCCGGTTGCGCGTCAACGTCGAGATCAAGGGCGCCGCCGCAGCCTTGGCGGCTCTGGACGTGCTCAAGGAGTTCCCCGGCACGGATGTGGTTTTCTCGTCCTTCGATCAGTCGGTACTGCGCGAGTTGCGCCTTGTCGACGCCCGGGTTCCTCTGGCGGTTTTAAGCGATGAAGCCGGTTGGCATCGACTGATCCCCTTGGCGTTGGAGCTCCGCGCCTCGGCAGTGCACCGGCGCGCCGACCTGGTCAGCCGGCCCCTCCTGGCGGCAGCACGGGCCGCCGGACTGCCGGTTTTTGCCTGGACGGTCGATGCGCCGGACCAGGCGCGCAGCCTGCAGCGGGCCGGAATTACCGGGTTGTTTGCCAATGACCCGGTCGCTTTGCGCACGGCCTGTGCTCTTGGCCCTGTCTATTCCTCTTGACAGGCTGGGAACAATGGTATAAATAACAACTCCCCTCGGCCCTGCGGCCAAGGGATTTGTCATGAAAATTCGGCGGTGTAGCTCAGTTGGTTAGAGCATGCGGCTCATATCCGCAGTGTCCGGAGTTCAAGTCTCTGCACCGCCACCATTTCACAGCATAACCCCCATTCGCTTCCCGAATGGGGGTTATGTGTTTGGGCCGGGATGGTGAATCTCCTCCACCGTTTTCAGCGGCACCTCGACGGCAGCGGTCTGCTTCCTGAAGGGAGCCGGGTGCTAGTTGCCGTTTCGGGCGGGGCCGACTCGGTCGCACTGCTGTGCCTGCTGCAGCGGCTCGCTGCGGATCGCCGCCTGTCCCTGGAAGCCGCCCACCTCGATCACGCCCTGCGCCCTGACAGCCCTGCCGATGCCGACCATGTCCGTGCCCTTTGCAGGCAATTGCAGGTGCCGCTTAGCGAGCGGCGCATCGATGTGGCCGCACTGGCGCGTGCCGGTCGCGGCGGACTCGAGGAGGCTGCGCGCGAGGCGAGGCGCGCCTTTCTGCGCCAGGTTGCCGGGGAACGACGCTGCGACCTGATCGCCCTGGCCCACCAACGCGACGACCAGGCCGAAACCTTTCTGCTGCGGCTGCTGCGTGGGGCAGGAAGTGCCGGATTGGCCGCAATGCGTCCGCTCGATCTCCCTTTCGTCCGCCCCCTGTTGGCTTTTCCCCGGGAAGAGCTGGTCGCCTGGCTGGCCGAGGAGGGGATCGCCTGGCGGGAAGACCCCAGCAACCGCGACCTCACCCTGACCCGCAACCGGGTGCGGCATGAATTGCTGCCGCTGCTGGAAAGCTACAATCCGGCCATTCGTCCCCATTTGGCGGAACTTTGCCGGCAACTGGCCGCCGACGAGGCCGACTGGCAGGCGCGGGTCGGTGCCGAACTTCGCCGCCATGCCGAATTTCCCCCCGGCGAATGCCGGCTCCCCTGCGCGCTTCTCAAGGACGCGACTCCGGCCATGGCCGGCAGGCTGGTGCGCGCGGCCCTGCAGGTTGTCCGCGGCGACCTGCGCCGGCTTGATGCCGGTCACATTCAGGCCATTCTGGCGCTGGCACTGGCGGAACGCCCGCAGGGAGAGGCGTGTCTGCCCGGGGCGTGGGTCGGACGTCGCTACGGGGTGTTGCGGATTCGCCGCCAGCCCCCGCTGGTGCGGCCGGTGGTGCCGCAGGTGCTCGCCGGACCGGGGAGCTACCCGTTGGGCGACGGGCGGGAACTGGTGGTCACCCTGGACGAGCATCCGCAAGGGGGGAGCCGCGACATTGCGGAATTCGCCGCCGGCGGACTCTGCTTTCCGCTGTTGCTGCGCGGGCCGCAGCCGGGAGACCGCTTCCGGCCGCTGGGGATGAGCGGCAGCAGGAAGTTGCAGGACCTGTTCGTCGATCTCAAGCTGCCGCGCGAGCAAAGGCAGGAGGCCGCCCTGGTGTTCAGTGGCGACCGGCTGCTGTGGATTGCCGGGATCCGGCGCTGTGCAGGGCTGCCGGCAGTGGCCGGAAACGGCCCGGTTCTGCGCCTCGAGCTCATTTCCCCGCCGCCTGCTGCGGGATAAAGCGCTTGAGGGGGAGAGCTCTTTATGTTATATGAATTGGATATTTCTAGTCTTGACAAGCCGCTGATTTAGAGGGTTTTCCACGCAATCGACAAACTGCTGACGCAGGGGGTTATGTGAACCAATTTTATAAAAATCTGGCACTCTGGCTGGTCATCTCGCTGGTGATGATCATGCTGTTCAACATGATGACGCAGAAAGATCGGGAGCAGAAATCGATTTCCTATACCGTCTTCCTGACCGCCGTCGAGGAAGGGCGGGTCAGTGATGTGGTCATCCAGGGCTCGAACATCGAGGGTCATATGACCGACAAGTCCCGGTTCAAGACCTTTGCCCCGGATGACCCGCAGCTGATCAGTCGGCTGACCGGCAAGAACGTGCCGATCGAAGCCCGCCCCGACGAGGATCGCAGCTTCTGGATGACCCTGTTTGTCTCCTGGGGGCCGATCCTGCTGCTGATCGGGGTGTGGATCTTCTTCATGCGCCAGATGCAGTCCGGTGGCGGCAAGGCGATGAGCTTCGGCAAGAGCCGCGCCAAACTGCTCAACGATTCGTCCGCCAAGGTCACCTTCAACGATGTGGCCGGGATCGACGAAGCCAAGGATGAACTCGAAGAGATCGTATCGTTCCTCAAGGACCCCAAGAAGTTTTCGCGACTGGGCGGGCGCATCCCCAAGGGGGTGCTGCTGGTCGGCTCGCCGGGGACCGGCAAGACCCTGCTGGCCCGCGCCATCGCCGGCGAGGCCGGGGTGCCGTTCTTCTCCATCTCCGGCTCCGACTTCGTCGAGATGTTCGTGGGGGTCGGCGCCAGCCGGGTGCGCGACCTGTTCGTGCAGGGGAAGAAGAATGCGCCGTGCATCATCTTCATCGATGAAATCGACGCGGTCGGCCGGCATCGTGGTGCGGGGCTGGGCGGTGGCCACGACGAGCGTGAGCA
>CAZRTZ010000044.1:0-4024 GCA_964603155.1 uncultured Geobacteraceae bacterium | reverse complement strand
GAGCAGACCCTCAACCAGTTGCTGGTCGAGATGGACGGCTTCGAATCAAACGAAGGGGTGATCCTGATTGCCGCCACCAACCGGCCGGACGTCCTCGATCCGGCGCTGCTGCGCCCCGGGCGATTCGATCGCCAGGTGGTGGTGCCGCGCCCCGACGTGCGCGGCCGTCTGAAGATTCTGCAGGTCCATGCCCGCAAGGTGCCACTCAACAAGGAGGTCGACCTCGAGGTGCTGGCCAAGGGGACACCGGGATTCTCCGGGGCCGACCTTGAGAACCTGATCAACGAGGCGGCGCTGCTGGCGGCCCGCGCCAACAAGAACGAAGTCGCTACCGACGACCTCGAGGCGGCCAAGGACAAGGTGATGATGGGAACCGAGCGTCGTTCCATGGTCATTACCGAGGAAGAGAAGAAGGTCACCGCCTATCACGAGGCCGGTCACGCCCTGGTGGCGATGTTCATCCCCGGCGCCGACCCGGTGCATAAGGTGTCGATCATCCCCCGCGGCCGGGCCATGGGGGTGACCATGTACCTCCCCGCCGAGGAGAAGTACAACGAGACCAAGGCCGGCCTGCATACCCGCATCTGCACGTTGCTCGGCGGCCGGGTCGCCGAGGAACTGGTCTTCGACAGCGTCACCACCGGCGCCTCCAACGATCTGGAGCGGGCGACCATGATCGCCCGCAAGATGGTGTGCGAGTGGGGGATGAGCGAGCGTCTCGGACCGCTGGCCTTCGGCGAAAAGGAAGGGGAGGTTTTCCTCGGCCGCGATTTCGGCCACGTCAAGAACTACAGCGAGGCGACCGCCGTGGCGATCGACGAGGAAATTCGCCGCATCGTCGAGGAGAGCTATCGCCGCACCCGCGAGATCCTCGAGCAGAACCGCGAGGCTCTGGTCAAGGTCTCCGAGGCGTTGCTCGAGCGGGAGAATCTCGACGGCAGCGAGATCAACGAGATGGTCTTCGGGCCGGCGGCAACCGCGGCGCCGGCGGCTGAACCGGCCAGCACCCCGGTGTGACCCCGACGACGACGGGGCTGCAAAGCGGGCCTCCGGCCGGTCCCGGATTCTGGCAGGGACGACGCTGCCGGATCGACCTCGATCGGCCGCGCCTGATGGGGGTTCTCAATGTTACCCCCGATTCCTTTTCCGATGGCGGCCGGTTCCTTGCCGTCGATGCGGCCTTGCGTCATGCCCGCCGGTTGGCTGCGGAAGGGGCCGATCTGATCGATGTCGGCGGCGAGAGCACCCGCCCCGGAGCCCCCGAGGTCAGCGAGCAGGAGGAGTTGGACCGGGTTCTTCCGGTGATCGAGGCGTTGCGCCGCGACGTACCTCTCCCCCTTTCGGTCGATACCACCAAGAGTGCGGTGGCCCGTGCCGCCGTGGCGGCCGGTGCCGACTTCGTCAATGACATCAGCGGGCTCACCTTTGATCCGGCGATGGCGGCCGCTGTGGCGGAATGCGATGCCGGGCTGGTGATCATGCATACCCGGGGACGGCCCGCCACGATGCAGGCCGATATCCGCTATCACGATCTGGTGGGTGAGGTTCTGGGCTCGCTGCGGGCCAGCCGGGAGGTGGCGTTGGCGGCAGGGATTGCCCCGCAGCGGATCGCCGTCGATCCCGGCATCGGCTTCGGCAAGGATGTGGCCGGCAACCTCGAACTGCTGCGTCGCCTCGCGGATTTCGCTGCGCTGGGCTGTCCGCTGCTGCTCGGCACCTCGCGTAAGAGCTTCATCGGCCGGGTGCTCGGCCAGGATGATCCGCAGCGGCGCGGGGTCGGAACGTTGGCCACCGTGGCCCTTGGGGTTGCGGCCGGGGCGATGCTCTTCCGCGTTCATGAAGTGGCTGCTGCCCGCGAAGCGGCGCAAATGGCCTGGGCGGTCTGCCAGGGGGGACAATGGCGTGCCTGAGGGGATGACACACGCACATGTTTGAGCTGTTAAGACATTTCCGCTGGACCATCGACCTGTTCGATATCCTGCTGGTTGCGTTCATCATCTATCGGCTGCTCCTGCTCATCAAGGGGACCCGCACCGTGCAGATGCTGCTCGGCCTGGCGGTGCTGCTGCTGGTGTATGTCGGCTCGCAGATGGGGGGGCTGTTCACCCTCAACTGGCTGCTCGACAACTTTCTCTCCTCGATCATCCTGGTCATCGTCGTCATCTTCCAGAACGACATCCGCCGTGCCCTGATCCATATGGGGCGCAACCCCTTTTCGAGCGAGGCGACCTTCCGTGAAGGGGAGCAGGGGATTGAGGAGCTGGTGAAGGGCTGCACTGCCCTGGCGACGCACCGCTACGGGGCGCTGGTGGTCGTCGAGCGGGAAACGGGAATCAACGATTTCCTGGAGATCGGCACCGAACTCGATGCCAAATTGTCCGGCAACCTGCTGCGCGCCATTTTCCACCCGCAATCGCCGATCCACGATGGTGCGGCCGTCATCCAGCGCGGCCGGATCAGCCGGGTCGGCTGCTTTCTGCCGCTGACCCAGAATCCGGCCGTGCACCCCAGGTTCGGGACCCGTCACCGGGCGGCCATCGGACTGACCGAGCTGGTCGATGCCGTGGCGATCGTTGTCTCCGAGGAAACCGGGAAAATTTCCGTGGTCATCTCCGGCAAGATGACCCGCGAACTCGACGCCCCAACCCTGCGCAAGGTTCTCAAGCGCCTCCTTGAACCGCGCCCCAGGAAAGCGAAGTCGTAAGCCATGTGGCAAATGCTGACCGACAACCTGCTGCTCAAGCTGATCTCTCTGGCCTTTGCCCTGGTGCTGTGGTTCTTCGTCATGGGCGAGCAGCGCCACGAGGTCTCCCACGTCGTTCCGGTCGACTACCGCAATATCCCCAAGGGGTTGATCATCGCCAACGAGGTGCCGTCGGTCGTGATGGTTACCGTGAGCGGTCCGCGTGCCCTGCTGTCGCGCCTCTCCGCCGACGAGCTCAGCCTCCCCCTTGATCTGACCGATCTCTCCGCCGGGGTGACCTCCTTTCGCCAGCTTGATCAGAAACTCAAGGCGCCGACCGGTCTGGTCGTGACACGCATCTCCCCGGCGGGGATCGACATCCGCCTGGAACCAGCCAAAGAGGGACAACGATGACCCGAAAACTATTTGGCACCGACGGTGTACGCGGTGTCGCCAATATCCACCCGATGACCGCCGAAACCGCGTTGCGACTGGGGCGCGCCGCCGCCTATCTGTTCAAGCACGACGACCGGCGCAGCCGCATCGTTATCGGCAAGGATACCCGCCTCTCCGGCTACATGCTGGAGAACGCCCTGGTCGCCGGCATCTGTTCGATGGGGGTCGATGCCCTGCTGGTCGGGCCGCTGCCGACCCCGGGGATCGCTTTTCTGACCGCCTCGATGCGGGCCGATGCCGGGGTGGTGATCTCCGCTTCGCACAACCCCTACCAGGACAACGGCATCAAATTCTTTGCCCGCGATGGTTTCAAGCTGCCTGACGAAGTCGAGGCGGAACTCGAACAACTGGTCTTCGAGCCCGGGTCAATCGATGCCCTGCGCCCTACCGCCAAGGAGGTCGGCAAAGCCTTCCGCATCGACGATGCCGTTGGTCGCTACGTGGTCTTCCTCAAGAACAGCTTCCCCCGCGAACTCGATCTGGTCGGCCTGAAAATCGTCCTCGACTGTGCCCACGGTGCGGCCTACAAGGTCGCGCCCGAGGTCTTTACCGAGCTGGGCGCCGAGGTCATTCCCTACGGGGTCAAGCCCAATGGCACCAACATCAATGCCGGCTGCGGTTCGACTCACCCCGAGGTGATCGCCAATGCCGTGCGCGAGCACGGCGCCCATCTCGGGATTGCCCTCGATGGTGACGCCGATCGCTGCATCTTCGTCGATGAACACGGCAGCGAAGTCGACGGCGACCACATCCTGGCCATCTGTGCCACCCATCTCCTGGCGCAGGGGAAACTGCCGCACAGCACCGTGGTAGCCACCGTCATGTCCAACATCGGGCTCGATATCGCTCTGAAGAAAGCCGGCGGGCGGGTGGTCAAGACCGCCG
>CAZRTZ010000043.1:0-23313 GCA_964603155.1 uncultured Geobacteraceae bacterium | reverse complement strand
GAGATCTAGTACGGTCTCGTGGGCTCGGAGATGTGTATAAGAGACAGCCCCTACTTCCCCTGCGCCTCCTGCACGTCGACAACCGCCACGGCGGCCATGTTGACGATCTCGGAGACATCGTCGCCTCGCTGCAGCACGTGCACCGGTTTCTTCAGCCCCATCAGGATCGGGCCGACGGTTTCGGCCCCGCCCAGCTTGTGCAGCAGCTTGTAGGCGATGTTGCCGGATTGCAGGTCGGGGAAGATGAAGCAGTTGGCGTTCCCCTTGAGTTTGGAGAAGGGGAACTGTTTCTCGACCAGTTCGGGGTCGAGAGCGACGTTGGCCTGCACTTCGCCGTCGACGATCAGGTTCGGGTCGAGGTTTTTTACCAGGGCCGTAGCGCGCTTGACTTTGTAGGTGAGCGGATGCTCGGCGCTGCCGAAGTTGGAGAAGGAGAGCATCGCCACGCGCGGCTCGATGTCGAAGTGGCTGGCGTATTGGGCGGTGAGGATCGCCGTCTCGGCCAGTTCCTCGGCGGTCGGCTCGATGGCCACGGTGGTGTCGGCGAAGAAGACCACATCCTTCTTGGTGACCAGCATATACATGCCGTGCACCTTGGAAAGGTGGTCGAGCTTGCCGATGACCTCCAGCGCCGGGCGAATGGTGTCCGGGTAGTGGGCGTTGATCCCGGAGAGCATGGTGTCGGCGTCGCCCTCATTGACCATCATCACCCCGTAGTAGTTGCGGTTGTTGCGCAGCATACGCCGGGCCTCGGCGAGGGTCACCCCCTTGCGCTGGCGCAGGGCGAAGATCCGCTCGGCGTATTCGTTGAACTTCGGCGAGTTGCGCGGGTTGATGATCTCGATGCTGCCCAGATCGATCCCGAGTTCCTGGGCGCGGGCGCGGATTACGTCTTCGTCGCCGAGCAGGATCGGAATGGCGATCTCCTCCTCGACCAGGATCGCGGCGGCACGCAGAATCTTGTCCTCGTCTCCTTCGGGGAAGACCAGGCGCTTGGGAGCTGACTTGGCCTTGTTGATGAGGACGCGCATCATCTCCTTGGAGCGGCCCTGCAGCGCTTCGAGGCGTTCGCAGTATTTGTCCAGGTCCTCGATCGGCCGGCGGGCGACGCCGCTCGCCATGGCGGCCCTGGCCACGGCCGGAGCGACATGCAGCAGAACGCGCGGGTCGAACGGCTTGGGGATCAGGTACTCGCGGCCGAACTTGATCTCCACGCCGCCGTAGGCCTTGCGCACCGAATCGGGGACGTCCTCCTTGGCCAGCTTCGCCAGGGCCATGCAGGCGGCCATCTTCATCTCGTCGTTGATCGCCCGGGAGTGGGTGTCCAGGGCGCCGCGGAAGAGGAACGGGAAGCACAGCACGTTGTTGACCTGGTTGTTGTAGTCGGAGCGGCCGGTGCCGATGATCACGTCGCCGCGCACCGCCTTGGCTTCGGCCGGGGTGATCTCCGGGTCGGGGTTGGCCATGGCGAAGATCACCGGATCCTTGGCCATCGACTTGACCATGGCCGGGGTCAGGGCGCCCTTGGAGGAGACGCCGAAGAAGACGTCGGCATCGACCATCGCTTCCTCCAGAGTACGGCAGGGGAGATCGGTGGCGAAGCGCTCCTTGTACTCGTTCATGCCATCGGTGCGTCCTTTGAAGATGACGCCCTTGGTGTCGCACAGGATCATCTTTTTCGGGTCGGCGCCGAGGGTCAGGGCCATCTGCGCGCAGGCGATCCCGGCGGCGCCGGCGCCGTTGACCACGATCTTGATCTCCTCGATCTTCTTGCCGGTGATCTCCATGGCATTGAGCAGACCGGCGTTGGCGATGATCGCCGTGCCGTGCTGGTCATCGTGGAAGACCGGGATGTCCATGATCTCCTTGAGCTTCTCTTCGATGTAGAAGCACTCCGGCCCCTTGATGTCCTCGAGGTTGATCCCGCCGAAGGTCGGTTCGAGGATCTTGACGGTGCGGATCAACTCGTCCGAGTCCTTGGTGTTCAGTTCGATGTCGAACACGTCGATGTCGGCAAAGCGCTTGAAGAGGATCCCTTTCCCCTCCATGACCGGCTTGCCGGCCAGGGCGCCGATGTCGCCGAGGCCAAGGACCGCGGTGCCGTTGGAAACGACGGCCACCAGATTCCCTTTGGCGGTGTATTCGTAGGCCATGGCCGGATCTTTTTCGATCTCCAGGCACGGCTCGGCGACGCCGGGGCTGTAGGCCAGCGACAGGTCGCGGCTGGTTGCGCACGGCTTGGTGGTGATGACCTCGATTTTCCCTTTGCGCCCCATGCTGTGGTAGTCAAGGGCTTCCTGGCGTTTCGACATGGTGTTTTGCCTCCTCGGTTGCCGCCCCGTTTTCGGGGCCGATGAATAAGTTGCCGGTTTTTTGTTAATAGTAAATTTTTTTAGCGTGGATAAAAACGATAGATAATCCCGCAGGGGGGACGTTGTCAAGGGAAAACACTGTTTTGACGCCTGTTCTCCGGCCTGCCTGGCGGACCGTTTCAAACATACCCGTATTTGCCTTGGCGTCAAGCGATATCAACGAGTTGACAGACAGCAGGGAGGGGGCTAAAAGAGGCAGATGAGCGAAGTGGCCAATGCCCCGTCGGCACCGATCAGGATAGGCGTGATCGCTGATACCCATCTCGCCGGCCGACCGGAGGATCACCGTTTTCTCGCCGGGCTCGCAGCGCGGCATTTCCTGGGGGCCGCGATGATCCTTCACGCCGGAGATATCGTTGCCCCAGGATTGCTCTCGGCGTTTCTGCCAACCCCGGTTTACGCGGTACGCGGCAATATGGATCCGGCTTCGGGCGAAACTCCGCCAAAGCGGGTAATACATGTCGGTGGCCTGCGTATCGGCCTGATCCACGGCTGGGGTGCTCCTGCCGGCATCGTCGAAAGGATTCTGCCGGAATTCGCCGCTACGCCGTTGGACTGCCTGGTCTTCGGTCATACACACATGCCCTGTTGTCAACGGCTGGGGGATTTGCTGCTGTTCAATCCGGGCAGTGTCACCGACCGTCGGCGCATGGCTTATGAGAGCGTGGGTCTGCTGGAGATCGAAAACGGCAGGATTCATGGGAGAATCATCCCTCTTGACACTTGAATTTTGACCCCCCTGTCGCGCAGGCGCGACATCCCCCCTGCTCCGCAAGGGGGAACATCCTCCCCTGCAAAGTAGGGGAGGTGGCCGAAGGCCGGAGGGGTCGTTAGGACAGGAGATCTTGGATATGGAACGTCTCTGGGCACCCTGGCGGCTTGATTACGTACAGGCTCCCGCCGCCGACCGATGCGTCTTCTGCCTCGACGAACCCGCGCACGACGAAGAGCGTCTGGTGCTGCACCGGGGAGAGCACTGCTTCATCATCATGAACCGCTTTCCCTACTCGAACGGGCACCTCATGGTCGCCCCGCTGCGGCATCTGGCCGATCCCGGACTGCTCGAACCGGCAGAAGCCGCCGAACTGCATCGACTCACGGTGTTGTGCCGCGATCTGCTCGCCCGGGCGTTCAGTCCGCAGGGTTTCAATATCGGCATTAACCTGGGGGCGGCGGCCGGCGCCGGGATTACCGGTCACCTGCATCAGCACATCGTGCCGCGCTGGATCGGCGATACCAACTTCATGCCGGTGTTTGCCGATGTCCGGGTCATCCCGCAGCATCTGGAGGCAACCTGCCGGCAGTTCCGCCAGTTGCTTGCTGAAATGACCGGGGATTTCCGTTGAGTTTCCTGTAAAAAACTCCTAACATGCAGGATTGATTGTCAAGAGCCGTGCAACCCGCGGCGGCAGCATCTTCCCGGGAGGGTGGACCAGGTATGTGGGAACTGTTTCTCAAGGGCGGCGCGGTCATGTACCCAATTGCCCTTTGCTCGATTGTGGCGCTGGGGGTCTTTTTCGAGCGTTGCTGGAGTTATTACCGGATCGGCAGGCAGACCGGTGAACTGGCGCATGAAATCGAGCCGCTGGTCGCCAAGACCCGCCTGGACGAAGCCCTGGCCGTGTGTCATCGGTCGGAGGCGCCACTGGCCGGCATCTATCTGGTGGCTTTGAAGAATGCCGGTCGGCCGCGCGCCGAGATCAAGGCTGTCGTCGATGAGGCGGGACAGCGTGAGGCGACCCAGTTGATGCGTTTCCTCGGCCTGCTCAGCACCATCGCCACCCTGGCACCGCTTCTCGGTCTGCTCGGCACGGTCACCGGGATGATCCAGTGTTTTTCGGTGATTGCCGCCCAAGGGCACGGCACCCCGGAAACGCTCGGCGGCGGAATTTCCGAAGCCCTGCTGACCACGGCCTTCGGCCTGATCGTGGCCATTCCGGTCATCCTCGGCCATCGTTTTCTCAGCAACCGGGTCGAGCAACTGATTCTGCGCATGGAGGATTATTCCCTGCGCCTGGTCGATCTGCTGCGGGATTAGCCGATGGCCTTCCTGCCCAAACGTGCCCGGGGAACGGAGCCGTACGTCGACATGACGCCCATGGTCGACTGCGTTTTCCTGTTGCTGATCTTTTTCATGATTTCCACCGCGTTTATCGAAACCCCCGGTCTTACCATCAAACTGCCGGAATCGACCAAACAGACGGTCACCCGCGAACCCCGGGAAATCAAGATCTACCTCGACAAGGAAGGCAACCTGTTCCACAAGGAGCAGCCTTTGTCGCTGGACCAGTTCAAAACCCTGCTGCAGCAGACTGGCAGCGCGGCGGCGCAGACAACCTTCCTGCTTTTGGCGGATCGCGAGGCCAAGCACGGCAAAGTGGTACAGTTGATGGATCTGGCGCAGTCGGCCGGCATCGGCAAACTGGCGATCGCGACCGAGCCGCGCCGCAAGGGCGGGGCCTGACATGGGGCTTAGCCGGCCGCCCAAGACCCTGGCCATTCTTACCGGCGGTGGTGACTGCCCCGGTCTGAACGCAGTCATCCGGGCTGTGGTGCGTAGCGCCGTGCTGCAGCGCAACTGGCGGGTCATCGGCATCGAGGATGGTTTCGACGGGCTGGTCGGCACGCCGCGCTGGCGCGAACTGGATCTCGAGGCGGTGCGTGGCATCCTGCCGCGTGGCGGAACGATCCTTGGCACCAGCAATCGCGGCAACCCGCTGGCCTACCCGCTGCGCAGCGCCGATGGCAGCGTCACGCTTGCCGACGTATCAGCAGAAGTCATCAGCAATTTTCGTGGGTTGGGAGCGGATGCCCTGATTGCGGTCGGCGGCGACGGCACCCTGAAGATCGCGCGCCGCCTCCAGGATCTGGGGATGCCGATGGTCGGGGTGCCGAAAACCATCGACAACGACCTGTGCGGGACCGACGTCACGTTCGGCTACCACACTGCAGTCGAGGTCGTCACCGAAGCTCTCGACCGCCTGCATACCACCGCGGAGAGCCATCATCGGGTACTGGTCGTCGAGGTCATGGGCCGCGATGCCGGCTGGATAGCCCTTGAAGCGGGGATCGCCGGTTCGGCCGACGTTATCCTCATCCCCGAGATCCCCTTCGATTTCGACGCCATCTGCGCCACGCTGCAGGCCCGGCGTGCCCGCGGCAGCCGCTTCTCCATCATCGTGGCCGCGGAAGGCGCGCACCCGGTTGGCGGCGGCAAAACCGTGCAGGCAACCGCTGCCGAAAACCTCGGCGTCGAGCGCCTGGGCGGAGTCGGTGCACTGGTCTCGCGCGAGATCGCCGCTCGCCTGGAGGTTGAAACCCGGGCGGTGGTCCTCGGCCACGTCCAGCGTGGCGGCTCGCCGGTCCCCTTCGACCGTATCCTGGGCAGCCGTTTCGGGGTCCGTGCGGTGGAACTGGTCGAAGCCGGCAGGTACGGGCGGATGGTTGCCCTGCGCGGCAGGGAGGTGGTCGATGTCGAGATCGGTCTGGCGGTCGGTGCCCTCAATCGGGTTGAAGCCGATGGGGAACTGGTCCGGACCGCAGAAGCCCTTGGCATCGGCTTGGGGCGCTGAGAGAGGGGTGTCGGGATGACGACGGGAGGCAGCGTGACGGAAAGCTCTTCGTATCTGGCTCAGGGGACCAAGCGCGAAGTGAAGTATGCCGCCGCCGGCCTGCTGCTCGGCATCATGGCCCCCATGGGGTGGATCATGCTGCGCCTGCTGTTCTTCCGTAAGGAGCAGAGCGGGCTCCTGGCCCAAGTGGTTGAGGATATCCTGCGCTCACCGGAGCAGATGCTCCTCTATTACTACATGGGCGGCGGCACGGCGCTGGTGCTCGGAACCCTGGGTTTCAAGATCGGTCGTTCCACCCAGCAGATTCATGACCGTGCCGGCGAGTTGGATCAACTCAACCGGGGAATGGCCGAGCAGAAGGCCGGTTTCGAGCGGCGCTTTCTCGACCTCGAACGGAGCATTCGGAATTTCCACGCCATCAACGCCGATCTGCAGCGCAGTGCCGATCGCCAGGAGATTCTGCGCCGCACGGCCGATGGCCTGCTCGAAGTCATCGGTTTCGACCGGGTCAGTATCCTGCTGCTTGACGCCGAGCGCCGCCAGTTGAGCTTCGCCGCCAGCCGGGATCGTGAATCGAACAGACCAATGCCGCAGACGCTTCTGCCGTTCGACACGCGGGCCGGCTGTATTTACAAGGCGATCACGAACCGTCAGGTGCTGCTGGTCGATGATGTGGGCAGTCTCGCCGAGGACGACCGGCTCCTTCCCCCTTACGAAACCATCCCCCAGCTGCGTACCCGCAGCTTCATCATCTGCCCGCTGGTGGTGCGCGATCAGGCGGTCGGAGCGATCTGCGTCGACAAGAAATATCAGCGGGTCGCACTCGAAGAGACTGACGTCGATACGGTCAAGCTGTTTGCCGACCAGGTGGCTTCGTCTCTGGCCCGGATCCAGCTGCTCGATGCCGTCGAGGCTCTGACCCTGCAACTCGACCGGACCTTTCAGGAATTTCTCAGCTATCGCGGCCAGCATGATCATCTGATCTGCTCTTTGCGTGAAGCCATTGCCTCGAGCAGCGAAGCCAGCTCCGATATCGCCGGGGGCGCCGGCATCATTCAGGATGCGGTGATGACCACCCGCTCTTCGCTCGGGCAGATTTCCATTTCAATCGAACAGGTGTCGAACAGCCTGAAATCACTGAATGAATTTGTCGGCGGCAGTGTTGCGGCGATGACCGAGATCCACTACACCGTCGATGCCGTCCAGGAGAGCGGGGTGCGTTCGCAAGCCATGTCGGAGGCGGTCAAGCGCTGCGCCGAGGACGGGGTGGCCGTGGTCGGGCAGGTCCTCGCCGGGATGCGCGGAATCGTTGCCGGCGTCGGCCAGGCTGAAAGTGCCATTGCCCGGCTTTCCCGCAAAAGTGCCGAGGTCGGCACCATCACCTCGGTGATTACCGATCTGACCCAGAAGACCGGATTGCTGGCCTTGAACGCTTCGATCATTGCCGCCCAGGCCGGTGAGCACGGCCGCTCTTTCGCGGTGGTTGCCGACGAGGTGCGTGCGCTGGCCCAGGAAGCAGCCACATCAACCGGTCAGATCAACCGGATTATCGAGGAAATCAAGACGTTTACCGGAGAAACCGTGGCTCACATCCGCGAGACCCGCCACCTGGTGGATGAAGGCATGGCCAAGGGCGAAGAAATGGCGCGGGCCCTTGAGCAGATCCTCGACAGCTCCGTACAGGCGATGGAGATGGCCAGGGATATCCGTCGCTCGACCCAGGAGATTTCCAGGGCGGTGGAATCGGTCAATCGCTCGACCGAGGAACTCGGGTCGATGTCGGCCCAAGTCAGCCAGGCCTCACGGGAGGAAACCCAGGGGGTCCGGAGCATCGTCAAGTCGGTGGAGGAAGTGCAGTCGATGAGTGTCGACATGACCACGGCAACGCGCAAGCAGCTGGCCAATGCCGAGCGCATCAACGAAGCCGTGGAGCAGGTCGGCATCATGGGGCAGCATATCTTCGATGAGGTTGCGGCGCGTCACCAGGCGAGCAAGGCGGTCGTCGAGGAGTTGCGCCAGGTCAGGGGGAAGTGAAAGCCCTGAATTGTTGAGAGGTTGAGTGGAGAGTTCTTGAGCGGGGCGGCGTCAGCTGTTCCGCTTTCTGATTTTCAGGGCCGGGCAGTTGTGGCGTCCCGGGCAGTTCTCCTCCTGGCACGGTTCAATGTGGATCGTCACATCGGCACCGCTGACCTGAGCGGCGATCTTCCCCTCGAGATGGTCTGTGATTTGATGGGCTTCTTCAACGGAAAGGTGCTTGCACACCGTCAGGTGGAAATCGATCAGCTTTTGCGAGCCGGCCCGCCGCGTGCGCAGGTTGTGGTAGTCGAGAAGGTCTGCCTTATGGGCGGCGATCAGCTTCTCGATCTCGCCATGGATCGTATCGGGGAGTTGTTCGTCGAGGACGTCGCGCAAGCCGTGGCGGAGCAGGCCGAACGCCTGCCAGACGATGTAGCAGGCCACTGCCAGTGACATTGCCGGGTCGAGCCAGGGGAGGTCGAACCAGAAGAGTACCACCAGGCCGGTCAGCAGCGCCAGGTTGGTGTAGACGTCCATGGCGAAGTGCAGGGCATCGGCGGCCAGGGCGGACGAGTCGGTGGCCTCGGCGGCACGGCGCAGGTAGCGGGTGATCCACAGCGACGCCGCCAGGCTGAAGATCATGACGACGATGCCGCCGAGCGGTTTTTCGAGAGTCCGGCCGCTCTGCAGGCGATGTATCGCCTCGACGCAGATCCAGCCGCCGGAGACGGCAATCACCACGGCCTGGAAAATCGTGGCGATCGTCTCGAACTTGCCGTGGCCGTAGGGGTGGCGTTCGTCGGCCGGTTGTTCGGCCTGGCGGATGGCCATGAAGTTGACGGCCGACATGAGGATGTCGAGCAGTGAGTCGACGGCCGAGGTGATGACCGCCAGGCTGCCGGTCACCAGGCCGGTCACCAGCTTGAGAAGGGCCAGGGATGTGGCAGTAGCCACGGAAACGCGGGCTGCGGCAACCTTGGGCGAAGTGCCAGTCATGCTTGTCCGGCCGGCAGAGGGCAGACGGCGCGCCAGCGGTCAAAGCCGTCGCCTTCGATGGCCCAGAAATCGGCGATGCGCTGACTGTAGAAGGGGAGATCCGCACAGCCGGCCGCGATAGCCTCCGCTCTGGCCGGATCGACCAGCCCTGTGGCCGCCAACGTCCGGTAACAGGCGGCGACGCCACCGAGAATGGCGGCCAGTTCCTTCGGGTTCGGTTCCAGGGTCCGTACGATGTACCAGTGACCGGCGAACTGGCGCACCCGTTCCGGCGGCAACTCCAGCAGGTTGTCGGCGCACTCGGCAATGACGAACTCGCGCAGGAAGTAGTCGGCGCCCTGGCACAGTTCCCCCACGACCAGCGGGTCGCCTGGCCCGTCGGTCAACAGGCGGTCGCGCACGGCCAGGAGCAGTCGGGTGCAAAGCTCATCGACGCGGAGTTCATCGTCGAGGCTGCCGACGTCGAACTCCTTCGGGTTGATGCGTTCCAAATCAAGCGGCTGATGGGCGGCCACGGCAAGCTCCTTGGTCAGTTCAGGGCCACGATAAGTCAGGGAGGTGTTTGATGCAACCCTGACACTGCTCCTTGACCGTGCATGCGAAAATTTATTAGTGTTGCTGATCTGTTGGCGATGCCCGTGGGCGTCGTCCTTAACCACAAGGCATCGCGTTTTATAGACCTTCGACAGTTCTGGTAAGATGTCATGAGATTCAACCCCGCTTTTCCCGAAAACCAGGCGCCTTCACGCTTTGTCTTCTGGCAGCCGCCGGCCGGCAGCACGGTCGAGACCGGTGCCGAACAACTTCCGGTGGCGCTTCCGGAATATCCCCTGCCGATTCTGCGCACCGATTTTACGGCAGGGGAACCGATCGCAGCGCAGATCGGTCAGGGGGTCTACGACTATCTGCGCCAGTTTCCCGATTGTGCGGGCAACGCCATTTATGCCGGCCTGTTGCGGGATGCCTTTCCGCATTATCTCGCCGATTTGGCCGCTCTTGCCGTGATGCTGGATGCCAAGGATGTCGAGCCGGCCTATGTGCTGCGCAAATTGACCGCACTCAAGATCCTGCGGCTGGCCGAACCCGGCAACCGCGGACTGCTGGGCCAGCTCTGCCGCGGTTTTTTTGATCTGGCCCTCGATTTTGCCGAACTTGCCAACTGCCGGAGCCATCTGCTCGAAGCCATGCGCTTCGGCCAGGATCTGTTGCGTCTTGATCCGGGCGACCGGCAGGCCCGCGGTTTGCTGGCCGAAATCGATCTGCTCTTCGGGGACACCCCGGCAGCGCTTGGCAAGCTGCAGCAATTGCTGCAGGCTCTGGAGGATGACGAGGCGGCCGGTCGACTCCGGGCGCGCATGACGGAGTTGGCCCGACAGGAATATGTCGAGGTTTCGCTTGTCGATGAGCTGGAGAGCGTGGCAGAAGCGATGAGATTGCATCTGGCGGGAGACAATCGTGCCGCGACGGCGCTGCTTGAGCAGGTCGAGGAGCAGGGGCGATTGCCGCAGATACTGCCGTCGGCGAATTTTTACTGCCTGCTGGCATACTGTCGCCGCGGTTGCGGCGATTGTTCAGGAGCGGCCGTGGCCTTGCACAAGGCGCTCGAAGTCGAGCCCGACCATGCTGCCGCCCTGGCGGCCCTTGCCGACGCATAAGGAGCTTTCATGCTCGACTTCTCCCCCGGAGACTGGTTTTTCATCGGGTTGATCCTGCTGGTTATCCACGGGATCATGTTTGTTCTTGCGTGCGTGCGGCGGCGCAAATCATCGGGCAAATCCTGATTGCCACGATTATTGCAAGAAGATTAAGTCAAGCCTCGGCGTCACTGCCCTGAAAACCTTTCGGCAAGCGCTGAATTGTTCCATTTAAACCGGCAAATGGCATATTGCCCGGTTGTTGGTTTTTTTTTGGGTTTGCGGTGATTTCACCGGACTATTGTTGATTTTGACTGTTGGGTGTGGCAGGACTCGCGATTCGCTGGTTTTCGGGTTCCGGGCAGGGTGGGGATGAGGGACAGGTTCTTCAGATTTTTGCTGCTGCCTCTGCTGATCGTCGTGACGACAGGGTCGGTCGAGGTGAGTCACGCCCAACCCCCTGCGGCGATTGCCGTCATTTTACCCACGACGCCGCCGCATCTGCAGACCATCTACCGGGCCTTCCTGAGGCGCTTTACAGAAATTTCGGCGGGTCATCCGGCTCCACGCTTCTACATGCAGGCCCCCAACGACGACTACCTGTCGCTGCGCAACAGTGCCCGCAAGGCGGTGGCCCTGAATGCCGACCTGATCGTAGCGTTCGGCACCTCTGCAGCTTTGGCCGCCAAGGCGGAAAGCTTCGAGACTCCAGTGGTGTTCGCCGACGCGATTGAACCGGAAGCCGTTGGCCTGGTTTCCAGCAACAAGCGCGACAGTCAGCTGGCAACCGGGGTGCGGGGCAATTTGCCGTTGCAGACCCTTTTCAAGCTGCTGCGCGAGTTGACCAATACCCTCAAGCTGGCGCTGGTCCTGGACGGCGACCCTTCCGACAAGCAGATGATCGCCATTTTCAAAGACGCTGCCGGGCGGCGCAGCCTGGAGGTAGTTCCGGTCAACATGAAAGGCAAAGCTCCTGCCGAAGTCATGCGGGAGATCACGGCCAGCGGCGCCAATGGCTTGCTGTTCGTCGAGGATGAAGAGAAACATCAGGCGGTACTCGAGCTGGCCCTGGAGAAAAAGCTGCCGTCGGTTTCGATCGTTCCCGAAATGGCCGAGGCGGGGGCGTTGCTGGTTATGGAGGTTTCACCGGAAGAACAAGGGGAGGCGTTGGCCGAGATAACGCTACGGGTAATGAACGGTGACTATCCGGAAGCGATTCCGGTGGTGACCCCGCGCAAGGGCGGAATCGTTATTAACCTTAACTCCGCGCAGAAATGCGGGCTGCAGATCCCGTTTGAAACGCTCTCCCAGGCAACCAGGGTTGTCCGTTAACTGCTTCCGCCGTCTCTTGCTCCTCCCCGCCACAAGCGATAAAGCTGATTGACAAGGCTTGTTTCGACCTGTTTAAATACGCGCTTGCGAATTGTGAACACCATCTCATGCTGCTTTGCAGCGCGAAAGGCTTGCCCATGAATCCTTTGGCCAAAGAACTCAATGAGTTGATCGCCCAGAGCAACCCCCATGTTCTCGAGATGCTCTCCGAACTCGGCAAGAACCTGTTCTTCCCGAAAGGAATCCTGACCCAGTCGGCCGAAGCCAAGGAGAAGGCCCACAAGTTCAATGCCACCATCGGCATCGCCACCGAAAAGGGTGGGCCGATGTACCTGGAGTGCATTCACCGCAAGCTGTCCGCCTTCGACCCGAAGGATATCTTCCCCTACGCTCCCCCGGCCGGCCGTCCCGACCTGCGCAAGCTGTGGGTCGAGAAGATGCTGCGCGAGAATCCGAGCATGCAGGGGAAGCAGTTCTCCAACCCGGTGGTGACCTCGGCCTTGACCCACGGTCTGTCGATCGTCGGCGACATGTTCGTCGGCGTCGGTGACCATGTCGTCCTTCCCGACATGCTCTGGGGGAACTACAACCTGACCTTTGGCACCTGCAACGGCGGTGTTCTGAAAAAGCACGCGACCTTCACCGAGCAGGGCGGTTTCAATACCGAGGCGTTCCGGGCCGAACTGAAGAAAACCGCGGCGGAGAAGGGGAAGGCGGTCGTGCTGCTCAACTTCCCCAACAACCCGAGCGGTTACACTCCCACGGTGGCCGAGGGCGATGCCATTGTCGCCGCGATCCTCGAGGTGGCCGACGCCGGCTGCAACGTGGTGGCGGTAACCGACGATGCCTACTTCGGCCTGTTCTACGAGGATTCCCTCAAGGAGTCGCTGTTCGGCAAGCTTGCCAACCGTCACCCGCGCGTCCTTGCGGTCAAGCTCGACGGGGCTACCAAGGAGGAGTACGTCTGGGGCTTCCGCACCGGCTTCATCACCTTCGGGGCTACCAGTGCCGAGGCGCAGCCTAAACTGCTCGAGGCGCTGGAGAAGAAGACCATGGGGATCATTCGCGCCAAGATCTCCAACTGCCCGCACCCCAGCCAGACCTTCGTCATCGAGGCGCTCAAATCGCCGGACTTCCTGCCGCAGAAGGAGCAGAAATTCCAGGTGATGAAGGGCCGCGCCCTCAAGGTCAAACAGGTCCTGGACAGCGGCAAGTACAACGATGCCTTCGTTTACTATCCGTTCAACTCCGGCTACTTCATGTGCCTGAAGCTCAAGACCGTCGATGCCGAGAAGCTGCGCGTGCATCTGCTCGACAAATACGGGGTCGGGGCGATCTCCATCAACAGCACCGACCTGCGCGTGGCCTTCTCCTGCATCGCCGAGGAGGACATCCAGGAACTGTTCGACATCATCTACCAGGGAGTCAAGGACCTGGTCTGAGCGGCGTTTCCGGCCCTGCCGAAAACGGTTGACAAGCTCAGGGTCGGTTCCTATAATTCCGGCCTGTTCGCGGGAATAACTCAGCGGTAGAGTGTCAGCTTCCCAAGCTGAAGGTCGCGGGTTCGAATCCCGTTTCCCGCTCCAAAAAACAGATAAGGGGTCAGGCGATGAGCCTGGCCCCTTTTTCCTTGCCGATTGCCTTGATTGATACAACTTAAGGTGTTAGTCCCTCGGCCCTCATCGTAATAAGGGCTGCGACTGCCGTTGCATTTCCTCAACCGCCAGGCGGGCGTCCTTCAAGCCGCCGCCATGCAGTTCGCGATAGAGTCGAATCGCCAGGGACTTTTCGCCGCGCGCTATCAGCGCCCTGACATGCTCGTCATTGCCACCCCCTGTCGGCGGATAGAGCCCCTCGCTTCTTGCCCGGCGTAACTTCTGCTGTTGCCGGGCGAGAAGCCCGGCCGGCAACAGCAACAGCCCTGCCAGCACGCCGGCACTGACCTTCCATGGAACCCCGGCAGCGGTCGCTCCTCCAACCGGGAAAACCCAGCAGAGCAGGCCGAAGACCGTAACCGCGATGCCGTCCAGCCAGCGGATGTTTAGGACCGCCTCGGCCGGGTTCTGCGGATTGCAGCGGGCCAGCACCGTGGTGCCGGCGGGGTAGCGCTCCGCCACCCGCCGGGCGGCGCCTTCACTTGCATACAGGCGCTCGGCGAAACCGGTGCGTCGGGACGAAAAACTCCCCGTGGCGGTCGAATAGGCATAGACAACCACCGGCTTGAACATCGGCCCTTTGCTGCGCGCGACCTTCTCCACGTTACTGCTCTCGACAACGGCGATGACCTGGGGCCAATGGCGTGCTGCCAGGCTGTCGCGCAAAATTGACAGGCCGGCACCGACCAGCAACACGCCGAAAGCGACGAAGACGCCCCCGAACAGCAGCGCGAAGATGATCATGGCAACGGTAAAGAACTGTTCCATGCAGAAAGCATAGCGCAAGAGACGGCGAATGAGTATCCTGTCTTTACCTGACAATATGGCGCTCATCCGGGGATGGCCCCGGCGCCTTATGGCCGGCCCTGGCAGGCTGCCTTTCCATGGAGGTTTGGAACAATGAGCTTTCCGGCCCTGGTCGACGAGCACTTCGCCTTTCTGGTCAACAAATACGGTTTCGTGCGCCTGTCGCCGCCGGAGTGCCAGGCCGGTGAAATGGTCACCTTTCGCAAGGAGCCGGTCAGCATCCTGATCGGCTGGTACAAGGGCGAGATCGATATCGACTTCTGTGTCGATCTGGACTTCGCGGCACATCACCCGATCTTTCGCCCCTATGTGTCCAGAACCTTCCGTCTCGAGGAACTGGCCTTGAAGCAGGATGCCGATGCCTATGCCGCCTGGGCGGCACGCAGCCATCAGGGCAACTACATCACCACGCTTGAGGAGGCGGGCGATTTTCTCCACTATTCAGCTGCTGTGATGAAAAGATCTGTCAAACCGGTTCTGCAGGGTGATATGACCATGCTGGAAGAAGTGACGAAGCAGCGGCGTAGAATGATTTGAGCAACCGACAGCTGCCTGCCTCGAGGTCCGATGCCGCAAGTCCGCCTCCACTGCCCGCACTGCGGGTTCAATACCCTGACCAACATACCGCTGCTGGCGAGGCGCGACCGGCCGGTGACCTGCCCGAAGTGCCGGGAGCGTTTCCCGCAGCACGAGGGGCTGACCACCACCCGGAGGCCCTGGCCGAAGCGCCTCAAGGTGCTGGCCGGCTGGCTGCTGCTGCCATTCGGCTATGCCGTGCTGCTGGCGCTGCTGGCGATGACGACGGTGCTGCTGGCGGTGATCGTGCCGCTGGGGCTGATCATGATACTGTTCGGGTGGAAGCAGCCCGGGCAGTCCGGCGATGTTTCGACCGGCGAGGTTTTGCTGATCACGCCCTGGGCACCGTCGCTGTTGATCCTGCTGCTCTTCCCGCTCTTCGCTCTCTACCATGCGGCGTGGTCCTTCCAGCCAGCCCCGTTGCTCCCGCCGGCCGGGCTGCTGCTCGGCATCGCGCCCGATCAGCTGGTCATGCTCCATATCGGCCTGGCGGCGTTCAGCGTCGTCCTGCTCCTCTTCTATCTGGCGCGGCTGGTGCCGGGGAAGCTCGCCCAACTGCGCGAACTGCAGCTGATGGTCCCGGCCAAGGTGCGTTCGGCGACGATGGGGCTGGTCGAGCTGGAAGGGGCGCTGCGCATCGAACCGCCGGCCGACGGCAAGGGCCCGCCGCGCTGGTTCCTGGAGGATGATACCGGCCGCATCCCGGTCGACCCTAAGCTCCACGGGGGAGAGCCGCTGCCGCTGTTAAACGACAGCATTTACGAGGTGGCCCAGGAGCTGGCTGACGGCGACTACGTCTATCTGCTCGGCCATGCCCACCCCGATCCCGATGCCTCGCCGGGAACCCTCGATGCGACCCGGCTGGTGGTGCGCCCGGTCACCGAAACGCTGCTGGCCGGTCTGATGAAGAATCGGTCGTTCAGCCGGCCACGGCCGCTGCGCGAGAATCCGGGGGTTTTCGTTCTCGCCCCCGGCGGCGAACGGCGGGCGCAGAGACTGCTGCGCCGGCACCTGGTGACCAGTGCCGCCCTGAGCCTGGCGACGATTGCCGCGGCGGTCTGGATGCTGAGTGTTGAGGTGCCGCGCTTGCAAGGTCGTGCCGACGAAATTGCTCCGGCCGAGATCCTCAGCAAGGCCCTGCCGGCCGATGGCGATATCCAGCGGCGCGAGGCGGCCCAGGCCTTGGCCAAGGTCACCGGCGATGCCGAGCGGGTCGTGCCGCTGCTGGCCGGCTTTCTGGCCGATCCCGATCCGCAGGTGCGCCTGGCCGGCGCCGAGGGGTTGCTTGCCCACGGCCCGGCGGCGGCCCCTGCCGTGGCGCAGATCCTGGCCGCCCTGCAGGCGGAGACGCGGCGGGTGGCCGAGTGGTTCCTGAAGCGGCGCAGTGCAATCGGGTTGGCTCGATAGCAGGTTGGTGCATGAACTGGCGCAGGACCACGTTTATCCTCATTTTCCTGCCGGCATGGGTACCGTACCTGCTGGCGCTGTGCGGCTGGGGGGTGACGCTCGGCCTGCCGCTGGAGCGAATGTACAAGGCCCTGCCGATCGAATTTCTCGCCCTGATAGCTTTTCCCTTTCTCGGCGGGATCGCATTCAGCACCTCTCGTGCCATGGCGTGGCGTATCGCGCGCTGGCCGCTCTTTGCCCTATTGATTGCCGTATATACTGCGATTGCCGCGGATTATGGTCGTGACGGCATCGTCATCTTCTGGCTCGGGGCCGGGCTGACCTACTTTGGCTGGCTCTGGTCGCCCCCTGAAGATCAGCACAACCTGGCACTGATCGTTGTGCGTTGGCTCACGGTCCTGTTCCTTTATCTGGCGATCTTCCCTCTGGCCGGCGGGGCAGCCGCGATATTTGCCGGGGGTTCACCCGGGCTGGCGGCCTTCGAGAGCTGGTTCGGCCTGCTCTATTTCCTGATGCTGCAGTTGTGCGAGTTGACCGGTGCGTATGACCGCATCCTTTTGCGGCTTGAGAAGAGAGCGCGGTTCCGGCGGCACTGAAGCGCTTTTCATCCCGAAAAGTTACTGATATCATCGATAAAACCCACCGGGAGGCCCGCCATGGTCAGCAATCTCGTCCTCGTCTCCGTCCTCGGCTTCGTCGCCCTGACCGTCATCCTCTACGCCGTCGGGGTCTACAACAGCGTGGTGCGGCTGGCCCGCTACATCGACAAGGCCTTTGCCAACCTCGAGTCGTTCCTCAAGCAGCGCCACGATGAGATCCCCAAGCTGGTCAACGCCTGCCAGGCCTACATGCAGCACGAGCAGGGGACGTTGCGGGAGCTGACGCAGCTGCGCACCGCTTTCGACAAGGCAAAGGGAACCGACGAGAAGATCCAGATCGAAAACCAGCTGAACAACGCCCTCGGCCGGCTGAAGATCGCCGTCGAGGCCTATCCCGCCCTCAAGGCCAGCGACGCCTTCGTGCTGGCGATCCAGCGCTTCTCGGCGCTGGAAACCTCGATCAACGACCAGCGCCAGCTGTTCAACGACGCGGTCACCCAGCATAACGTCTACATCAAGTCCTTCCCGGCGCTGTTGCTGGCCGGCTCCTTCGGCGCCGGCGAGCGCGCGCTGCTGGAGATCCCGAAGGAGGATCAGGTCGACAACCTCGCGCCGTTCCCCCTGAAATAGCCGCCGTCCGAGCGTCGCACCATGCGTCGCACCCTGCTCCTGCTGATCCTGGTGCCGCTGCTTGCCGCCGGCATTTTCCTCGGCGCCTTTGCAGTCTCCGAACTGAACGTCCGCGGCCAGTCGTTCTTCACCTCCCTCTCCGACTTCGTCTTCCTCAACGATGGTGCCTTCCGCGAGGCCCTCGACCGCGGCGTGCCGCCATTGACCGAAGCGCGCTACCGTTCGGTGATCGGCCGCTTTCGCGAGCGCACGCACAACTTCGTCGAGCATCAGGCCGTGTGGTGGCTTTCCGCCTGGGGGGAGGCCGCGGTGCCGTACTTGGTCGAGGAACTCCGCACGCGTCAGGACTACCCGCGCACCTGCGGGGCGATCCGGGCGCTGGGGGAGATCGGCGGGGCGGAGGCGGCGGCCGCCCTAGCCGGTGTGCTCGCGGAACTCGACCCGGCCGCCCGTTATCAGCAGGTCTACCACCTTTACATCGTCGAGGCCCTCGGCAAAATCCCGCTGCGGACAGCGAGCTTGGCCCTGATCGCAGCTTACGAGCGCAATCCCGCCGGAACCCAAACCCTTGCCGAACTCGGCCGTACCGGCACGCCGGAGGCGGCTGCCTACCTGTTGAATCTGGCGGCAGACGTCCTACCTCCTGACCGGAGCCAGGACGACCTGATCTGGGGGCTGGTGATGAGTCGTTCGCCTCTGGCGGCGCGGATGCTGGTCGACTGGATGATAAGTGCCGAATTCGACACGGCCCGCCTGTGCCGCGACGCCCTTGACCAGTTCGCCCGCGAAGAGGCGGTCGAGCCGCTCCTCGATGCCCTGCAGAAGGCCGACAACGACCCGCTGCGCGCCACCATACTGGACCTGCTCGATGGCCAGTGGATCGCCTCCTCACCTCGCCTCGTCACGTTGATCGAGCCGTACCTCGATGATCCCTGGCTGGGTGATGCCGCCCGCGACACCCTGTCGCGCGCCGGCAGCCGCGAGGCCTGGCTGGCGGTGCAGCGCCACCTGCCGGCCGGAGAGGGGAAGGCCTGGCTGGCCGACGACCGGCTCTTCCACGTTTTCTACCGTTTCGGCGCCGTGGCCCTGCCGGAACTGTTCGCGCAACTGCGCACCGCACCTCCGCGCGAACAGGCCGACGCCCTGCGCATGCTGCCGCGCCTCTTCCTTCCCGAGGCGCGCGCTTACCTGGAGCCGCTGCGCAGCGATCCCGACCCGCAGGTAGCGCGGGCGGTGCGCACCGCGCTGCTGCGCCAGGACAAGGTCGACCTGTTCCGCTCCTTCACCCTGGCGCTCCCCGAGCGCTTCGGCCAGGCGACCTGGGAGAACTTCCGACCCGACTGGTTCTTCATGGATTTCAACTACGAGGCGGGGTTCGAGGCGGTCTGGAACGTCTTCGCCTGGCTGCACCTCGGCGGACTGGCGCTGGCCCTGCTGCTCGGCTGGACGCTGCTGGTCAACGCCCTGCGTGTCTTCGAGTCGTACCGTTTCAGCCTCTTCCTCCTCTTCCTGCTGGCCGAAGGGTTCATCGGCGACTTCCTCTTCTGCGACCACTGGCCGCTCGATCCGGGACTCGGCTATCGACTGGCTACCGCCGTGCACCTGCTCCTGCTGATCGGCTTCCTCGCCCGCGAACGCGAACGGGTGCCAGGGGAGCTGCGTGGCCGCTTCGAGCGCCTCGGCGGGGCGAGCCTGTGGCTGCTGCTGCCGCTCTTGCTGCTGCTTGGCACGCCGGCGTACGCCGAGTCCCTGCGCACGGCCATGAGCCAGTGGCAGCATTTCTCCTCATTTGCCCTGCTGCTGGCAGCACTCACCGCCCTGGTCATCGAGCAGGCCCTGATCCCGCGCCACCGCATGCCGCGCCGCTTCGGCGTCGAGCGTCTGCTTGGCGCCGGTCTCACCCTCTGGCTTCTGGTCCTGTTCGGTGGGGCCGTCGGCCGATTGACCTTGGCGCGCCTCGCTGACGGCGACCACAACGGTGCCGTCGTCACCCTGCTGCTCATTTTGCCGCTGCCGTGGTTCCTCGCCCTGCACCTGGCAACTCTGCGCCCGCGCGAATGGTGGCAGGCCCCGCCGCAGTTAGCGGTGTTGCCGGGCACAAGGCTGCGTGTTGCGGGAGCCGGTGCGGAGATCACGCTGCACCTGGTGCCGCCGCGCAGCGTGGCGCAGCGCCTGGTGACCGGGACGCTCAAAGTCGCCTTCGTGCTGGCGGCGGCGGCGACGGTGGCGTTCCTGGCTGGCCGGGATGTCGGCCTTGATGCCATGGTGCTGGCGGTCTTTGCCGGGCTGATCGGGGCGGCCCTCGCCGGGATGCTGCTGCAAGGCGGCGCGCCGCGTCTGGTCATCCAGATCCGGGACGGCTTCCTGCGCTTCGGCCGGCCGCGCTGGGGCGGGGTTGTCGGCGGCGCCCCCTGGCGGCGGCGTCCGACGGTCCCCCGAGTGGACCAGGAGTTGAAAGAAGATGAAAGCCCCATTCGGGCAGACGGCTTGCACTTTCTCACGCGGGATGAACGGGCCTGGCTGTGTGATGTGCAACAGAGAAGCGCGGCCGCCGTTCTGTGGATCTGCCTGCTGACAGGACTGCTGTACGGACTGTTCCTGGCCGCGCCGTCTCTGGCCCTGGCGGTCACCCCCCCGGAAATCCGCCTGCTCAAGAGCGATGACCCCGCCGACTGGCAAAAGGCGGTGGAACTGATTGTCCCAACCGACCAGTACGCCGTGCCTGGTCTGCTGATCGGCGCCGTCACCGAGCGGCTGCCGGAGTTGCGGCCTGAGAGCCAGCTGCGCCTGATGCGCAAGATGACTTATGCTCTGGAGCGAGATCCGCGCCTGGTGGCGGTCTACCGCCAGCTGGCCGCCGTCGGGGCACCGGAGGTGCGCACGGAGGCGCAGCGCGCCCTGGCCTGGCTGGAGCGTGGCGCCGGGCACTACCCGTCGTCACCACAAGAGAGTATGCCGCTGCCCTGGCTGATGCCGCTGCTGCGTGGCGCTGCCCTGCTGGTGGTGCTGGCCCCGTTGGCTCTCGGCGTGGCCCTCCTGCTCTGGGGGCTCCGCCTGTTGCAGTTGCACCGCCTGCTCCGCCACCTGCCGTTGACCAAAACCCGCACCGTGACGCCGGGGCTGGTCGCCCTGCGCGGCGCGGTGCATGCGGTTGCAGAGCCGCTCTATCATCCGGAGACCGGCGAACAGTGTGTTTACTATGTTGGTGCCGAGCGGCGCCATCCCGGGCTGCGCTTCTGGTTGGAGGATGACAGCGGCCGCGTTCAGGTCGATCCGGCCGGGATGGTCATGCTTTCCGAAGATGGGGTGCTGCAACCGGGGGAGAGGGTGCAGTTGCTGGCCACCGCGGTGCGGGGCGGTGCGGGGCGGGGAGCGGAGCGCTGGGTGCTGGGCAAGGACCGTTCGCCGCGCAATGCCTTCGAGCGCCTGGTGCACGGCACGGTGGAGCGCCTGTTCGGCTTTTTCTCCGGAAGCGACGTGACGCGCATGCTCTTTTCCGACCCGCAGCGCTGCTTCTGGATCTGGGATGATCTGCAGGGGAGGCCCTTCGGCAGCCGCGGCGAGCTGGCGACCATCGTTGCGGTCTTCGCCTTCGCCGGCGGCTGGCTCACCGTCGCCGCCATCGTCGCCACCGCGCTGCTCGATCGCGACCTCGGCCTGCTGACGGCCTGGCTGTATTGAGGGAAACATTATGAACTCGCTGCGCAGAATTGTCGTTTTGATCGGCCTTGCGGCGGCCCTGGCCGGTCCGGCTGCGGGCGAGACAGGAGGCTCTTTCGAGACCCCTGAGGAGGAGCGGATCTTCTCCTATGACAGCGACATCACCGTTCATGCCGACGGGGCGATGAGCGTGACCGAAACGATTGAGGTCTGGGCCGCCCAGCGCGAGATCCGCCACGGCATCTACCGCGACTTCCCGACCATCTACCGCCAGGAAGGCTTGCTCCTGCCGCAGGTGCAGGGGTTCGCGGTCGTGGCCGCCGAGCGCGACGGGCAGGCCGAGCCGTACTTCACCACGCGATTATCCAACGGTGTACGGGTCTACCTCGGCAACAAGGTGGCTTACATCTCCCCTGGCCGTCACGTCTACCGCCTGACCTACCGCACCGACCGTCAACTCGGCCTCTTTGCCGACCGCGACGAACTTTACTGGAACGTCACCGGCAACGGCTGGGTCTTCCCCATGAACCGGGTGACGGCGAGAGTGCACCTCCCCGCCGGGGCAAGGGCGACGGCAAGCGATGCCTACACCGGCAGTCAGGGAGAGAAGGGCAGGGCCTTCACTGCGGCCGCAACGCCTGACGGCGGAGTCATCGTTACTACGACCCAGCCGCTTGAGCGCTACCAGGGGCTGACCATCGTCGCCGCCTGGCCGAAGGGGAGCATCGCGCCGCCGGGTTTCCTGCGGCGCGGGTTCTTCCTGCTGCGCGACCTGGCACATCTCCCCAACCGCTTCCTGATCCTCGGCCTGCTGGCGACCCTCGGCTACTATCTGGTCGTCTGGTACCGCCACGGCCGCGACCCGCGCGCCGGGATCATCGTCCCGCGCTACGAGCCCCCCGCTGGACTGTGCCCGGCGGCCCTGCGCTTCTTCTCCCGCCACGAACGCTACGACCACCAGGCCTTCACCGCGGCAGTCGTCAACCTCGCCGTCAAGCGTTTCCTGGATATCAGCCAACTCGAGCCCGGCAAGTACCAGCTGTCGAAGGCGAACCCGCCTGCCGACGCCGCGCCGCTGCCGGAGACCGAGCAGGCGGTCATGCGCATGTTCGACGGGCAGGATGCCATCGAACTGGGCAGCTACCAGCCGGCCCTGAGCAGCGCCGCCGACAACCTCAAAAATCGTCTCCAGGAACAGACCGGGCGGCTGGCGTGGGACGATTTCCCCACGGCCGGTCTGGGCACCATCGCCGAACAGGCGAGGCAGTCCGCGGGGCGCTTCTTCAAACGCAACTGGCGTTTTCTCTGGCCCGGGGTGCTGATATCCCTGGCTACACTGGCCGCCGGACTCTACGAGCATCACCGGTGGGCGACATCGGGCGACAGTCGCGAAGTGGCAGGGATGGCCATCGCGGCGCTGATCTTCACCTCATTTGGCGGTTATCTGCTGGTCTTGTGCTGGCGCGCCTGGCGCGGTTTTCTGGCGAACGTCAGGTGGGCGCAGCTGTTCGGTCTGCTGATCAGCAGCGTCATGCTCATCGGTGGCGCCGCCATGCCCGGGGCCGTCTGGGTGCTGATGTACCAGCGCGCACCGGCTCTCACCCTGCTGATTTTCGCCCTGCTGGCGATCAACCTGCTTTTCATGTGGCTGCTGCCGGCGCCGACGGCGCTGGGGCGGCAGCTGCTCGACCGGATCGAAGGCTTCCGCCGCTTCCTCGAAGCGACCGAGGAGGAACGCCTGCAACTCCTCCATCCGCCGGAGCGCACGCCGGAACTGTTCGAGCGCTTCCTCCCCCATGCCATCGCCCTGGGGTGCGCCAATGTCTGGGCGGCGCAGTTCGCCGGCGTCATCGATGCCGCCGCCCTGGCCCCGGGGCACAGTGTCAACTGGTACTCGGACATGACCACCGGCGGCGGAATGAGTGATGTCATCGGCCTGTCGTCGTCCCTCTCCTCCACGGTCGCCGGGGCGATCAGCGCCGCCGCCACCGCTCCTGGATCCAGCGCGGGCGGCGGAGATGGCGGCGGGGGAGGTGGTGGAGGCGGCAGTTCGGGAG
>CAZRTZ010000042.1:0-23365 GCA_964603155.1 uncultured Geobacteraceae bacterium | reverse complement strand
GCTGCTTTTTGTGGTGAAGTTCGATGAACTTCGGGTTCTTGGCGATTGCCGCCCAATCATACGTCTGTGCCATAGGTTCTTCCTTTCTCTCCGAATTGGTTGGTCCGGCCGGTTGCGCCGGAAAAGCCATCTGCCACGGTGAAGTCGCCGGTTAAAGTTACTTGCGCCGTGTGACCTCCTTTCTCCCATATCCCTGCATCAAAATTCAGCCTGCCAATTTCCACGGGGGGCAACGGAGAGCCCCAACTGTGATGCAACCATGTTTGTTTTTTTCAATTTATACCAGATTTTTTCGAAACGTCATTTCCCCTGGTCAACTCGCTCAAGTAGCCAAGTCCTGCTGAAATGCTGGCTCCGGTCTCATGCAAATGCGGGATCAATTCGTTTTCGATCCGTGCAGGCAGCATGCGAAACGTCGGTCCCAAAATCGCCAGTGCCGCCACCATCTCGGTCTTGGCATTGAAGAGCGGGCAGACCAGGCAACTGACCCCTTCACCGAAACTTTCATGGTCAACCGAGACGCCGCGCTCGCGAATCATCTCCAGGTCTGACGGTAACGCCGCCGAGGCCCCTGCCTGATCGACACGCTTGCGTGCGCTTTCCGCCTCGAACGCCCAGAAGATGCGACCGGTGGCCGTATCCAGCGGGAAGCGCTGTCCGACCAGGGGGGCGATCTTGACTTTCTGGGTGGTGTCGACCATGTCGAGCATCAGCAGATAGTCGTTGCGGCGCACGATGACGTAAACCGACTCGTTGCAAAGCTGCACCAGACGCGCCATCGCCGGGCGTGCCTTGCGCAGGATCCCCATGCGCGCCAGGATCTTCTGCCCCATTTCGCAGGCCGACAGACCCAGCCGGTATTTCAGGGAATCTTCGCTGCGCTCGACAAACCCGCGCCCCTCGAAGGTGGCCAGCAGCCGGAACACGCTGGTCTTGCTCATGCCGAGCCGTTCGCTCAGGCGGGTGACCCGTGCCTCGCCCCCCTCCTCGCAGATGGCATCCAGCAAGTCGAGAGCGTTTTCAACCGAATGCACCGAGTATTCTGTTTTGCGTCGACCAGAAGCCTGCAATGCTTTCGGCATACCGAGCATCCTTTCTGAATGCCACTGCACGGGGCCCCACGCTGTCGCGAAGCCACCACCTCTGACAAAAAGGTAATACAATGTTTTATTATTGTCAATACGATTTTATAAAAATGCGGTGTCTGCAACTTAGTTTATTAATTACGTGTAGTTAGAACCATATCTTGCTAGTGCTAATTGCCACATTAGATCTTTTAAATGTTGATTTTTAGCTGATTTGGAAACGTCGTGTCTCCAAGCAGCAAATAGACGTCTTGAAAATTCGCACGCCGTTCCATCTGGGGAAACGGCAAACCGGACAACTCAAACAGGCCACTCCGCAGAAAAACAAAGCCCCCGGCCTTTGGGGCCGGGGGCTTTGCGCATTCGTGCTATTTAGAGGGGGCTAGAAAGTACCGCCTACGCCGAACAGGTGCAGGTTGAGCCCGTCGTTCTCGCTGTAGATACCGGCGTTGGACATATGCTGGTAGCGATAGCCGAGCACGAAACGTCCCAGACGCAAGGAGACCCCGACATGACTGAGAAACTGCAATCCCCCACCGTAGTCATCATCACCATAGCGGTGGTCGGTCAGCCAGGCCGGACGGAAACCGGCCTCCAATTCCATCGGGCCGTTCGCCGGTCGCCAGGCAATGTCGGCCCCGGCGGAGAGAATCGCGCCCCCGTCGCTCCCGGCCCCTTCCAGGTAGGCAGCCCCAAGGTCCAAGCGGGTCAGCACCGGACCTAGACCGGTTTCCGCCCGCCAGGGGAGATCCCGCTGCAGGTAGAGTTCGGCGACCTCGTAATGTTCGTTAGAGCCGGTGGCGTCCATACCGCCCCGCACACCGACCTCCCAGGCCGGCGCTGCCCCGGCCACGCCCACCCCGGGCAGCATCATCAGTACCAGAAAAAGACTCCCTGCCAGCAGCCGCATCATCACCCTCCCGTGTCAGAAATTATGTACGTTCTAACAGATCCCCCAGAGGAGATCAATCATGCCTCTCGATTCTCAAACAGTTCGACATCGGGGATGTTCTTGCGCAGGTGCACGGGTTCGGGGGCACGGCGCCGCACCCGGATGTTGAGCATCTCCACGCAGACGGAAAACGCCATGGCAAAGTAGATGTAGCCGCGCGGAATGTGCATCTCGAACCCTTCACCCACCAGGGCCACACCGACCAGAATCAGGAAGCTCAGCGCCAGCATCTTCAGGGTCGGATGACGATCGACGAACTCACCGATCGCCCTGGCGCAAAACATCATGACCCCCACGGCAATGACGATGGCCAGAACCATGACCGGCACGTCGCGCACCAGGCCGACCGCGGTGATGACCGAATCGAGGGAGAAGATGATATCGATGAGGGCGATCTGCACCAGGGTGGCGAGGAATCTTCCGGAGCCGCCGGCCTGGGCGGCCGTGTCGTCGACACCCTCGAGGCTGCTGTGAATCTCCAGGGTGCTCTTGACGAGAAGGAAGAGTCCGCCGCCGATGAGGATGACGTCCCGCCCCGAAATCTCCAGGCCGGGGAATGACAGCAGCGGCCTGGTCAGCCCCATCACCCAGGTCAGCGACAAAAGCAGCATGATGCGCGTCAGCATCGCCAGGCCCAGCCCGAAAATTCGCGCCCGTTGCCGCTGCTCCTCAGGGAGGCGCCCCACCAGGATGGTGATGAAGATGATATTGTCGATGCCGAGGACGATTTCCAAGGCCGTCAGCGTCGCCAGGGCGATCCAGGCTTCCGGACTGAACAGCAACTCCATGCGTCCGCTCCTGCAAACGTGTCAGCCACGCCAACCCTCGACGGTTGGGTTATGGCGTGGTCCGTGGTAAGGTAAAGGATGGCCGGGACCGACCTCTCCGAAAAGACAACCTCCGCCCTCGGCATCGTCGTGGCGATGACCAAGGCCGGCGTGATCGGCCGCAACGGCAAAATCCCCTGGGATCTCCCCGAGGACCGGCGCCTCTTCCGGCAGTTGACGATCGGCGGAGCCGTGATCATGGGGCGGCGGACCTTCGAGAGCCTGCCCGCGGCATTGGCCGACCGGCTCAACATCGTGGTCAGCCGCAGCGGCCGCCGCTGCCCGGGAGCGGAAAGCGTTCCCGATCTGGCTTCGGCCCTGGCCCTGGCCCGGCGCAGCGGCCGACCGGTCTTCGTCATCGGCGGCGTCGAACTCTACCGTACCGCCCTGCCCCTGGCCGACAGGCTGCATATCTCGTGGGTGGACGGCGAGTATGCCGGCGACCGCCATTTCCCGCCCCTGGATCTGGCGGAGTGGATTCCGCTTGAAACCGTCGAATACCCCGGCTTCCGCCACGTCACCTATCGGCGGACAGCCCAGTCTCGAGTCTGCTAAAGGGGCAGCCCCTGGCCCCCGCCTTTAACCGCCGTACTCGTCCTGGCGCCGCGACATGCTTTCGAAGCGCATGAACTCGCCGTTGAACACCAACTGCTCGATCCCCAGCGGGCCGTTGCGCTGCTTGCCGACGATGACCTCGGCCGCCTTGGCGTGCCCCTTGTCACAACTGCCGTCACGCTTGCGACAGGCTTCGCAGTAGACCGCCTCCCGGTAGAGAAACATGATCACGTCGGCATCCTGCTCGATCGCCCCTGATTCGCGCAGGTCCGCCAGGATCGGGCGCTTGTCGGTTCGATTTTCCAGAGAGCGGTTGAGCTGGGAAAGCGCGATCACCGGAACGCTCAGCTCCTTGGCCAGGGCCTTGAGCGAACGGGAAATCTCCGAGATTTCCTGCTGGCGGTTCTCGGTGGACGTCCCCTGCATGAGCTGCAGGTAGTCGACCACGATCAGGCCGATGTTTCTTTCCTTCTTGAGACGCCTGGCCTTGGCCCGCAGCTCGAGGATCGAGATGGCCGGGGTGTCGTCGATATAGATCGGCGCCTCGGAGATGATACTCGCCGCATTGACCAGCTTGGGGAACTCCGAGGCCGCCAGGTGGCCGGTTCGCACCCGGTTGGCATCGATGCGCGCCACCGAGCAGAGCAGGCGCTGAACCAGCTGCTCCTTGCTCATCTCCAGGGAGAAGAGCACCGCCGCCGTCGGCCGCTGCGGATCGAGAGCCGCATGCTCGACCAGGTTGAGGCAGAAGGCGGTCTTCCCCATCGATGGCCGGCCGGCGATGATGATCAGATCGCTCGGCTGCAGACCGGAGGTCAACTTGTCGAGGTCGTCGAAACCGGTCGGCACGCCGGTAATGGCTTCCTTGCGGTTGTAGAGATTCTCGATGGCACGGATGGCATCCTTGACCACCTCGCGCGTCGTAAAGTAGGCCTGCTTCGATTTCTTGGTGGCGATCTCGTAGATCGAATGTTCGGCCCAGTCGAGCGTCGCCTCGACATCCTTCCCCTCGTAACCGCGGCCAGCAATCGACGTGGCTACCCGGATCAGGTCCCTGGAGAGGGCCGAGTCCTTGACCAGCTTGCAGTAGTAGCCAATATTGGCCGCCGTCGGCACGTAGGTCACCAGGGTGGTCAAATAGGAGCTTCCTCCGACCTCCTCGAAATGCCCGCGTTCCTTGAGAACCGAGGTCAGGGTGACCAGGTCGGCCGGCTCGTTGCGGTCGGAGAGAATCACCAGCGCTTCGAAGATCTTGCGGTGAGCGTCGCGATAGAAGTCGTCGGGGCGCAGGGTCTCAAGCGCCCGGTGCAGAGCTTCGTTTTCCAGCAGGATGCCGCCGAGAACGGACATCTCCGCTTCGAGGTTTTGGGGGGGGAGGCGGTGTTCGGTGTGTTCCGGCATGGAGCCGCCGTCAATAGGTGAGGCTGCCCCTGCCTTGCGACAGGGGCAGCGGATTGAGCACTTTTGGAGATCAGCCCTAGGCGGCGCTGACGACCTTGACCTTCAGCGACGCGGTCACACCGACATTCAGCTTGATCTCGACAGCATGCTCGCCGAGGGTCTTGATCGGCTGCTCGAGCTGAATCTTGCGACGGTCGATCTCGATCCCCTTGGCAGCCAGTTCGGCCTCGATCTCCATCGAGGTGACGGAACCGAACAGCTTGCCTTCTTCGCCGGCCCGATGGGCGATGACGCATTCCAGGGCCTCGATGCGCCCTTTGAGCGCCTGCGCTTCCTGGTTGAGCTTCTCGGCTTTGCGGGTCAGCTGCCGGCGATGGTGCTCGAGCTCGTTGAGGTTGCGGGTATTGGCTTCCACCGCCAGTTTGTTCGGCAGCAGGAAGTTGCGGGCGTAGCCGGGCTTGACCTTGACGACTTCACCCATGTTGCCGAGCCCTTTGACGATTTCCGTAAGGATGACGTTCATTGGTGTTCCTCCGTGACAGCGTGAATCGCTGGTTACTGGTTATTCTTCTGTTGTACGTTGCCGTGGCTTGCGAAAGTCGGCCCACAGGTCAAAGACACCGACACCGGTAATGATCATGGGCAGCGGGTTGACCACCAGCAACAACAGGTAACTAAAGCCGCGCAGCCAGAGCGAGAGCCCCTTTCGCGCGAGAAAGTGTTCGACCACAGCCACCCCCTGCAGGAAGTAAACCGGCAGGAGGATGATCAGGACGTTTATGGTGACGCTCTGCGCCGGCCCTTCGGCAAAGACCACGGCAAAACCTGCCGCGATCAACCCCCAGATCAGCCAGTCCGGGGAACGCCAGCGGGCAAAGGGGACGCCGGGGAGACCGGCTGGCCTGGCCACCAGAGCCAGGACCGCGACGGTCACAAGTTGCAGGGTAGCACAAACCGCCACCAGCATCCCCGGATAGGCCCGCCGCATGAGTTCTCCCATGCTGGCCGTCACTTCGCGCAGCGCCTCGGCAGACTCGGGAGTCTGCCCGCTTCCGGCGAATTCCTGCATCATGGTCAGCGCCTGATCGATTTCCTTGTCGATCTGCGCATCGATGAAGGCCGACGGCGACTGGCCGGCCCCGGAACTCGCCCCGAACAGCAGGACCCCGCCGAGGAGCAGCATGACCCCGAGGGTGACGGCGATGCTCCGATCCCATGCCACGCCGCGGCTCATCAGCAAGGGGAGCAAGGTCGCCGGCACACCGAACTGCAGCAGGTAGAACAGCGCCGGGAGGCCCCCCGATGTCGCCAACACCGCTGCCGCCGTCAAGACGACAGCAGCGATCCCCCAGGCCGGGCCGAGCCGCATTCCCAGAACCGCCGCAGGGAGCGGGGTAAAGAGATTGACCAGAACAGCCCCGGCACCGAGGGCCCCGGCAGCGCCGAACAGCAGGTAGCCTGACAGCGCGCCGAGCAGCACCATGAGTGCCTTGATCATCATCTTCTGAATGGCGACTAGCCTCTTTCCGAAGCCACGCCGGACGCGAACGGCAGCAACGCGATATTGCGAGCGCGCTTGATCGCCTCGGTCAGTTTGCGCTGATGCTCGGCGCAGTTGCCGGAAATCCGCCGCGGCACGATCTTGCCACGCTCGGAGACGAAATAACGCAGGGTGCGGATATCCTTGTAATCGATGAACAGGCTTTTTTCCGCGCAGAACCGGCAAACCTTACGCCGGCCGTAACGCCGGCGCGGCGCGCCGCCGCCAGCAGGACGAGTGCCATTGGACATTGTCATTCTCCTTGGAGTCGAGATGGTTAGGCTTCGTCGGCCGGCGCTTCTTCAGCGGCGGGCGCGACCTCTTCGACGACAGGCTTCTCGGCCACCGGGGCGGTGGCAAGACTCCCCTCGAAGAGCACGGTCTGATACTTGATCACCTTCTCGTCGATGCGCAGACGGCGCTCGAACTCGGCGACCACCGAAGAACCACCTTCGAAGACCGTGAGCACAAAGGTTCCCCGGGCCTGCTTCTTGACCGGGTAAGCCAGGGCCCGACTCCCCCAGTTGTCCGCCTTCAGGACGACAGCCTCCTGGTCGGTGAGCACCTTGCGGTACTTCTCAACCAGCGCGGTCAGATCGTCCCCGGCGACTTCCGGGTGCACGATAAACAGAGTTTCGTAGGTACGCATACTGCTATGACCTCCTCATGAGTTATAGCCCCGGTCTGACCCGGAGCAAGGAGCGGAGCACCCCGATGGTGCTCCTTCTGGAACGAACTTGTCTAGATAACACAATCACCTAGAACGTGGCAACATCAAATTCGGTGACTGGGTTTTCTTGCAGAAGCCATCCGTTCATGGTTCGACAAGCTCACCACGAACGGAATTTCAACCGCTTGGATATCCATTCACCGTTCGCCCTGAGCCTGTCGAAGGGTGAACGCAAGTCTACCCCAACCCCTAGACGTTGAACCTAAAATGCATCACGTCACCATCCTTGACGACGTACTCCTTCCCTTCCAGCCGCATCAACCCCTTTTCCTTGGCGCCCTGTTCGCCGCCCGAGGCTACGAAATCGTCGAAGGCGATGACCTCGGCGCGAATGAAGCCTTTTTCGAAATCGGTATGGATGACGCCGGCCGCCTGGGGGGCACGATAACCGGCCGGAATGGTCCAGGCCCGCACCTCCTTGACCCCGGCGGTGAAATAGGTGATCAGTCCGAGCAGGTGGTAACCGGCGTGAATCATCCGGTCGAGGCCGGACTCGTGCAGACCGAGCTCCTGCAGGAAAGCGCCTTTTTCCTCGTTGGGGAGTTCGGCGATCTCGGCCTCGATTTTGCCGCAGATGGTTACGAATTCCGCCCCCTCGTTGGCGGCGAAAGCGCGCAGCTTGGCGATGCTGGGGTGGTTCCCCTCGAGGTCGTCCTCGGCCACGTTGGCCACGTATAGGACCGGCTTGGCGGTAATCAGGCAAAGCTCGCGCAGAATCGGCTTCTGCTCGGCAGTCAGTTCGGCGACCCGGGCCGGACGCCCCTGATTGAGGCACTCGCGCACCACGCTTAGTACCGCGACCTCCTCCTGCAGCTTGCGATCGCCGCTGCGGGCGGCTTTCTCGCTACGGGCGATGCGCTTCTCGACGGTGTCGAGATCGGCAAGATTCAGCTCGGTCTGGATCACTTCGACATCGCGCAAGGGGTCGACGCTACCGTCGACATGCACCACGTTCTCGTCCTCGAAGCAGCGCACGATGTGGGCGATCGCCTCGACCTGGCGGATATGGCCGAGGAACTGGTTGCCAAGCCCCTCGCCGCGGCTCGCCCCCTTGACCAGACCGGCGATATCGACGAACTCCATGGTGGTCGACACCATCTTCTGCGGCTTGACGATGCCGGAGAGGGTGTCGAGGCGCGGGTCGGGAACCGCAACCACGCCGACGTTCGGTTCGATGGTGCAGAACGGATAGTTGGCCGATTCCGCCCCGGCCGAGGTGATGGCGTTGAAGATGGTCGACTTGCCGACGTTGGGCAGGCCGACGATACCGCATTTGAAACCCATTGTCTTAGCTCCGTTGCTGGGGGCTGGAGGCTGGCAAAAACAAAACCTGCGCCCCAGAGTTCAATCGTGATAGTCAGTTTACTGCTATTTGCCTGCTGCAGACATCCAAGCGGGCGAGCAAAAGAACTGGAGGCTGAAGACTGGTCGAACAATCAGCCTCCAGCCCCCAGCCTCTAGTCTCCGGCCTGACCGATCAGGCCAGCAGCGGGGCGATGATCAGCGACACGATGCTCATCAGCTTGATGAGGATGTTCATCGCCGGGCCGGAGGTGTCCTTGAACGGGTCGCCGACAGTGTCGCCGACGACGGCGGCCTTGTGGGCATCGCCACCCTTCTTCTCGCCGGCCAGGTCGCCTTTCTCGATCGATTTTTTGGCGTTGTCCCAGGCCCCACCGGCGTTGGCCATGAACAAGGCCATGAGGACGCCGGTGACGGTGGCGCCGGCCAGAGTGCCGCCGAGGGCCTCCTTGCCGAGGCCGAAGCCGATCACCAGCGGAGCAATCACGGCAATGAGACCGGGGGCGATCATCTCCTTGAGAGCAGCCGCGGTGGAGATGTCGACGCAGGTCTGCGGGTCGGGCTTGACGCCGGGCTTGCCCTCCAGCAGGCCGGGAATCTCGCGGAACTGGCGGCGGATCTCGTCGACCATCTTGCCGGCCGCCTTGCCGACCGAAGTCATGGTCATGGCCGCAATCAGGAAGGGGATGAAACCGCCGACGAAGGTGCCGATGACGACCATCGGATCGGTCAGGTCGATCTTCTCGATCTTGGCGCTGGCACCGTAGGCGGCGTAAAGGGCCAGGGCGGTCAGCGCCGCCGAGCCGATGGCGAAACCCTTGCCCATGGCGGCGGTGGTGTTGCCGAGGGCGTCGAGGCTGTCGGTAATCTTGCGCACCTCGGGGCCGAGCTCGGCCATCTCCGAGATGCCGCCGGCGTTGTCGGCGATCGGCCCGTAGGCATCGACGGTCATGGTCACACCGACGGTGGCGAGCATGCCGACGGCCGCCAGGGCGATACCGTAGAGGCCGGCGGTCATGTTGGAGACGAAGATGGCGGCGCAGATCATGACGATCGGCGCCACGGTGCTCTCCAGGCCGACGGCCAGGCCGTGGATGATGTTGGTGGCCGGACCGGTCTTGGAGGCTTCGGCGATCCGGGTCACCGGCGAAGCCGAGGTATAGTACTCGGTGATCAGTCCGATGCAGATACCGGCGACGGTACCAAGCAGCACGGCCCAAAAGGATCCAGTGCCGATCCCCAGGGTGGAGACGGCAAACCACGCCCCGACGATGAACAGGCCGGCGCCGATGAAGGTGGAGTTGCGCAGCGCCGCCGCCGGATCGCTGTTCTTGAGAACGTTCATGGAGAAGACGCCGACCAGCGAGGCGAGAAGACCGATGACCGCCATCAGGATCGGCAGGAACATCAGGTTGGCCTGACCGCCGCCCAGCTTGGCCAGATCGGCCACAGGCAGGGTCGCGGCGATGGCGATGGTGGCAACGATGGCACCGACGTACGACTCGAAGATGTCGGCACCCATACCGGCGATGTCGCCGACGTTGTCGCCGACGTTGTCGGCGATGACCCCAGGGTTGCGCGGGTCGTCCTCGGGGATCCCGGCCTCGACCTTGCCGACCAGGTCGGACCCGACATCGGCGGCCTTGGTGTAGATGCCGCCGCCGACGCGGGCGAAGAGAGCGATGGACGACGCGCCCATGGCGAAGCCGTTGATGTACTGGGCGTGCTGCGGATCGCCCCAGACCAGGTAGGCGATGCCGACACCGATGAGACCGAGGGAGGCGACGGCCAGCCCCATGACCGCTCCGCCGCTGTAGGAGACGAACAGCGCCGAGGCGATCCCCTGGGAGCGGGCCGCCTCGGAGGTGCGCACGTTGGCTTTGGTGGCGGCCTGCATGCCGAACAGGCCGGCAAAGATCGAACAGAGAGCGCCGCCGACAAAGGCCACGCCGGTACGCCAGCCGAGATCGGCGGAGGTCAGCATCAGGCAGAAGACGACGACGATGAAGACCGCCAGCACCTTGTACTCGCGCTTGAGGAAGGCCATGGCGCCGGCATGGATCATGTCGGCGATCTCCGCCATCTTTGCCGTGCCGGCCGGACGCGCCTTGATCGAGAAGTAGATCATCGCGGCAACCACCAGACCGATGACTCCAAGAATCGGGGCCGACCACAATAAACCGGACATGCGCACCTCCTCCTTTGGAATTTAAGATATCAGGTTGCGCCGTCGCGACCGTTGAACTCGTTCATCGCGGCCGAGGCTCCGCGCACCAGAATCGTCTCAACGGCCGCCAGGGCCCGATCGATCAGGTCAGGGAGCAATTGGCGCTCGGCACTGCTGAAACGGCTGAGCACGTAACCGGACACATCGCCGCCTGCCGGGGGTCGGCCAACCCCGCAACGCACCCGCACGAAGTCACCATGGCCGAGGCTGGCGTTGATGCTGCGCAGGCCGTTGTGCCCGCCGTGCCCGCCTCCGACCTTGACACGCAAGACCCCGAAAGGCAAGTCGATTTCGTCATGAATAATAATCAAATCCCCCGGCGTGATGCCGAGGGACTGACAGGCCGGGGCCACGCTGGCCCCGCTGCGATTCATGAACGTCTGGGGGAGCAGGACCGTCGCCTCTTCCGCGGCCACGCGCCCAACCCCGTATACCCCCTGGTAGCCCTGGCGCTTGAGAGCGATGCCGGCGCGACCGGCCGCCAGGGTCGCGACCATGAAACCGATATTGTGACGTGTCTCGGCATAGCGTTCGCCCGGATTCCCCAGGCCGACAATCAGCTTCACCGAGGAGTAGCTGGCGGTTAGGCCCCGGCCCCTTCAGCGGCGGCACCCTCGGCCTTGTGGCCGACGACGGTCACCACCGTGAAGTTGGCTTCGTGCGGAGCAGCCTCGACACCCGTCGGGAACTTGATGTCGTTGATGTGCACGACACCACCGATGCCAAGCTCGGTCACATCGATGTCGATTGAGGTGGGGATGGCGGTGGGAAGACAGACGACTTCCAGTTCGTGGCGGATGATCTGCAGCGCCCCGCCGAGCTTCTCCCCTTTCGACTTGCCGATGGTGTGCACCGGCACCATGACGTGGACCTTCTTGCTGAGATCGACGGCCTGGAAATCATAGTGGATCGGATTGCGCCGCAGCTGGTCAACCTGGACATCCTTGAGAATGACCACCTTGCCGTCGAAGGAGCCCTCCCCCTGCAGGGTGATCAGGGTATTCCAGCCGGCATCGGTAGCGATCGCCTGACTGAGGGCCTTCGGGTCGACGGCCACGTTGCAGGCCTCCACCCCTTTACCATAGACCACGCCGGGGACCAGCCCCTGGCGACGCAGGGCCCGGGAAACCCCCTTGCCGGCACTGTCACGTGAAGTCACTGCGAGTTGCGATTGAGCCATGTTGTCACTCCTTCGATTCCACGTCGGGGCGGAATCATCTATGCAAGAGGTTAGCGGGGATGCCCCCCGGTTTTAGATGAACAGCGAACTGACCGATTCCTCGCCATGAATGCGGCGAATCGCTTCGGCCAGCAGATTGGCGACGGACAGCTGGCGCAGACGCGGACAGACGGCCACCTTCTCCCCCACCGGGATGGTGTTGGTCACCAGCACTTCCTTGAGACAGCTCTGGTTGATCCTCTCCAGCGCCGGCCCGGAAAGGACCGCGTGCGTCGCCGTGGCATAGACATCGCCGGCGCCATGGGCCTTGAGAGCGGCCGCCGCCTGGCACAGGGTTCCGGCCGTATCGATCATGTCATCGACGATCAGGCAGGTCTGCCCCTCCACTTCGCCGATGATGTGCATGACCTCGGAAACGTTGGGACCGCTGCGGCGCTTGTCGATGATCGCCAGGCCGGCATCGAGGCGCTTGGCGAAGGCACGAGCCCGCTCAGTGCCGCCGGCGTCCGGGGAAACGATCACCAGTCGGCCGCTGAGATGTTTGCGCACATCGTCGAGGATCACCGGCGCGGCGTAAAGGTGATCGACCGGGATATTGAAGAAGCCCTGGATCTGACCGGCGTGCAGATCGACGCTGAGCACCCGGTGGATGCCGGCGGTGGTGATCAGGTCGGCCACCAGCTTGCTGGTGATCGGCGTGCGCGGCGCCACCTTGCGGTCCTGACGGGCATAGCCGAAGTACGGGATAACTGCGGTGATCCGGGCGGCCGAGGCCCGCTTGAGGGCATCGACCATGATCAGCAGTTCCATCAGGTTCTGGTTCGACGGCGCGCAGGTCGACTGTACCACGAACACGTCGCGACCGCGCACGTTCTCACCGATCTCGACCATGATTTCGCCGTCGGAGAAGGTCTTGACCGTCGCCTTGGAGAGCGGCAGACCCAGATCGGCACAAATTTCGCGGGCCAGTTCCGGGTTGGAGTTCCCACTAAAGATCTTCAATTCGCTGAGCACGTTGCGGCCACCGTCCGAAAAGGTGCAGGCCATGGCGATCCATGACCTGGTAAACAGAAAACCGCATCCCGCAGGGGACATCGGTCTACGAATGATAAGTGGCAGGGGCGCCAGGGATCGAACCTGGGAATGCCGGAATCAAAATCCGGTGCCTTACCGCTTGGCGACGCCCCTGTAGAAAATTGCGTCCCTTTAGGCGGGAACAACCGCGGCTGTCCACCAGCCGGTCCCGTCGGCCAGTTGCGCAGCGGATCGTCCGGCAGACTCCGCGTCGGCAAAGAGGCCGAACACCGTCGGTCCACTTCCGGACATCAGCGCGGCCAGAGCTCCACCCGCCAGCAACCGCTCCTTGATGGCGGCGATCTCGGGGTGCCGGCCGGAGGTCACCGCCTCCAGATCGTTGCGCAACATCCCGGCCAGATCAGCCATCCTCTCGGGAAACCTTGGGATTTTAGTTGCGGGGCGCATCCCTGTCAACCCCAAATTTTGGTAAACCCAGGCGGTGGACACGGCGAAACGGGGGTTGACTAGGACGAGGTGACAGGGGGGGAGCCCGCGCCACGGTTCGAGGCGCTCACCGATGCCGGTCGCCCAGGCGGCCATCTCGCCGCAGAGGAAAAACGGCACGTCGGCGCCGAGACGTACCCCAAGAGACTGCAACTCTCCGCGCGACAGACCGGCACCACACAGCTCGTTCAGGGCAACGAGCACCGCCGCCGCGTTCGACGAGCCGCCCCCCATGCCGGCGGCGGCGGGGATGCTCTTGTCGATATGGATGGCGACTCCGTTCTGACGGCCGGTGTGCTCAAGGAACAGGCGCGCCGCGCGCGCCGCAATATTGTCCTCGCCGGGGGCCAACTCCAGCCCCGGACAGGAGACCGTAACCGCACGACTCTCGTTGAGAGCGACCGTCACCCGGTCGTGCAGGGAGAGACGCACCATGAGCATGGCGACGTCGTGGTAGCCGTTCGGGCGCTTGCCGAGGACATTGAGAATGAAGTTGACCTTGGCGGGTGCGGCAACAGTGCGCTGCATCTGGACTCTCGCGACAGTTGGGAATGAGGTCAAATCATGGCGGCATGAATGAAAACTGTCAAGGGGACGTTGCGGAAACGGCAAGGGCGCCCGCCGGGACGCCCTTGCCTTCTTTTTCAACTTTGCACCCTAGGGATCAGAACCCGTACATCCGCGGCAGCCACAGCGAGATAATCGGCACATAGGTCACCAGGACCAGGAAACCGACCATGGCGATCAGCCACGGCAGCACCGCCACCGTCAGCTCGGATATCCCCATTTTGGTAATGCCGCTGGCCACATAGAGATTGAGGCCGACCGGCGGGTGGCACATCCCCACCTCCATGTTGACCGTGATCAGCACACCGAAATGGATCGGGTCGATGCCAAGTTGCATGGCGACCGGGAAGAGAATCGGCGCGAGGATCAGGATGATCGAAGACGGTTCCATCACGTTGCCAGCCAACAACAGCAGGAGGTTGGTGACCAGCAGGAAGGACACCACCCCGAGATTGTTGCCGAGAATCCACTCGGCCATGATCTGCGGAATGTTCTCATGGGTCATCAAAAAGGAGAACAGCACCGCATTGGTGATAATGTAAAGCAGCATGGCCGACATGCTGGCGGAATCGAGCAAGACTTTGGGAACCTTGCTGAACGGCACGTCGCGATAGACGAAGACGGCGACGACAAACGCATAGACCGCGCTCATGGCGGCAGCCTCGGTGGGGGTGAAAAAGCCGCTATAGATGCCGCCGAGGACGATCACGATAAGGAACAGCCCCCAGACGCTGTGGCGGAAGGCAACCAGCCGCTCACCCCAGGTCGCCTTGCGCGCTCGCGGATAGTTGTTCTTGCGGGCAATCCACCAGGCCACGGCACCCAGCAGGGTCGCCAGCATGAGGCCGGGGACGACCCCGCCGAGGAAAAGCCCGCCGATGGAGGAGTTGGTGGCGACACAGTAAATGACCATCGGAATCGACGGCGGGATCAGGATCCCCAACGATCCGGAGGTGGTGATGACCCCGGCGCCGAAGCGTTTCGGAAAACCGGCCTTGACCATCGCCGGCATAACGATCGAACCGATGGCGACGACGGTAGCCGGACTCGACCCCGATACAGCGGCAAACAACGCACAGGCCATGACGCCGGCCAGCGCCAGACCTCCGTGCCAGTGTCCCACCAGTGAGGTGGCGAAATTGATCATGCGCTTGGCGACGCCGCCGTGGGTCAGAAAGTTGCCAGCGAGGATAAAGAACGGGATCGCCATGATCTCGAACTTCTCGATGCCGGTGAAGAGCTTCATCGCCACCGCTTCGGTGGGGACATGGGAAAAGAAGAAGAGGAAGGTAAGAACCGTCAGGCCCAGCGCGATGGAGATCGGCATGCCGGTCAGCATCAGGGCGATCAGCAGGGCAAAGACGATGCCGGTGCTGCCGAGCATGGCGATGGCACCTAGGGCAACGGCGATGGCAGCGATCCAGGTCGCCGCCTTTTTTTTGCTGAAGATTTCCCATCCGTCCACTGCAGTACTCATTTCACACCTCCCGGCTTACCCGTACTGTCAAATTTATGCACCTCGTAATCTTCCAGCGCCTCGGTGGCATCGACCACCTCCTCGTCGATTCCATCCACGTGGGTGTGATCATGGCGAGGCAGTTCGCCGGTCCGGAAATAGGTCCAGCCGACCTGCAGGAAGCGGAAGCACATCAGGTAGGAGCCAAGGGGCACAGCCGAGTAGACGATCCAAGTCGGGCATTCGAGATCCGGGGTGATCGGACCCTCGAAAAGATCACCGATGTCCATCCCCAGGGTATTGAGCACGGCATAGTGCATGCCGTTCTCCCAGACGAAGCGCGCCCCCAGCGTACCGATCAGCCCGGTGAAGAGGGCGCCGCCGGCGATGGCCAGCAACACGCATTTCATGCGCCAGCTTTCGGGGAGGCGGGTAACCAATGCGTCGACCCCGACATGGATGCCGGTGCGCACCCCGTAGGCGGCGCCGAACTTGGCCATCCACACGAACAGAATGATACACAGTTCCTGGGCCCAGCTCAGGTTGAGCTGAACCAGCCAATCCTGCACCCCGGGGATTGCCCAACCGGAGGCATAGCGGTGGACGACGGAGACAAAGATAACGACCGTCGCGGCGGCAATCAGGAACGTTATAATCCACTCTTCGAGGTGGTCGAGTATCTTGGCAAGGAAACGGATCATGGCAAGGCCTTCTTCATCTTTATGGTAAAAAGCGGCCAACGTAAAAAAAGGCCGCTGCACCTGCGCGCAGCGGCCTTGTGCAAACTGCTCTACTTTTTGACAGCGCAGCACTCATAAACTTCCTTGATCAGGTCCTTGCCGACGCGGTCGGCCATCTCGTCGTGGACCGGCATAAGGGCAGCCTTCCAGGCGGCGCGCTCGGCCGCAGTCAGCTCAAGAATCGTGCTCTTGCCGGACTTCTTGACGGCGGCGAGGTCTTCATCATTCTTCTGCTTGGCGATATCGTTGGCGTACTTGGTGGCCTCGACCATGGCACTTTCCAGAGCGGTGCGAATGTCGGCGGGCAGCCCTTCCCAGAACTTCTTGTTGACGATGACGGCGTAGCCGAGATAGCCGTGGTTGGTGGTCGCCACATATTTCTGCACTTCGTGCATCTTCTGGGTGTAGAGGTTCGACGGCGGGTTCTCGGTGCCGTCGACGACGCCGGTCTGCAGCGCCTGGTAGACCTCGGAGAAGGCCATAACCTGCGGGATGGCCCCGAGCTTGCGCATCTGGGCGTCGAGGATCTTGGACGACTGGATGCGCATTTTCAGTCCCTTGACATCTTCGGGCTTGCGGATCTCCTTGTTGGCGCTCATCACCTTGAAACCGTTGTCCCAGTACGCGAGCCCCTTGATCCCTCTGGTTTCCAGCTTGCTGAACAGTTTCTTGCCAACCGCACCGTTGGTTACTTGGTGCAGCGACTCATAACCGTCGAAGATATAAGGGAGGTCGAACAGCTCAAACTCCTTGACGCCGAGCGGGGCGAACTTGGCCAGCGATGGCGCCAGCATCTGCACGGCACCAAGCTGCAGCGCCTCCATCTCTTCCTTGTCCTTGTAGAGCTGGCTGTTCGGGTAGACTTCGACTTTGACCGCACCCTTGGTACGCTCTTCGGCCAGTTGCTTGAACTTCTTGGCGGCGAGCCCCTTGGGAGTGTCGTCGGCGACGACGTGGCTGAACTTGATGATGATCGGTTCGGCCAGAACCAGCGACGGCAGTGCCACGAAAAGGATGAGCAGCAGGACAAGAACCTTGTTGCGCATTGAATACCTCCTAGCGATGAGGATGAGGGTGATGTGACACCGTTGCCACGTAAAATGGTAGTTTAACAGGGATCGCCTTAGAAACAAGCTGCATTTTGTCCGCCAGCCGCTCTGACCGAACAAATGCCAGCGATACATATAAAATCAATATCAGCAAGGCCGGTGCCAATCGCTCATAAAGCCATAACTCCATGCAATTATTTAAATAACATGGTTTTATTTGCCCGCCTTGAGCACAAAGGGGCATGACGAAAGTTGTCGCGGATTAAAGCGTTTCAGGAAGTCTTCAATTAAAACAGATAGATAGCCACGGATAACCATCGTTATGACTATAACCCCGGTTATCCCCCTTCACGGCGAAGGCTACTTGCGGCTGCCTTTCAGACGCTTGCTGAGAGCCGGCTGGGAAACCCCGAGGAGGCGGGCGGCGACCGTCTGGTTGCCGGCGGACCTCTGCATGGCCTCCTCGACCAGCAGTTCGATCACCTCGGTGAACGTCGGCAGCCGCTCCAGCTGGGCAAACGGATTACTGAAAGCGGTTTCCGGAAGAGGGGCGAGCGGCGCACCTTTGGCACTGACGGCCCTGACGAAGCTGTCCATGGAGAGGACCCGCTCCTTGTGGAGGGTGACTGCATCGTAGACCATGGCCCGCAGTTCGCGCACGTTCCCGGGGAAGCCGTAGGCGGAGAGCAGCTGAGCCAGTTCCCGCGGCGGGGTCGGTTTCTTCTTCCCCAGAGAGCGGGCCGCCTCGCCGAGAAAGTGGCTGAGCAGCAAAGGGATGTCCCCCTTGCGTTCGCGCAGCGGAGGGATCTGTACGCTGTGGGTGCGCAACCGGTAATAGAGATCGCGGCGAAAGGCACCGGCGGCTTCCCGGGCCGCGAGATCTCGATGGGTGGCGACAATGATCCGGGCCTGCAGCCGCTTCGGCCGATCGCTCCCCAGCGGGAAGAACTCCCCTTCCTGCAGCAGGCGCAGCAGCTTGGTCTGCGACGAAAGACCCAGGTCGCCGATCTCGTCGAGGAACAGGGTGCCGGCGGCGGCCTCCTCGACCATGCCACGGCGGGGCTGGTCGGCGCCGGTGAAGGCCCCGCGCACATGCCCGAACAGGGTGTCGGCAAAGACCGTGTCGTCGAGCCCGGCGACGTTGACCGCCACCAGCGGCCCGCGGCTGCCACTAAGCCGGTGCGCGGCACGGGCGACCAACTCCTTGCCGGTTCCACTCTCGCCGCAGATCAGCAGGGGCTGCGGGCTGGGAGCGACCGCCTCGATGTAGGCGAAGATGGTCTGCATGGCCCGGTCGCAGGTGACGATTTCGCTGAACGCCTGCGGCGAGGTCAATTCGCCGGAGAGCAGGTGGCTGGTGACCGCACGGTTCTCCTGCTGCAGTTCGAGCAGGCGGACCGCCCGCAACACCCCGCTGATCAGACGATCCTCTTCCACGGTCTTGACGAAGTAGTCGAACGCCCCCTGCTTCATGCACTGCACGGCGGTATCCAGCTGATTGAGCCCGCTGATGACGATGGTGACGATGTGCGGATGGCGTTCGCCGATCAGGCGCAGCAACTCCTCCCCGGGGAGATGCGGCATGGTCTGGTCGAGCAGGACCAGGCCGACGTTGTGCTGCTCGATCAGGTCAAGCGCTTTGCGACTGTCCTGGCAGGTAACGACGTTGGTGATGCCGGCGCTGCGCTCCAGGATAACCGGCAACGACCGCAGCCAGGCCGGTTCGTCATCGACGAGCAACACCGCAAAGGACGGATAGGCTTTGACGCTCATGGGCTGTCCTCAAGGGGGGCGGCCGGCAGGGTCAGCACCACGGTGGTGCCAACCCCCGGCCGGGATTCGAAATGCAGTTCACCGCCGTGTTCTTCGACGATGCCGGCCGAGACCGACAGCCCCAGCCCGGTGCCTCCGCTTTCACGTTTGGTGGTGAAGAACGGGTCGGTCAGATGTCCCAGGTGTTCGGGGGCGATGCCGTCGCCTTCGTCGCGTACCCGGACCCAGACCGCACGGCGGTCAGGCGTACAGCCGGTCTCCAGGGCGATCCCGCGCTGCGGCCCGGGAAGCGCCTGGCAGGCGTTGAGAATCAGGTTGACGATCACCTGTTCGATGCGCTGGGCATGGCCGCGCACTGCCGGCAGACCGTCGCCGTAGATGACGCTGAACTGTTGCGTCGCCTTGCCGATACTGGTTTCGACCAGGCGGACCGCCATTTTCACCACCGCATTGATCTCGACCGCCTCGCTGGGCAGGTCATCGCTGCGCCGGGAAAAATCCTTGAGATCCTCAACGATCCGCTTGATCCGCTTGGCACCCTCCTGGATATCCTCGAGCATCTGCGGAATCTTGTGGCGCATGCGCGAATAGGGGATGCCGCCGAGCATGAAGTCCCCGTGAGCGCGGTAATGCTCCTCGAGAATTGCATCCGCATCGGCGTAGGCCTCGCTGATCACCGGAGTATTAAGCAGGATCAGGCCGGTCGGATTGTTGACCTCGTGAGCGACCCCCGACACCAGAAAACCCATGGCGGCCATCTTGTCGGCCTGAACCAGCTGGTCCTGATGCCGGCGCAGCTCTTCCAGGGCACGCTTGCGCTCCGCCGCCTCATTCGCCAGCTCGGCGGTCCGCTGGGCCACCTTGCGCTGCAGCGTACGCGACCAGATGACCGTTCCAGCCAGGCCGATCGCCAGGAGGACCAGGGCCAGCAGGCCGTAGTGGACCACCCGCTCCCACGGAAAACGCGGCGGCTCCAGGACACCGAGCCACTTGTCGTAGATCGCCTGGTATTCGCCGGTCTGCCGGAGAATCGCCAGTCCTTCGTTGATCCGGGCGAGGATCTCCTCATTGCCTTTTCTGACGGCGTAGCAGTAGCGCTGCGTCGACACGCTGCGCGCTACCGGCACCAGGTTGTTCAGCTTCAGCTCCCGGGTCAGATACATGCCGGGGAGCATCGCCACCACGGCATAGTCATGCTGCCCTGAAGCAAGCAGCCGCATGACGCCGGCGGGGGTGTCGGTCAGGAAGAGCTCCCGCTCGAAGCCGAGGCCACGCAGGGTGTCGTGCATGATCCCGTCTTTGAAAACGATCACTTCCTTGCCGCGCAGCTCTTCGAAACTGTTGACCGGCGGAGAATCCCGGCGGGCGAAGATGGCGTGGTTGATGATGGTGTGCGGCGGGGAAAACGACAGGGTCCTGGCCCGCTCCTCAGAGTAGGAGATCCCCTGGAGAACGTCGACGGTCCCGTCGAGCAGGGCGGTGCGCATCTCGGACCAGCCGCCGAAGACAAAGTTGACCTTCATCCCCATGACCGCGGCGATGGCCCGGGTCAGGTCGACGTTGTAGCCGGTCAGTTGACCGTTGCTGTCGAGGAATTCGTAGGGGGGATAGTCGCGGTCGGCACCGACGGTAATGGTTAGAATATGGGCAGGATCGCCGGCTTCGTTAAGGGCGGCGACCGCCGGTGGTGGAGACAGGAGGGCGGCTAGGAGAACGGCGAGGATCAGGACGGCACGGATCGGGAGATCGCCCTTGGAATTGATGACCGGCCTGCCCATGCCCGTTCCAGCTCCCTCCTGCCTTTTCGGATTAACCTACGACAGGAGGCAGCCGGGATGCAAGCGGAGCCGCAGGGCGCTCAGCGTGTCCCGGCAGCCGGTGGCAGCAGGCCGCGCTTGCGCATCTCGCCGCGCACCGCTTCACGCCGGTCGCGCAGTTCGAACGCGGCATCCCCGCCACCGCCGCCCAGCCACTTCTCCACCCCCAAACCGACACCGCTGTGCTCCCCCCAGGAACCAAACCCCACCCCCACCGAAACACCGGGAGAGGAACTCTCGCCCACGGCGGCGATTTCGTCGCTGAGTTCCTGCTCATAGGCGATCAGCTGCGGATTGGTCATCCGCTGGTAGTCCTGCTCGAGCAGGTAAGCGACATTCGCTCCGCGTGAGGCCGCACAGCCGAGAACGCTCGCGGCAAGCAGGGTGGCGAGAAGCATCAGGATGATCACTGGCTTTGATGGCATGACGGTCAGGCTCCCCGGCGGTCCGGTTGCAGTGAACATAAGATTAACAGCGCAGGCCTGCCAGTACAATGCAACAAGGCCGGAGCAAAGGCCCCGGCCCTGAAGCAACCCGGCTGAGAAATGCGATTATCGATCAGCCGAGGAAAACGTTATGGTTGCGGGCACGATTGGCCAGAATGGTCGGATCGATCACCTCGCCACAGCAGGTGCACTTCCAGGCATCGAAGGCGCGCACGAAATCGTAGAACTTCTCGGCATACATCCGGCTTTTGCACTTGGGACATTTCATGACGCTACCTCCTTGAAATTGTCGAATCCATCGCCATGACAGGCTGAGATCAGACAATTTCACAAGGCGTGCCAGTCGTCCGCAAAACTTGCCGACGGCCCGGACCTGATCGCCGGGATGAAAGAATTTTATTTTGTTTTTCAGCTAGTTGATTGCTTGAGAAAAAAACGGCCGGAGGGCTTTAAGCTTCGCGGGACCAATCCCCTTGACCCGTTCGAGGGCGGCAAGGCTGCCAAAATCGCCATATTTTTGACGGTCGAGTTCGATCTCGCCGGCCAGCTTTTCCCCGATGCCGGGGAGAGAGATCCAGTCCTCCCGACTCATCCGGTCCGGATGGAGGGCGATCCCCAAGGAAAGGCGCTGGCGAGCCGGCAGCCACCCCGCCAGGACCGCGGCAGATTCTCCTTCATTTTCGAGCAGTTCCAGCATCGCCCCATCGTCGAGCCGGCGACCGGCCAGCGGATATTGCAGCAACTCCGGATAACGCGCAGCCAAACCCGTCAATTCAATGACGTCTCCGACGGTCATTCCGTCAGAATATTGATGCAATCCGGGCTCCGGGAAGCCGTCCCCCAACAGAATCCGGATGCCGGAAGCGGGCTCAACGGAAAAACTCGGGGAGCCCCCCGTCGGAAGGGCTCCCCGTATCAACAGAAAGGCGAGGGCGGCAAAGACCGCGACCTCGAAGAGAAGCGAACGGTTGCTAGTGGAGATCCTGGTCACGCAGCAGTTTGTACTGGATGGCGTCGACCAGCGCCTGGTAGGAGGCGTCGATGATATTGTCGCTCACCCCGACCGTTCCCCAGCGCCCGGACTTGTCGCCCGACTCGATCAGGACGCGGGTCATCGAAGCCGTCCCCTTGCCGGCAGGCAGCACGCGCACCTTGTAATCGTAGAGCTTCATCTCCTTGAGGTGCGGATAGAACTGCTCGAGGGCCTTGCGCAGGGCGTTGTCGAGGGCATTGACCGGACCGTTCCCCTCGGCGGCGGTATGCTCGATCTTACCGCCGACCTTGACCTGCACCGTGGCCTCCGATGAGGGCATTTCGTCTTCGTGACGCTTGGTGTCGATGACCCGGAAGCCGATCACCGAGAAGAAGCTGCGCAACGTACCGAGGGCGCGGCGCATCAGCAGTTCGAAGGACGCCTCTGCCCCCTCGAACTGGAACCCCTGGTTCTCCAATTCCTTGATCCGCTCGAGGATCTCCAGGGTCACCGGGTCCTTGCTGTCGAGATTGACGTTGAACTCCTCGGCCTTGACGAGGATGTTGGAGCGTCCGGAGAGATCGGAGACCAGCACGCGGGTCATGTTGCCGACCATTTCCGGGCGGATGTGCTCATAGGTTTCCGGATGCCGCTGGATCGCCGAGACGTGCACTCCGCCCTTGTGGGCGAACGCCGAGTTGCCGACATAGGCCTGGTGCTTGCTCGGAACCAGGTTGGCCAGCTCGTATATCGTGCGCGATACCTGGCGCAGGTTGCGCAGCTGCTCGTCGGAAATGCACTCGCGCCCCATCTTGAGCTTGAGCGCCGGGATGATCGAACAGAGGTTGGCGTTGCCGCAGCGCTCGCCGAAACCGTTGATCGTCCCCTGCACGTGGACCACGCCGTGCTCCACCGCCACCAGCGAGTTGGCCACCGCGCACTCGCCGTCGTTGTGGGTGTGAATGCCGAGCGGGGTCTTGATGCGCTTTTTCACGACCTTGACGATCTCGGCCACCTCGAACGGCATGCTGCCGCCGTTGGTGTCGCACAGCACGATGCAGTCGACCTTGGCCGCGGCCGCGGCCTCCAGCGTCTTGAGGGCGTACTCGGGGTTGGCCTTGTAGCCGTCGAAGAAGTGCTCGGCGTCGTAGACCACTTCGCCGACGTGTTCCTTGAGGTAGGCCAGCGAGTCGTTGATCAGCTCCAAATTCTCCTCGAGACTGA
>CAZRTZ010000041.1:0-23788 GCA_964603155.1 uncultured Geobacteraceae bacterium | reverse complement strand
CGGTTTTGGCTGCCCGAACCGCGGCGGCCGCCGCGGTTCGGGCAGCCAAAACCGGCATCGACGGAGATCTTGTGGACGCGCACCCCGAAAAGCTCCTTGAGGTGCTCGGAAAAGAGCCGGTAGGCTTTGGCGGACATGGCGTCATGATGCCATGCCGCCCGGGATGCGACAAGCGCCAAAGGGCGCTGCTTTGCCATTGCAGGCCGGGGCGGGGCTGCTATAATGTGGCACGCATCAACCCGCCTTTTTCCGGGAGGCAAGCCATGGCCAGATTGCTGGTAGTCGATGACGAGGGGTATATCCGTCACCTCTATGCCGCCGAGCTCGAAGACGACGGTCACCAGGTCACCACCGCCGCCAACGGAGCAACCGCCCTGGAGCTGATCCAGAGCAGCGAATTCGACGCGGTGATCCTCGATATCCAGCTCGACCAGGAGAGTGGTCTGGCCCTGTTGCAGAAGATTGCCGGGGTACGCGGCCAGTTGCCGGTGATCCTGTGCACCGCCTTCAGCTCCTACCGCGACGACTTCTCCTCCTGGCTGGCCGACGCCTACGTGGTCAAGAGTTCCAACCTCGAAGATCTCAAGGAGCAGGTGCGCCAGGTGCTGGCGCGCCACGGTCGGACCTAGCGTGCAGCGATCCGACCTTTCCGCGCTCCTTTCCGGAGGCATGCCGTGAAAGCCGTCATCATGGCCGGCGGGTTCGGTACCCGCATTCACCCCCTGACCATCAATCTCCCCAAACCGATGATCCCGTTGATCAACCGGCCGATCATGGAGCACATCATCGAGCTGCTCAAGCGCCACGGTATCGACGACCTGGTTCTGCTCCTCTATCACCAGCCGGAGATTATCAAGAACTACTTCGGTGACGGCAGCGAGTTCGGGGTGCACATCACCTATGTCACCCCCCTCGACGATTTCGGCACCGCCGGGGCGGTCAAGGCCGCCGCCAGGCACCTGACCGAGCGCTTCCTGATCATCAGCGGCGACCTCCTCACCGACCTCGACCTGAGCCGGGCACTGGCGTTCCATGCCGAGCACCAGGCCCGCGCCACCATTGCCCTGACCTCGGTGACCGACCCGTTGCAGTTCGGCGTGGTGATCACCGACAGGGAGGGGCGCATCACCAAGTTCCTTGAAAAGCCGGGGTGGGGAGAGGTCTTCTCCGACACCATCAACACCGGTATTTACATTCTCGAACCGGAGGTTCTCGATCTGATCCCGGACGGGGAGAACCGCGACTGGGCCAAGGACGTCTTCCCGCGCATGCTCGCCGATCAGGACGCGCTCTTCGGCTGCCGACTGGACGGCTACTGGGCCGACATCGGCAATCCCGAGGCCTACCTGGAGGCATGCCGCGACATCCTCAAAGGGCGGATTGCCGTGCAGATCGACGAACCGGCACTCACTCCCGGAGCGAAGGTCTTCATCAGCCCCGGCGCCCAGGTCGATGCGGAAGTCGTCTGCGAGGGAATGGTGGTGGTCGGCGACAACAGCCGCATCCGCGGCAACGTCCGCCTGCGCGACTGCGTCATCGGCCGCAACTGCCGGATCGAGGCCGACTCGCTCCTCACCGAGGCGATCCTGTGGGACGACGTCACCGTGCGCGCCCGCAGCCGGATTCAACAGGCCGCGCTCTGTCACCGGGTGCGGATCGGCCAGGGGGCGCAGATCGAAGCCGGCGTGGTCATCGCCGACGAAACCACGGTGGGGGACGAGGTGCACATCCGCCCCGACGTGAAGATCTGGCCGCGCAAGGTCATCGAAAGCGGGGCGACCGTCTCCGCCAACCTGATCTGGGGGGAGAAGTGGCGCAAGAGCCTGTATGAGGGGTCCCTGGTACGCGGCCTGACCAACGTCGAGATGACCCCCGAGGTGGCGGCCCGTCTCGGCACCGCCTACGGCACCACCCTCCCCAAGGGGAGCCATGTGCTGGCGGGACGCGATGCCATCCGCTCGTCGCGCATGCTCAAGCGCTCCTTCGTCGGCGGGCTGCTCTCGGCCGGCATCAATGTCCGCGACGTGCGCATGATCCCGCTGCCGGTTCTGCGCTACAAGCTGACCACCTTCGGCGAGGTCGGCGCCTTCCATTTCCGCCAGTCGCCGGAAGACCCGGCGGCCACCGAGGTGATCTTCTTCGACGGCGAGGGGAACGAGCTCTCATCCAGCGCCGCCAAGGGGATCGAGCGCATCTACTTCAAGGAAAATTTCCGCCGCGCCCATCACTCGGAACCCGGCGGCATCGACGAACTGCCGCGCATCTACGACTTCTACCGCGAGGGCTACCTGCGCGCGCTCGACCGCGGCGCCCTGAAGCAGGCCGCGCCGAAGATCGTCGTCGACCTGAACCACAGCCCGGCAGCGGACTTGCTTCCCGACCTGCTGGCCGAACTCGGCTGCGAGGTGACCGAGCTCAACTCGCACGTCCACGAGAAGGGGATCGACATGTCGCCGGCCGCCCTGGAGCAGGCCCTCGACCGGCTGAGCCGGATCGTGGTCACCCTCGGTGCCGATGCCGGCTTCTGGCTCGGCCCCTCCGGTGAGAAGGTGCGCATGGTTGACGGCAGCGGGCGCATCTTCGAGAACCGCGAGGCGCTCTGCCTGCTGGCGGCGATGGCCTGCCGCAACAAGCAGGGGGGGAGCGTGGTCGTGCCGGTGGCCGCCTCCGGGGCGGTCGACGAACTGGCACGGGCCGCCGGCGTGGTCGTGCAGCGGACCCGCTCCGACGGGCGGTCGCTGACCGAGGCCGGCCGCGACCGCCAGGTGCGCATCGTCGCCTCCCTCGATGGCCGCTTTGCCTGGCCGTCCTTCCAGCCGCACTTCGACGGGCTGTTCACCATCGCCAAAACCATGGAGTTGTGCGCCCGCACCGGGCTGACCCTGGCCCAGGCCTTCGCCCTGGTGCCGCCACGCACCTACCATCACCTGCAGGTGGCCTGTTCCTGGGAAGCCAAGGGCGGGCTGATGCGGCGCATGAGCGAGGCCGCGGTCGACTCCGACGCGTCCTTTGTCGACGGTGTGCGCATCGCCAGCCAGGGCGGCTGGGTACTGGTCCTCCCCGACCAGCACCGGCCAGTCGCCCACATCTTTGCCGAATCCGCCGACCCCGCCACCGCCGACCGCCTGCGCGACGAGTACCGTGCTAGAGTCTCGGCCTGGATCGAGGAACTGTCGGCAGCTTCCGGCAAGTAAAGACACCGTGAAGCGTGTATCGTGAAAAGTGACAGACCTGGCCGGGGGCTGAGTTTTTTCCGTTTCACTTTTCCTGTTTCACTGAAATAATCCGCAGCCACACTGACCGGAAAGGTTCCCGTTTTGTCAGAATTCCGCTGGGACCCGCTCAAGAGCACCTGGGTCATCACCGCCAACCATCGCAGCCGCGAGCCGCGCGACTTCTTTATCGACCGGCAGCAGATCCAGGTCAGCGCCTGCCCTTTGTGCCCCGGCCACGAAGCCAAGACGCCGCCGGAGGTCTTCGCTCTGCGCGCCGACGGCCTCCCCGCCAACGGTCCCGGGTGGCGGGTGCGGGTCGTGCCCAACAAGTTCCCTCTGCTGCGCATCGAGGGGACGCTGACCCGCCAGATCGAGGGGCTCTACGAAAAAATTCCGGGGATCGGTGCCCACGAGGTCTTCATCGAGACCCCCGATCACGATCGGGCGATGGCGGACTTCAGCGCCGAAGAGCTTGCCGGGGTTCTGCAGGCTTATCGGGAGCGCCTGCTCGACCTGCGCCGCGACACGCGCTTTCGCTACCTGCAAATCTTCAAGAACCACGGTTTCGAAGCCGGAGCGCCGCTGCCGCATGCCCATTCGCAGCTGATGGCGGTGCCGATCACGCCGCCGACCACCAAACTCGAGCTCAACGTCTGCCGCAGCTACTTCCGCGCCCATGAGCGCTGCCTGATCTGCGATCTGCTCGATCAGGAGATTCACGATGGCCGCCGGGTGGTGCTGGATGACGGCCAGTTCCTGGCCGTGGCCCCGTACGCCTCGTGCTTCCCCTTCGAGTTGCGCCTCTTTCCGCGCCGTCACGGCCACGATTTCGCCCAGCAGGACGATGCCGAGCTTCTGGCCTGCGCCACGACCCTGCGCGACGTGCTGCGCCGGCTGCGCAACCTGCTGCGCGATCCGCCCTTCAACTTCATCCTGCACACCGCGCCGCCGACCCAGTCGCGCCCGGGGCGGTCGGATGACTGGATCTCCCTCCCCTACGACTACCACTGGCACATCGAGCTGGTGCCACGCCTGAGCCGCATCGCCGGGTTCGAGTGGGGGAGCGGTTTCTTCATCAATCTCATGCCCCCTGAACAGGCCGCCCAATTCCTGCGGGACACCGATCCCGACGGCGGCTTCGCCTTCTAAAGTCGCCCGATCGTGAATCTCCCCGCCGCTTTTGACCAGCGCCTTCTGCTCAACCGGGCGACGCACTCCCGCCTGGGCGGGCTTGCGTCCGACGGCCCGATCGACCTGAGCGTCGCCCGGCAGATCGGCCTGACCCTGCAGCTCAGCGGCAGCGACCTGCTGCTGATGGCCCTGCTCAACGCGGCGCTGCGTCTGACCGTGCGCCGCTACCTGGAGCGGCGCGGCTTCCGTCGCGACGGCGACCGCCTGACCGTGGCCGGACAGCGCCGCAAGCTTCCCGGCTGTGCCGCCGTGCACGACCAGGCCCGGATCGAATATCCGCTGCCGCGGCGGCTCCCTGCCGGCAGCGACACGGTGGAACTGTTCCTCCTCGACGCCCAGCTCGACAACCCGGCGCTCCAGCCCCACCGCCCCCTGTTCGACGACGCTGCCCTGCGGCAGCGCATCGACTGGCGGCCGCTGCCGGCACGGCTGGCGACCCTGCTCACCGATTCCGACCAGCCGGGGCCGTGGGGGCGCGACCTGCGCGACCTGCTGCGCGATCCGCTGCGCGCCGCGCCGCACGATCTGGCCGGCCAGGTGGCGTTCGTCCTCGCCGCCTGGGGGGAGTGGCTGCCGGCCGAACTGCTGTTGCAGCTCAAGGTGGCCCGCGCCATTGCCCTGGAGGAAGCGCAGCCGCGCCTCCCCGGGCCGGGCCCCGCTGCGCAGGAGTTTGCCACCGGGCGCGGCGGCGACGGTCCGGCGGCCTTTTCCCCCGACCGCGACTGGATGGCCAGCGCGGTGCTGATCGCCAAGTCGGTGGCCGTGTGGCTCGACCAGCTCGGTCGCCATTATGGAGAAGCGCTCCACACCCTCGACCGGATCCCCGACGCCGAACTCGACCGGCTGGCCGGCTGGGGGTTCAATGCCCTGTGGCTGATCGGTATCTGGGAGCGCTCGCCGGCTTCGAAGCGGATCAAGCAGCTGCGCGGCAATCCCGAGGCCGAGGCCTCGGCCTACGCCCTGCACGCCTACCGGGTCGCACCGGAACTCGGCGGCGAAGCGGCCCTGGCCAACCTGGAAGCGCGTTGCCTGCAGCGCGGCATCCGCCTGGCCTGCGACGTCGTCCCCAACCACACCGGCATCGACTCGGAATGGGTGTTCGACCACCCCGACTGGTTCATCCAGAGCGGCCACCCCCCTTATCCCGGCTACCGTTTCACCGGCCCGGACCTGAGCGGCAACCCCGCCGTCAGCCTGCGCATCGAGGACGGCTACTGGGATCACCGCGACGCGGCGGTGGTCTTCGAGCACGTTGAGCATCACAGCGGGCGGCGGCGCTACCTCTACCACGGCAACGACGGCACCCACATGCCGTGGAACGATACCGCCCAGCTCAACTTCCTCCTCCCCGAGGTGCGCAGGGCGATGAGCGACCTGATCGTCGCCGCGGCCAAGCGCTTCCGGCTGATCCGCTTCGACGCGGCGATGACCCTGGCGCGCAAGCACTTCCGGCGCCTGTGGTTCCCTCCCCCCGGTGGGAGCGCCGGGGTGCCGTCGCGTTCGGCCTTCTGGATGGAAGCGGCCGAATTCGACCGGGCTTTCCCCGTCGAATTCTGGCGCGAGGTGGTCGACCGCATCCACGCCGAGGTCCCCGACACCCTGCTCATCGCCGAGGCCTTCTGGCTGATGGAGAGCTACTTCGTGCGCACGCTGGGGATGCACCGGGTCTACAACAGCGCCTTCATGAACCTGCTCAAGCTCGAGGAGAACGCCAAGTACCGGCGTATTCTCAAGGACGTGCTGGCCTTCAATCCGGAGATCCTCAAACGCTACGTCAACTTCATGAACAACCCGGACGAGGCCACCGCCGTCGAGCAGTTCGGCATGGGCGACAAGTACTTCGGCGTGGCGGTGCTGCTGGTCACCCTCCCCGGGCTGCCGATGTTCGGTCACGGTCAGGTCGAGGGCTACCGCGAGAAGTACGGCATGGAGTACCGGCGCGCCTATTGGGACGAAACCGCCGACCAGGGTTTCATCGCCCATCATGAACGGCAGATCTTCCCGCTGCTGCGCCGGCGCCAGCACTTTGCCGAAGTGACCGACTTCCAGCTCTACGATCTGCAGACCGGGTTTGGTGTCGACGACCACGTCTTCGCCTACAGCAACGGCCCGGCCGGCGACCGCCAGCTGGTGGTCTACAACAACAGCCCGCACGCCACCCGCGGTTCCCTGCACCACGCCGCCCCCAAGGCCGCCCCGGGTCGGGAGGGGGAGATCGGCCCGGGGACCACGCTGGCCCACGAACTCCTGGGAGCGCACACGGATTTCGCCTTCGTACGCTTTTGCGACCACCGCGACGGCCGGCACTTCCTGCGTCCGGCGGAGAAGCTGCGCCAGGGGTTGGAGATCCACCTCGGCCCCTACCAGTACCAGCTGCTGCACGCCTTTGAGGGGCTGCACGACGAGGACGGCAGCTGGGCCAGGCTCTACGCGCAGGTCGGTGACGCGCCGCTCAAGGATCTCGATCGGGCCCTTTTGCGCCTGCGCTATGACGCCCTGTGGGCCGGCTGGCAGCAACTGGTGGCGCCGCAGCGCCTGCACGCCCTGGCCGGCGGCCTGCTGGGAACGCCGCTGACGGCGGCCGCGCTCAGCCTGGCCGGGGAACTGGACGAGGAAGTGCAGGCGTTGGCCGCCCGGCTCCTCGCTTATCTGGCCCCCGACGAGGCGATTGCCACCCCGCCGCCCCTGGCCGACGACCTGACCGCCTTGGCCGGGTTGCTGCCCACGACGCCGGCCCTCAAGGAACGCTGGAGCGACGCCAGGGGTGAACCCGGCCTCAGCTACCCGCTGCTGTGCTGGCGTCTTTACGAGCAGCTGCGTCTGGCCCTCCCCTCCGCTCTGTGGCCGCGGCTCGAGGCGTTCGGCCTTGGCCTGGCCTGGGAGGAACTGGAGGGCGGAGGGCTGCTGCCGGGCGAAGACCGGCAACTGGCCACCCTGCTCATCGCCTGCGCCCGGCTCGCCCCGCCGCCGGCGCTGGCCCCGTCCCCCTTGGCCGCCATCCTGCGCGATCCGGCCTGGCAGGGGCTGGCCGGCATCAACCGCTACCAGGGAACGCTCTGGTTCGGCCGGGAGCGGCTGACCCGGCTGGTCGCCGCCCTGGCGCTGCAGGCCGCGCATCTCGCCGCCCTGGCGGCACCGGGGAGCAAATCACCTCTCCTGCGGCGAATTGGCGCCCGCCTGGACCGGCGCCTGGCGGAAGCCGAGCGCTGCGGCTACCGGCTCGAGGAGTTTTTGCGTGCCGATGCCGGGCCGCCGCCGGGCAGGCTCCGCCCGTCGCCCAGCACCCGGCCGCTGCGCATCCTCATGGTCACCTCCGAGGCGGCGCCGCTGGCCAAGAGCGGCGGGCTCGGCGACGTGCTCGGCTCCCTGCCGGCCGCCCTGCGCGCCCGCGGCCACGATGTCCGCGTGGTCCTGCCGTATTACCGCAGCGTGGCCCAGGTGGCCGGCGAGCTGCCGCGCCAGGCGAAGACCGTGGCGGTTCCGTTCGGCAGCGAGTGCCACCCGGTTCACTATTGCCTCGCCGAACTCGACGGCGTGCCGGTCTACTGCCTCGACATCCCTTACCTCTTCGACCGTCCCGGGCTCTACGGCGAAGGCGGTAGCGACTACCCCGACAACGCCCGGCGCTTCGCGCTCTTTTGCCGCGCCGCCCTGGAGCTGGCCAGAACCATGCGCTTCGCCCCGGATGTCGTCCATGCCCATGACTGGCAGGCTGCTCTGGCCCCGGTCTACCTACGCCACCGCCTCTGGCACGACCCGTTCTTCGCCGCCACCGGTTCGCTGCTGACCATTCACAACCTCGGCTACCAGGGGTTCTTCCCGGCGGGGGAGCTGGCCGGCCTCGATCTCGACCCCGCCCTGTATGCCCTCGACGGGCTGGAGTTTCACGGCGGCATTTCTTTGCTCAAGGGGGGGATCGTCTTCGCCGACCGGGTCAGCACCGTCTCGCCGACCTACTGCCGGGAGATTCAGACCCCGGCCTTCGGCGTCGGCCTCGACGGCCTGCTGCGCGCCCGCGGCGACCGGCTGCACGGCATCCTCAACGGCCTCGACGGCCAAAGGTGGGATCCGGCCGGCGACCCGGCCCTGCCGGCGCGCTACTCACCTGCCGACCTCGCCGGCAAGTCCGTCTGCAAGGCGGCCCTGCAGCAGGAACTGGGGCTGCAGCGCGACCCGGGAGTCGCGCTGGCCGCCATGGTCACCCGCCTCGATCCGCAAAAAGGGCTCGACCTGCTCCTCGCCGGCTGGGAACAGCTCCTGCAGCGCGCCGTACAACTGGTGATCCTCGGCTCCGGCCACCCCGGTTACGAGCAGCGCCTGGTCGAGCTGGCCGCACGCGCCCCCGGGCGGGTGGCGGTCTGCATCGGCTTCGACGACGCCCTGGCCCGGCGCATCTACGCCGGCAGCGACCTGTTCCTGATGCCGAGCGGCTACGAGCCGTGCGGCCTCGGCCAGCTGATCGCCCTGCGCTACGGCAGCGTGCCGCTGGTCCACGCCACCGGCGGCCTGGCCGACACCATCCGCGATCCGCAGCGGCATCCGGACACGGCCAACGGTTTCGTTTTCCACCACTTCAGCGGCGCCGCCCTGCTCGATGGCCTCGACCGGTTGCTGAGCGTGCGCGGCACGGCACCCGAGCGCTGGCAACGGCTGATGGCGCAGGGGATGGCGGAGGATTTCTCCTGGCGGCGTTCGGCCGACGACTACCTGGCACTTTACCGCACCATCCTGGAGGATATGGCATGACGTTTCCCGACCCCGAGCCAACGCTTCCGCCGGCACCGGCCGCGGAGACCCCGGGCCGCCCGGAGCGCTTCCCGGAACTGGCCGAGCTGGAGGAGGAGATCCGCCGGCGACTGCGCAGCAACCAGCGCTTCCTGGAGAAGTTTCTCGACGAGGACTTCGTCGATGACGAAGCGGGCGGGGAGGAAGAGGAGGAGCCGTCCGGGGACGAGGAGCTCTAGGGGCGAATCAGGCGTCCGCCTGGTGGCGGAGACGGTCGAGGTAGGCCTCCCATTCCACCGGCAGCAGCGACTGCTTGGCGCTGTTGCAGGGTTTGCAGGCCGGCACGCAATTGCCGCGCGTGCTGAGGCCGCCGCGCACCAGCGGCACCACGTGATCAAGGGTCAGTTCCTTCGCGGGGGTCGCCGCGCCGCAGTAGTGGCAGCGCCCGGCGGCGATGCGGTTGCGCCACCACTGGCTGCGCCGCAGCTCGCGGGCCTTGTCGCGCTCGCGCCGCAGCTGCTCCTCGGAGACGTCTTCCCAGCTCACCGCTTGATCCGAACAGAGTTTTCGCAGGACATCCTCATCGGCTCACCCGGTTTTCGCCGCATCCGTCAGCCATCCCGAGGTCGGCGCTGCGGTCGGGAAGCTGGTGACGATCGCCTTGATCTCGCGCTGGCCGAAACCGTGGCGGGCGAGCAGTTCGGCGTGGCGCTCGAGCAGTTGGTGGGCCTGGGCGGGATGTCCCTGGGCGAGGAGCATCTGGTGGAGCAGGCGGGTGACTCCATCGTCGATCTGGTTGTAGCGCTGGGCCGTGCGCAGCTGCTTGATCGCTTCACCGAGCCGGCCGGTTGCGGCCAGCAGGCGGGCGAAGGGCTGGCTGGCCTCGAGATACTGCTGCTCCAGGCGATCCTGCAGCTGGGCGGCAGCGTCGCAGCCGAAACTGCCGCAGACAAAGCTCCCCTGCCAGAGGCGGAACGCGGCGGCAAAAGCCAGTTCGGCCGGCCACAGTTCGCCGCGCTTGAGCAGCAGCTCCCCCTGCCCGGTCAGACGCAGAAACTCGCGGGCATCGATCTGGACCTCATCCAGCGAGAGGATGCCGCGCCGCAGCACCAGATGCCGGCGCACATCGATCGGCGCCAGTTCGACTTCGAGCAGGCGACGCAGGCGGGTCATCAGCGAATCGAAGGTCGCCCGCGACCGGCTGGCCGGCAGCTCCGGCCACAGGCTGGACTGGACCTCCCCCAGGGGGAGGCGCGCGTCCGGGGCGGCCAGCAAGGTGGTCATGAGCAGGCGCTGGGTCGGAGTAAACTGCTCGGACCAGACCAGGGTCCGGTCGCCATACATCAGTTCGCAGCGCCCGAGCGTCCTGATCTCCAGCAAGGCCGGCGCAGCTGCCGCATCGGTCTGCTGCTCGGGCTGCCGCCGGCGCAGCAGGGCATTGACCCGGGCCAGCAGCACTTTGGGAGAAAACGGTTTGGTGATGTAGTCGTCGGCGCCGACTGCGAAACCGGCCACCATGTCGTCTTCCTCGCTGCGCCCGGTCAGCATCAGCACCGGCAGCGCAGCCATATACGGGTCATGTCGGATGGCCCGGCACAGGTCGAGGCCGTTCATCCCCGGCAGGTTGAGATCGAGGAGCACCAGGTGCGGACGATCCTCCTCGATGACCCGCAGTCCCTCCTCGCCGCTCTCGACGGAGGTGACCTGGAAGTTGCCTCCCTTCAACGTCGCCTCCAACAGGCTGCGCAGCGACGGATCGTCCTCGATGACCAGTAAACGTTCAGCGTCCATGACTTCCCCCCGAAAGTTCTTGACGGTTATCTCTTCGCCTTTGGCAGCAGCATGAAGCCCATCTGCCGGCCGGTGCGCCCCTGGTCGCGCCGGTACGAGTAGAAGGTCTCGCGGTGGCAGCAGGTACACTCCTGCACCACATCGACTCTCTGTGCCGGCACGCCGGCCCCCTGCAGCTGCAGCTCGCAGCTGCGCCGCAGATCGAGCAGCCAGTGGCCGAGGCGCGTCTCCCTGGCGATCTGCTCCCAGCCGCCGGCCCCGGCCCGGAACGCTTCGCGCACCGGCCGGTCGACTTCGTAGCCATGCCCGCCGATCCCCGGGCCGATGGCGGCACACAGACGCTCCGGACGGCTGCCGAACAGCTCGCTCATCGCCCTGACCGTGCGCCCCAAAAGCCCCGCGGCCGCGCCGCGCCAGCCGAGATGCACCACCGCTGCCGTCCCGCCGTCGGGATCGTAGAGGAGCACCGGATAGCAGTCGGCCACCAGGATGCCGATCATCATCCCCGGCTGGTTGGTGATCACCGCGTCGCACTCCACCCGCTGGAAATGGCCGAGATCGGGGTTGGGCTGGTCGATCACCAGGATTTCACTGCCATGCACCTGCTGCACGGTCAGCAACAGGTGCGGCGGCAGCTCGAAGGCCCGCGCCAGAGCGGCACGGTTGGCCTCGACCGCGGCCTGCTGGTCGCCGGTATGAAAGCCGAGGTTGAGCGAATTGAACGGTGTCCGGCTGGTCCCGCCGTTGCGGGTGGTAAAGCCGGCCATGACCCCGGATTCGGCCCAGTCGGGCTGCAGATAGTGGATTTTCCCTTGACGAGCGTTTTTCATGATGTTCACCGCGGCCAGACATCCGGCAAGCCGGAGACTTCCGCATCCAGAGTGGCGTATTTTTTCTCCAGGTAGGCGACGATCCGCTCCAGTTCCGCCGGCAGCCCCGCGCGGAACTGCAGTCCGGCACCGGTCTGCGGGTGGCTGAAGCCGAGCTGCCAGGCATGCAGGAACTGGCGGTCGAGCTGCTCCAGCAACTTGCGCAGCTGCGGGTCGGCAATCCCCCGTGCCAGCTTCGGATTGCCGTAAAGGGCATCGCCCACCACCGGCAGGTTCATCTCCGCGAGATGCACGCGGATCTGGTGGGTACGGCCGGTTTCCAGCGTCAGGTCGAGCAGGGTCAGGCGGTCGCGGTCGTAGCGGCGCAGCACCTGCCAGTGGGTCACCGCCCGCCGGCCGCGCCGGGCACTGCTGCTCATCTTCAGGCGCTGCGCCGGGTGGCGGCCGATCGGCCGGTCGATCGTCCCCTGCTCGTTCTGCACCAGGCCGTGCACCAGGGCGCGGTAGCAGCGCCGGATGCTGTGGGCCTTGAACTGTCGGGCCAGCTGCTGGTGGGCGTGGTCGTTCTTGGTGGCGACCATTACCCCCGAGGTGTCCTTGTCGAGCCGGTGCACGATCCCCGGGCGCAGCGCGCCGCCGACGCCGGACAGGTCGGTGCAGTGGTGCAAAAGGGCGTTGACCAGGGTGCCGCCGTGATGCCCGGGGGCGGGGTGCACCACCATGTGGGCCGGCTTGTCGACCACGATCAGGTGTGAATCTTCGTACAGAATGCTGAGGGGGATCGCCTCGGCAGCGGCGGCCACCGGCTGCGGTTCGGGGAGGGTCACCGCAATCGCTTCACCGCCGCGCAGCTTCAGTCCGGCTTTGGCCGGGGCTCCGCCGACGTGGACCTGGCTGTCATCGATCAGGCGCTTGAGCTGGGAGCGGGTCAGCTCCGGAAGCTGTTCGGCCAGAAACCGGTCGAGACGCTCGCCGGCGTGCTCCGGCGTCGCCTGCAGCTGGCGTAGGCCGGCCATGCCTACCAGATGGGACTTTCGATCTTGCCGGCCTGCTTGATCATGACGTCGACGATCGCCCGGTCGAACAGATGATCGCGCTCCTTGAGATCGGGGGCGACCCGTCCGTAAAAGTGCTCGCGCCCCTCGGCCAGTTCGTCCTTGAGCAGGTCGAACAGACTGTCATTCTTGATCCCGTCGCGCACCTTCTCCTGATTGTAAAGCGCGATGTCCGACACGATGGCCCGGGCCAGGCGGAACGCCAGGTTGGGATTATCGACCAGTTTGGCCATAGCTCCTCCCGCAAGCACCGGGTCGCAACCACCCCGGCAAATAAGGTGTCAACATACTTATTCCCTGGTCACCGGCAAGGCCAGGTACAGGGCCGCCTCGCCACGCCGCACCAGCAGAACGACGGTCCGCCCCGGGCGCAGGCTGCGGCTGATCCGTTCGAATTCGGCCAGCGAACGGACCTCGCGGCGATCGATCGCCAGCAACTGGTCGCCCGCCCGGACGCCACCGCGCTCGGCCACGCTCCCCGGTGCGACCGCGCTGATCTCCAGGCCGTCGCGCCCCTCGCTCACCGACATCCCCAGCCAGCTGCCTTCTGCAGGCGCGGCCTTGGGTGGCGGCTGCCGCTCGTCACGCTTGCTGATGACCACGTTCAGGGTCAGCCGCGCGCCGTCCCGCAGGATTTCGACCGGCACCCCCTTACCGACCGGCGCACTGGCCACCTGCAACTGCAACTCGCGCACCCCGCGCACCGCCTTGCCGGCGAAGGTCAGCAGCACGTCGCCGCGCTGGATGCCGGCCCGCTCGGCGGGGGTGTCGGGGAGCACCCGGGTCACCAGGGCGCCGCTGACCTTGTCGAGGCCAAAGGCCTCGGCCAGCGCCGGATCCAGGGGCTGCATGGTGACCCCCAGCCAGCCGCGGGTCACTTCGCCGGTGGTCAACAGTTGCTCGGCAATCTGCCGCGCCAGGTTGATGGGGATGGCAAAGCCAATCCCCTGCCCGGAGGCGACGATGGCGGTGTTGATCCCCACCACCTCGCCGTAGATGTTGAGCAGCGGCCCCCCGGAATTGCCGGGGTTGATCGAGGCGTCGGTCTGGATGAAGTCCTCGTAGTCCTCGATGCCGACGTTGGAGCGGCCGGTCGCAGAGACCACGCCCACCGTCAGGGTGCTGTCGAGGCCGAAGGGGTTGCCGATCGCCAAGGCCCACTGGCCGACCCTGATCCGGTCGGAATCGCCGAGAACCGCCACCGGCAGCGGCTGCTCGCTTTTGACGCGCAGCACCGCCACATCGGTCTTGTTGTCAAAGCCGACCACCTCGCCGGGAAAGACCCGCTGATCGGCCAGGTAAATCTTGATCTGCTCGGCACCCTCGACCACGTGCGCGTTGGTCAGGATGATCCCTTCGCCGCCGATGATGACCCCGGAGCCGAGGCTCTGCTCGCGCTGCGGCGCCGGGCGCCGGCCGAACAGATCGCCGAAGAACTCCTCGAACAGCGGCCTGAGCCTTGAGACCGCCCCCATCCGCTCGGCGCGGATGTTGACGACCGCCGGGGTGACCTTGCTCGACACCTCGGTGAAGGCCCGCTGGGTGGCCAGCAACTCCGCCGGCGGCTGCGCGAGCGGGGGCGGGACCTCGGTGGTGCGCACCGATTTCTCGAGCGTCGCCACCGGACGGTCCTCGCAACCGGCCAGCAGCAGCACACCACTCAAAAGGACCGCCGTGCAACCCGCCCGGAAAAGCTGTCGTTTCACCACCCGTTCGCCTCTAACCCGTATATCTGACGCAGGTTAGCGAAACCGGGCGACGCTGTCAATCAACCCGGGGGGATCAACGGGGACGCAACAGCGCCAGAAGTTCCGGATGGTCACCCTCCCAATCGGCGGCAAAGCCTGGCCCCCGGTCGATGCGCCAGGTGGTCAGCAGGCAGGTCGGCATCCCCACCTGCCCGGCCGCCAGATCGTGGCAGCTGTCGTTGCCGACCATCAGACAGGCCTGCGGCGGCAGATCGAGGTGCGCGAGCAGGTCGTGAAAAAAACCGGGATGCGGCTTGCAGTGGCGACTGGTCTCATAGCTGGTCACCGGCTCGAACGGCAGATCGGCCAGTTCCCCCCAGGCAAGGCGGGCTTCGACCACCTCGCGCGGGAAAATCGGGTTGGTCGCCAACACCACCTGCCAGCCATGGGCCAGGCAGCTCTCCACCAGGTCGCGAGCCAGCGGGTGCGGACGCACCAGCGAGCGCAGTTCCGGCAGATCCTCGCGGCAGAAGGTTGCCAGGGCCTCGCGGTAGCCCTCCCAGGGGATCTCGAGCTCACTGGCCAGCCGGTCGCGCAGCAACGCTTCCAGGGAACCGGCGCCTGTGGTTTCGCCGAGCATGGCCAGGGTCGCGCTGCGCAGGGTATGCAGCGCCTGCTGCGGGTCGGCATAGGGGCTGAGCCGCTCGGCCAGACGGCGCAGGTAGACCGGGATGAAGCGCTCCATGTCGACCTCGATCAGCGTGCCGTCGAGGTCGAACCACACCGCGGCCAGCGGAGCGAGGTTGAGAAGGGGAGCGACAGCGGCATTGCGGGACGGCTCGAACATGCGCTCAGCATAGCACGGCGGGGGTGCCCGTCGCCAGCACCCTGCGGAGCGGCTTGACTTCGCCGCCAGTTCCCTTAATCTTGTGGGCACAGTTCCGGCAAATTGACCTGATACTCTCCCAAGGAGGACGGCAATGGTGAAGAAAATTGGTGTGGTTCTCTCCGGTTGTGGCGTCTACGACGGCAGCGAGATTCACGAGGCGGTCATCACTCTGCTGGCCATCGACCGCAACGGCGGCGAAGCGCTGTGCATGGCCCCGAACATTCCGCAGATGCACGTGGTCAACCATCTGACCGGCGAGGCGACCGGCGAGACCCGCAATGTGCTGGTCGAGGCGGCGCGCATCGCCCGTGGCAAGATCAGGGATCTGGCTACGGTCAAGGCCGCCGACCTGGATGCCCTGATCCTGCCGGGCGGGTTCGGCGCCGCCAAGAATCTCTGCGACTTTGCCGTCAAAGGGGCGGAGTGCAGCGTCAATCCCGAGGTAGCACGCATCCTTCGCGAGATGGTGGCGGCGAAGAAACCGGTCGGTGCGGTGTGTATCGCCCCGGCGATCCTCTCCCGGGTCCTTGGCGCCGACAAACTCCCCCACCAGCTGACCATCGGCACCGACGCCGGCACTGCCGCCGCGCTGACCAGCATGGGGAGTGAGCACGTCGCCTGCCCGGCCCGCGAGTTCGTGGTCGACAAGGCCAACAAGCTGGTCTCGACTCCCGCCTACATGCTGGCCGGCGGCATTGCCGAGGCCGCCGAGGGGATCGAGAAGTGTGTCAAGACGCTGATCGGGCTGATTGACTGAAAAAACCCAGGCATCGACGACAAGGCGGGCCCGTCACGGTCCGCCTTGTTTTTGTGCGAGAAATGGTTGCAGGCCGGGATAAATTGTCTACAATGTGGGTCTGATTTCCCCTAAATCCAACGTTCAAGGAGCACACCATGACCAAGTACCGCTGCGTGATCTGCGACTACATCTATGATCCGGCCGCCGGCGATCCGGGCAACGGCATCGCCCCCGGCACGGCCTTCGAGGATCTCCCCGCCGACTGGGCCTGCCCGTTGTGCGGCGCCGACAAAAGCAACTTCGAACCCGCCTGAAAAGCTGCTGCGGAGGTCACCTGCGGCGTTACGCGGTGCTCGCCCCTCACCGATCCTTGCGGGTCAGTCTCGGGGCCGCACTCCGTGCGCCTTGCCTCTGGCCTTCCTCGCGACGCTTTTCACCGATTTCTTCTTCATTGACCCATGACGACTTTGCCCCGGCGTAAGCCCGACTGGTTGAAGGTGCGCTTCCCGGCCGGCCCGGAATTCGCGCGCATCGACCGGATGCACCGCGAGCAGGGGCTGCACTCGGTCTGCCGCAGCGCCGCCTGCCCCAACCAGGGGGAGTGCTGGAGCCAGGGGACGGCGACCTTCATGATCCTCGGCGACCGCTGCAGTCGCAACTGCGCCTTCTGCAACGTCGCCCACGGCCCGCACGGTGTTCCCGACCCGGCCGAGCCGGAGGCGGTGGCTGCAGCCGTCGCCGAGTTGGCCCTGCGCCATGCCGTGATCACCTCGGTGACGCGCGACGACCTCCCCGATGGCGGTGCCGGCCACTTTGCCGCCACGGTGGCGGCAATCCGCGCCCGGGCACCGGGGTGCCGGGTGGAGCTCCTGATCCCGGACCTCGGCGGCCAGCGCGCTGCGCTGCAGAGCATTCTCGCTGCCCGCCCCGACGTGCTGGGACACAACCTCGAAACCGTACCGCGTCTCTATGCGAGCGCCCGGGCCGGAGCCGACTACCGGCGCTCCCTGTCCTTGCTGGCCGCCAGCCGCGAGCTGGCCCCGGCCATCCCGACCAAAAGCGGGCTGATGCTCGGCCTCGGCGAGGAGCGGGACGAACTGCTGGACGTCCTTGCCGACCTGCGCTCCGCCGGCGTCGGCATGCTGACCCTCGGCCAGTACCTGCAACCGAGCCGGATGCACCTGCCGGTGGTCCGCTATCTCCCCCCCGAAGAATTCGCCCAATGGAAGTCCCTGGCCATGGCCATGGGCTTTACCCAGGTCGCCGCGGGGCCGCTGGTCCGATCCAGCTACCATGCGGCCGAACTGTACGAGGAGCCTGTCCATGAGTGCTGCTGAAGCCATCCAGGAAACCATCATCCTCGGTTCCGGACCGGCCGGGCTGACCGCCGCCATCTACGCCGGACGCGGGCGCTGCTGCCCGCTTTTGATCCACGGCCGTCAGCCGGGGGGGCAGCTGACCACGACCACGGCGGTCGACAACTTCCCCGGCTTTCCGCAAGGCGTCGACGGCCCCGAACTGATGGAGAACATGCGCCTTCAGGCCGAGCGCTTCAGCACCCGTTTCATCGAAGGGGAAGTGTCCCGCGTCGAACTGGGCGAACATCCGTTCAAGGTCTGGGTCGGCGACGAGTGCTACCGCTGCCTGACGCTGATCATCGCCACCGGCGCCTCGCCGCGCCTGCTCGGTCTCGGTAACGAGGAGGCACTGTACGGTCGCGGCGTTTCGGTCTGCGCCACCTGTGACGGCTTTTTCTATCGCGACAAGGAGGTGGTGGTGGTTGGCGGCGGGGATACCGCCATCGAGGAGGCGGTCTTTTTGACCCGCTTCGCCCGGCGGGTGACCATCGTCCACCGCCGTGACGAGCTGCGCGCCACCCCGGTGCTGGCGCAGCGGGCCTTCGACAACGACAGAATCGCCTTCCGCTGGGACACGGTGGTCAGCGCCATCCTTTCCGATAAGGCCGGGGTCACCGGGCTGCACCTGAAGAACCTCAAGAGCGGCGACGAAGAAGATTTCCCCTGCGACGGGGTCTTCATCGCCATCGGCCACCAGCCGAACACCGCCCTGTTCAGCGGCCAGCTCGATCTGGACTACGAAGGCTATATCAGCACCCGCAACGGCACTGAAACCAGCGTCCCCGGGGTGTTCGCCGCCGGCGACGTGCAGGATCCGATCTTCCGCCAGGCGATCACCGCCGCCGGCTCAGGGTGCATGGCCGCGATCCAGGCCGAGCGCTTCCTCGACGATCTCCCCTCGGAGGCACAGCTCAGCTGCCATCAGGGGGTCTGCTTCAAACGATGACGGCGCTCGGCGGCAACGTCTCTCCGCAGTGGCTCGAGGAACAGTACCGCATCTGGCGGGAGGATCCGCAGCGCCTCTCTGCCGACTGGCGCGCCTTCTTCGAGGGGTTCGACCTGGCCCGCGAGCTCCCCGGCGCCGACTGCGAGCTGGCCCTCAAGACCTCGGCGGTCGATTCGCTGATCTACCGCTACCGCGACCTGGGCCATCGCCAGGCGTGGACCAACCCTCTTGACGAAGATCCGCCCGCGCCGCTCGCCGACCTTGAACTGGCCGCCTTCCATCTTGACGAAGCCGATCTCGACCGGACCTTCCGCCCCCTGCGCTACCCCGGCCCGGCGACTCTGCGCGAGATCGTGGCCACCCTGCACGACACCTACTGCGGCAGTGTCGGCGTGGAGTTCATGCACATCCAGGAGCCGGCCCAGCGCCAGTGGCTCAAGGAGCGCATGGAAACGGTGCGCAACCGAGCCGGCCTTGACGGCGGGGAGCGCCTGGCGATCCTCGCCAAGCTGCAGGAGGCGGCACTGTTCGAGCAGTTCCTGCACCAGCGTTTCCTCGGCCAGAAACGCTTCTCGCTGGAGGGAGGGGAGGCCCTGATCGTCCTGCTTGATGCCGTGGTCAGTCAGGCCGCCTCACACGGCGTCTCCGATCTGGTCATGGGGATGGCCCACCGCGGCCGCCTCAACGTGCTGGCCAACATCTTCGCCAAACCTCTGGAGAACATCTTCGCCGAGTTTCAGGACAACCTGGAGCTGGCCTTCGTCGGCGAGGGGGACGTCAAATATCATCAGGGGTTCTCTGCAGACCGCCAAACCTCAGGCGGTGCGATTCACCTGAGCCTGGCCAGCAACCCCAGCCATCTCGAGGCGGTCAACCCGGTGGTCATCGGCAAGTGCCGCGCCCGCCACGTCGCCTACGGGCCCGGCGGACGCAAGCGCGTCCTCCCCTTGCTGGTCCACGGTGACGCCGCCTTCGCCGGGCAGGGGATCGTCGCTGAAATCCTCAATCTGTCCCAACTCGACGGCTACCAGTCGGGGGGGACCGTGCACGTAGTGGTCAACAACCAGATCGGCTTCACCACCGAGCCGGCCCACGCCCGCTCGACCCCTTACGCGACCGACATCGCCAAGCTGCTGGCGATCCCGATCTTCCATGTCAACGGCGAGGCTCCGGAGAGCGTGGTGCAGGTCGCCCGCCTGGCCCTGGCCTATCGCCAGGCCTTTGCCCGCGACGTGGTCATCGAACTGCTCTGCTACCGGCGCCACGGCCACAACGAAGGGGACGAACCCGCCTTCACCCAGCCGCTGATGTACGAGAAGATCCGCCGCCGGCCGCCGGCCCATGAGCTGTACGTCGCGCGCCTGGAAGCGGAAGGTTTCGCGCGCAGCGAGCTCGAGGCCTGTGCAACCACCTATGCCGCACGGCTCGAAACATCCCTGAGCCTCCCCGCCGACCCGCGACAGGGGTTGGGCTTCAACGCCAAGTGGGAGAAGATCCGGCGCGAAGCCTTGCCTGACGAGCCGGAAACGGCGGTGCCCCTGGAGCAGTTGCATGAATGCGGTGAACGGCTGGGGCGCATCCCCCCCGGTTTCCATCCCCACCCCAAGGTGGCCCGCCTGGTGGAGAAGCGCCGCGATGCGATCCGGGGCGGCGAAGGGCTCGACTGGGCCACCGCCGAAGCGTTGGCCTTCGCCACCCTGCTGGCCGAGCAGGTGCCGGTACGGCTCTCCGGTCAGGACTGCCGGCGCGGCACCTTCAACCAGCGCCATGCGGCACTGGTCGACCAGCACAACGGCCAGCGCTACGTCTCTCTGGCTTTCGTCACCCCGGGCCAGGCCCCGGTGCAGATTTACGACAGCATGCTCTCCGAAGCTGCGGTGCTCGGCTTCGAATACGGTCATTCGCTGGAGATGCCGGAAGGACTGACCATCTGGGAGGCGCAGTTCGGCGACTTCGCCAACGGCGCCCAGGTGATCATCGACCAGTTCATCGCCAGCGGCAACGCCAAGTGGGACCGGGCCAGCGGCCTGGTCATGTTCCTCCCCCACGGTTACGAGGGACAGGGGCCGGAACACTCCAGCGCCCGCATCGAGCGCTACCTGGCGCTGTGTGCCGAGGAGAACCTGCAGGTTGCCTACCCCAGCACCCCGGCACAGCTCTTCCACCTGCTGCGCCGCCAGGTCAGGCTCCCCTACCGGCGGCCACTGATCGTCTTCACCCCGAAGAGCCTGCTGCGCCTGCCGGCCTGCGTCAGTGCTCTCAAGGAGCTGGCCGCGGGCCGTTTTGCCCCCGTGCTGACCGATCCGGAACCAGCGGCCGAGGTACGGACCCTGCTGCTTTGTTCCGGCAAGATCTACTATGAGCTGGCCGAGCGCCGGCAACTGGGGAAGGCGGACGGCATCGCCCTGTGGCGCCTGGAACAGCTCTACCCCTTGCAACTGACCAGCCTGCGGGAGGCCCTCGCCGGCTGGCCCAGGCTCGAACGCATCGCCTGGGTGCAGGAGGAGCCGGAGAACATGGGGGCCTGGCCGTTCCTGCGGCCGCAGCTAGCCGAGTTGTTCGGCCGGGAGCCGGAGTATGTCGGCCGCCCGGCCATGGCCGCCACCGCCGTCGGTTCCCACCGCCGCCACGGCCAGGAGCAGGCGCGCATCCTCGACGCTGCCTTTGGAGTCAACTGATGGAAATTCGCATCCCCACCGTCGGCGAATCGATCCACGAGGCCCTGCTGGTTGCCTGGCGCGTCAAAGACGGGGCGACCGTCCGCCAGGGGGAGGTGCTCTGCGACCTGGAAACCGACAAGGTCAATGTCGAGGTGAGCGCCGAAACTTCGGGCGTCGTACAGATTGCCGTGCCGGCCGGTCAGACCCTGCCGGTCGGTGCCATCATCGGTGCCATCGTCCCCGGACCGGCTGCGGCGGCACCTCCGCCAGCCCCCGCCAGGGAGCCGCTGGCCACGCCGTCAGCCAAGGCCGCCACCCCCCCGGTGAACCCCGGAGCGACCAGGCTGGCCAGGGAGAAGACCCTCGATCCGGCCGCCTTAAGCGGCAGCGGCCGCGATGGGCGCATCACCGTCGAGGATGTGCTGCACGCCGGGGCGGCGTCGCCGGGAACGCGGGCAGGCAGCGAGACCCCTGCGCTTGACCAGCCCCGCCCCCAGGCAGCCGTTCAGGAAGCACCGGACGGACGGGCGCTGACCCGCGAGCCGATGTCGCCGCTGCGCCAGCGCATCGCCGCGCGCCTGCTGGCCGCCCGCCAGCAGACCGCCATGCTCACCACCTTCAACGAGGTCGATCTCGGCTCCCTCAAGGCCCTGCGCGTCCGCCACCAGGAACACTTCAGCGCAAAGCATGGCATCAAGCTCGGCCTGATGTCGTTCTTCGTCAAGGCCACGGTCGAGGCCCTCAGGGAGTTTCCTGCGGTCAATGCCCGCATCGACGGCAGCGACATCGTCTACCACCACTATTACGACATCGGCATCGCCGTCGGCACCGAGCGCGGACTGGTGGTTCCGGTGCTGCGCGATGCCGACCAGCTGACGTTTGCCGGGATCGAACAGCAGATCTCTGCGTTGGCGCAAAAAGCCAACGAGCGCAAGCTGACGCTGGCCGAGCTCGAAGGGGGAACCTTCACCATTTCCAACGGCGGGATCTACGGATCGCTGCTCAGCACGCCGCTCCTCAACCCGCCGCAGACCGGGGTCCTCGGCATGCACGCCATCCAGGACCGCCCGGTGGCCGTAGAGGGCCAGGTGGTGATCCGGCCGATGATGTATCTGGCTCTCTCCTACGACCACCGCCTGATCGACGGCCGCGAGGCGGTCGGCTTCCTCAAGACGATCAAGAAACATCTGGAAGACCCGGAGGAGTTGCTACTGGAGCTTTAAACACGGGGCGCGAGGGACGAGGATCGGGGTCCGGGGAAAAGCCTTTGCCTCGAGCCTCGAATCCCGTACCCCGTCCCTTGGACCTTGAAAATCGGGAGCGACCTTGTGACTGACCAATTCGATCTGGTGGTGATCGGCGGCGGACCGGGCGGCTACGTGGCGGCGTTGCGCGCCGCGCAGCTGGGGATGAAGGTTGCCGTGGTGGAGAAGCGCGCCGCACTGGGCGGCACCTGCCTCAACGAAGGGTGCATTCCGAGCAAGGCGCTGCTCGACTCGAGCGAGTACTTCGCCCTGGCCCGCGACGGGTTTGCCCGCCACGGCATCGTCATCGAGCCGCCACGTCTTGACTTGGCGCAGATGATGAAGCGCAAAGACGACGTGGTGGTGCGTCTGACCCGCGGGGTCGCCAGTCTCTTCAAAAAATCCGGCATCACCCTGATCACCGGTTCCGGCCGGCTGCTCAAAGGCGATGGCGTGCCACAGGTGGCCGTCACCACACCGGGCGGCGAACAACGGCTTGCGGCCAGCAAGATTTTGCTGGCCACCGGCAGCGAGGCCGTGGCCATCCCCGGCCTGCCGTTCGGCGGTCCGGTCGGCCAGGCCCGCGAGGCCCTGGCTTATGAAAATGTCCCGCAGCACCTGGTGGTGGTCGGCGGCGGCTACATCGGCCTGGAGCTCGGCTCGGTCTGGCTGCGCCTGGGGGCCAGGGTCACGGTGGTGGAGATGCTCGACGCCCTGCTGCCGAACACCGACCAGGAAGTGGCCAAGACGCTCGTGAAGAGTCTGGAAAAGCAGGGGATGACCATCCTCCCCGGCACCCGGGTGGTTCGGGCAGAGGTCAGCGGGGAACAGGTGACGCTGACAGTGGGGGGGAAGACGGCGCAGACGCTGGGCTGTGATCGGGTGCTGGTCGCCGCGGGCCGCCGGCCGTGCGGCGAAGGGCTCGGTCTGGACGAGATCGGCATCGACCGCGAGCAGGGGCGCATCAAGGTGGATGCCGACTACCAAACCACCTGTCCCGGGGTTTATGCCGTCGGCGACCTCATCCACGGGCCGATGCTCGCCCACAAGGCGATGGACGAGGCCGTGGTCTGCGTGGAGCGGATGCACGGGGAGCAGCCCGAGGTCGACTACGCCCTGATCCCCGGCGTTGTCTACACCATGCCGGAAGCGGCCTCCGTCGGGCGCAGCGAGGAGCAGCTCAAAGCCGACGGCGTCGCCTACGCGGTGGGAAAATTCCCGTTCATGGCCAGCGGTCGCGCCAAAGCCCTGGATGAGACCGAGGGGTTCGTCAAGGTCCTGGCCGTGCCGGAGACCGGGCGCATCCTCGGCGTGCATATTCTTGGCCCGCGCGCTTCCGAGCTGATTGCCGAGGCGGTGGCGGTGATGGCTTTTTCCGGGAGCGTTGCGGATATCGCCGCCATTATGCACGCCCACCCGACCCTGGCCGAAGCCTTCAGGGAGGCGGCATTGGGGGC
>CAZRTZ010000040.1:0-25553 GCA_964603155.1 uncultured Geobacteraceae bacterium | reverse complement strand
GCTGCATGGCCGGGCTGTTGCCGATGATGTTGGCGAACTTGTACTTGCCGCGCAGCTGCTGGCGCAGATAGAGATTCTCCGCGACCAGACGGCTGGTGCCGACCGCCTTGGCCACCAGCACCTTGAGCTTCTCGAAGTTGACCGGCTTGACGATGTAGTCGAAGGCCCCGCCTTTCATCGCTTCCACGGCGGTCTCCGCGGAAGCCTGGCCGGTAATCAGGATGACCTGGGCCGGCAGGGCCAGCGCCTTGACTTTGTGCAGCAGGTCGATGCCGCTCACCCCCGGCAGGAACAGGTCGGTGATGATCGCTGCAAACGGCTGAGAGGTCAGCAGCTCCACCCCCTCTTCCCCGGAGTCGGCGGTGGTGACCGCGTACCCCTCGCGGCGCAGCAGCAGCCCCAACCCCTCCCGGCTCCCCGGGTCGTCATCGATCAGCAGGATCTGCGCGGCGTCACTCATCGGCCCCTCCGCGGTTGGCGTCATTCATTTGACGCTTGCACCTTAGCACGCCGCGAGTCTGCCGGCAAGTGGCGGCTCCTGAGAGTAAACGATTGACAGGCGGCGCGGCCTTGCTAGAATTGTGCAATGATTTCCAACCGTTTTCTCCGCCGCTTGACTCTGTTTTGTGGATTGTTCCTGGCCCTCTGCTGTCGGCCCGGGATCGGTGCCGCAGCTGATCTGCCGTTGGTGCGCGTCAGCGGCGCCATCAACCCGGTCATCGCCGATTTCATCGCCACGGAGCTGGCGGCGGCCAACGCCGCCGGCGCCCCGGCTTTCCTCATGGAGATCGACACGCCGGGGGGGCTGGATACCGCCATGCGCGATATCATCCGGGCGCTTCTTGCCTCCAGGACCCCGGTGATCGTCTATGTCGCGCCGAGCGGAGCGCGGGCCGCTTCGGCCGGGGCGCTCATCACGCTGGCCGCCGATTTTGCCGCCATGGCGCCGGGGACCAACATCGGTGCGGCGACGCCGGTGTCGATCGGCGGCGGAGCGGGGATGGACGAGACCATGAAGCACAAGGTGGTCAACGATGCCGTCGCCTATGCCCGCTCCATTGCCGAACAGCGCGGCCGTAACGTCGAATGGGCCGAACGGATCGTCCGCGACGGGGCCTCCACCTCCGCCCAGGAGGCCATGGAGCTGAAGGTCATCGATCTGCTCGCCGAAAGTCGGGACGACCTGCTCAAACAGCTCGACGGACGTCGTTACCTGCGCGACGGCAAGGAACGGCATCTGAAGTTGGGCGGCGTCGAGCCGGTGCTGCGCGAAATGGGCTGGGGGAAGCGGATTCTCGACGCGGTGAGCAACCCCACCGTCGCCTATCTGCTGATGATGCTCGGCATTCTCGGCATCTTCTTCGAAATTTCCCAGCCGGGGGTGATTCTCCCCGGCGTGATAGGCGCCCTGGCCATCCTCCTGGCTCTTTTTGCCTTCCAGGCCCTGCCGATCAACTACGTCGGCGTGCTGCTGATCCTTTTGGCCCTGGTCTTCTTCCTCCTCGAGCTCAAGGTGGTGTCCTACGGGATGCTGTCGATCTGCGGGGTCATCGCCCTGGCCTTTGGCTCGCTGATGCTGATCGATTCCCCCGACCCGGCCCTGCGCATCTCCCTTGCGGTCATCGTTTCGACCGTCCTCTCCTGTGCCGGCATCATTCTCTTCTGCCTGTGGTCGGTCACGCGGGCCCAGCGCCGGCCGGTGATAACCGGCCAGGAAGGGATGATCGGCGCGCACGGTCAGGCGGTGACCGCCGTGCAGCGGAGCGGCAAGGTATTCGTCAACGGCGAATACTGGGACGCCAGCGCCGATGAGGAACTGCCGGCCGGTACCGAGATCGAGGTCACCGGCCTTGGCGAGCAGATGACCCTGCAGGTCAAAGCCCGTGTGACACCCCCTGCCGAAAGGAACCGGTCATGACGTTTCACTTCAACCCACAGGAGTTCGATATGCTGATAGCCTATGCTGTTCCCGTTGCCCTGGTGATTTTCGTTATCGCCAATGCCGTTCGCGTGCTCATGGAATACGAGCGCGGCGTGGTTTTTCGCCTCGGCCGCTACAGCGGCGTCAAGGGACCGGGGCTGCGCTTCATCATCCCGGTGATCGACAAGCTGGTCAAAGTCAGCCTGCGCACCGTGGCGATGGATGTCCCTCCCCAGGATGTCATCACCAAGGACAACGTTTCGGTCAAGGTCAACGCGGTCCTCTACTTTCGTGTGCTGGCCCCGGAGAAGGCCCTGATCAACGTGGAGAATTACCTGTATGCCACCAGCCAGTTGGCGCAGACCACCCTGCGCAGCGTGCTCGGCCAGTCGGAACTGGACGAGTTGCTGGCTCACCGCGACAAGATCAACCTGGAGCTGCAGCAGATTCTCGATCGCCAGACCGACATCTGGGGGATCAAGGTGACGAACGTGGAAGTCAAGCACATCGACCTTCCCGCCGAGATGCAGCGTGCCATGGCCCGCCAGGCCGAGGCCGAACGCGAGCGACGCTCCAAGGTGATCCATGCCGAAGGGGAGTTCCAGGCCAGCCAGAAGCTGGCGGAAGCCGCTTCGGTGATCTCCGCCGAACCGGGGGCATTGCAGTTGCGTTTTTTGCAGACCCTGACCGAAGTGGCCACGGAAAAGAACTCGACTATCATCTTTCCGGTGCCGATCGACCTGATCAAGCCGTTCCTGGAGAAGAAGAGCCAGGGCTGAGGGTAAGGAGCAAGGTGGGCGGAAAGCGGGGGCATGGTCATCCACGCCCCCGCTTTTTTTGTCCTTGACAGGGGCGGGGCGGTTTGTTTAGATGGCCGGGCCAGGGCGCCTAAGTTATTAATTTTGTTGAAAAAATTTACTATTACTAAATATTTTAGCGAGACTTTCCTTTCCGTTGATTCACGATAAACTTCTGGTTGTTTGCTCTTTTTAAGGAGACCCGCATGCCCGTCAAGAACTTCCGCAAAGTCATGGCCGCCAACCGCGGCGAGATCGCCATCCGTATCTTCCGTGCCTGTACCGAACTCGGGATCGGCACGGTGGCGATCTACTCGGAGCAGGACAAGCTGGCCCTGCACCGCTACAAGGCCGACGAAGCCTACCTGGTCGGCAAGGGGAAGGGGCCGATCGACGCCTATCTGGCGATCGACGAGATCATCGATCTGGCGCGCAAGAAGGAAATCGACGCCATCCATCCGGGCTACGGATTCCTTTCCGAAAACCCGGAATTCTCCGCGGCCTGCGAACGGGCCGGGATCACCTTCATCGGCCCGACCCCGGGGATTCAGCAGCGGGTCGGCGACAAGGTGTCCGGGCGCAAGGTGGCGATCGATGCCGGTGTGCCGGTTGTTCCCGGCACCCCCAATCCGGTGCGTTCCGAGGAAGAGGCGCTGATCTTCGCCAAGGAGGCCGGCTACCCGATCATCATCAAGGCTTCGGCCGGCGGCGGCGGGCGCGGCATGCGCGTGGCGCGCAATCAGAAGGAACTGCTCGAAGGGCTGAAGTCGGCGGCCTCCGAGGCCCAGGCGGCCTTCGGCAACGCCACCATTTTCCTCGAGAAGTACATTGAGAAGCCCAAGCACGTCGAAGTGCAGATCCTCGGCGACAACCACGGCAACATCGTGCATTTTTACGAGCGCGACTGCTCGATCCAGCGCCGCCATCAGAAGGTTATCGAAATCGCCCCGTCGCTCTACCTGACCGAAAAGAAGCGCAAGGAAGTCTGCGATTACGCCATGGCGCTGGCCAAGCATGTCGGCTACCGCAATGCCGGCACCGTCGAATTCCTCATGGACCAGCAGGGGAAGTTCTACTTCATCGAAGTCAACCCGCGCATCCAGGTCGAGCACACGGTCACCGAGCTGGTGACCATGCGCAACCTGGTACAGGCGCAGATTCGTGTCGCCCAGGGGTACAAGCTCTCCGACCCGGAGATCGGCATCAAGAGCCAGAAGGATGTCGAACTGCGCGGCTACGCGATCCAGAGCCGCATCACTACCGAGGATCCGAAGAACAACTTCGCCCCCGATTTCGGCACCATCAAGGCCTACCGCTCGGCCGCCGGCTTCGGTGTGCGCCTCGATGCGGCGGCGGCCTACTCCGGGGCGGTCATCACCCCCCACTACGATTCGCTGCTGGTGAAGATCTCCACCTGGGGCTTGAGCTTCAACGACGCGGCGCGCACCATGCACCGTGCCCTGCAGGAGTTCCGCGTGCGCGGGGTGAAGACTAACATCGGCTTCCTCGAGAAGGTCATCACCCACCCGGTCTTCCTGGAGGGGAAATGCGATACCGCGTTCCTCGATGAGCATCCCGAGGTCTTCGATCTCAAGGTCAAGAAGGACCGCGCCACCAAGATCATGAACTTCATCGGCACCACCACGGTCAATGGCTACCCTGGAATCAAGCCGGAGCGCGCCCTGAAGTTCCGCAACCTGCGCGAACCTGAGGTGCCGGAGATCCCCTACGGCAAGGCGCTGCCGCGCGGCACCCGCGACATCCTCCTGGCCAAGGGGCCCGAGGGGCTGGCCAACTGGGTACTGAAGAACAAGCAGCTGCTGATCACCGACACCACCATGCGCGATGCCCACCAGTCGCTGATGGCCACGCGTTTCCGCACCTACGATCTCGACCGCATCGCCGAGGCCACCGCTCACCTGGGCGGCGGTCTCTTCTCCCTGGAGATGTGGGGCGGAGCGACCTTCGACGTCTCCATGCGCTTCCTGCGCGAGGATCCGTGGGAGCGCCTCGACCGCCTGCGCAAGAAGGTTCCGAACATCCTCTTCCAGATGTTACTGCGTGGCTCCAACGCCGTCGGCTACACCAACTACCCGGACAACGTGGTCCAGGAGTTCGTGGTCAAGGCCGCCGAGAGCGGCATCGACGTGTTCCGCATCTTCGACTCGCTGAACTGGACCAAGGGGATGCAGGTGGCCATGGGTGCGGTGCGCGAGCGCACCGGCGCGGTGTGCGAGGCGGCCATGTGCTATACCGGCGACATCCTCGATCCGAAGCGCGACAAGTATCCCTTGAGCTACTACGTCGAACTGGCCAAGGAGCTGGAGAAGATGGGGGCGCATATCCTGGCGATCAAGGACATGGCCGGCCTGCTCAAGCCCTTTGCCGCCGAAAAGCTGATCAAGACGCTCAAGCAGGAGGTCGGCATCCCTATCCACCTGCACACCCACGATACCTCCAGCAACGGCGGCGCCATGCTGCTGATGGCTGCCCAGGCCGGCGTCGACATCGTCGACGTGGCGCTCTCCTCGGTCTCGGGGCTGACCGCGCAGCCGAACATGAACGCCCTGCTGGCCGCCCTGCACGGCACCATCTGGGATCCTCAGCTCGACCAGGACGGGCTGCAGAAGCTGGCCAACTACTGGGAGACGGTGCGCACCTACTATGCGCCGTTCGAGTCGGAGCTGCGCAGCGGCACGGCGCAGGTCTATCACCACGAAATCCCCGGTGGCCAGTACTCCAACTACAAGCCGCAGGTCGAGGGGTTGGGCCTCGGGCACCGCTGGGAGGAGTGCAAGGAGATGTACCGCAAGGTCAACGACCTGTTCGGCGATGTCATCAAGGTGACGCCGTCGTCGAAGATCGTCGGCGACATGGCGATGTTCCTGGTACAGAACAACCTGGAGCCGGACGATGTCTTCACCAAGGGCGAGGAGCTGGCTTTCCCGCAGGGGGTCATCGATTTCTTCAAGGGGATGATCGGCCAGCCGGTCGGCGGCTTCCCCAAGCGCCTGCAGGAGATCATCCTCAAGGGCGAGAAGCCGCTCACCTGCCGCCCCGGCGAACTGCTCGAGCCGGTCGATTTCGCCGCCAGGAAGCAGGAGCTGGAACTGAAGCTGGGGCACACGGTCAGCGAGCGCGAAGTTCTCTCCGCCGTTCTTTATCCGGGGGTGTTCGAGGAGTTCGACCGGCATCGCCAGGAGTACAGCGATACGTCATTCCTGCCGACGCCGGTCTTCTTCTACGGCCTGGATGTCGGCGACGAGGTCAACATCGACATCGAAGCCGGCAAGACGCTGATCATCAAGCTCAACGCCATCGGCCGCGTGCATGACGACGGCAACCGCAACATCTATTTCGAAATCAACGGCGAGCCGCGGGTCATCACGGTCAAGGACCAGTCGGTCAAGACCAGCGAGGTCAGCCACCAGAAGGCCGATCCGGCCAATCTCAAGCACATTGGCGCGCCGATGCCCGGCAAGGTCTTCAAGCTGATGGTTGCGGTCGGCGACAAGGTCAGCGCCGGAGATACCCTGCTGACCACCGAGGCGATGAAGATGGAGACCAACGTCAAGGCGAAGGTCGATGGCGTGATTGCCGAGCTGCGCTTCGAACAGGGCGCGCAGATCGAGCAGGGGGATCTGCTGGTGGTGCTTGAGTAGTTGACGGAAAAATCAAACAACGGAAAACTGCGGGGGACGGCTCAGCTCAGGTCGTCCCCCGTTCTTTCTCCTTGCTCCTGACGTCTCACTCCTCACGAGTTTACAGCGGATGGCCGTGCAGCAGCTCCCTGGCCTTGCGCAGGCTCTCTTCGTCGCCAAGCAGCATGAGCGTGTCCCCGGGAGCCAGACGCAGGGTCGGGCCGGGGTTGTGGGTCGTGCGCATGTCGCGGATGACGCCGACCACCATGGCGCCGGTCGCCCCGCGGAAATCGAGCTCGGCCAGACTCCGGTCGAAGCAGGGGGAATCCTCGGGGACCGCCTGCAGTTCCATCTCCGCGCCGTTCATGACGGTCAGATAGCTGCTCAGTTTACCGGGCTGTTTTTCGGGCTGGCGGTAGCGCAGGTGATGCTCGTCGCGGACCTCGTCGAGAATCTTCAGGATACGACCTTCGTTGGCGCGGAAATGCTGCATCAAAAAGGTCGACAGCTCCAGCCCGGCGCCCAGCTCGTCGGGGAGCGCCTCGTCGGCTCCGGCTGACAGCAGGGGTTCGATTTCGCTGACGTAGCGGACTCTGGCGAGGATGTACAGCTTCGGGTTGAGTTCGCGGGCGATCGGAATGGTGCGGGCCAGCGCGGCAGGGTCGTTGATCGCCAGGACCAGTGCCCTGGCCCGGTGAACGCCGGCGCCTTCCAAAACGTGCGGGGCGCTGGCGTCGCCGTGCAGGATGATCTCCCCGGCCAGTTTGGCGCGGCGTACGGCGTCGCCGTTGACCTCGACATGGATGTAGGGGATGTGGAATTCGCGCAGGATTCTGGCCACATTGCGGGCCGACAGACCGTAACTGGCAATGATCACGTGCCCTTCCAGGTTGCCGGTGCGTTCGCGTTCCTCTTCTCCGGCGTGGCGCACCGGACGGCCGAACCAGGTGGAGAGGGTAGTGGCAAGCGCTTCAGCATGTCCGAAGACCAGCGGCGTGATCATCATCGACAGGGCGACGATCGACAGGGCCAGTTGATAGGTCGCTTCTTGCAGGACACCGAGGGCGAGCGCCTGCTTCAGGAGGATGAAGGAAAACTCTCCCCCCTGGAAGGTCACCAGCCCGGTGATCAGCGCGGTACGCAGCGGGTAGCGGCAGATCAGTGCCCCCAGGCTGCCGGCAACGGTCTTGGCCAGTCCGAGCAGGACCAGACCGATCAGGACCTGCCACCAGTTGGTCAGCAGCAGGCGCACATCGACCAGCATGCCGACCGAGATGAAGAAGACCGCCAGGAAGACGTCGCGAAACGGAATGATGTCCGAGAGCACCTGGTGGGACGAGTCCGACTCGGCCAGCGCCAGCCCGGCGAGAAAGGCCCCCAGGGCCAGTGACAGCCCGGCCTGGTAGGTGGCCCCGGCGGTACCGAGGACGAGGACCAGGATGGTCAGGCGAAACAGTTCCGGCGAGCGCGTCTGCAGGATGCCGCGCAAAAGCGGATTGAGCAGGTGGCGGGCGAACAGGTAGAGCCCCCCCATGATCAGCCCGGCATGAAGCACGGTCCAGAGGGAAAACTCGTGGGGCTGGCTGCCGAGCAGGGGGAGCGCGACCAGGAAGAGGATGACGCACAGGTCCTGGAAAAGCAGGATCCCCAAAGAGATGCGGCCGTGGGCCGAATCGATCTCGCCGCTCTCCAGGAGCAGCTTGAGAACGATGGCCGTCGATGACAGGGCCATCGCCATCCCCAGCCCGGCCGCACTGCGCCAGTTTTCGCCGAGGAGCATGGTGCCGAAGCCGACCGCCATGGCGGTTGCCGCCAGTTGGGTGGTGCCGGCTTTGAGTAGCAGCCCTTTAAGGCGCATGATGCGCGAGTAGGAGAACTCCAGGCCGATGGTGAAGAGCAGCAGGATCACGCCGATTTCGGCGACGATCTCGACCTCGTGAATCCCCTTGATCAGGTGAAAGCCGTAGGGGCCGACCAAAAGGCCGGTGACCAGATAGCCGACGATCGGCGACTGCTTCAGTCGGCTGAACAGCCAGGCGTTGACCGTCGCCAGCGTCAGCAGGATGAAGATTTCGCGGAGGACGGAGAGGTCGGCCATCTCTAGTCCCCGTCGCCGGTGAGTTCCCTGCGCCTGGCCGCCCACCAGGCCAGGCGCTCGGCGATGGTCTTCTCGTACCCGCTCTCCTTCGGTCGGTAGAAGGCGTGGCCGGCGAGCTGCTCGGGGAGATGGGTCTGGGTGACAACGGCGTCGGCGCGGTCGTGGGCGTACTGGTAGCCCTTGTGGTAGCCGAGTTCCTTCATCAGCCGGGTCGGGGCGTTGCGGATATGCAGCGGCACCGGCAGGGCCCCGCTCTTCCTGACTTCGGCCAGCGCCGCGTCGATGGCGACGTAGGCGGCGTTGCTCTTCGGCGCGGTGGCGAGATAGGTCACCGCCTGGGCCAGGGGGATGCGTCCCTCCGGCAGGCCGATCACATGCAGGGCCTGCTGGGCGGCGACCGCGACCTGCAGGGCGCGCGGGTCGGCGTTGCCGACATCCTCGGCGGCGAAGATGATCATGCGCCGGGCGATGAACATCGGGTCCTCGCCGGCCTCGAGCATCCGTGCCAGCCAGTAGATGGCGGCATCCGGGTCGGAGCCGCGCAGACTCTTGATGAAGGCTGAGATGACGTTGTAGTGCTCCTCGCCCCCCTGGTCGTAGAGGAGCGGGGCCTTTTGCAGGGCCGCCTCCACGGTGGCCAACTCGATGCGGCCGTCTTCGGCCAGGTTGGCCGCCAGTTCCAGGGTGTTGAGCGCCACGCGCGCGTCGCCGTGGGCCATCTCGGCGAGGAAGGTGATGGCGTCCGCGTCGGCGGCGAGGGATCTTCCGCCGAGCCCCTCCGGAACCGTCAGGGCCCGCTCCAGAAGCACGCGCAGATCCTCCGGTGCCAGCTGCTCCAGGACGAAGACCCGGGAGCGCGACAGCAGCGCCGAGTTGACCTCGAAGGACGGATTCTCGGTGGTCGCCCCGATCAGGATCACGTCGCCGCGTTCCACCCAGGGGAGGAAGGCGTCCTGCTGGGCCTTGTTGAAGCGGTGAATCTCGTCGACGAACAGCACCGTGCGCCGCCCGTGATAGCTGCGCTCCTCCTGGGCCTTGGCGACGATCTCACGGACCTCCTTCACCCCCTGCAGCACCGCCGAGAAGGCGGCGAAGCGACAACTGGTCGAGGCGGCGATCACCTGGGCAAGGGTGGTTTTGCCGGTGCCGGGCGGGCCCCAGAAGATCACCGAAGTCAGTTGGTCGGTTTCGATCAGGCGCCGCAGGATCTTCCCCTCGCCGAGCAGGTGCCGCTGGCCGACGACCTGGTCCAGGGTGTGCGGGCGCATCCGTTCGGCCAGGGGCGGCGGGGTGCGGGCGGCGGCGGTGGAGGAGAACAGGTCCATAGCCAAGGATGCTAGCATAGGCACCGCCAACCGACAACGTCCGTGGACATGGACAATCCCCTGTCGCTGTGCTAACTTTTTTCGGCATGTATTCAGGAGGTCGGTCCTTGCAAACGATCGGAATCTTTGTCAAGCGGCATCATCAGGACGCGTTGCGGGTCGCCGCCGAAGCCTGTGCCTGGCTGAAGGCGCGCGGCATTGCCGTACTGGTCGATGACACCCTCGCCGCGCAAATCCCCGGTGCCGACGCCTGTCCCCTGAGGGAGATCCCCGAAGCGGCCGACATGCTCATCGTTCTCGGCGGCGACGGCACGCTGCTGTCGGTGGCGCGCCTGGCCGGTGACCGGCGCACGCCGATCCTCGGCATCAACCTCGGCAGTCTCGGCTTCCTCACCGAAATCACTCGCGACGAACTCGATCCGGTTCTGTCCCGGCTGGTGGCCGGGGAGCTGCCGATCGCCGAGCGCATGCGCCTTGATGTGGCGATCCGCCGGGACGACGTCGAGGTCGGCCGCTACCTGGTGCTCAACGATTTGGTCATCAACAAGGGGGCGCTGGCCAGGATCATCGACATGGAGGCCTCGATCGATGACACCTACCTGACGACCTTCAAGGCCGACGGTTTGATCATCGCCACCCCGACCGGTTCCACCGCTTACAACCTGGCGGCCGGCGGCCCGATCATCTCGCCGGCGCTGAACTGCCTGGTCCTCTCACCGATCTGCCCGCACATGCTGACCAACCGGCCGATCATCGTCGGAGGCGATGCGGTGATCCGCATCGAGGTCAAGTTCCAGGATGAGGACGTGGTTCTCACCGCCGACGGTCAGGTGGGGATGCCGCTGCGCGGCGGCGACATCGTCGAGATTAGACGTTCTCCTCATCCGACCCTTTTGGTGCTCAGCCCGACCAAGGATTATTTCCAGATTCTGCGTACCAAGCTGCACTGGGGGGAGCGTTAGGACAGCAACTTCATGGCACAGTTGACCGCCCCCCAACCTTAACCTCAGCCTCAACCCGGCTCCTGCAATGTTATTGACCCTCTCCATCATCAACTTCGCCATCATCGACCGCCTGGAGGTCGAATTCGGTTCCGGCTTCAATGTGCTCACCGGCGAAACCGGGGCCGGGAAGTCGATCGTCATGGACGCCATCGGCCTGTTGCTCGGCGATCGCGCCAACCCGGAACTGATTCGCGCCGGCTGCGAGGAGGCCACGGTCGAAGCGCTCTTCGATCTGGCCGGGCGGCCCGATTTGCAGGAAGCCGTTACGCAGGCAGGCTTCCCGGCGGGAGACGACCTGGTGCTGCGTCGCATCGTCAACCGCGGCGGGCGCAGCCGCGCCTACGTCAACGGCGCCCTGGCCACCCTGACCCAGCTACAGCCCTTGACCGAACAGCTGGTGGCGGTGTGCGGCCAGCACGAACATCAGGCGCTCCTCGCCCGTGAAGCGCATCTCCCGTTTCTCGATCGCTTCGGCGAGCTTGCGGCACTCCTGGCCGACTACCGGGAAGCCTATGCCGTCTGGCGCGAGTTGGGCGAGCGCCTGGAGCAGTTGGCCGCGGCCGAGCGGGAGAGAGCCCAGCGCCTCGACCTGCTGCGCTACCAGCTGGATGAAATCGACACGGTCCAGGCGTCCCCCGGCGAGGACGAGGAACTGGCCGCGGAGCGCCTGCTGCTGCAAAACGCCGAGCGCCTGGCTGCCGCTGCCAACAACGGCTACGAAACGCTTTATGCCGCCGACGGCGCGGTCTGTGCCCGGCTCGGCCGGCTGGCCACCGAACTGGAAGGGCTGACTGGCGTCGATCCGGCTTTGGGGGGGGTTGCGGAAACGCTGCAGCAGAGCCTGTACGCGCTCGAGGATGCCGCGTCCCAGCTGCGCAGCCATCTCGGGCGCATCCGCTTCGAGCCGGGGCGCCAGGAGGAAGTCGAAACGCGCCTGGCCCGGCTGGCCACGCTGAAGCGCAAGTACGGGACGACCCTGGCAGAGGTTCTGGCGTATCGCGAATCGATAGCGACCGAACTGCACCAACTCGAACACGCCGAGGAGGCCCGCGCCGATCTGGAAGTGGCCCGCGCGCGGCAGCAGGCGATCCTCCTCGAAGGCGGCCGGCAGCTGAGTGCGGCGCGGCAGGCGGCCGGTCAGCGGTTGAGCGCGGCGATGCAGCGCGAACTGGCCGATCTGGCCATGAACGGAGCACAGTTCGAGCTGCAGTTGGCGCCGCTGTCCGAACCGGGGCCCCTGGGGCTGGAGCGGGGCGAGTTCCTGCTGGCGCCGAACCGCGGCGAGGCCCTGCTGCCGCTGGCGCGCATCGCCTCCGGTGGCGAGCTGTCGCGCATTTTGCTGGCGCTCAAGCGCATCGCCCCGGGACAGGAGCAGGTCCCCACGCTGATCTTCGATGAAGTCGATGCCGGGATCGGCGGGGTCACCGCCACGGCGGTCGGCGAGAAGCTGCGCGCCGTCAGCCGCAGCGCCCAGGTGTTGTGCGTTACCCATCTGCCGCAGGTGGCCGCCGGGGCCGACCGGCATTTTCTGGTGGCCAAGCGCGAGTCGGACGGGCGCACCGTGACCCAGGTCGAACGGCTGGACGCCGAGGCGCGCATCCAAGAGATGGCCCGCATGCTCGGCGGCGCACAGGTGACGGAAACGACGCTGGCGCATGCCAGGGAGCTGATTGGAGGAGTCAACATATGATTCGCAAGGCCCTTATCCCTGATGTCAAGGAAATCCACCGCCTGCTGCTCGACTATGCCCGCGATGGCCTGCTGCTGTCGCGTTCCCTGGCGGAGCTGTACGAGTCGCTGCGCGATTTCTATGTCTACGAGGCCGACGGCAAGGTGGTGGGTACGGCGGCGCTGAATATCGCCTGGGAGGATCTGGCGGAGTTGCGCTCCCTGGCGGTGCATCCCGACTACAACGGCCGCGGCGCCGGCAAGGAGCTGGTGCTGGCCTGCCTGGAAGAAGCGCGGCGTCTCGGCATCCACCGGGTCTTTGCCCTGACCTACAAGCAGGTCTTCTTCGAGAAGCTCGGTTTTAAGGTCATCGAGAAGTCGCAGCTTCCGCACAAAATCTGGGGCGATTGCATGAAGTGCGCTAAGTTTCCGGATTGCGACGAGATTGCGTTGAGCATCGATTTGTCCTGAGTCCGGAGTGGCCGCGAAAATTCTTTGGTATCGAATTTTTCTGTTGACAGGCTGCCCCAATAGCGATTACATTCCGTCGTCTTGATGCGGGGTGGAGCAGTCAGGTAGCTCGTCGGGCTCATAACCCGAAGGTCGTAGGTTCAAATCCTGCCCCCGCTACCAATAAATACAGGGACTTGCGCTGAGCAGGTCCCTTTTTGTTTGCCTTCTGTACACCATTTTGTACACCAAGCAATTTGGGGCCTGCCGTAACCCTCGCATGGAGGTGCGCGCATGGCTGGTCTCATTCGTCGGAACAAAACCTATTACGCAGTCTACTATGTCGGCGGCAAGCAGAAGCGGGTCTGCCTGCACACCACATCCTTGCAGATCGCCAAGGAGAAGGTGCGGCAGATCGAATCGTCGCAGCTGAAAGGGGAGGATGTCCCCCTGCCGACCCGCACCCCCATCGGCAAGGTGCTGACCGCCTCCATCGAATATCTGCGGGCGGTGAAGCGGGAAGGGAGTGTGCAGCGAGATATCTACTATCTCCGCGAAACCTTCGGCCCGATCTGCCCGGCTCTGGCCATCAAGAATTGCAAGGTCAGCGAGAAGGGGAAGAAGCGCCCGACCCGCAACCCGATCCCACCGATCCCCGCCACCTATTTCGAGCAGGTCACCACCGCCGAAATCTCCCAGTACATCGCCGCCCAGGTGCGCACCCGCGCCTTGGCCCCAAAGACCGCCAATCACTTCCGCACGATCCTGACGCGCCTTTACAATTGGGCGATGCAGATGCATGGCATCCGTATGCCAGCGAACGTCAATCCGGCGGCCAAGGTGGAACGCTACCGGGAGAAGGCCCCGGAGATTTCCTTTCTGACCATCGAGCAGATCGAGGCGCAGTTAAATGCCCTCAAGGACGCCCCGCAGCTGCAGACCATTGTGGCGGTCTACATCTATGCCGGTCTGCGTCGTGAGGAGGCGTTGTGGCTCACGGTTAAGGATGTTGACCTTGAAGCCGGACCGTACGGGATGCTGCGGATTCGGGCCAAGACGGTTGACGGGAAGTTCTGGGAGCCGAAGACCAGGGTGAACCGGGTGGTGCCGATCAGTTCGATGCTGCGCAAATATCTAGATGCCTGGCCAGTGCCGTATAGCAAATGTGGCTGGTATTTCCCGAGTCCGATGGGTGCAAGATATGATGTCGACAACTTCTCGCGGGATCTGGCAAGGGTGAACGGAGTGGCGAAACTGAAGTGGTCCTGCCTCGATTACCGGCATACGTTTGGGAGCCAGCTTGCAATGAAGGGAGAAAGTTTGTATAAAATTTCCAAATTAATGGGGAACTCACCGGAAATTTGTCGCAGGCATTATGCGGCGTTGGTGCCGGAGGCGATGGCCGAGACAGTGGAATTTTAGGTTGTTACAGGACGCCCTATGAAAAAATTATTTGTTTTTTTTGCCGCGTTGGTTTTTCTTGAGTCATTTTCAGTAATGGTCGCGGCAGAAGATAATCCATTAAATAATAAAGAAAATAAAATATGTGCAGAAGTTGTGCTGAAAGACGATAATGCATTTTTGAATATATTGACGGCATCTACGGCCCTTATTGCCGTTATTGTCGGCCCACTGGTGTCTCTTTATATAATGAAGAGGCAAACATATGCACCATTAAATTACGATTTGGCCAATAAGGCTAGAGAGTCAATCGTAAATTTTCTCGCTGTGGTAGACCAAATACAAAGTGCCGATGAAAAAAAACTAGTAACAGAGAAAGAAAAGCAAGATATGTTGAGGTTGTTGTACGTTTATTGTAATAGTGCGAAGCTGATATTGTCAGGTTTCGATGACTGTACATCTAAAATTATTGAAAGTATGGATGTTATAGTATCAAAAATCTCATGTAAATATTCTGAATATGATAGCGATATTAGTTTAATTGATGCGCATAAAAACGAAATAAGAAAACATTCGCTGGAAGCTATTAAGTGTATAGTTAATTATAAGGGGTAAGTTATGGAAAAGAGAGCCTTGATCCAAAATGCTTTCAAGCCTAGTTCAGAAATAAAAAACCCAAAAACGTTTTCTGGGCGGAAGGAAGAAATTTTAGATTTGGTTGATGCTCTTTTGTCTGACGGTTCTTGCCCGATAATCTATGGGGAAAGAGGTTTGGGGAAGTCGAGCTTAGCATTTCAGATAGCAAGAATTTCTCTAGGAGATAAAGAGTTGCTCGCGGAAATAGGCAAGGCGGACAGGGCTGTTACTGATTCTAATAGATATATTCCGGTATTGTATACATGTACTGACCAAGTTAAAAATTTACCAGATTTGTTCGATGGTATCGTCGGGTCATCACAAGCATATACAACACTAAAAGAAATGGATGCAGAAACACCAGGGCTTAATTTCAGTGAAATACGTTACGAGCTTAATAAAGAATATGAAAGCCAGTATGGTATAAAATTCGACGCTTTGTCGCCAGAGGATAGGTTCATAAATATTATAAGAAAAACCATAACTAAACATAATAAAAAGTTATTATTTGTTGTCGATGAGTTTGACAGGATCAACGTTAGGGGTGGTATGTCTAGCTTTATAAAAAGGATGTCAAGTAGTAAAGTTAAGTTTATACTTGTAGGTGTAGCCGCAAATATTTCATCTTTACTACATGAGCATGAAAGTATAGAAAGGCATTTGGTCCCTGTTAATATAAACATAATGGATAACAGGGAATTAGGATCTATCCCACTTAAAGTTCAGTCAATGCTTGCTGCGAAGGGAGTTGTTGTCAAATTTACCGAAGAGGCGGTAGCGGAGTTGGTTTCAGCTGCAGATGGGTATCCATGGTTCGTTCACGTAATTGGGCAAGAGGCCTTGAAGATAGTAAGTGATGAAGAAAGGTCTGTCGTCCATATCGAAGACGTAAAGAGCGCGATTAGCAATCTGGCGTCAAGTAGATTCGCTCAAAAATTTTCAAGCATGTATATATTGGCTGTAGGTGATTCTATTCAGCGTGAATACGTGTTAAGGCTCATGGCAAAGTGGCGTGATCAAAACATTCCATTGTCTGAAATATATATCATGGCAAAGCAACTTCAAGTTACAAATCCGACGAATTGTAAAAAAGATTTATGTGATAAAAAATACGGCGAGGCTATTTACGTCCCTATTGGTGTTGGTGGGAGAGTCGTAAGGTTTAATAACGCTATGTTTAAAAGATATATAAATTTAAGAGGTGCAATATATGCAGGTGTTGTGGCGGCTATAGGTGAAGCTTGGAAGAAACGCCACCCTTCTCCTGGTTGAAACAGTATGTGGTTTTGCCCCCGGGGGACTTGCGAACCCGGGGGCTTTTTGCGAGGTATGTTGAATTTTCAGATCATGCGGTTTTGTTCATAGGATTCGACCTCCTTTCGTAGAAATCTCACCATCCCGTTTTTCCCTTCTCCGAGGCATATCCGCTTGATCCCTGCCCGTCTGGCGATCCGGTCAACGGATGACCTGGCGCACTGCCAGCGTTCGGCCAACTCATTCGGCGAGATGAACGGGGAGGGGGCTTGCTCACCACTCTTTTTCATGCTCCCCTCCCTTGGCCAGTGGCTCCTTGCCTAAGCGCAGTATCCGTAATGAAATCTGATTTTCGGTAGGGGCAGTTTGTATTGGGTGGTTGATGCTTGACAGGCCGATGATTAGGGGTAGCTTATTTTTGTGGTGATAGTTGCAGTGCCCTACGCTGCCGTTGCACTTTTTTTGGGGGGGTGGGCGGCGGGTTGTGGAAAGGCGGGGATAGCATTTTTGATTGAATGTTTGAATATCGGTTGTTTGTCTGGGAGTGTGTAGGGGGCCCGAGAAAGGAGAGTTTTATGATTAGGATATCCAAGGTTCTTTTGATAGTTGCCACAATGACTCTGATGGTTGGATGCACCGCTGGTTTAACAACCGTATCGCAAAAGCCGCCAGCCAAATATGAAACGCTTGGAAATGTCGAAGGTTCGTCTTCAGGTTCTCTATTGATACTTTCAACAGCATACAATTTTATTCCTGTTGGGTTAAATGATCGTGCAGAAAGAGCCTATAAAGATGCTCTTATGAAGTCTCCTGGGGCAACCGGGCTTATCGACGTAACATATAAAGAGGATTGGTTCTGGTATATTCTTGGGACAGCAAGAAATGTAACGATTACGGGAACGGCTATAAAGGAGGTGGCGGAATGATAGCTAAAAATTTCGGGAGGATAATCGTCTTTCTGGCCTTCCTTCTGCTTATACAAGGATGCATGGGAACGCCTGTGAGATTCAATGAAGCAAATCAAAAAATTAAGCTGGAAGATGTTGACTTTAGCCACGGCAGATCGGTAGAGGCTTCAGCCAGCGGTTTTCAATTACTTTTACTTATACCTATAAGTATCAATGACAGACATGAGCGTGCGTTCAATATTCTAAAAGGTCAGGCAGGCGATGCCTATATAACTGATATTAAAATTGAAGAATCATGGACATATGCTTTAGTTGGCACTGTATATACGACCAGAATTCAAGCAATGGCATATCCATATAAAAAATCATAGCAAAAGACAGTCGGTAGTAACCGTCTAGTTTCTTGATGTTTTGCCCCCGGGGGACTTGCGAACCCGGGGGTTTTTTGCGAGGTGGTTTGAATTGTCAGATTATGCGGTTTTGTTCATAGGCTTCGACCTCCTCTCGTAGAAATCGCACCATCCCGTTTTTCCCTTCCCCCAGGCAGATTCTTTTGATCCCCGCCCGCCTGACGATCCGGTCGACGGATGACCTGGCGCACTGCCAGCGTTCGGCCAACTCGTTCGGCGAGATGAACGGGGAGGGGGGGTGCTCACCACTCTTTTTCATGCGCCCCTCCCTTGGCCGGTGGCTCCTTGCCTAAGCGCAGCATTCTTTTCCGCACCTCTCCCTCGAAGTCCCGGTCGAACCAGTAGGCGATCAAATGGTTGTGGAGTTCGTTGAGGACGAAATCGAAGTGGACGGTATGTGTCAGCGCACCGATGGAAGGCAGGCAGCCGCCAATGTGGGAGATATACCAACCAAGGGGGGTGGCTAACTCGCCATCTGTAAGCCGCTGCAGGTCGAGGGCTGGCCCGAACTGAGAGGAGAGGGCTTGCACCTCGGCCCACCAGAGGTGAACCTCCCGGCGATCCTGCCGGTCATTGTCGGGCAGTCGCAGGGAAAACCATTCATCGGTGAGATACCGCCACACCCCGCCGAGTTTGCTCCTCAGGCAGTCGGTGGTCTCAATGCCGAGTTCCTTGAGCACCGTGCGGCGTAGCTGGAACTCTAACCGCCAGACGCACTCGGGGCGCTCGATCCCCCACAGGTTTAGAAACCACTGCTTATTCCCCTTGGCGGTCTCCGTTCCCTTGTCGTAGATGCGCAACCGGATCGGCGCGCCGGGGGTGCCGATATAGTAGGTTTCCAGGTGCCCGTTGCCGAGGTAGTGCTGTTGATCTCGGCTGCGGCTGACCTTGTGCCGGTCGAGGAAGGGGAGGGAGATGTCGCCGGGGATGTGGAAGTCTGCCGCCAGGTCAACCCGGCTCACCTGGAAGTAGAGCAGGTCGCCGCCGAACGATTGCAGGTCACGGGTGGCAAGTTCGATGCACTTTATCAGCCCGAGATGCCAGAGAGCCTCGGCGTTGAAGGAGAGGTAGACGTTCGGCGATTTACCAGCAAACCGACTGATGCCGATGTACAGGTGATACTCGGCGAACTGCAGGTGGTAGCGATACTGCGGCGGCTTGCCGCTTGGTAGTACCAGGTAGTGTCGCCCAAGGGGAGAGGTGCAAACGACAGCTTTCTCAGATTGGGCCTGCTCCTTGCGGTTCTGAAAAGTGTCCCTGGTTTTGTCCCAAGATTCCTTCCAATCGACATACCCCCCAAGGTCGAGAGAGTCGATCCCGCAAAGAAGAAAGGTGAATCCTTCCTCAAATGGGATTAGCGCATGGCGTGTTACAGGTGACGCCATGCTTGGCTCAAAAAGTTTGTCTTCTTCCGGATGCAGAAAAGCCATGACCAACTCCTTCCGTGCGCACAAATAGTTGCGCACTTGCTGAGTTGCCCATGGCTTGCTACGACGACGAAGCGGCTGGCTGGCTACGGGGCAAACGAATAATTATTTTCTCAGATATTGGCTTCTGAGCGGTTCTTCAAGTTTGACAACACAGAGCCCAAACTTTCGACTGGCGGCTTTGATCAGGTAATACTCACGTTCTCCCTTCTTCCCGATCGCTTCCACCACCTGAGGCAGCTTGGCAACCTCAATCAGTAGCGTTGACAGCACACGTACTCACCTCCATTCGTTTGTGACTTAGGTTTCTACGGCCTTGAGAGCCCTCTGCCCATCATTGATGATTCCCTTAATAGTGTCGCTTATCCTGTTGTACGCATCATTTAGCTTGAAGAAGCCTATGCCTTTGAAAAACTCTAACTCTTCGATGCCGAGGTAGATGAGGTTCCGCATAAACTGGCTACGAGTCAGGTCGCATTCTTCTGCATAGCGGTCAATGGTGCTTAGTTCATCTTCGCTGAGGGTGATGGGGATCGATTTCTCATCACCAGTCGTCCTCCAGACATGTGGCTTCCAGAATCTGGTTTGCAAATCCCTTAGTGCCATCCCAACCTTGAAAAAACCGAGTGCACGCAATGTGGTGAACTCATCTAGGGAAACGTCAATCATGTTTTTCATCAGGTGGTGACGCGACAGGTCGCCAAGTGCTGCCAGGTCATCCAGTCGTTTTATCCAGTCCGTGTGCAGTTTGATCGAAGTCGTTTTCTCGGTCGCTTCCTTCAACATGGCCGCACCTCCGTGTTTGTATATTGCGTATACATGTATATTTGATATACGTCAATAAAAAAAACGCCAAGCGCGCCAGCCGTCGCCCGCCTGCGCGGGGAGGTGGCGGCTTGGGTATCTTTCGGTTGATAGTTGTTGTTGAATAGCCCAGAATGCCGTGTGGGAGAGGGATCAAGGTGATGCCATTGGAAAGGAAGAGTCTTGTGAAGGGAGAAAAACTGATATTGTTGAGAAATTTAGCGGATAGCAGGGGCGGAAAATGCTTGTCTGATAAATATATTGGTATGCGGTTTAAATATGAGTGGAAATGCTCATGCGGTCATGTTTGGCAGGCAAGCGCAGCAAATATAAAAAAAGGTAGTTGGTGTCCGTTCTGTTCGAAAAGGACAAGGCTCGGTATTGAAAAAATGCATGAGATTGCAAGATCATTTGGCGGGGAGTGCATTTCTGATACATACGTAAATAGATCAACAAAGATAGTGTGGAAGTGCTCTTGTGGGCATATTTTTGAGAAGACACCAGCGCACTTGTTGGAAAGAGGGCAATGGTGTAACAGATGTTCGAAAAGGCCGTTGATTACTATTGATGATGTAAAAAAAATTGCAAAGAATAAGGGCGGCAAATGCCTGTCAAAAGTTTATAAAAATAAGGATACTAAACTTTTATTTGAATGCAAAAACGGACATCGATGGCATGCTACTCCACATAGTGTTAAGCGTTCAACGTGGTGCCCGCATTGTAGTGGTAATGCTAGATTTACAATCGATAAGATGCAAGAAATAGCTGCTGAACGTGGTGGAGTGTGCCTGTCTAAAAAATACAAAAACAATCAAACAAATCTTTTGTGGCGATGTGCGTATGGCCATGAATGGCAGGCGATGCCAGCCACTATTTTGAGTGGAGGATGGTGTACGGAATGTTCTGCTGGATTAGGGGAGAGAATTGCCAGGGCCATTTTTGAACAACTATTCAATGAAAAATTCCCTAAGGCCTACCCGCGTTTCCTTGTGAATGGTCGAGGCAATAGAATGGAGTTGGATGGCTATTCAGAAACACTAAAAATTGCATTCGAACATCATGGCGGACAGCACTACTCGACAAAAACACATTATATTAAAGATGAAGAGAGTCTAAAGCGTAGACAGGAAGATGATGCTGAGAAAGAAAGGCTTTGTGAGGTCAATGGTATAAAGCTTGTAATCGTCCCTGAGATACCGAGATTGATGAGCGTTGCAGAAGCAAAAAATCATATAATATATGAGTGTGAGAAGAAAAATATATGGCTACATGCAGATTCGAAAAAAATGGAGATAAATCTTAAAGCAGCTTACACAATTCCACGCTTCATGATGATGTATGAAAAAGTTAAACAGATTTGTTATGAGAAGTATGGGGCTTGTCTAACTGAAAATTATATAAACGAAAAAATGAAGCTGGAATTTCAGTGTGGGTACGGGCACAAATGGTTTTCACGCGCGGATAAAATAGTGCAAGGGAGATGGTGCCCTAAATGTGCGAGGAATGAAAGACTAACGATCGAAATTATTCATGCTCTTGCACTATCGAAAAATGGCAAATGTCTCTCTAGTGAATATGTGAACGGAAAAACGAAAGTTAAATGGGAATGTCAATATGGGCATCAGTGGGAAGCAGTGCCAAGTTCCGTTATCCAGGGGAAATGGTGCCCTGATTGTGGGGGAACCAAGAAAAAGGATATAGAGTTCTTCGTGGCCCTTGCTTCTTCCCGTGGGGGCAAGTGTTTGTCCGATACCTACGTAAACGGACGGTACAAATTGAAATGGCAGTGCAATAAAGGGCATGAATGGTTTGCCCAAGCAAGCTCGGTAACTCAAGGGAAGTGGTGCCCAATTTGTGGTGGGACAAAAAAGAAAACAATTAAGGATATGAAAGACTTGGCACTTAAGAAGGGAGGGAAATGCCTCTCTTCCGAATATGTAAATAAATCTACGAAGTTGAGGTGGGAATGCAAAAATGGACATCAATGGAATGCCGTTCCGAACAGTATAGTTCAAGGTCTATGGTGCCCTGTCTGTTCTAAAAAGCAACGTTTAACCATCGAAGAAATGAACGAAATAGCTAAAAGCCGGGGTGGCAAGTGTCTCTCTGCGGTGTATATTAATTCTGTAACACCATTATTGTGGGAATGTGAGCAAGGACATCGTTGGCAAGCGTCACCTTCTTATGTGAAACATCAAGGGGTATGGTGCAAGATTTGTAATAAGGGATATCAATGACGGTCTGGCGTAGAGAGCCTGGCAAAATCTGTACACCATTTTGTACACTAAATTTTTGATAATATGGTAAAAAAATCATATATGGTATGAGTTTGGAGAGAGAAAAGCAGTAGGAAATTTAGCAAGTTGCTGATTTCATTGGTTTGGGTGAAAAGGGCGTGCCGCCCCTCATAACCCGAAGGTCGTAGGTTCAAATCCTGCCCCCGCTACCAATAAAATAAGGGACTTAGCCGATTGCCGGTTGAGTCCCTTTTCGTTTTTCTGCTTATAGGTGGCAAGTTGGGTGGCAAAATGGATGTAACGTCAGGTTCTCTCGCTTATGAGTCTTTCCCTGGTTTTCGACGTTACTGTTTTTTCGACGTTACTTGACAAGGAGAGGTGCCTTAGGCATAATTTTTACGAAAGTAGTCGTGCCTCCGATAATAGCAAAACCGGTGCAAGCCGGTGACGCAAAGCCACGGGTCCACGAAAGTGGATAGCCGGGTTGCCGAAGAGAGCAGGACCTGTAGATCGGTCAATTGATGCTCACCTTCGGTTTTTCGGAGGTGAGCTTTTTGTTTGCCTTGCGCTGACACAGACTGTGCGCACGGGGGCGGAGTCAACCGGGCGGCCGGACCTTTGGGGGGAGGCTGCATGCTACGCAAGGGGGTGCTTATGAAGGGGATGCGTTGCCTTATCATTACGCTCATTGGCCTGTTGGTCATGGCCAACGTGGCACTGGCAGGGACACTGCGCTACCAGCCTGAAGTCATCCGAGTGGTTGTCCCCGCCGGCAGTCAGGAGCAGGTCCAGCTCAAAGTAAATGTCGATAGCCCCAGAGGGTCGAGCTATATGCTCTGGTTTGTCGATTCCGTCAAATCCGGTAACCTGCCAATGTCATGGATCACCGCATCACCAGCCAGAGCCTTCGTGTTCCGTACTTCCCCCGGGGCATCGACTCTGACGGTCGCCGTGCCGAACGGGGCCAAGGCCGGAACCTATACCGCTCAGCTGGTGGCGAGGGCCATGTCGACCCATGAAATCCCGGGAGCGGGAACCGGGGTCCTGCTGGAAGTCACGGTCCCTCCCAACTGTAGCGGCGTGCCGGTTGTGACCATCGACGAGATCGGCCCCACTATTCTCTGGCCGCCGGATCACAGCATGACGCAAGTGATTGCCAGCGGGACGATCGTTGCCCCCGAGGGCTGTTCCATTGAAGAGGCTGGCTATGCCATCGAAGATGAATACGGAGTCCTCTCTGCGGTGGGAACCCTGTCGATTTCGGGGAAGGGAGCATTCACCCTGGCGCTCCCGGTGGAAGCCATGCGCTATGGCAAGGACAAGGACGGGCGGCATTACCAGGTGACGGTGTTCGCTCGTGATGAAGCCGGGTATTCCTCGACAGAACCGCAGGAAATCCTGGTCCCCCACGATCAGCGTAAGACCGATTGACCCAGTAGTCAGTTAAGGTTGAAAGTTTTTGGCGGCTCCACAGCGATGTGGAGCCGTTTTTTTCACGGTTTCCGCACTGGAGCAAGCAGCCGGGTCGGCTACCGGTGCATTCGCCTCAGCGTGTGCTAGAATTCAGGCGAGTGACGCCGGGACAGGATCTGTCCGGTTTTTTCCCCGGGGGGGGGCTATGGTCAAGCGGTTCCGGTTCGCAGTCTTGATGCTCCTGTGCCATCTGGCGCTGACGTCTTTCGTCGCCGCCGCGGACGTGCGCCTGTTCGTGTCCGATGCCGACGCTTTCCGTGCCGTAGTCATCGAAGGGCAGATTGAGCCGGGGGATTTTAACGCTTTCCTGCGAATTGTCAGGGAAAACCAGGGGAAAGTCAGCAAGGTCGTGATTTTCTCTCCCGGCGGGGATGTTGCCGAGGCGCTCAGGATCGGCCGGGCCATGCGCTCGCTGGAACTTGCTTCGCAGGTGCCGATGCGATCAGCACTGGGCCAGCCGCTGTGCGACGAAGGCCCCGGCGGCTTGTCCCCGAAGTCCCCCCAGAACTGTACCTGTGCGAGTGCCGGTTTTTTCGTGCACATCGGCGGTGTTGCCCGCAGCGGCACGTATCTGGCGGTGCATCGCCCCTATTATGCCAAGGGGAAGTTCGGCGAACTACCCAGGGAGAAAGCCAAGAAGGCTTTCGACGCGCTGCAGGACGAGGCGCGGATCTACATGCGTGAGATGGGGGTTCCCGAGCACGTCCGCGAGGATATCCTGGGCACGCCCTCGGAGCGGGCGCTGCTGCTCGACGACAGGACCGTCAGGACCTATTTTTCGGGGCCGCTCCCCTATCTGCACGAATGGCAGCGCAACCGCTGCGCCAGATTGTCTGCGGCGGAGTTGCAGCGCCTGGGAGATGTTTCCGCGCACCTGCTCAAAGCCAGCAGTGTTGACGAAATCACCCTGAACGGCAGACAATGGGCCGATTACGCCCTCCTGCGCAAGAAGCAGGACGAGGAGCGGGCCTGCGCCGCCGTGGCCGAGCACCAGGGTCGGCTGGTGGCCTTCGAGCGCTACTTCGGCGTCAAGCCGAGCGACCTGGACGGCTATGACTTTGCCGGATGGGCGGCCGCGGCGAGCTATCTCGGGCGCTCCTTCGACACCTTGACCAGTGGCGGCGGGTTCGAACGGAGCAGGATCGCCGGGGCCAATCTGCTAGAACGGTCGGCGACGCCCAGCCAGCCGATGCTCATCCTTTCCGACAGCATGGATCGGCCCGGAATCGTCAGCCGTGCCAGCCTGGTCAGTACCTCCGAACCCTCCCCTGAATTCACCCGGCGCCTGCTGGAGTCACTTGACGGCGCCTGGAGAAAGAACCGGGAAGGGGAGGAGGCAAACGGCTGGCGCTGGATCGCCCCCGGATTCACGGCGCTGCTGGTTCGGGAAACCGCGTCAGCCAGCGGAGCCTTCCTCAATCTGATTATCGAAGCGACAACCCCTTAAAACTCCCGCCCTTCTGCCGGGCTTGACAAACCCCCTCCTGATTGTTCTACTACGACATTAACGCTGTTCTAGCCTGACATTCATCATCGCTCTCCGGGAGGATCAAATGACTCGTCTGCGCCTGTTGCCTGTGGTCACCGCTATCCTGCTCCTCGCTCTCCCCGCCTTCGCCGCCGACACCATCAGGATCGGTTTCAATATCGAGCTGACCGGCGACATCCCCAAGGTCGGCGAATCGTCAAAGTTCGCCGCCGAGATGCTCAAGTCCGAGATCAACGCCAAGGGCGGCCTCAAGGTCGGCAACAAGGCGTACCCGCTGGAGTTCGTCTACGAGGACAATGAGGCCAAAGCCGAGTCGGCCGTGACGGCGATGCTCAAGCTGATCGAGAAGGACGAGGTGCTGGCGGTGATCGGCCCCAACTCCAGCAAGCAGGCGGTCCCCGCCGGCCAGGTGGCCGACGACAACCAGACGGTGATGGTCAGTCCCTGGTCGACCAACCCCGACACCACCAAGGACCGGCCGTGGGTCTACCGCGCCGCCTTCCTCGACCCGTTCCAGGGGCCGGTGGCGGTCAACTTCGCCGTCGAGCAGTTCAAGGCCAAGACCGCCGCGGTCATTTACGACCTCTCCAACGACTACTCCAGCACCGCC
>CAZRTZ010000039.1:0-26691 GCA_964603155.1 uncultured Geobacteraceae bacterium | reverse complement strand
CGCCACGCCCGCCACGAGCTTCGGCGATTTCGGCGAGAGTCAGGGACGTGAGCCAGAAACCGACCAGCAGCAGAGTAAAGATCCTCCAGTTCATGGCTGGCCTCCTTCCTTGCTCGCCTGGGGAGCAGCGACTACCAGGTCGACCCAGAGGGAGCCCTTAGGGGCCTTGAAGGCAAATTCTGCATCGCTGAATCTCTTCGGTGTCTGCCAGTCGTCGAGCCACGCTACGTATTGCGGGCTGCCGGGCTGCTCACGGTAGGTGATGACGACCTTGCGAACAAACGGGCGATCCCCCTGCTCGATCCACATCTGCCAGTCGACGGTCTCGCCGCGGAACGCCAGATGGGTGCAGGGGCGTCCATCGACCAGGCTGTCTTCAACGATGTCGGCCTCTTCGGCGCGCTGTTCCAGCGGGCTGAGGTCGTTGTAGAACAGATCGGCCAGCGGCAGCGGGGTGCCGAGCAGCCCCTCCAGCATGTCGAGCATCTCGTCGATGGTCGGCGGCGCCTTGGTCTGGGTGTGAACGTTCTTGGAGAGTTCGGCAATGCTCAGCGTCTTGCCGTCGTACCAGAGTTTTCGGTGCCGCCCGTCGTCCAGACGGGTTTCGGCGAAGATCCGATCCGGGCGCTGCAGGGAGATGGTCCCCTCTTTCTCGAACTGCAGTCTGCGCCCATCCTTCTGGATCACGTCGTAAGCCGCGGTAATCTCGACCTTGAAGCGTGGCAGGGCGGCGAGAAAGTCGGTCGCTCGTTTCAGTTCGGCCAAGGCCTCGGGATCACGCAGATTCTCCGCGGATTTCTGGGCCGGTTCGGTGGCGGCTTCAGGGCTGCCGGCCGGCTGCGTGGCGGCCGCGTCGGGCTTGACCGCTTCTTCAGCATGGGCTGGTGACGGCCCGGCCAAGGCCACCCCCAGCAGTGCCGACAAGGCACAGGCCAAGGCAAGTCGATAAGCGGATCGGGTCATGTTCACAACCTCCATTCAGTGGACGCCCTTGCTGGGTAACGCCGGTGGTATCTTGACCAGGCGGATCACCAGGCGCCGCCCGGCCGCATTGTGCAGTTCGGTGAGGTGCAACTCCGGCGCCTCGTTGCTGGCCGTGGTGCGCTTGATTCCCATGCGGTCGACAATCAGGGCCAACGGTTCGCTCCACAGCTGGCGTTCTGCGTTGGCCAGTACGTCCGTCACGACCTCGAGGTGCTTCTCGATGTAGCGATCGTCGCCCCCGAACTCTAGCAGCTGCCGGTCGATCTCTTCGAGTTGGCGATGGACGTCTTCCAGTTGTTGCGGAGCCTCTGGCCCCTGGGCGCCGAACCCCCAGCCGCTCCCCTCCAGCATGTCGTGCTTGGCTTGCAGCAAGGTGCGGCGACGCAGCAGGTCCTCGCGGACATCCTCGACAGCCGCGATTCTGGCCAGGGCCAGGGAGAGCAGGTGATCGAAGGCGCGGCGCCTCAGTCTGCGGCGGGTCTCGGCCTGATCGTGGCTTGGGTCGAGAAGGTGGTGATTCGCCATGCCGACAGTTGTCTGCGGGACATCGCGGACCAGTGTGTCGCCCTGCAGGTCGACGCCGAAGCCGCGCCGCTGTTCGCACTCCATCCCCAGCAGGGCCCACACGTCCCGGGTGCCGGTGCTGCGTAAGGCTGATACGGACTGGTCGGAGCGCAGCAACTGCTCCAGTTGCTCTGCCGAGAGGAAAGCCAGTCGCAGGAACGGGTCGACGGCATAGCGCTCGCGCGACAGCTCCAGCGGGTCTTCATGTTGGTCGACTAGGGCGACGACATGGTCGATGGCATGCACCACCGCCGGTCGCAACTTGCGCCGGTAGCCGGAGAGCCCGCGCAGCCAGGGGTCGGTTCCGTCCACAACCCGCTCGATGGCGGAGGTAATTAGCGGCTCCGGGTAATGGCCGCCACTCTCATCGCCGCCAAAGATCGAATGGAAGAGCCGCAGCACCGGGATGAGTTCCTAGAACAAGCCCTGTTCCTGCATCTTGCCGGCCATGGCTTCCACGAACTCGCGCAGACGCTGTTCGCGGTTTTCGTAGCTGACGGTGGTTTCAGTCAGCGTCGACCAGACGGCTTGCGCCGATTCGGTTTCGAACAGGTTGGCGCTGATATCCACCACCGAATAGTCGTGCTCCACGGCCGGGCCCGGAGCAACGATTTCAATGCTGGTGTTGTAGTCTTCCTCGTAATAGATGTGGATGGGGCCGGTGCCTACGCCGTATCCGGCCTGCCGTGCGGAGAAGGCGGCCGAGCGCTGCGTCTTGCCGGCCAGGCGCGCGACCAGCACGGCGTCGGTCCCCTTGGCCTTCAGCCTGGCGCGCAGCGCCTCGCGATCGACCTTGCCGCTGATGACCAGGTCAGGATAGCTGGGGATTCCAGCCACCCCGGCCTTGGCCAGTTGCTTGACAAACTCGTCCTCGAAAATCTTGCGCAGCGTGCTGTTGTGCGTGACCCCGATGACATAGACCTTCTGCACCTTGCCGGTAAAGCCCGGTCGTTTCCAGGTGTCCTTGAACTTGGTGTGTGCCGGTGCGCAGCCCGCAATCAGCAAGGACAGCAGCAGGGTGCCAAGTAAAGCATGTCGTCTCATTTCAAATCCTCGCGATGGGGGCGGACGTTCAGATCAGCCCGTCCTTCTTCAGGTCGGTGGTGACCGTTTTGACGAAATCGGTGAACAGCTTCTCCATGTTGTTCTCGATCACGGTTTCCAGTTGCGCCGACCAGATCAGTTTGCCGGTTTTGGTTTCGTAGAGGGTGGCTTCGATGGTGGCAATCTGGAACTCGGTCGTGGTGGACGGCACGTACATGGTTTCGGCGTAGCCGCGGCTGTAGTACCCGCCCCAGCCGCCGGAGCCGCCGTAGTAGGTAGTGGCATAACCGGGGCTGGTGACGGTTTCGATGCGCTTGTCAACCACGCGGCAGAGCAGGATCGAATCCGCCTGGTATTTGTCGAGCTGCTTGTTGATGGCGGCCTGGTTGTCTCCCTGGCTCAAGGGGATGTCACGGTAACTGGCCACCGCCTTGACTCCGAGGGTTTCCAGTTCACGGGTGAAGGTGTCTTCGAAGATGCGGCGGTTGAGATCGACCTTGGCGAGGCCGACGATATAAACCTTCTGGAGCGGTCCCCGGAAGGCCGGATCCTTCCAGGAGCCGGTGAGGGTGGTGCTGGAGCAGGCGGTAAGCAGGGCGATGACGGTGAATAGCGCCAGGCAGCGGCCAAAGAAGGTAGACATGGTTTCCTCCTGTATCGAATGCGGTTCAGTAACTGTTATGTAAAAAACCTTAACCTAAAATTAGATGATGACAAAGATAAATATATGTTTTTTTGGGGGGGGGGGATTCTCGTCATCGACTTGAATTTATTGAAAGCTGAACTAAGCTAATAAAAATTTATAAATTGCATACCAAAGCTGCGGGAAGGGTGTTTCGATGCCGGTTGGACGGGTCGACGAATCGAACGGAGTGATAAAACGACTCGTCAGCTTATGCCTCGGCCAGAATGGGCTGTGGGGTTTCATCTTCCTCCTCTTCGTTTCCCAGATGCTCAGCCCGACCATCGACTCGCCGCTGGTCCGGCTGCTGATGGCTCTTCTGTTTACCTGTTTCCTGATTGCCGGGGTCTTCAGCTTTTCGCCACGACCGGTCGTGCGCGGTCTCGTTGTGCTGCTGGCCGTGGGAGGGGCTGTTCTGCGCTGGCTGCGGTTGGCCATGCCAACGCCTGCAGTTATCGGCGCGGGCCTCGCGCTTGCCCTGCTGTTCATGATCTTTCTGACTCTTATCAATGTCGGCAGGGTCTTCCGGGATGAGGGGACGGTGACCGGCGAGCGGGTTACCGGGGCGGTGGCGGTCTACCTGCTGGTCGGGCTGACCTTCGCCTACCTTTACGGGCTGCTCGAACAGTTGCTCCCCGGTGCGTTCAATCTCCCCGCACGTTCCGCGTTCGACGATTCCACTCAACTGGACTGCTTCACCTACTTCAGCTTCATCACCCTGACCACTCTGGGCTACGGCGACATCACTCCGGTCCATCCGGCTGCCCGCATGTGCGTAGCGGTGCAGGCGCTGTTCGGCCAGCTCTACCCGGCCACCCTGTTGGCCCGCCTGGTGTCTCTGGAGATTACCCATCGTCAGGCGGCCAAAAGCCCGCCGCCAGGAGAAGAGTGATGACGCTTCTGAAAAAGCTCGGGTTCAATCTGCTGCTGGTTTTCATCCCGGTCACGCTGGCGCTCGAGCATCTGACGCCTGATCGCCCGGCGTTGATTTTCCTGGCCGCGGCGCTGGGGATCGTGCCGCTGGCCGGACTGATCGTCCAGGCGACCGAGCAGATCGCCCATCGCACCGGCGATGCCATCGGCGGCTTGCTCAACGCCACCTTCGGCAACGCGCCGGAGCTGATCATCGCCTTCGTTGCGCTGCGCGCCGGCATGGTCGAGATGGTGCGCGCCTCGCTGGTCGGGGCGATTCTAGCCAACATGCTGCTCGGTCTCGGGCTGGCCTTCCTGCTTGGCGGGCTGCGCCACCACGACCAGGAGTTCAACCCGCGCGGCACGCAGATGCAGGTGTCGCTGATGTTCATGGCGGTGATCAGCCTGATGGTCCCCGGCGGCTTCCACGTGCTGGTCAGCGAGGAGACGCTGCATCTGGAGCGCTACCTCAACGTGGGGGTGGCCGTGGTGCTGCTGGTCAGCTACGTCCTGAGCCTGCTGTTCATGATCAAGACCCACCCCGAGGTGTTCGCCAGCGAGAAACATCACGCCGATGAAGAGGGTGCAATCTGGCCGGTCGGCAAGGCGGTCGGCCTGCTGGTCGCCGCCTCGGTCGGTGCCGCTTTTATGAGCGAAATTCTGGTCGGGGCAGTGGAAGGGGCGTCGCATGATCTCGGCATGTCCAAGGCGTTCATCGGCCTGATCGTGCTGGCCGTGGTCGGCGGGGCGGCGGAACTCGGCTCAGCGGTGGCCATGGGGCGCAAGGACCGCATGGATCTGGCGATCGGCATCGCCGTGGGGAGCAGCATCCAGGTCACCCTGTTCGTCGGGCCGGTGCTGGTGCTGGCCAGTCTGGTCATGGCGCCGGTCCCCTTCGTGCTGGCTTTTTCCCGGGGCGAGATCATGCTGCTCTTCACCACCGTGCTGATCGGCACGGTGGTGGCGTCCGGGGGGCGCTCCAACTGGTTCAAGGGGGTGCAACTGCTGACCATCTACCTGATTTTCGCCATACTCTTCTTCCTTCTCCCCGGGAAGTAAAGGTGCCATTCGGTTATCCACAAGCAAGGAGGAAACCATGAAGCAGATCTTGATTTTCGCCGTCGTCGGCCTGTCGATGTTGCTGGGCGGGTGCATGTCGTCCGGGGTCATCGACATGGGACACGACAAGTACACGGTCGAGTATACGTCGCTGCTCGGCCCGGACAATGCCAGGGAGTGGACCTATTCCAAGGGGCAGGATGACTGCAAAACCAGGGGCAAACAGCTGGATCCGCTGAAGCAAACGTCCAGTGCCGTGTACGGTTCCTCGACGTTCTCCCTGGTTTACCAGTGTCTGGATAAAAACGATCCGCAGTTCAAGGCGTTTCATAACGAACTGCACTAGGTTCGGCCGCGTGGCAGCGTGTCGCACGGAAAACGTAATTTGACCAAAGGGAGGTAGTGTCATGGAAATGGTGATGATTCTGCAGTTCCTGGTGATTATCGGCTGTCTGTTGATCGGCACGCGTTACGGCGGGTACGGCCTCGGCCTGATCGGCGGCCTGGGGTTGGCCATCTTCGCCTTCGTCTTCGGCCTGGCGCCGGGGAAGCCGCCGGTGGACGTGCTGCTGACCATCCTCGCGGTGATCGGCTGCGCCTCGGTGCTGCAGACCGCCGGCGGCCTCAACGTGATGATGTGCTTCGCCGAGCGGATCCTGCGGAGGAACCCGAAGTACATCACCTTCCTCGCGCCGCTCACCACCTGGTCGCTGACCATCATGTGCGGCACCGGGCACGTGGTCTACACCATGTTCCCGATCATCTACGACATTGCCATCAAGGAGGGGGTGCGCCCCGAGCGGCCGATGGCGGTGGCCTCGATCGCCTCGCAGATCGGCATCGCCGCTTCGCCGGTGTCGGTGGCCGTGGTGTCGATGGTCGCCTTCCTCGGCAAATCGACGCACCCGGTGAGTCTGCCGCAAGTGTTGATGATCAGCATCCCGGCCACCCTTTGCGGGGTGATCGTGGCGGCGCTGTGGAGCCTCAAGCGCGGCAAGGATCTCGAAAACGATCCCGAGTTCCAGGCCAGGATGAAGGATCCGGAACAGAAGGAGTACATCTACGGTGAAACCGCCACGTTGATGGATAAGGTTTTCCCGAAGGAAGCCTACTGGGCGACCTGGATTTTCTTTGCCGCCATCGCCACCGTGGTGCTGCTCGGCGCCTTCCCGGATCTGCGCCCGTCTTTCGAAGTAGCCGGCAAGACCAGCAAGCTGTCGATGAACCTGGCGATCCAGATCATGATGCTCACCGCCGGAGCGATCATGCTGATGGTCTGCAAGGTGCCGACCAAGGAGATCCCCAACGGCAACGTCTTCAAAGCGGGGATGGTGGCCATCGTCTCGATCTTCGGCGTGGCCTGGATGGCCGACACGTTCTTCGACGCGCACTTCGAGGTGATCAAGCAGGGCTTGTCCGGCATCGTGCAGAGCCAGCCGTGGACCTACGCGCTGGTGTTGTTTATCACCTCCAAACTGGTCAACAGCCAGGCCGCCGCCATCGCCGCCATCGTGCCGATGGCGATCGGCATCGGCGTCGATCCACTGGTCATCCTGTCGTTCATGCCGGCCTGCTACGGCTATTTCATCCTGCCGACCTACGCCAGCGACCTGGCCTGCATCAACTTCGACCGTTCCGGCACCACACGCATTGGCAAGTTCATCATCAACCACAGCTTCATCATCCCCGGCCTGATCGGGGTCGGCACCGGCTGCACCGTTGGTTATCTGCTGGTGAAACTGCTGGTCAGCTAGAAAAACGGTAACGGAGAACTCAAGGGGATGACGGAGCAGGCCAGGAGCGTAACGTCGTTGCAGCAGAAGGTAGCCCGGGCGGGGCTCGCCGCCGGGCCGCTGCTGGCACTCCTGTTCTACTTCATCCTGCCGGCCGACTACCTCGGTGCGTCGGGGGAGACCGTCCCCCTGACGCACCAGGCCCGGGCGACACTGGCGATGATGGTGTGGATGGCGACCTGGTGGATGACCGAGGCGGCCGAGATCGAGATCACCTCGCTGCTGCCGATCGCCGTCTTCCCCCTGCTGGGGGTGATGGAGCTGGGGAAGACCACGGCCAACTACGGCGCCGATGTGATCTTCCTCTTCCTCGGTGGCTTCGTGCTGGCCATCGCCATCCAGCGCTGGGGGCTCGACCGGCGCATCGCCTTCCTGACCCTGAGTCTGGTCGGCACCCGCAGCGCGGCGATCGTCGCCGGGATCATGGGGGCGACGGCGTTCCTCAGTATGTGGGTGTCGAACACGGCGACCGCGGCGATGATGGTGCCGATCGCCCTGTCGGTCGTCGATCTGGCGTTGGTGCAGCGCACCGGCAAAAAGCTGGCCGAGCACGGCGGCATCCCCGAGACGGATGTCGATCTGCGCAACCTGGCCCTCTCGCTGCTGCTTGGCGTCGCCTATGCGGCGTCGATCGGCGGGCTGGGGACGATTGTCGGCTCGCCGCCGAACGGCATCGCGGTCCGCTTTTACGAACAGACCTACGGCATCCAGGTCTCCTTCGCCAAGTGGATGCTGGTCGGCATCCCGACCATGCTCCTCTTTCTGCCGCTCGCCTGGTTCCTCAACACGCGCCTGCTCTTCCCGACCGGCCTGCGTGAGATCGAGGGGGGGCGGGAATGGATCCGCGCTGAACGGGACAAACTCGGCCCGCTCAACCGCGGGGAGCGGGTGACGCTGGCGGTCTTTGTCGTCGCGGTGTTTTTCTGGGTGTCCCGCGGCGTGCTTGCCAAGGTGGAGATTGCCGGTGGGATGCCCTTTGCGGCCCTGAGCGACGCGGGGATTGCGGTCACGGCGGCGATCGTCCTCTTCCTGATCCCGGTGGACCGGGCCAAGAAGCTGTACGTCATCGACTGGCCGGCGGCGGTGAAGCTGCCGTGGGGGGTGCTGGTCCTGTTCGGCGGCGGGCTGGCGCTGGCGGCGGCCACCGAGGCCAACGGCGTCGCCGAATTTCTGGGCAGTCTGGCGCGCGGAGTTGCCGGCTGGCCGGTCGGGCTGGTGGTCGTGGCGATCATCACCTTGATGGTGTTCATGTCCGAGTTGACGTCGAACACCGCGCAGGTGGCGACCATGCTCCCCATCCTGGCGGCGCTGGCGCCGGTGCTGGGCGTCCCCCCGGCGCTGCTGGTGCTGCCAGCGACGATTGCCGCCAGCTGTGCCTTCATGATGCCGGTGGGGACGCCGCCCAACGCCATCGTCTTCGGCACGGGGCTGGTGCGCCTGCCGCAGATGATCAAGGCCGGGTTCTGCCTGAACGTCGCCGGGATCGTGCTGATCACCGGCATTACCTACCTGCTCATTGCGCCGCTGATCCTGGCCGGGCGCTGAACGTGGAGCCACAAGCCGGATGGAGCAGGTGACCGCTCAAAGCAACTCCAATTTTGCGTGGTATGATTTATATGCACCGGCCAAACTGCAAGACCCTGAAAACTCTATAATTGAACGGCCGGGAAAGGAGGAGACATGCCCACAGGAGATCTGTTCCCGTCAGTTGAGCAACGCCTCAGGGCCTATCATGAATTGAGCAGCCGCGCCAAGGAACTGGTGAAGAAGGCCGCACCGCCGAAACCGACCATCTCCATTACCCGCGAGTTCGGCTGCGAGGCCTTCCCGATTGCGGAAGACCTGGTGAAAATGGCGGCCAAGCATACCGGTGAGCGCTGGGTTCTGGTCGACCGGTCATTACTCAACGCCATTGCCAAGGAGCACAACATTCCCGATTCGATCATCGCGGCTCTCGGCAAGAAGGCGCGCTGGATCGAGGATATGCTCAACACCTTCTCGCGCAACTGGAAGGGCGATGCCGACTATTACCGGCTCCTCTGCGAGCAGGTGGTTATGGCAGCGACCGCGGGGAATGCCGTGATCGTCGGCCTCGGGTCGCCAATCATCACCCGGTCGATGAAAAACTGCTTCCATGTGCGCCTGATCGCCGACCATGAATTCAAGGTCGGTTCCATCGCCCGCCGCCTGAAGATTTCCAGACAGGATGCCGAAATCATGGTCCTCGACCGGCAGAAGGAGCGGGACAAGATCATCAAGAAGCTGCTCGATGCCGATGAGCACGACCCGCTCCTCTATCACGCGATCTTCAACAACAGCAAACTCAAGAGCAAGCAGATCGCCAAGATCATCTTCGATCACGTTTTCGCGAGTTGAGGTGAGGATGGAGCTTTGCGGCACGGAACCGGCCCATGACAGAGAGTAGATAGGGGGAGCATGAGTTTCCCCGGTGCAGTGGTTCCCATGTTCGGCTGGCTCGCCGGCTACCGGCGCGGTTGGCTGCGCAGGGATGTCGTGGCCGGCCTGACGGCCTCGGCCGTGGTCATCCCCAAGGCGATGGCCTATGCGGCCATCGCCGGACTCCCCCTGGTCGTCGGACTGTACAGCTCGCTGATCCCGCTGGTCGTCTATGCCGTACTCGGCACTTCGCGGGTGCTCAGTGTCACCACCACCTCCACCATTGCCATCCTGACGGCCGGCACCATCGCCCAGGTGGCTCAGGGCGCCGAACCAACCGCCCTGATAGCCATTGCCGCGACCCTGTCGCTGCTAACCGGAGCCTTTCTGCTGCTGGCGGGGGGCTTACGCCTCGGCGCCGTGGCCAACCTGATCTCCGAGCCGGTGCTCACCGGCTTCAAGGCCGGGATCGGCCTGGTCATCGTTCTCGACCAGATCCCCAAACTGTTAGGCCTCCATATCGCCAAGGCCGGCTTTTTCCGCGATATCCTGTCGATCGGTCGCCACTTGCCTGAACTTTCCATGCCGACGCTGGTCATGGCGCTGGCCATGCTTGTGCTGATGGTCGGTCTGGAGCATTTCGCTCCGCGGCTGCCGGCCCCGCTGATCACGGTTGCCGTCGGTATCGCCATCGCTGCCTTTGCCGGCGTCGAGCAGATGGGGATTCAGCTGGTCGGCGAGGTGCAGGCCGGTCTGCCGCCCTTTGCCATCCCCGATCTGACCCTGGCAGAAAAGCTCTGGCCGAGCGCCCTGGGGATCGCCCTGATGAGTTTCGTTGAGACCGCGGCTGCCGGGCGGGCGTTCGCTCTCCCCGGAGATCCGCGGCCGAGAGCCAACCAGGAGCTGATCGCCCTGGGTGCGGCCAACCTGGCCGGCAGCGCTTTCCAGATCATGCCGGCCGGGGGCGGCACCTCCCAGACCGCGGTCAATCGCGGCGCGGGGGCGCAGAGCCAGGTCGCCGGAGTGGTGGCCGCTGCGGTGGTGGTGGCGACGCTGCTTTTTCTCGCTCCACTGTTTGGCCTGATGCCGCATCCGGTGCTGGCCGCCGTGGTGGTGGTCGCCAGCGTCGGTCTCATCAGTCCGCGGGAATTTCAGTCCATTCTTAAAATCCGCACCATGGAGTTCCGCTGGGCCCTGATCGCCATGCTCGGGGTCATGGTGCTGGGAACCCTTAAAGGGATTCTGGTTGCGGTGGTCATCTCCCTGTTGGGATTGATTTTTCATACCAACCGCCGTCCGGTCTACGTGTTGGGGCGCAAGCCCGGGACCACCACGTTCTTCCGGCCCCGGTCGGCGGAACATCCGGACGACGAGACTTTCCCCGGCCTGCTGCTGCTCAAGCTCGAGGGGAGCGTCCACTTTGCCAATGCCTCGCGGCTCGGCGACCTGATCTCCCCCCTGATTCAGCAATATCAACCCAAGGTGGTTGCACTCGACTGCAGCGCCATGCCGGATATCGAGTATACGGCTTTGAAAATTCTGACCGAGGCCGAGGTGAAGCTGCGCGAGGCCGGTATCGAACTGTGGCTGACCGAGCTGAATCCCGAACCGCTGCAGCTGATTCAGAAAACAGCGCTCGGCGAAACCCTCGGCCGGGAGCGGATGATCTATTCCCTGAAAAACGTCGTGGAGGAGTACCAGCGTCGTTACAGTGACGAAGCGGAACGAAAGGAGTGATTGCCATGGGCAAGGGGAAGGACGGGAAGAGGAAAGTCAGCGTCGAGATTGCGGCGGGTGATGCGCCGGCCGCGGTTCCCGGCGAAAAGCTCAAAACCAAGGACTACGAAAAAGAACTCGCCAAATTACATGTCGAACTGGTCAAGTTGCAGGAATGGGTCAAGGCCAAGGGGCTCAAGGTCTGCATCGTCTTTGAAGGACGCGACGGCGCCGGCAAGGGGGGAACGATCAAGGCGATTACCGAGCGTGTCAGTCCGCGCACCTTCCGGGTGGCGGCGCTCCCCGCGCCGACCGAGCGGGAGAAAAGTCAGATGTACATCCAGCGCTACATGAAACATTTCCCGGCGGCCGGCGAAGTGGTGATCTTCGATCGCAGTTGGTACAACCGCGCCGGCGTCGAGCGTGTCATGGGTTTTTGTACCGAGCAGCAGGTCAAGCGCTTTTTGGAAGTCGTGCCGAACTTCGAGAAGCTGATGGTCGAATCGGGGATCATCCTCATCAAGTACTGGCTCGAGGTCAGCCCGGATGAGCAGACCCGCCGGCTGAAAGGGCGGGTCAACGACGGCCGCAAGATCTGGAAGCTCTCGCCGATGGATCTCAAGTCGTACAGCCGCTGGGACGACTACACCAGGGCCCGTGACGAGATGTTCGCGACCAGCGACACCGGTTGGGCGCCGTGGTACGTGGCTAACTCCGAAGACAAGAAAAAGGTGCGCCTGAACATCATTCGCCATCTTCTGAGCAGGATCCCCTATGAGGAGTTGCCACGCGAAAAGGTGAAGCTGCCAGAACGCAAGAAGCTCGGCAAATACCGGTCTCCCGACTACCCGTTCAACTATATCCCCGAAGTGTTTTGAGCGTGGCGAATCAGGACCTCGACTTCACCATCGAGCGGCTGGGGACGTGTGGCGTCCCCTCGCCGTTGCGGGGACTGCGGTTCACCGACGATGCCGAGCGCGTCCTCTATGCCACCGACCCCGATGAGGTACAGCGCTACCTCGCCACCGGGCAGCCGTTGCCGGCCATGGAACTGGCCGGGCCGCGCGAGCGGATCTTCTTCGATCCGACCAGGATTGCCTGCGGCATCGTGACCTGCGGCGGTTTGTGTCCGGGAATCAACGACGTGATCCGCGCCGTTACCCTGAGCCTGCACCACCATTACGGGGTGCGCACCATCTACGGCTTCCGCTACGGCTACGAGGGGCTGGTCAAGGGTCTCGGCCACCAACCGCTGCTGCTGACCCCGGAGACGGTCGGAGCAATCGGCGAGCAGGGGGGGACGATCCTCGCCTCCTCGCGCGGGCCGCAGGGCCCGGCGGAGATGGTCGATTACCTGGAGGAGCTGAACGTCGGCATCCTCTTCGCCATCGGCGGCGACGGCACCCTCAAGGGGGCCGGGAAGATCGCCGGGGAGGCGCTGCGACGCGGCCGGCCGATCAGTGTCATCGGCATCCCCAAGACGATCGACAACGACATCTCTTTCGTGCAGAAAACCTTTGGTTTCGAGACCGCCGTGGCCGAGGCGCACCGGGCGATCTACGCGGCTCATGTCGAGGCAACCGGGGCGCGCAACGGCATCGGCCTGGTCAGGCTGATGGGGCGCGATTCGGGCTTCATCGCCGCCTACGCCTCCCTGATCGACAGCCAGGTCAACTTCTGCCTGGTGCCGGAGGTGCCGTTCACCCTCGATGGTTTCCTTGCTGCCCTGCAAAGGCGTCTGCAACAGCGCGGCCACGCGGTGATTGCTGTCGCAGAAGGGGCCGGTCAGGAGTTGCTGGCGGCGGGTTCCGGGCGGGATGCTTCGGGTAACGTCGTCTACGGCGACATCGGCCTCTTCCTGCGCGACGCCATCAAGAAGCATTTCGCCGCGATCGGGATGGAGGCGACCCTCAAGTACATCGACCCGAGCTATATCATCCGCAGCCAGCCGGCCAACACCCATGATTCGGCTCTCTGTCTGCTCCTGGGCCAGAGCGCGGTGCATGCCGGGATGGCGGGGCGCACCAACATGGTGGTCGGGCTGTGGAACCACCAGTTCACTCATGTGCCGATCGCCCTGGCCACCAGCGCGCGCAAGAAGCTCGACCCGGACGGCTGGCTGTGGAGCAGCGTGCTGGCCTCCACCGGGCAGCCGCGGCAGATGTAGTCGGTCGTCTGAAAGGATTGGCGATGGGTTTCGTCAATGTCGAAATTGCCGGCAGGATCGCCACCGTAACGCTGTCCAACCCGGATAAGCTGAATTCCTTGTGCAAGGGGCTGGTGGATGAATTGATCCTGGCCCTGAGTCGTTGCGCGCAGGAAAGGGCGCTGGTGGTGCTGCTGAAGGCGGAGGCGAACCGGCACAACGTCTGGTCGGCCGGCCACGATATTTACGAACTGCCGGAGGGGCGTCGCGACCCGCTGAGTTTCTTCGATGCGATTGAAGTTCTGCTGCGCGAGGTGCAGAGCTACCCCGGCCCGGTGATTGCGGTTGTCAGGGGGAGCGTGTGGGGGGCCGCCTGCGACCTGATCATGACCTGCGACATGGTCTGTGCCGACCAGACCGCCAGCTTCGCCATCACCCCGGCCAAGATCGGCGTCCCCTACAATGTCACCGGGATCATGCATTTCGCCAATCGGATCGGCCTGAACCGGGCCAAGGAGATGTTCTTCACCGCCCGCCCGGTCGATGCCGAAACCGCCGCGGCCTGGGGGATCCTCAATCACCTGGTCGATATCGAGGAACTGGACGACAAGGTCATGGAAATTGCCGGGCAGATCTGCCAGAACTCGCCGCTGGCCGTGGAAGTGATCAAGGAGCAGTTTCATCACCTGGCCGAGACCAGCTCCTCGATGCCGCCAACGCTGTTCGAGAGGATCAGCGGGCTGCGGCGCAAGGTTTACGACAGTCACGACTACGCTGAGGGTATCAGGTCGTTCAAGGAGAAGCGCAAGCCGGTCTTTCGCGGCGAGTGAGCGCGCCATCCAGAGGGAGGAGTCGTGTCGAAGTGCATTGTCATCAATTCCGGCAGTTCGTCGATCAAACTTGAGGTTTTTGCGGCCGACGGCCTGGAGTCGCTGGCCGAAGGGGTGCTGGAGAAGATCGGCACAGCCGAAAGCCGCCTCAAGCAGCGCCGGGTCATGAACGACGGCAGCGTCCGCGAGGAGGTGTACGCCCGCGCCGTGGCCGACCACCGCGAGGGCTTTGACTTCATTCTCGAGGTCAACGTGCGTGAGCGCATCATTGCCGACCCCGCCGAGGTGGCCGCCATCGGCCATCGGGTGGTGCACGGCGGCGACCGGTTCGCCTTGCCGACGCTGATCGACGATACGGTGGTGGCGGCAATCCGCGACCTGATCCCGTTGGCGCCGCTGCACAATCCGGCCAACCTGTTGGGGATCGAGGAGGCGCGCCGGCGCTTTCCTCAGGCCCCGCACGTGGCGGTCTTCGACACCGCCTTCCACCAGACCCTGCCGCCCCATGCTTTCCGCTACGCTGTCCCCAATGAACTTTACGAACAGCACCGAGTGCGGCGCTACGGCTTCCACGGCTCCTCCCACGCCTACGTGGCCCGCGCGGCGGTGGCCCACCTTGGTCAGGCGCCGGAGGCGGTCAACCTGATCACCCTGCACCTCGGCAACGGCGCCAGCGCCGCGGCGGTAGCCAGTGGCAAGAGCATAGACACCTCCATGGGGCTGACCCCGCTGGAGGGGCTGGTGATGGGGACGCGCTGCGGCGACCTCGACCCGGCGCTGCACTTCTACCTGTTGCGCCAGACCGGCATGGCTCCGGCGGATCTGGAGAAGCTGCTCAACGGCCAGAGCGGCCTCAAGGGGCTGTGCGGAGTGGCCGACATGCGCGAGATCCAGAATCGCGCGGCGACTGGCGATCAGGCGGCGCAGCTGGCCTTCGCGATCTTCTGTTACCGGGTGAAGAAGTACGTCGGCGCCTACACGGCCGCCCTCGGCCGCGTCGATGCGGTGGTCTTCACCGGCGGCATCGGCGAGAACTCAGCCCCGGTACGGGCCAGGGTCTGTGACGGCCTGGAGAATCTCGGCATCGTCCTCGACGAGGCGCGCAATGCTGCGGCCACCGGTGGGGCGACCACGGTCAGCCGTGCCGGCAGCCCGGTGACGGTGCTGGTGGTCCCGACCGACGAGGAGTTGGAGATCGCCCGCCAGACGATGATGGTTGTTGGCGGACAAGAGTGATTTGGATCCCATGGAAAGGATAGTCATCGGCTATGACCGGAGTTAGCCAAGGCAATCCCGCCGGACTGATCAGTCTCGGCGACGAAGCTGCGGTCAAAGAGCTTTTGACCGGCACGGTCTTCGACCTGTGGCAGATCGTCAACAACCTGACTAGACTGCGGCCGACCAGGAGGGAACGCTACCGGGTGACCATCTTCGGTTCGGCTCGCGCCAAACCCGGAACGATCGCCTACACCGAAACCAAACGTTGCGCCAGGGCCCTGACCGAACTGGGTTGCGACATCCTCACCGGCGGCGGGCCGGGGTTGATGCAGGCGGCCAACGAGGGAGCCTGCGAGGCCGACCCCGGAGATGCGCGGCAGTCGGTCGGCATCCGCATCGCTCTGCCGTTCGAACAGAGCGCCAACCCCTTCGTCGAGCAGTCGTTCACGCACGAGACCTTCTTCACCCGCCTGCACCACTTCGTGCTGGCCTCCGACGCCTTCATCGTCGCTCCCGGCGGGATCGGCACGGTGCTGGAGGCGATGATGATCTGGCAGCTGCTGCAGGTCGGCCATCTCGAAAAGATGCCGTTTCTGATGGTCGGGAAGATGTGGCCGGGGCTGGTCGAATGGGCACGGAAGGAGATGCTCTCCTTCGACCCGCCGCTGGCCAACGCCGAGGATATGGACCTGCCACGCTGCGTGCCGACGGCCGACGAGGCCATCGCCGTCATCCGTGAGCATCATGCCCACTGGCTGCAGGGGCGTGCCGCGTCGAGGTAACCCGATGATCTCCCGGCGATATCAGAAACGTCTGCAGAACCTCACCATCCTCCAGCGAATCCTCGGCTTCGCCTTTATCTGCCTGCTGCTTCTCGGGCTGATGGCCTACTCGAACATCCCGCAGCTGAAGGTGATGGTCACCACCATCACGGACTTCTACTACCATCCGCATACCTCCACCAACACCGCCAGGGACCTGAAATTCGTCGCCACTTACCGCCGCCGGGTTCATCGGGAGATTCTGCAGGAGCAGGATCCTGTTGAGCTGGCGCCTCTCTATCAGGCGCTCAAGCAGCATGACGACAAATTTTTTGCCGACATTGCCATCATCAGGAAATCGTTCCTTGGCGACCAACGCCTGATCGAGGATGCCGAATCTCTCTATCAGGAGATGATCGTCTATCACGGCAAAAGCTTCGATCTGGCCAAACAGGGGAAGGTGAAAGAGGCATGGGAGCGGAGCGCCGACCAGTATCCGGGAAATCCGGCGCCGAAGCTGAACCAGAAGCTGGACCAGATCTTCAACTATGCCGAGGGGAAGGCACAGGAGCTGTTCCAGAAGGCCCAGGCCACGTACGAGAAGATGGTTTATGAATCCCTGGTCTATGGCGTTACGAGCATTCTCCTGCTGCTGGTCGCTTCGCTCTGGTTCACCCGCTCCATCACCGCTCCGCTCCGGCGGCTTCAGGACAGTATCACCGATATCGCCGAGGGCAAACTGGCGAAAGCCGCGCCGTTCATCGATCGCAGCAATGAACTGGGTGAAATCGGCCGGGCGCTGGAGACGCTGCGCCTGGTTTCCTGCCGGCAGGAACAGGACATCAAAACCAAGACCCAGATTGCCGCGGTTTCAAGCAAACTGCAGGCCGCCACCAGCTTTACCGACCTGTCGCAAACCTTCCTCTCCAGTGTGGCTCCCCTGCTCAAGATCGGCCATGCCGTTTTTTACATCGTTGAAGAGGACCAGCGCCATCTGCGCATGCTGGGGAGTTACGCCTATCGGGAGCGAAAGCACCTGGACATCCGCTTTGCCTTGGGCCAGGGGCTGGTGGGTCAGTGCGCCATGGAGCGGGCGCCGATCATCATCACCAAGCCGCCGGCGGACTACATCAAGATCGGCTCGAGCCTGGGCGAGGCAGCGCCAAGCTCCATCGCCGTGTTGCCGGTGCTGCTGAGCGGGAAGCTGCTGGCCGTCATCGAACTGGCAACCTTTGAAAGCTTCGGTACCAACGAGCAGGCGCTGCTTGATGACCTGATGCCGATCCTTGCCATGAGCATGGAGATCATCGAGCGCAACACCAGGACGCAGCAGCTGCTGGAAGAGACCCGCCGGCAGGCCGAGAGCATGGAGAAACAGGCCGCCAGACTGGAAGAGCAGGCGGTCGAGATGGAGGCCCAGCAGCACGAGATCAAGGCCACCGAGGCCTGGTTCCGCGGCATTATCGAGTCGGCGCCGGATGGCATGCTGGTGGTGGACGAACATGGCACCATCACCCTGACCAACCCCCAGATCGAAGGGATCTTCGGCTACCAGCCCGGCGAGCTGGTCGGCAAACCGATCGAAATTTTGGTCCCCCAGGAGATTCGCGGCCGGCACGTGGCCCTGCGGGACGGCTTTATCGGCAGCAGCTCTGTCGATATCACCAATCGTGAATTGCGCGGCCAGCGCAAGGACGGCACACAATTCCCGGTGGAGGTCGGCCTGTCGCATCTGCCGGCGGTCGGCGGCCGGGGCAAGTGCGTTTGCGCCTCGGTGCGCGACATCACCGCCCGCAAGGAAGCTGATGAGCGGTTGGCGGCGGCGGAGGAGCGGAGCCGGCTGATCCTGGGCGCGGTCGGCGACGGCATCGTCGGCCTCGACACCGACGGCGTCATCACCTTCGCCAATCCGGCCGCCCCGGACATGCTCGGCTATCGCGAGGACGAGTTCGTCGGCCAGAAGATGCACGCCCTGGTTCACCACCACTATCCGGACGGCCGCGAGTTCCCGCGGGAAGAGTGTGCGATGTATCGCACCGCCCACGAGGGGCAGGCGGTGACCGTGGACAACGAGGTCCTCTGGCGCAAGGACGGCACCTCGATCCCGGTGGAGTACACGACCACGGTGGTCCGCAATGGCGATGCCATCGTCGGCACCGTCGTCGTCTACCGCGATATTACCGAGCGCAAGGAAGCGGAAGAAAAAGTTAACGCTTATTTCAACAACTCTAACGACGGCCTGCTCGTGGTCGTCCCTGAACGGGGTTTCATTCACGCCAACCCAAGAGCGGCAGAACTTTACGGCTTCGAAAACATCACCGATCTGCTGAAATGCGGCCCGATCGAGCTTTCACCCCCGATGCAGCCGGATGGCCAGAATTCAGCCGAGGCGGCCATGTCCCATATGATGATCGCCCTGCAGACGAATCGACCTCTGCAATTCGAGTGGCTGCATAAGCGCACTGATGGTTCCGTGTTCCCCTGCGAAGTCACCTTGTCACCGATCACGCTTTCCGGGAAGCCCGCTTTGATCGCCAGCGTGCGAGACATCACCGAGCGCAAGGCCGCCGAAGCTGAAATCCTGCGAGCCAAGCAACTCGCCGAGGAGGCCACCAGGGCCAAGTCCGATTTCCTGGCCAACATGAGCCACGAGATCCGCACGCCGATGAACGCCATCATCGGCATGTCCCATCTGGCGCTGCAGACCGAGCTGGACAAGAAGCAGCGCAACTACATCGAGAAGGTGAAGCGCGCCGGTGAGAACCTGCTGGGGATCATCAACGACATCCTCGACTTCTCCAAGATCGAGGCCGGCAAGATGGCCATGGAGACGGTCGACTTCCACCTGGAAGACGTGATGGACAACCTGGCCAACCTGGTGGGGATGAAGACCGAGGACAAGGGGCTGGAGCTGCTGTTCTCCTGTGCGCCGGACGTGCCGACCGCCCTGGTGGGGGACCCGCTGCGGCTGGGGCAGGTGCTGATCAACCTGGGGAACAATGCCGTCAAGTTCACCGAACGGGGAGAGATCGTCATAGGCATCGAGAAGTCGGCCGGGGATGAAAACTGGGTCGAACTGCACTTCTGGGTGCGGGATACCGGCATCGGCATGACCCCGGAGCAGAGCGGCAAGATGTTCCACTCCTTCAGCCAGGCCGATGCCTCCACGACCCGCAAGTACGGCGGCACCGGCCTGGGACTGGTCATATCGAAGAAACTGGTGGAACAGATGCAGGGGCGGATCTGGGTGGAGAGCGAGGCCGGCAAGGGCTCGACCTTCCATTTCACCGTCCGCCTGGGGCTGCAGAAAAATCCGGCGCCCCGCCGGATGTTCCGTGCCGATGAACTGCAGGGGGTTCGGGTGCTGGTGGTTGACGACAACGCCTCGGCCCGGGAAATCCTCTCGGCCATGGCCGGCAACTTCGGCCTGGAGGTCGATACGGCCGGGGATGGGCAGCAGGCGCTGCAGATGATCGCCGCGGCAGAGGCACAGAACCCCTACAACCTGGTGCTGATGGATTGGAAGATGCCGGTCATGGACGGGGTGGAAACGGTTCAGCGGCTCCAGGACGGGCACCTGAACAAGATTCCGTCAGTGGTTATGGTCACCGCCTACGGCCGCGAAGAAGCGCTCGGCTCAGCTGAACAGCGCGGCGTCCAGCTTAAGGCGGTGCTGACCAAACCGGTGAACCCCTCCACCCTGCTGGAAGCGATCGGCGAGGCGCTGGGGAGGGGGGCCGTCATCGAGACCCGGGCCAATGAAAAGGCCGACGACCATGCCGGGGTCATGGCGCAGCTGACCGGTGCCCGTCTGCTGCTGGTGGAAGACAACGACATGAATCAGGAGCTGGCCCGCGAACTGCTGGAGCAGGCCGGCATCACCATCGAAATTGCCAACAATGGTCAGGAGGCCCTGGATATTCTCGGCAAAGATCCGGGCTTTGACGGGGTGCTGATGGACTGCCAGATGCCGGTCATGGACGGCTACACGGCGACGCGCGAACTGCGGAAGAAAAAAGCGTTCAAGAAGATGCCGATCATCGCCATGACCGCCAATGCCATGAGCGGCGACCGGGAGAAGGTGCTGGAAGCCGGCATGAATGACCACATCGCCAAGCCGCTCAACGTGGCGGAGATGTATGCCACTATCGCCAAATGGGTCAAGCCGTCGAAGGCGGCCGAAAGTCCGGTAACGGCGGCTCCACCAGGAACGGAAACGGTGGGAACCTTGCCGCTCCTGCCGGGGATCGACGCCAAGGCCGGGTTGGCAACGACCATGAACAATCAGAAGCTCTACACCCGGATGCTGATCAAATTCCGTGACAGCCAGGGCAGTTTCCGCAAGCTTTTTGCCGCTGCGAGGGAAGATGACGACCTGCATGCTGCCGAGCGGGCCGCCCATACCCTGAAGGGGACGGCCGGCAATATCGGCGCCCGCGGGGTTCAGGCGGCGGCCGCCGAACTGGAACGGGCCTGTCACGAAGGCCGGCCCGCTGCCGAGGTTGATGTGCTGCTGGCGAGGGTCCTGGCAGAACTGGAGCCGGTGATGACCGGGCTGCAGCAGGTCGGCACCGGTGAAGCGGCGCCGCCGGTCACCGCACCCGGCCTGCCGGCGGAGAAGCTGCAGGCAGCACTCGACAGGCTGACAGCACTGCTGGAGGATAATGACGCTGCCGCCGGGGACTTGCTCAGCGAACTGCTGGACAAGATCGAAGGGACTCCCCAGGCCAGGGCCTTGAAGCCGGTGATCGATGCCATCGGCGCCTTTGATTTCGATGAGGCGCTGGCAAAATTGAAGCAGGTCAAGGGGGAGTGATTGCCGTCGTCGGCATCGGCGCTTCCGCCGGCGGTCTCGAGGCCATGTTGCCCTTGTTGGCAAACCTTCGACCAACCGGGCGGGTGGCCTATGTAATTGCCCAGCACATGGCTGGCGACGGCCACAGTGAGCTGGTCGCCCGGCTGATCCAGCGGGAATCGCCGCTGCCGGTGGTCCTTGCCGACAGTACCGTGCAGCTGCAGGCCGATACGGTGTACATGATCCCGGCGGGGAGGGATGGCGTGGTCGGGGCCGGCGAGTTGCTGCTGTCGGATCCGGGGAAGGGCAACATCTCCACCCCGTCGGTCAATGCCCTGTTCCGGTCGATTGCCGACAGCTGTGGCAGCAACGCCATTGGTGTGGTGCTTTCCGGCACCGGGACGGACGGAGTTGCCGGTGGCCGTGCCATCAGGGCCGGCGGCGGCCTGATCCTGGTGCAGGAACCGGCAGAGGCCAAGCATGCGGGGATGCCCGCCGCGGTGATCGAAGCCGGCCTGGCCGACAGGGTGCTGCCGGCGGCGGCGATCGGCGAAAGGCTGGCTGCCCGTTTTGGCAATGCCGCCCTGCCGGTCACCGTTGCTGCGCCGCTGCCTCCTGCGGCTGATATGGAGGAAGGCGGTGAGATCAGCGGTGCTCAGCGGCAGGAGTTGATTCGCCTGCTCGGTCAGGTGCTGGAGGCCACCGGGATCGATTTTTCCAGCTACAAGGAAGAGACCCTGCTGCGCCGACTGGAAAAACGCAAAGCGGTGACCGGGGTGACCACAGCCGACGAGTACCAGGCCCTGGTCCGCCGCGATCCGTATGAGCTGAAAGCTCTGCAGCACCTGTTCCTGGTCTCCATGTCCGCCTTTTTTCGCGACCGGGAATCGTTCCGGTCGCTGGAGCGGGCGCTGGCGGCGCGGATTGTGGATAAGGCCAAGGGGGAGCCGGTGCGTGTCTGGGTCCCGGGTTGTGCCTCCGGGGAAGAACCGTACACCCTGGCAATCATTCTGAGCGAGCTGCTGGGAAACTGTCGTGAGTTACATCCGATCGTCATTACCGCCACCGACCTGAATCCCGAGGCGCTGGCGATGGCCCGGACCGGCAGCTACCCCGGAGCCTCCTGCCAGGAGATGGACGCAGCGCTGCGTGACCGCTATTTCATCCGCAGGGGGGAGCAGTTCGAGGTGTCATCAGAGTTGCGGAAATGCGTACAGTTTGAACAGCGCGATATTTTGCAGTCGGCGCCACCCGGAGCTCTCGATCTGGTCAGCTGCCGCAATCTGCTGATCTATATGAAGAGCCGACTGCAAGACCAACTGGTGCGGACGTTTCACCAGGCATTGTGCCCCGGCGGGCTGCTGTTCCTGGGGCAGTACGAGTCGCTCAGCCCGCTGGGGGATGCCCTGTTCAGGCCGGTGGATCAGTACCACCGCCTGTTCGCCCGGCGGCCCTGACCGGCCGGTGTTGCTCCGGAAACCCGGGGTGTGACGCAAGCGGGTTCCGGTTCGGGAAAACTGATAAAGGAGCGGTATGCCACTCGGTCTTCGCGCCAAAGCCTCTCTCTCCCTCCTGATCGGCGGACTGGCGATCGCCGGAGCGGCCATGATCATGGCCGGCACTCTTCAGGAGACGATCAAGCGCGAACTGACCGGTTCCGCCGCCCAACGCTACGTTCAGTACCACAAGGAAAAAACCCTGGGGGGGATCAATGCCGACCTGGCGCTGGCCCGGAAAATGGCGGACAGCCGGATCTTGCGGCAATGGGTGCAGAACCCCGCGGATGCTGCTGCACCTGCCATGGAAGAACTGCGCAGCTTTCTCACCCTGTTCTCGACCCATGCCGCGTTTGTCGCGTCAAAGCCTGCCGGCACCTTCTACTTCATCGATGAAAAAAGCCTCGCCGGCACTGCCGCGGCGCCTCTGAAGCCGGCGCAGTCCCTCACCAGGGACGACAAGGACGACGAATGGTTTTTCTCTACCCTGGAGCAGAAGGAGCCCTACAACTTCAATGTGGATCACAATGAAAAGCTCAACGTGACAAAATTGTGGATGAATGTCGTCATGAAGGATGGCGGCGTGCCAATCGGCGTGGTTGGCACCGGCATAGACATTTCCCGATTCATCGAGGAATTCGTCAAAACGGGTGAAACCGGGGTCAACGGGATGTTCATCACGGCGGATGGCGCCATTCAGGGCCATGCCGACCAGTCACTGATCGCGCTGAACGTCCCCGTTTCCTCGGCGATGGCAACCTCCACCGTCTGGAGCCTGCTGCCGGACGCAACCGAGCGCCAACAGCTTCAATCCGCAATGGACAATCTTCGGGAGGGGGCACGCAACAGCGAACTGCTCACCCTGACCCTCCAGAGCCGGCCGTATGTGGCGGCGATCGCCTACATTCCCCCCCTGAAGTGGTATACCGTCGCCCTGTTGGATCCTTCCGTCGGTACCGGCAGCGGCTGGCTGGTTCCGGTCATGGGGATCGTGGTGCTGGCTTTGCTCCTGGGGGGGGTGCTGGTGTTTGTCGGCGGCAACCGGTCGGTGGTGCTCCCCTTGCGCCGGATTGCCGAGGCCACGCACCGGATCGGCGAGGGTGACTACTCGGTCCGTTTGCCTGACGGGCGGGCCGATGAGATTGGTGAAGTCGCTTCAGCCTTCAACCGGATGGTAGAGGCGCTCGAGGAGTCGCAGCGCCAGGTCAGGTCCAACACCTCCGCCATCGCCGTTGCCCTGCAGCATGCCGAGAGTTTCGAAGAGCTGTCGCGGATACTTTTTTCCCACCTGGCGCCGCTGCTCCGGATCGGCCAGGCCAGCTTTTACCGGGTTGTCGAAGGGGAGGAGCGGCTGCTGCTCTGCGGAGGGTATGCCCGGGTCGACGGCGCATCTCCCGAGCGGGAGATTGCCTTTGGTGACGGCCTGCTGGGGCAGTGTGCCGTTGACCGCAGCGCCGTGGTCATCGAGCACCCTCCCGAAGACTATGTGCGAATTGCCTCCGGTCTGGGCGAGGCGCCGCCGGCCTGCATCGTGCTGCGTCCGGTCCTGAGCACCGGCGCCCTGCTCGGCGTGATTGAACTGGCATTGACCAAACCGCTGGATGGTGCGGACACGGCTCTGCTGGACGGTCTTTTGCCGATTCTGGGGATGAACATGGCGATTCTGGCCCGCAACATCAATACCCGGCAGCTGCTGGTGGAACGGCAGGAGCAGGCCGAGAGGATGGAGCGGCAGACCGCCCGGCTCGAGGAGCAATCCGTCGAGATGGAAGCGCAGCATGTGGAGCTGCTGGGGACGGAGAGCTGGTACCGGGGGATCATTGAATCCTCGCCCGATGGCATCCTGGTGGTTGACGCCGCCGGACAGATCCTGGTGGCCAACGCAAATGCCGAAGAACTGTTCGGCTATGCCAGGGGCGAACTGCCGGGAACGAATGCCGGACAGCTGCTGCCCGGACTGTCGCCCCGCATGCTTCAGGGACGGCTCCAGGTGCGCACTGCTGATGACCGTGCCCCCTCAAAGGGAGAGGACGTGCAACTGTCCGGCCGCCGCAGGGACGGCAGCGCGTTCGAGATCCAGGCCCGGTTGACGCCGTTGCCAACGCATGGCGCCCACGACAACTGTTTGAGCCTCGTGCTGAGGGGCGCGGAATCCAGGAAGGAGATTTTAGTATGAGTTCATTGGGCACTGATGCTGAACACAAGCCAACCGTACTGGCGGTTGACGACACTCCGGACAACCTGTCGCTGCTGAGCGGCCTTTTGAAGGATTCCTACCGGGTCAAGGTGGCCAACAGCGGCGAGAAGGCTTTGAAGATCGCCGCTTCGGATTCCCCGCCCGACCTGATCCTGCTCGACATCATGATGCCGGAGATGGACGGCTACGAGGTCTGCTCCCGCTTGAAGGCCGACGAAAGGACCAGGGACATCCCCGTGATCTTCCTCACCGCCAAGGTCGAGGTTGCCGACGAGACCCATGGCCTGGAGCTGGGGGCGGTGGATTACATCACCAAGCCGATCAGCCCGCCGATCGTGCTGGCCCGCGTGCGCAACCACCTGGATCTGAAGGCCGCCCGTGATTTTCTCAAGGACCGCAACGTCTTTCTGGAGGAGGAGGTGCGCAAGCGGACCCGCGAGGTGGCGGCGGTGCAGGATGTCACCATCCACGCCATGGCCTCCCTGGCCGAGACCCGCGACAACGAAACCGGCAATCACATCCGCCGCACCCAGCTGTACGTCAAGCTGTTGGCCGAGAAGTTGCGGCACCATCCGCGCTTCAGGGGCGAGTTGGACAACGACAGGACCATCGACCTGCTGGTGAAGTCGGCGCCGCTGCACGATATCGGCAAAGTCGGCATTCCGGACCGGATCCTGCTCAAACCGGGCAAGCTCGAGGCGGACGAGTTCGAGATCATGAAGTGCCACACCACCCTGGGCCGCGATGCGATCGTCACGGCCGAGCAGTCGCTCGACCTGGATCTGCCGTTTCTGCACTACGCCAAGGAGATCGCCTACGCGCACCAGGAGAAATGGGACGGCAGCGGCTACCCGGAAGGGCTGTCCGGTGACGACATTCCGATTTCGGCCCGGATCATGGCGGTGGCCGATGTTTACGATGCCCTGATCAGCCGGCGGATTTACAAACCGCCCATCCCGCATGAAAAATCGGTGGCCATCATTACCGAGGGGAAGGGCAGCCATTTCGATCCGGACGTGGTGGACGCCTTCCTGGAACTTGCCGAGCAATGCAAAGTCATTGCCGACCGCTACCAGGATTCGGATGCCGATCTTGAAAAGGCGGCATTCAAGTAAAAGCAGCCATATTTGAAGCACACCACACCAACAGAAGGAGGAAGTAATGTCCAACGGAACATGGAAACGAGGCCCGCGGTGCGCGGCCCTGCTGCTGGCCGTCTGCGCCCTGCTGTGTGGCGTACCGGTTCTGGCGCAGGAGGCTAAACCGGCAGCGACAGCGCAGGCCGAAGCCACGGCACCTGCGCCGGAGCGTGACCCGAAGGCGATGGAGATCCTGCTGCGCATGGCCAACTACCTGGCCAAGGCCCCGGCCCTGAAGGTCACGGTGCTGAGCAGCTACGACGCCATCCAGGCGGACGGCGAATTCATCGAGTTCGGCGACCGCCGGCACATCGAGTTGCAGCGTCCCGATCGCCTGCATATCGATGTCGAGCGCAGCGACGGCGACAAGGGGGAACTGTTCTTCGACGGCAAGACGCTCACCGCCTTCCGCCCCGCCGAAAAGGTCTATGCCGCCGTGGAAAAAGCGGGGACGGTCGATGACGCCCTGGTGTACGTGGTCAAGGATTTGCAAATTCCCGTGCCCCTTGCGCGGATGCTCACCACCACCTTCCCGCAGCAAATGGAGAAGCTGGTCACATCGATCGACTATGTCGAAACCAACCGGCTCTTCGATGTTCCCACAGATCACCTGGCCGTGCGCAGTGACGAGGTCGATTTGCAGGTCTGGGTCGCCCAGGGTGAAGCGCCGCTGCCGCGCCGGATCATCATCACCTACAAGAACGCCGACGGTGAGCCGCAGTTCCGGGCGCTTCTTGCCGACTGGAGCCTGACGGCCGCCGGCGCGGAACGCTTTGCTTTTACCCCCCCGGCTGGCGCTGAGAAGGTGCCGTTGATTATCCCGCAAAGCAACCTTCGGCCGTCAGCGACGAAGAAGGAAGGTGCCAAATGACGCTCAGATTTCCTCCGGTCTTGCTGTGTATCGCGGTCATCTTCCTCTTCGTGCTCTCCCTTCCCGGTATTGCCGATGCCCGCGGCG
>CAZRTZ010000038.1:0-27381 GCA_964603155.1 uncultured Geobacteraceae bacterium | reverse complement strand
CAGATCGTCTTCTTCCTGATGGGGGCGATGACCATCGTCGAGGTGGTCGACGCCCACAACGGCTTCGAGGTCATCACCTCGCGCATCCGCACTACCAGCCTGGTGTCGCTGCTGTGGCTGGTCGGTTTCGTCACCTTCTTCCTCAGTTCGGTACTCGACAACCTGACCACCACCATCGTCATGGTTTCGTTGATGAAAAAGCTCCTCGACAACCACGACGACCGCCTGTTTTTCGCCGGGATCATCGTCATCGCCGCCAATGCCGGCGGCGCCTGGACGCCGATCGGTGACGTGACCACCACCATGCTCTGGATCGGCGGGCAGATCACCACCCTGGCCATCATGAAGGGGGTGTTTGTCGCCTCGATGATCAATATGCTCGTCCCCCTGGCGGTGACCAGCTACTGCCTCAAGGGGCGCGAAGTGGTCAGCCCGGTGAAGGTCGAAACCGCCGATCATCCGGCGACCACCGCCTTCGAGCAGAACATCATGTTCTTCCTGGGGCTCGGCATCCTCGTCTGCGTGCCGATCTTCAAGACGGTCACCCACCTGCCGCCCTTCATGGGGATTCTCTTCGGGCTGGGGATCCTGTGGCTGGTCGGCGAGCTGCTCCACCGCGCCAAGGAGGACGAGGAGAAAGACCACCTGACGCTGGTCCATGCCCTGCGCCGCATCGACATGGCCTCCATCACCTTCTTCATCGGCATCCTGCTGGCGGTGGCGACGCTGGAGCACACCCACATCCTGTCGAGCCTGGCCAAGTGGCTCGACCAGGCCGTCGGCCGCCAGGACGTGATCGTCACCCTCATCGGCCTGTCCAGCGCCATCGTCGATAACGTGCCGCTGGTGGCGGCATCGATGGGGATGTACAGCCTGGCGCAGTACCCGACCGACAGCTTCCTGTGGGAATTCATGGCTTATGCTGCCGGAACCGGCGGCTCGATCCTGATCATCGGTTCAGCGGCCGGGGTGGCGGCGATGGGGCTGGAGAAAATCCACTTTTTCTGGTACGCGCGGCGCATCGCCCCGCTGGCCCTGATCGGCTACTTCGGCGGCATCGCCGCCTACATCCTCCAGTACAGGATGCTGCACTGACGGCGGGAAGGCGGCCTGAGACGACGAAGCGGCGGGGAGATGACTCCCCGCCGCTTTTTGTCTGTTGGACTATTGAATCGTTGAGTTGTAGAAACCCCTTCCGAAATTCAACCGTTCAACGGCACTGAAAGCGTCATTCAACCGGTTCCGATCACCCCCCCAGATCTTTACCCCCGCCGCGCGTTGATGGCGAGGATCTGGACCTTCTTGCGCAGGGTGTTGCGGTTGATGCCGAGGATCTCCGCGGCCTTGACCTGGTTGCCGCGGGTCTTGTCGAGGACGATGTTGATCAGTGGCCGCTCCATCTGGTGCAGGACCATTTCATACAGGTTGTCCATGTCCTGGATATCCATCTGCCCCAGTGAACTCTGCAGCTTGGTCGCGATGAGGCTCTCCAGGGACGCCTCGTTCTGCCCGGCGGGTCGCTGGTTGCGCACCTCGGGGAAGTCGTCGGGGCCGAGCAGCGCATCGGGGGAGAGCAGGGCGGCGCGCTGCAGGGCATGCTCGAGTTCGCGCACGTTGCCCGGCCAGTCATGATTCTGCAGCAGCTGCATCGCTTCGCTGGTCAGGCCGCGTGCGTTGGTGTGGTATTCCTCATGTGCCCGGCCGAGGAAGTATTCGACCAGGGCTGGCAGGTCCTCGCGGCGCTGGCGCAGGGGCGGCAACTCCACGGGGACAACGTTGAGCCGGTAGAAGAGGTCCTCGCGGAACTCGCGGTCCTGGACTTTTTTCTTCAGGTTCTGGTTGGTGGCGGCGATGATGCGCACATCGACCTTGATCGTCTGGGTGCCGCCGGTGCGGGTGATCTCCCGCTCCTGCAGGACGCGCAGCAGTTTGGCCTGCAACTCCAGCGGCATGTCGCCGATCTCGTCGAGGAACAGCGTACCGCCGTTGGCCTGTTCGAAGCGCCCGGTCTTGCGCTCGGCGGCGCCGGTAAAGGCCCCCTTTTCGTGACCGAACAGCTCGCTTTCCAGCAATTCCCGCGGAATTGCCGCGCAGTTCAAGGCGACAAACGGTTTACCCAGGCGCGGGCTATTGAAGTGAATGGCGCGCGCCACCAGCTCCTTGCCGGTGCCGCTTTCGCCGACGATCAGCACGGTGATGTCGGAGGGGGACACCTTGCCGAGCACTTTGTAAAGGGCCTGCATCGGCGGGCTCTGACCGATGATGGCCCGGTCGAGCTGGTAGTGCTCCTTCAGCTCACCCTTGAGGCGTGCGACCTCGTCGGTGACTTCGGACGCCTTTTGGGCCTTGACGATGATGGCGTCGAGGGTGTCGAGGTCAAATGGCTTGGTGATGTAGTCGTAGGCGCCGCGCTTCATTGCCTCGACGGCGTTCTTCATCGAAGACTCGGCGGTCATGATGACCACCAGCGTTTCCCGGTACTCCTCCTGGAAGCGGCTGAGCAGGTCGAGGCCGGAGATCCCCGGCATCTTGATGTCGAGCACGGCCAGATCGTAGCTGCGCTGGTGGCTCATCTCCAGAGCCTCCTGGCCGTTGGTGGCCAAGTCGACCTGGTATCCCTGTTTGGTCAGCGCCTTGGAAAGGACCCAGCGGATGCTCTCCTCATCGTCGGCAACCAGAATGCGTTTAATAGCCATAAAATTTTCCTTTCCACTTATCGACTCAGCAACCTCAACCTCAACCTCAACCTCAACCTGCCTTTACCTCATCGGCAGCCAGACCTTGACTTCCGTCCCCTGCCCCGGGGTGCTGCTGATCTTGAGGAAGCCACGATGGTCCTCCACGATCTTCTGGCAGATCGCCAGCCCCAATCCGCTCCCCTTGATCTTGGTCGTGTAGTAAGGGGTGAAGATCCGCTCCAACTCGTCGGCCGGAATGCCGCAGCCGTTATCGCGGACCTTGACCACCACCAGAGGCGACGGCCGGCTGCCCGGGGCCATGAGGTGATAGTCGGCGGAGATCTTGGTTTCGACTTCGATCCGGCCGGGGCCGTCAATTGCCTCGCGGGCGTTCTTGATCAGGTTCAGGAACAGGCGGGTCAGCAGTTGCTCATCCCCCTGCACCGGCGGAATGCTCGGGTCGAGGCTTAAGGAGAATTCGATCGATTGTTCTCCGCCCGCCTCCTTCTGCAGCAGAATGATATCACCGATGATGCGCGCCACATCGACGTCGCCCATGACCGCCGGGCGTGGCTTGCCCAGGTTCATCAGCTCCTCGATGATACCGTTGACCCGCTCGGTTTCCTTGATCATCACCCGGGTGTATTCACGCAGGGGGCTGTCGGCGGGGAGTTCCAAGGCCAGCAGTTGCGCGGCGCCCTTGATGCCGCCCAGTGGGTTTTTGATTTCGTGGGCCAGGCCGGCGGCCAGGGTGGCGAGCATCGCCTGGCGGTCGGCGCGCCGCAAGGTCTCTTCCAGTTCGCGTACCCGGGAGAGGTCGCGGATGATGAGCACGGCCCCGTCCTGCTGCCCCTGGCGGGAGAAGATCGGCGCAGCATAGACGCTGACCGGCAGCGGGGCGGATTTGGCACGCGGCAGGGAGATGCTCTCGGCATCGGTAATCGATCGGCCGTCGTGCAGGGCGGCTTTCACCAGGTAGAGCAGTGCCGATTGCCCGGCAAACAAGGCCTCATAGTGCAGGCCAAGGGCATGGCGGGACGCCAGATCGAAGTAATCCTCGGCCGCGGGGTTGAAGAGGGCCACCCGGCCGGCGGCCGTAAGGGCAATGACTGCCCGGTCGATGTTGTCGAGGACCAGGGCGGTGAGGGCCGGGTCGCCGGCCGTGGCGCTGATCGGAGTCTTGTCAGGCGGTATGAGCGGTGAAGTCATGGAGCAGATCCTGAAGTTCGCCGACGCTGCGGGCCTGGTTGATGCGCTGGCGGAAGTCGGCGGCGTGATCGAGCCCGTGAGTGTACCAGCACAGGTGCTTGCGCATGTGTCCGAGGGTGCGGCCCGGCCCGTACGTGTCCAGGAACAGGGCGAAGTGCTCGCCGGCCATGGCCAGGCGCTCAGCTGCCGTTGGCGCCGGCAGCGTCCTTCCTTCAAGCCGGGCGAGGATGTCGCGCACCAGCCAGGGATTGCCGTAACCGCCGCGGGCGATCATCACGGCATCGCAGCCGGTTTGCGCCATGACGGCCAATGCGTCATCCGCGGTAAAGATATCGCCGCTGGCAATCACCGGGATTTTGGCCTGCGCCTTGAGAGCGGCGATCTCCTGCCAGTTGGCACGGCCGCCGAACATCTGCGATTTGGTGCGCGGGTGCAGGGTAATGGCGTCAACTCCTTCCATTTCCGCCAGGCGGGCAATCTCCAGATAGTTGCGCTGGTCGTTGTCCCAGCCGCTGCGAATCTTGATGGTCAGGGGGAGGCTGGTGACGCGGCGTACCGCGGCGACAATCCCGGCAACCTTCGCCGGATCGCGCAGCAGGGCGCTGCCGGCGCCGCTGCCGACCACCTTGCGCACCGGACAGCCGCAGTTGAGGTCGATCAGGTCGGCCAGCGGCTCGACCTGGCGGGCGGCGGCGGCCAGGTGCCCGGCGTCGTCGCCGAACAGCTGCACTCCCAGCGGGCGCTCCTCCGGCGACGAACGTAGCAGCTCGATGGTTCCCGTCCCGTTGAAGAAGAGGCCGTTGGCGCTGATCATCTCGGTGAAGACCAGCGCCGCTCCGAACCGTTTCATGATCAGGCGGTAGGGGAGATCGGTGATCCCTGCCATCGGCGCCAGGATCACCGGGTTGACTATGTCTAGAGAGCCTATTCTCATGAAAAAACAGAAAAAACTGCTTATTTTTTATTCATTCTATCGTGAACGACTGAAAAAACCAATAGAAAACAAGCGGCGAAAAGAGCCCGCAAAAACTGTATACAGTATACGCAAATTCGCCTTGACAGCCTTAAAATTTACTGATAAAACGCGATTTGGAAAAATATGGACCTTGGTTGCCCTCTCCCGTTTGTCAGGCGTTTCGGGAGCACCTCTCCGGACCGGTTTTTTCCTGCCGACACGATGTCGCAGTTTCGCGCCGCTCTTGGCCAGGCGGGGCTTTGTCGCTGACTTTTCTATGGATTTCGGTAGCATCGCCGGGTGGGACATCCGTCCCCTCATTTATTTCATTCACAGTAAAGGAGAGACACATGGCACTGAAGGACACCCTGAGACAGAAGATTGAGGAGTTCCGCCCCCGTACCCAGAAGCTGGTCAAGGAATTCGGCAAGGTTGTCATCGATCAGGTCACCATCGACCAGGCCATTGGTGGTGCCCGTGACGTCCGTTGCATGGTGACGGACATCTCCTACCTCGATCCCCAGGAAGGGATCCGTTTCCGCGGCAAGACCATTCCCGAGACCTTCGAAGCCCTGCCGAAGGCTCCCGGCTCCAAGTACCCGACCGTCGAGTCGTTCTGGTACATGCTCCTCACCGGTGATGTGCCGACCCAGGCCCAGGTCGACGAAGTGCTGGCCGAGTTCAAGGTCCGCCAGGTTGTGCCGTCCTACGTGTGGGACGCCCTCCGCGCCCTGCCGCGGGACAGCCATCCGATGGTCATGCTCTCCGTTGCCCTGCTGTCCCTGCAGAAAGATTCCAAGTTCTGCGGGTTCTACAACTCCGGCAAGTTTAACAAGAACATCGCCTGGGAATACGTCTACGAAGATGCCTATGACATCGTCGCCCGCATCCCGGTCATTGCCGCCTTCATCTACAACCTCAAGTATCGCGGCGACAAGCAAATCGGCATCGATCCGAAACTGGACATGGGTGCCAACTTCGCCCACATGATCGGCCAGAGCGAGGAGTACAAGGATGTTGCTCGCATGTACTTCATCCTCCACTCCGACCATGAATCCGGCAACGTCTCGGCCCACACCACCCACCTGGTGCACTCGGCCCTGTCCGACCCGTACTATGCCTACTCGGCTGGCCTCAACGGTCTCGCCGGCCCGCTGCACGGCCTGGCCAACCAGGAAGTTCTCGACTGGACCCTCAAGTTCCAGGAGAAGTACTGCAAGGACGTGGAGCCCACCGCAGAGCTGATCACCAAGGCCCTTTGGGATACCCTCAACTCCGGTCAGGTCATCCCGGGCTACGGCCACGCCGTGCTGCGCAAGACCGACCCGCGTTACACCTCGCAGCGCGAGTTCTGCCTCAACACCCCGGGGCTGAACGAGTACCCGCTCTTCAAGGTCATCGCCAAGATCTTCGAAGTGGCTCCGGGCGTTCTCACCGAGCATGGCAAGACCAAGAACCCCTGGCCGAACGTCGACGCGCAGTCCGGCGTCATCCAGATGTACTATGGCCTGACCGAGTATGACTTCTACACCGTCCTGTTCGGCGTCGGCCGCGCCCTGGGCTGCATGGCCAACATCACCTGGGACCGCGGTCTCGGCTACGCCCTCGAGCGCCCGAAGTCCGTTACCACGGCAATGCTCGAGAAGTGGGCTGCCGAAGGCGGGCGTCAGATCGCTTAAGCAGACATCCGTTGCAACAAAAAAGGCGCCCATCCGGGCGCCTTTTTTGTTGCGGACGTCATACGTAGGGGCGTGGTTTATCACGCCCGGGGCGCAATGAATTGCGCCCCTAAGAAAAACCTGGGACACCATCCTATGGTGTCCCAGGTCTCTATGCGGTCGCGTAGGGGCGGGTTTCAAACCCGCCCCTACATGAATTATTTCTTCGCCGGCCTGCTCGCGAAGATCAGCAGTTTGCGGTCGGTGTAGGCCTCGACCTCGCCGGCGAAGGTCTCGATCTGGAAATACTCCTGGACCTTGTCCGGAGCATCGACAAAAAACTTGTTGAGTTTCATGACCCCGTCGCGATTGAGGCCGGCACGCTTGGCCCAGGTCGGGAAATCGTGGGTTTTCGGGAAGATTGCGGTTTCATGGAGGATGAAGCCGGCATTGCCGATCATCTCCAGCCATTCGTTCGAGGTGTAGGCGCGAATGTGGGTCGGATCGCGCATCTTCTCCATCGTCTGGTACCACTCGGCGATCTCCGGGTCATCGGGGAGGAGCGTATCGACGATGGCCATCCGTCCGCCGCGCCTTAAGACCCGGTGAAACTCGCTCAGGGCGCGTGGTACGTCCGGGAAGTGGTGCGGGGCGATGCGGCAGGTCAACAGGGTAAAGGCGCCGGCCGGGAAGGGGAGGTCTTCGGCATCGGCTTCGCGGAAGGTGACGTTGTCGACTCCGCCCTCTTCGCTGACGAACTCCTGGGCGCGCTTGAGCATGACCATGGTCAGGTCGGAGGCGACCACGCTGCGTACCAGCGAGGAGAAGCGCAGGGCGGTATGCCCGCCGCCGCAGGCGACATCGAGCATGTTGTCGTCGGACGAAGGCTTGAGCAGACGAACCATCGCTTCGAGGTCGTCGCCGGTGGCGAACCCCTTGTCGCGGATATAGCCTTCGGCGGCACGACCAAACTGTTCGCGGACTTTGTTTTTGAAGTCTCTGCTCATAGGGAATCCCCTTTCCCTGCTGATTATAACACTCGTAGCGGAAAATGCCTTGCAGAAAGCCGCATGTAATTACCACAAAATCGGCGGGTTCGGGGAAATATATTTTTGAGTGCGGATGAGAGGCCGGTGCCAATTGGGAACGGCTCTTGCTAAACTCGTGGCGGTGCAGGCCCTGCGGTGGCCTGCATGCCGCAATTGCCGGAGCAAAATCGGGATGCCTCCGGCAGAAAGCTGCCCGGAGTCTTCGGCGGCGACAAAATCCTGACGAACAGGACCGTTACTCATGGATCATCTCTCGCAAACGATGCTCGAACTGGCTCAAGCCCTCGGCGAGGAATTCCTTTATATCCTCCCCTATCTCGCCTTCGGGGTTTTGTGTGAGGCGATTATCCGGACCTTCAAGTGGCATGTCAAAATTCGCAAGTCCTTGACCCACTACGGAATTTTGGCGATTCCGGCGGCGACTGTGCTGGGGCTGTTCAGCCCTCTTTGCGCCTGCGCCACCCTGCCGTTGGTCATCTCCCTGCTGGTCGCCGGTTTGCCGCTGGCGCCGGCCATGGCCCTGCTGGTGACCTCCCCGATTATGAGCCCCACCGGCTTCACCATAATTTCCGGCATGTTGGGGGTGTCCTGGGCCACGACCATCCTGGTCTGTGCCGGTCTGCTGGGACTGTTTGCCGGATATGTCACCCACTTGCTGCGCCCTCACGGGTTTACTGAAGACGTCATTTTTCGCAAGCAGCTTCCGCCCGGAGATTTCCACGATCCCGACTACCCGGTCGAGTCGCTGCGCTGCGAGTGCGGGCAGCAGCTCTCTCATAAGGTCGACCGGTGCACGCACAACAAGGCCTTGGTGTTTCTGGCCAGATTTTGGGAAGGATCTCTGAAGATCGGCAAATTTGCCCTGATCGGCCTGGTGATCGAAGTCGTGGCGTTGATGTTCATCCCGACGGAGTGGGTTAGCGCCCTGCTCGAAGGGGACAGCGTCGCCTCGATCCTGACCTTGTCGCTCTCTACGGTCTTTCTGCACATGCCGCAGGTGACGGCGGCTTCGATGCTTTACGGCTTCTATCTGCCGGAACCCGGGCAGTTGATCCCCTTGTCCAAGGCTGCGGGGGTCATCATGCTGATTGGCGCGCCGGTGACGGCGCTGCCGGTCATGGGCATCTTTATCACCATGTTCAAGCCGCGGGTCCTGGCTCTCTACCTGACAATCTGCATCCTCGGCCCTCTGGCCCTGGCTTTCATCCTGCGCGCGCTGCCCATCACGCTTTAGCGCCCCACTTTCTCCTCTTCCAGGCGCCCCTCCAGGTAGCCGAGCAACTCCTGCACGGCCCGCTCCAGGTCGGGCGGCACGGCGTCCAACTCCGCCAGGGCGTTGCTCAGGCGGCGGGCGGCGCTGAGCGCCCCCTGGCAGCGTCGTTCGCCACGCCGGTCCGGCTGGTATTCCATGCTCAGTTCGCGAAACTGCCTGGCCACGGTCGGATGGCTGCGTTCCTCTTCGATCACGGCCTGGCGCAGACCGTTGTAATGCTCGGGGGAAAACGCCTGCTCCTCGCGGGCCTGGCGCAGCAGGTCGACGGAGCGGAAGTCGGGGAGCGGCCGTTCCTCCTGGCGCTGCAGGATTCCCGGTTCCTCGCGCTCGAGGAAACGGAAGGCAAGCAGCAGTTTGTCGGCGGTCTGCCGGCGAATGCGGATTTCTTTCGTACAGTAGTCCTCGAACGAGGTGTAGCCCCATTCCTGGAACTGCCCGGAATTGGCGACCCGGGTCAACGATTCGCCGAGCTCGACCCATGACGATTTGAAGCGCTTGGCCGAGACCAGGACGCGGTAGCGCGGGGAGTCGGGGGGAAGCTGCTGCAAGAGTTGCTCGATATGCTGCCCCCCCTTGGTGTGTTGGTCTTCCATTGTTGTTCCTCCTTTGACTTCTGAGCGGCGACATCCTAACACAGGTGCGTCGGCAGCGGCATATGCAAAGCAACCTTGAGCCTTAGGGGGGGGTGTGCTAACATCCCCTGCTTACCGGTCTGGCCATATGCCAGTCAATCCCACCGGAAACGGAGCCTGATCATGATCGGTGCGATCCTCAAAAAGCTGGTCGGCAGCAAGAACGAACGGGAACTGAAGCGGCTGCAGCCGCTGGTCGATAAAATCAACGCTCTCGAACCCCAGATGCAGGCGCTGACCGATCCCCAGCTGACCGGCAAGACCGCGGAATTCCGTGAACGTCTGGCCGCCGGCGCCACTTTGGAAGGCATCCTTCCCGAAGCCTTCGCCGTCACCCGCGAGGCCGGGCGGCGGGTATTGGGGATGCGTCATTTCGACGTGCAGCTGCTCGGCGGCATGGTGCTGCACGAGGGGAAGATCGCCGAGATGAAAACCGGCGAGGGGAAGACCCTGGTGGCGCCGCTGCCGGTCTACCTCAACGCCCTGGCCGGCAAGGGGGTCCACGTCATCACCGTGAACGACTACCTGGCCCGCCGCGACTCGGAGTGTATGGGGCAGATCTACCGTTTCCTCGGCATGGAGGTCGGCTGCATCGTCCACGGCTTGACCGACGCCCAGCGCCAGGCCGCCTACGGGGCCGACATTACCTACGGCACCAACAACGAATTCGGTTTCGACTACCTGCGCGACAACATGAAGTTCGCCCTCGAGGATTACGTCCAGCGTGATCTCAACTATGCCATCGTCGACGAGGTCGACTCGATCCTCATCGACGAGGCGCGTACGCCGCTGATCATCTCCGGCCCGAGCAGCGCCACCAGCGACCTGTATTACGCGGCCGACCGGGTCATCCCGATGCTCAAGAAGGGGGAGGTCAAGGAAGAGCGCGACGGCGGCATCGGCCGGGTCATCCGCACCTTCACCGGCGACTACACGGTGGACGAAAAGTCGAAGGCGGCCACGCTCACCGAGGAGGGGGTCGCCAAGGTCGAGAAACTGCTCAGGGTCGACAACCTCTATGACCCGCGCAACATGACGATGCTGCACCATGTCAACCAGGCGCTCAAGGCCCATGCCCTGTTCCGCCGCGACGTCGACTACGTGGTCAAGGACGGCGAGGTCATTATCGTCGACGAGTTTACCGGCCGCCTGATGCCGGGACGGCGCTGGAGCGACGGCCTGCACCAGGCCATCGAGGCCAAGGAGGGGCTCAAGGTCGAGCGCGAGAACCAGACGCTGGCGACCATCACCTTCCAGAACTATTTCCGCATGTACAAGAAACTCGCGGGGATGACCGGCACCGCCGACACCGAGGCGACCGAGTTCAATGAGATCTACAAGCTCGACGTGGTGGTCATGCCGACCAACCGGCCGATGGTCCGCTTCGATCGCTCCGATGTCATCTACAAGACCGAGAAGGAGAAGTTCAAGGCGGCCATTGACGACATCGTCGCCCGCCATGAGGCCGGTCAGCCGGTGCTGGTCGGCACCATCTCCATCGAAAAGTCGGAAGTCCTCTCGGAACTGCTGAAAAAGCGTGGTGTTCCGCACAACGTCCTCAACGCCAAGCAGCATGAGCGTGAGGCGGAGATCGTCGCCCAGGCCGGGCGCAAGGGGGCGGTGACCATCGCCACCAACATGGCCGGCCGCGGCACCGACATCGTCCTCGGCGGCAACCCGGAGATGCTGGCCCGGCGCGAAGCCGCCGGTGCCGAGGACTACGCCTCTGCCTTTGCCCAGGCGCTGGCCAAATACCGCGAGCTTTGCGCGAAGGAGAAGCAGCAGGTGCTGGAGAGTGGCGGCCTGTACATTCTCGGCACCGAGCGGCATGAGTCGCGGCGTATCGACAACCAGTTGCGCGGCCGCTCCGGCCGCCAGGGGGATCCCGGCGAAAGCCGTTTCTATCTGGGGCTGGACGACGATCTGCTGCGCATCTTCGGTTCCGACCGGGTGGCCTTCATCATGGACAAGCTGAAGATGCCCGAAGGGGAACCGATCGAGCACGGCATGATTTCCAAGGCGATCGAGAATGCGCAGAAAAAGGTCGAGGCGCACAACTTCGAGATCCGCAAGCACCTGATCGACTACGACGACGTCATGAACAAGCAGCGCGAGGTGATCTACACCCAGCGCAAGGAAGTGCTGGCCGGAGAAAACATCCGCGGCACCATCGAATCGATCCTTGATGAAACGGTGGAGGACATCGTCGCCACCTTCTGCCCGGAGAAGACCCCGGCACACGAATGGAACTGGGAAGGTCTGTTCATGGATTTCGGCCGCCAGTTCAACTTCGCGGCCGAGTTGCCGGCGGCGGACACCCCCGGCCTGACCCAGGCGGCGCTGACCGAGTCGCTGCGCGACCAGGTGCAGCAGGTGCTGGCCGCGCGCACCGAGGAGTTCGGCGAAGCGGTGATGGAACACCTGATGAAGGTGCTGCTGCTGCAAACCATCGATACCCAGTGGAAGGATCACCTTCTGTCGATCGACCATCTCAAGGAAGGGATCGGCATGCGCGCCTACGGGCAGCGCAACCCGAAAGAGGAGTACAAACGCGAGGCGTTTGCCCTGTTCATGGAGATGATGGGGCGGATTCGCCAGGAGGTGGTGAACAAGCTGTACCGCGTGCAGCTGGTGCGCGACGAGGAAGTCAGCCGCATGGAGGAGGAGCAGCGTCGCGAGCGCAACGCCATCACCATGGGCGGCCCGACTCAGGAGACGCCGATCCCGGCCCGGCGCGACGCCACCGCGGTCGGGCGCAACGATGCCTGTCCGTGCGGGAGCGGCAAGAAGTACAAGAAGTGCTGCGGGCAATAGTCCTGCGCTCCGTGCGCCTTGCACTCGGCCTTTCTCGCGACGTTTTTTGACGCCGGCGAGTCGGTATTCATGCTGTTTCGGGAGGAAAATATGGGTTCTTTCAACCAAGAAGACTTCCCCCTTGGGTTTCGTTATGCCGCCATGGCGGCCGGGATCAAGAAGTCCGGCAAGCCCGACCTGGCGCTGATCGTGGCGGATAAGCCGGCGCGCTGTGCCGCGACCTTCACCACGAACCAGGTGGTGGCAGCGCCGGTAGCGCTGACCCGCGAGCGGGTCGCTTCCGGCCTGTCTCAGGCGGTGCTGGTCAACAGCGGCAATGCCAACGCCTGCACCGGGGCGCAGGGGATGACCGATGCGCGGCGCTGTGCGGCCCTGGTGGCCGGTGCGCTCAGCATCGCCGAAGAGTTGGTGACGGTGTCGTCCACCGGGGTGATCGGCGTTCCGCTGCCGATGGCGCGTTTCGAGGAGCAGGTACCGAAACTGGCCGGGATGTTGGCCAACGACCAGGTGGAGGCTGTCGCCGAGGCAATCCGCACCACCGACGCCTTCCCGAAAATCAGCGCCAGGCAGGTTGCTGTCGATGGCCAGCCGGTGCGCATCCTCGGGGTGGCCAAGGGGGCGGGGATGATCCATCCGAACATGGCGACCATGCTGGCCTTCGTCATGACCGATGCCGTGATTGCCGGTGACTGCCTTAACGAGCTGCTACGCCGGGCGGTCGATCGCTCCTTCAACCGGATCACCGTCGATCGCGATACCTCGACCAACGATACCGTGCTGCTGCTGGCCAGCGGCGCGGCAGGTAATTTGGAGATCGCTTCGCAGAGTGCCTTGGCTACGGGATTTGCCGCGGCCCTTGAAGAGGTGCTGCTCGACCTGGCCAAGATGATCGTGCGTGACGGCGAGGGAGCCACGAAGCTGGTGCGTATCGAGGTGTGCGGCGCACGAAACGACGCGGACGCTCTGGCGGTGGCGCGCAGCGTGGCGACATCGGCCCTGGTCAAGACGGCGTTTTTCGGTGCGGATGCCAACTGGGGGCGGATCATCGCGGCGGCCGGCTACGCCGGAGTGGCGGTCGATCAGGACAAGGTCCGCATCCTGTTCGATGACGTGCCGATGGTCGACGGCGGTCTCGGCCTCGGCGCCGGGCAGGAGGCAAAGGCCACGGCAGTCCTGAAACAGTCCGAGTTCACGGTGACCGTCGATCTCGGGCTGGGGGAAGGGCGGGCTTTCTACTACACGTCGGATTTGAACTACGAATACGTCAGGATCAATGCGGATTACCGCTCCTGATTGGTTTGGCTAAGGGAGGGGCTTGGCTCCGGAGGTCCCGGCGGCCAGTTGTTCGTAGAAGTTCTCTTCAAGGTAGACACGCAGGTTGTGTTCCTGCTCCGCGGTCAGGTCGGAAAAGCTCAGGCCGAACCCCTGTGTGTAGTGATTGTGCGGCCCCGGCTCCACCAGGTAAAGCACGGTTCCCGTCACCTCCACCTCTTTGCCGTGACCCAGCAGCGGGAAGATGGCGTTCACCCGTGTCCCCACCTTGACCCGCAGCGGCGAGCGAAACAGTAACCCCCCCGTGCTCAGGCTGAGTAATTCGGCGACCACATATCCCGCTCGCCCCTGGCTGTACATCCCCGGCAGCCGCAGGCGCAGGCGCAGATTCTTGCGAGGGGGCTCTTCGATCTGGACCTGGATCTGCCGGTACAGTTCGAAGATGTCGACCGGGATGGTCAGCGATGAGATGGCGGGAGGAGACGCCTCCGCCGCATCCGGATGTTGCAGCGCGATGCAGGGAGGAACCGGTACCGGCCATTGCAGGCGTGGATCGCCCAGGAATTGGGCGCCGATCAGGACCAGCGCAGGGCTGCCTTCTCGCAGAAACGCGCTCGCCTGCTCGGCGCTGCTGGCGATGGCAACCTCGTAGCCCCAATGCTTGAGAATCGGCCCAAGCTGGGTCTGCAGATCGGCACGGTCATCGGCTAGCAGCAGGCGCTTCATCGGGACAATTCCAGAAGAGGTGATAACAAACCCTGCCGATAGTAATGGATTGTCGGTTTGCGGCAAAGCAAAAAAATGGCGGGATAAAAGTCAGCGAGGCACTCATTGGGGAGTGCCTCGCTGATTTGCGGCAAAGAATCGATTACTTCTTTTTGCCCTTGGCAGGCGCGGCCGCCTTCCCTTTGCCGCGGGCTGCGCGAGCCTTGGCGAGCTTTTCGGGGAGGCCGCGATCGATGGCCATCTGGCGGCGGCTTTCCGAGTAGCTTTTGGCAGCCAGCGACTGCGAACTGGGGATGCCGAACTGCTTGCGATACTGACCCGGCTTCAGGTCATGGGCGGTTTTGAGATGGCGGGTCAGGGTTTTCATCCCCTTGCCGCAGATCATGCAGACAACCTTGTCCTTGCCAAAGGCTTTCTTTTTGGAAATGGTCGGGGCGCTCTCCGCAGCGGCGGCTTCAACAGCAACAGCTTCGCCTTTGTCCAGTGCCGCAAGCGCCTGGTACACGCTGGAGATCTCTGCGATCAATTCCTCTTTACTCATGTTGGTCGTCGATGCATGCGCGGCGACGATTTCGACGGCCATTTCCAGAAGTGTTGCCATGATTGCCTCCTCGGGTTTTGTCGTGATTTGATATGTACAGAACAGCCTGTGTGAACTACTAATACTGAAGCTCTGAAAATATTCAAGCAAAAAACATATTTTTTTTGAATAACTGGTGGATTATCGTTCTGTAAGAGTTGGTGGCTATGAGCTCAAGTGCTTTTGTCTGGTTTATAAATAAATTGCATTTATGGTGCTGAGCACCTATACAATGACACAGGTGTTGGAGGTTCCTCACGAGAGGTCGACATTGCCCATCGATATTCGTTCCGTCATTGAAAATCGCGAAGCGGTCATCCTTGTCCCCCAGGCCTGTGCCAGCAGTGCCAGTCGTGGCCGGCAGCGTCCTGAATCACCGTGCCCGGTGCGGAGTTGCTTCCAGGTCGATCGTGACCGGATCCTGCACAGCAAGGCGTTTCGCCGGCTCAAACACAAAACCCAGGTGTTTCTTTCTCCTGAAGGCGATCACTACCGCACCCGTTTGACCCATACCCTGGAGGTCGCCCAGATTGCCCGGACCGTGGCACGGGCTCTCCAGCTCAACGAGGATCTGACCGAGGCGGTGGCTTTCGGTCACGATCTTGGGCACACGCCGTTCGGTCATGCCGGCGAGCGGGTGCTTGACGAACTGCTGAGTGACGGGTTCCATCACGTGCGACAGAGTTTGCGGGTGGTCGACCTGCTTGAAAATGACGGCTCCGGTCTCAATCTGACCTGGGAGGTGCGCGACGGCATTCTGCGGCATTCCAAGGGGCGCGGTGCCCTGCTTGGCCGCGACAGTGCCGATTTGGCCGCGACCCTCGAGGGACAGATCGTGCGCCTGGCCGATGTCGTCGCCTATGTCAGCCACGATCTGGATGACGCGTTGCGCGCCGGGCTGGTCGCCGCCGATGCGGTGCCGGAAGAGCTGCAGCAGCAGCTGGGCCGCCGCCACAGTGTGCGCATCAATACCATGGTGATCGACATGATTACCGCTTCTAAAGCCAATTGCCTGGAGGGGATCGTTCTTTCTCTTCCTGTCAGCCAGGCGATTAGTGCCCTGCGGGAATGGCTGTTCCAGAACGTCTATCAGTCCCCTTCGGTTGCCGACGACTTTCACAAGGCCAGTCACGTGCTGCGCGAGTTGTTCCACTACTTCATGGCGCGCCCCGCTGAACTGGCCCTTTACGGGGGGCGGTATGCGGCAGAGGAGGAACTGGAGGTGCCGGTGGCCGACTTTCTTGCGGGGATGACCGATCGCTATGCGCTCAACCTTTATCAGAAGCTGTTTTTGCCGCAGCCGTGGCAGGGGTTGTGAGCACGGGTAACGCAGGGAAAGCGTTGAGAATTCCCGCGGCGCTGCTTGACACTTCGGAAGAGCGCATGGTAACTTTTCAAGCGTTTTTGCGCGATCCAGCCCGGTGTTCTGCGGGATCTCCCCGACGGGTGCAGCGTGGCGCAGGGCCAAGGAGGACTCCATGAGCAAGCGGCTGTTGCTGGCAGACGACAGCATCACCATCCAGAAGGTGGTTCAGATCACCTTTGCCCACGAAGATTATGAATTGATCGTCACCGACAACGGCGACGCGGCTCTTGTCAAGGCCAGGGAACTGGCCCCGCAGCTGGTTCTGGCCGACGTGTACATGCCGGGCCGGAACGGTTACGAATTGTGTGCCGCCATCAAGCAGGATCCGGCGCTGCGCCATGTGCCGGTTCTGCTCCTGGCCGGCTCGTTCGAGCCGTTCGACGAGGTGAAGGCCAGGGCTGCCGGCGCCGATGCCTGGATCGAGAAGCCATTTGAATCGCAGGCGCTGATCGACAAGGTGGCTGCTCTGCTCAGTGCCGCCCCCGCAGCTGCCGCTGCTCCTGCCGTTGCCGCTGCGCCTGCAGCGCCGCAACCGGTTGCCGTACCGGAACCCGTTGCGCAGCCGGTCGATCCCTTTGCCGACATCTCCTTCGAGGAACCTGCCGCCGCGGCGGTTCCTCCAGTGGCCTTCGCCCCCCCGGCAGATGATTGGAGCGACATCAATCTGTCGGCCGAGCCGGTCGTGCCCGCTCCGCCGGTCGAAGCCAAGCCGGCGCCGGTCTTCGAGTTTGACAGTGTCGATTTCGGCGCGCCGAGCGCGCCTGCCGCCACGGCGGCCGAACCGCCGCCGATCGATTTCGGAGCCTTTGGCGAACCGGAAGAGATCATGGCCCTTGGCGACGATGATATCCTCGGCGCCGAAGACCTTGAGCCTGCCGACGCGATGTCGACCCTGACCCCCTGGTCGCGCGCCGATTTCACGGTTGAAGATACCTTCGGGGACGTCTCCCTGGATGAAATCCCCCCGTCGATTCTCGCGCCGGCACCTGCCGTGGCGGCTGCCGAGGTTACTGCGGCGCCGGAGATGGCGGCCGCTCCTGTGGCAGAAGCCGTGCCGTCGCCGGCCGCAGCGCCAACGCCCGAATTCCCGGTGGTTTCCGCCCCGGTGGTCGAACCTTCCGCACCGGTGGCTCCGGTGGTTGCTGCTGCCGCCGTCGAACAACGCGTCGCCACCCTGAGCGAAGCCGAGATCGAGCAGATCGTCGAACGCGCTGTCGGCAAGGTCATCGAGAAACTGGCCGGAACGCTGATCGAGAAAGTGGCCTGGGAGGTCGTCCCCGATCTGGCCGAGACGCTGATCAAGGAAGAGATCCGCAAGATCAAGGAAATTGCGGCCTAGTACGCGCCGTTCATAAAATTCAGACGTGAAATGGGGATTGATGCAATCCCCATTTCTTTTCGGTTTACAGACAAGGCGAAGTTGTCACGCCAAGACGCCAAGGCGCCAAAAGAGTGGGCGGGTTGACTTTTTTAGCGGCGATCTTTGCGGCTTTGCGTAAGCGATAGAGCATTTCCCGCAGAGGACACAGATGAGTACTGAACCGAAACTTTCCAAGGGTTACGAGCCGCACGACGTCGAGCGCAAATGGTACCAGGCCTGGCAAAGCAGTGGCTATTTCCGCGCCGACGAACACTCGCCGAAAGCCCCCTACGCCATCGTCATCCCGCCGCCGAACGTCACCGGCGTCCTGCACATGGGCCATGCCCTCAACAACACCCTGCAGGACATCCTCTGCCGCTGGCAGCGCATGCAGGGACGCGAGGTGTTGTGGATGCCCGGCACCGACCATGCCGGCATCGCCACCCAGAACGTGGTGGAAAAACAGCTGGCCCAGTTGGGGACCGACCGCCATGCTGTCGGCCGCGACGGCTTCATCGCCCGGGTCTGGCAGTGGCGCGAAGAGTCCGGCGGACAGATCATCCAGCAACTCAAGCGGCTCGGCGCCTCCTGCGACTGGGAGCGCGAGCGCTTTACCATGGACGAGGGTTTGTCCAAGGCGGTGCGCGAAGTCTTCGTGCGCCTTTACGAGGAAGGGTTGATCTACCGGGCCAACCGGCTGATCAACTGGTGTCCGCGCTGCCACACCGCCCTGTCCGACCTGGAAGTCGAGCACGACGAGAAGCGGGGACACCTCTGGCATCTGCGCTACCCGGTGACCGGCAGCGACCGGCACCTGGTGGTGGCCACCACCCGCCCGGAGACGATGCTCGGCGATACCGCCGTGGCCGTTCACCCCGAGGATGAGCGCTATGCCGACCTGATCGGCAAAACCGTGCTGCTGCCGCTGGTCGAGCGGGAAATCCCGATCGTCGCCGACGAATACGTCGACCGCGAGTTCGGCACCGGGGTGGTCAAAATCACCCCGGCTCACGACTTCAACGACTTCGAGGTGGCCCGCCGCCACAACCTGCCGGCGATCAACATCCTCGACGAGTCCGGGGTGATCAACGAAAACGGCGGCCCGTACGTCGGGCAGGAGCGCTACGAGGCGCGTGCCAACGTGGTGGCCGACCTGGAAAACCAGGGACTGCTGGCCAAGATCGACGACCACCAGAATGCGGTGGGGGAGTGTTACCGCTGCAAGACCGTGATCGAGCCGTACCTGTCGCTGCAGTGGTACGTCAAGGTCGGCCCGCTCGCCGAGCAGGCGATCAAGGCGGTGCAGGACGGTCGCACCCGCATCGTTCCGGCGCAGTGGGAGAAAACCTACTTCGAGTGGATGTTCAATATCCAGGACTGGTGCATCAGCCGGCAGATCTGGTGGGGGCACCGCATCCCGGCCTGGTACTGCGAGGATTGCGGCGGCATCACCGTCAGCCGCGAGGATGCCACGCTGTGCGCCGATTGCGGCAGTGCGGCGATCCGCCAGGACAACGATGTGCTCGACACCTGGTTCTCCTCCGCATTGTGGCCGTTCTCGACCATGGGCTGGCCGGAGCGAACCGCGACGCTGGAGAAGTTCTACCCGACCTCGTGCCTGGTCACCGGCTTCGACATTCTCTTCTTCTGGGTGGCGCGGATGATGATGATGGGACTCAAGTTCATGGACCAGGTCCCTTTCACCGACGTCTACATCCACGCATTGGTGCGCGACGCCCAGGGGCAGAAGATGAGCAAGAGCAAGGGGAATGTCATCGATCCGCTGCACGTCATCGACGAATACGGCGCCGACGCCTTCCGCTTTACGCTCGCCTCCTTCGCTGCCATGGGGCGCGATATCAAGCTCTCCACCGAGCGGATCGCCGGCTACAAGGCCTTCGCCAACAAGCTGTGGAACGCCAGTCGCTTCGCCCTGATGAATCTCGACGGCTTTGAGCCGGTCGCTATGGATCTCGCCGACCCCAGCCTGTCGGATGCCGACCGCTGGATTCTGACCCGGCTGAACGAGACGATCGAGCAGACAACCCAGGCGCTGAACGACTACCGTTTCAACGAGGCGGCGGGAACGTTGTACAGCTTCACCTGGAACAGCTTCTGTGACTGGTACATCGAACTGAGCAAGGAGACGCTGCATGGCGGCGACCCCGCGGCGAAGCGCCGGGTCCAGGGGGTGCTTTTCAGCGTGCTCGAGCAGTTGCTGCGCCTGCTGCATCCGCTGATGCCGTTCATCACCGAGGAAATCTGGCAGGCCCTGCCGGGAACGCGCCCGGCCGCTTCGCTGATGCTGGTGTCATGGCCCGACGCCGCGGCCATCCCGGCGGACGTTTCCGCGACGGTGCGCATGGAACTGGTGATGGACGTGATTCGCGCTATCCGCAATATCCGCGGCGAGATGGATGTCCCGCCGGGGAAGCAGATCAGTGCCCTGCTGCTGTGCGGCTCGCAGGAGTCGGCGGCGATCCTCGAGAGCGCCCAGGGGGCCATCCGGGCCCTGGCCCGGGTCGGGGAACTGCAGGTTGGCCAGGAGTTGACCCGCCCGGCTCAGGCGGCAACCCAGGTGGCCGGCGATGTCGAGATCTGCCTGCCGCTGGCCGGGCTGGTCGATATCGCCGAGGAGGAACAGCGGCTGGGTAAAGAGATCGCCAAGGTGCGCACGGACGTTGAATTCTTCCGCAAGAAGCTGTCGAACGAGAAGTTCGTGGCCAACGCCCCTGCGGAGGTGCTGGAGAAGGATCGCGGCAAACTGGCGGAGGCCGAGGAGAAGCTGGCGATTCTGGAACGCAGCCTGGCAAAGCTGGCATCCATCAAGTAGCCAGCCGAAGTGCTTCAATGCGAAAGGCCTGCCGGAAACCCGGCAGGCCTTTCGCATTGCTCAACCTTAGCCTCAACCTCAACCTGAAACTACCCCAGTTTCTTCATCAGCCAAGCCATGTTTTCGCCGAGAACCTGCATGGTCTGCATCCCTTCGGTATCCTGGGCAACCTCGCCGATCTCGCGGCCGACGCCGATGTTCCAGTAGCTCGAGCCGGGGACGATCATCTGGCTGATCAGGAAAAAGTGGTTGAGGGAGTCGAAGGCGTGGATCGCTCCGCCACGGCGTACCGCGATGACCCCGGCGCCAATCTTGCGCCGGAACATGTGGTCGTTGGCGCGTGCCACCATCCCCGCCCGATCGACCAGCGCCTTGATCTCGGTGGTGATGTCGGCAAAGTAGGTGGGGGAAGCGAGAAGGATGCCGTCGGCGGCCCGCATCTTCTGAATGCAGTCGTTGATGCAGTCATCCTTGACCGCGCAACTGCCATCCTTGGTCTTCCAGCACTGGTAGCAGGCAATGCAGCCGCGCAGGCGTTCGCCGGCCAGTTGCACCAGTTCGGTTTCGACCCCTTCCTTTTCCAGCTCTGCGAAGACCTGGCGTATGAGGATCGCGGTGTTGCCGTCTTTGCGGGCACTGCCGCTGAATGCCACAACTTTCATGATGTCCTCCCCGTAAAGAAATCAGTGACGTGCGGCGATCTTAACCCAAGGGGGGATTATCGCCAAGCATAGAGAAGGCGGCGGCCGACTCGAAAAAAACGGGGCAGCCTTATGGCTGCCCCCTGTCCACGATAATCAAACCGTCAGCGATTCAGTGGGCCGCGCGGCCGATCCTGAACAGCTGGGCGCCGCCAACGATGGCCCCATAGATGAGCAGCATTCCGACGAAGGTTTCCAACATGACAAGACTCCTTTCGGGTGTGTTAGTGGCCGCGGTGTACGTGCCCCACCGGGGCCTGATCAGTGTAAACGGCGCAAGTTGAGGTGTTTCACTCATTGGGCGCCGCGGAGAATCAGCGTCGGGAGTTTTTTGCTCTCCTGCAGGCCTCTCGGGAGGCCCTTGCCGATACCTCACGGAATCAAATTTAATGCTTCAACTGTTTGAAAATCAACGGCTTTTTGTAAAACATTATTGCGCGAACACGGTTTTTCCCCGCTTTGCCGAGAGGGATGAAAAGGGGGGGTGCGGGCGTCTGGGCCGAATGATTTTCAACTTCTATTTGCTTTTGCCGGTGCGCCCGGCACGGTCCGCAGTTTTTCGAGAAAAAATCAGTGATTCAGAGTGGATGCATAGCTGGGCCGGACGTGATTGCAGGCCTTTGCACGTCACAGGGGGGATGCCGGCAGGGTTATGGCTGACAAAAATGGAAAGATATTTTGAAATCGTCAAAATTTATTTCGAAAAAATTCTTCCAGACCGCTGGCGAGGCGTTTTTCTGCGTAAAAACAGGCGGGTAAAGGGGGAGAGAGAGGGGTCGCGAGCGGTCAGGAAAGCCAGCCAAGCATGCGCAGGTGCCGGATGAGGTTGATGACCCCCATGCCGGTGACCAGCAGGCCGGCGCAGCGCAGCATCCAGATCCTGGCCCGCGTGCCGAGCCACTGGGTGGCTCCACCGAAAAGCAGCAGGGACGGTGCGGTGCCGATGCCGAAGGCCAGCAGCATGAGGGCGGCGGTGGTGACATCGGCACTTTGCGCGGCGGTAATGGCTACGGCATACAGATAGCCGCAGGGGAGAAAGCCGAACAGCAGCCCCAGGGGGAGGGCGGCGAGCCCGGCGGGGAGTCGTTGCAGGTGGCGGACGGCACCGGTCATCGCCCGCAGCGGGCCGGGGAAGTCGAGGCGGGCGACGTTCAGCCAGGCGAAGAGGCCGACCGTCCCCAGCCCGATCAGAATGACAAACAGGTCAGAGGCGACCAGCAGAATGCGGGTCACTTCGCGAAACCGGTCGGTATAGGCCAGCGCCGAACCGAACCAGCCGACCAAGGCACCAATCAGGGTGTAGGTGGCTATGCGCCCGGCATTGTAAAGGAGGTGAAAACTCCAGCTTCCGGGCCGGCCGGTGGTGGAGAGCGACAGCGCGCCGACCAGGCCGCCGCACATGCCGATGCAGTGGCCGGTGCCGAGCAAGCCGGTGGTGAAGGCCATGGCAATCAGCTGATCGCTCATTTCATCCGCGCCGTGCCGATGTCGAAGTTCATGATCCAGTGTTTCCCCGTCGCGCCCGCGGCTTCGCAGGTCATGCGCCAGTCGCCCATGGTGCAGGTGAGAATCATCTCCCCGAGGTAAGCACCGTCATGTTCGATCACTTTGGGCCGGTTCTCAGGCATGGCCATGGACGGCATGCTCAGGGCGCAATCGACTTTTGCACCGGTCAGCGGTTTGCCGGCGGCATCCTTGAGGAAGAGGCGAAAGGGGAGGGGGGACATGGTCACGAGTTCGTCGGCCTGAATCTCCAGGGTGGCCTGACCGGGAGCCGCATCCTTTGCGGCGAAGCGCAGCGGGGCGGCGAGGGCAGGGGCCGACAACAGGCTGATGACCAGCACCAGGGCCAGAATCGCGGGTTTAGACAGCATCGTCATCTCCTTGTCGGGACGGGTTGCGGCGGGGGTGTTCGTCTTCGTCGAGCATCCGGTACTTCGGCCCCTCCGGGTCATCGAATTCACCGCGGCGCACGGCCCAGATAAACACCAGCCAGACACCGGCGCCGACGCACAGGGAGAGGAAGATCAGGGCGAGGGTCGAAAGAGTCATCAGCGATCCAGGGTACGGGGTTCGGGGTTCGGGGTCAAAATCAGCTTTTCCGTATACGTCGATTGCTTTACCTCGGACCTCGTGTCCCGGTTCCCGAGCCTTAGTGAATTCCCCACCACGCACACGGAGCTGAGGGCCATGGCGGCGGCGGCATGCACCGGCACCAGCTTGCCCATGGCGGCCAGCGGCAGGGCCGCGAGGTTGTAGACGAAGGCCCAGAAGAGATTCTGCCGGATGATGCGCAAGGTGCGACGGGCGAGCAGCAGGGCTTCGTGCAGGCGCTCCAGGTCGGGGCGGGTGAGGACCAGGTCGGAGCTGTCCAGGGCAATGTCGGTGCCCCCGAGCATGGCGCAGCCGACATCGGCGGTGGAGAGTGCCGGCGCGTCGTTGATGCCGTCGCCAACCATCAGAACCTTGCGGCCGCGCTGCTGCAGCCGGAGCAGTTCCGCGCACTTTCCCTCGGGGGTCAGACCGCCGTGCGCCTCGTCCATGCCAAGACGTGCGGCCAGGGTCGCTCCGGCTGCCGGGCTGTCGCCGGTGAGCAGGATGGTACGCAATCCCATGCGGCGCAAGCCGGCAATAATCGCTCCAGCCTGCGGCCGCGGCGAATCTTCCAGGAGAAGGCAGCCGAGGTACTCGCCGGCACGGGCCAAGTGGACTTCGGTCGTGCTGTCGGCAGCGGCGTCCGGCACGGCGATGCCGTGCTCTGTGAGCAAGGTCCGGTTGCCGGCCAGGAGCATGCCGTGGCTGCTCCGGGCGGCCAGCCCACGGCCGGGAAAGGTCTCGACCTGCGGCAAAGGGATCACCGGCAGGGACCGCTCGCGGGCGGCGCGGCAGATGCCGATAGCGAGAGGGTGCAGACTTTCGGCTTCGATGCCGGCGGCCAGTTGCAGCAGGTCGTCCGTCGTTCCGGTGACGGGTCGGATGGCGATCACCCGCGGCTGCCCGGAGGTTAGCGTGCCGGTCTTGTCGAAACAGGCGTGGTCGAGGCGCGCGGTCGCTTCGAGAATGTCGCCGCCGCGATAGAGAATGCCGCGCCTTGCCGCGGCGCCGCTGGCGACGAGAATCGCCGTCGGCGTCGCCAGCCCGAGGGCGCAGGGGCAGGCGATCACCACGACGGCCACGGCTGCCAGCAGGGGCTGGACCGCGCCGCCCCCCTGCATGGTCCAGAACAGCCAGGTGGCTGCGGCGATCAGGGCCACGACCGGCACGAACACCACGGAAACCCGGTCGGCGATCCCCTGGATCGGTGCCCGCCGGCTCTGGGCTTCCTCGACCAACCGGGCGACCCGGGCGACGAACGACGTGGCCGCTGGCTGGCTGACGGTGACGGTCACCGGGGCCAGCAGATTGAGGGTGCCGCCGAGCACACTCTCTCCCGGGCGGCGTAGCACCGGCAGGGCTTCGCCGGTTGCCGCCGACTGGTCGACTTCGGTCTCGCCGACGGCGACCGCTCCGTCGGTCGGGAAACGTTCGCCGGGGAGGACCCGGACCTGCTCGCCGGGCTTGAGCTGGACGCTTTCGATACGGGTGCACTGCCCGCTGGCGTCGATCCGGTTGGCCATCTCGGGGGCCAGTTGCAGCAGGCGGTCGATGCCGGCAGCGGCGCTGCGGCGGGCGGCATTTTCGAACAGCCGGCCGGCCAGGATCAGGGTGATGATCATCGCCGCCGTGTCAAAATAAACCTCGCCGCCCAGCAGTGTGGCGTGCAGGCTGGCTCCGTACGCGGCCAGAACCCCGAGGGCGATCAGCAGGTCCATATTGGGGGCGCGGTTGCGCAGACTGCGCCAGCCCCCGGCCAGAAACGGCCAGCCGCTGTAGAAGACCACCGGGGTGGATACCAGCGCTGCGAACCACTGCAGCAGCTGCTTGGCACTGGCTTCCATCCCCTGGAAATAGCCGGCATAGAGCGCCAGTGAGTAACCCATCAGCTGCATGGAGAGAAACAGAGCGGTGCCGAAGCGGATCAGCAGGGCCCGGCGCTCGCGTTCCTGCAGCTGGTGGACGGCATCGGCGGTGAAGGGCCGCGGCAGGTAGCCGAGCCCGGCCACGGCGGCAAACAGCCGGGCCGGAGTCACGCGTGCCGGGTCGAAACGCACCTGCGCACGGTGGGTGCTGTAGTTGACCCGTGCCGAAAGGACCCCGTCGAGATTCCCGAGAAGCTTCTCGTTCAGCCACACGCAGCTGGCACAGCGCAGCCCTTCGACCACGAAGGTCAGCTCCTCCTGGCCGTCCACCGTGCACACGAAACGCTGGAGAAAGTCATCCTCATACGGATTGGTAAAGGCGCCGTCGGGCAGCCCTGGCTCAGCCCACTCGCGCTGCCGGTAGTAGCGCTCCAGTCCGGCGCCGGTGATGATCAGGTAGGCACCGCGACACCCCTGGCAGCAGAAGGAGAGCTCGGTGCCGGCGATGACCTCGGTGACCAGGGCGGCCGGAGGGATCGGCAGGGCGCAGTGCTCGCAGTTCAAGGGCGGCGACGGGGCGGGGTGGGCGTTGAGCGGCGGGCTGTCCGGCATCGGCTTACCTGATGGCCAAAAGGAGCCGTTGCTGCAGGCTGGCTCCGTCGCGCTGAAAGACGATCTCGGCAGCCAGATCGCCGTGCAGGTCGCCGGGGAGCTCCGCCCGGTACAGCCCTGCATCGACTTCGTGCAGCGTGAGCCGCCGGTTGTCTGTCGTCCCGGTGGCAAGCAGGGTGAGGGTTGCGTTGGCTCCGCGCACGGCCTGCCGGTCCCGATCAGAGAGGCGGATGCTGATGCGCTTCCCCTCCAGTTGTGGGACAGCCTGCCAGCCCATTGACGCTGCAGCCTGGCGCTCGAGCAGCGTCTGGTTGTAACGAAGACCATGACTGTAGTAGTCGGCATCGGTCACGGCGCTGCTCTCGTTGGCGGCGCGCCGGAACGACCAGGCGCTCAACAGCACAAAGCCGGTCAGCAGGGCACCGATCAGCCAGAGCCAGCGATTCGTGCGCATCATGGTTTCACCTCGCGTGGCGGATTGATGACTCCGCTCAGGTATGCTTCGGCCTGGGCCTGAATCCGGCCGTCAGCGCCCAGCAGTTGCAGTGTGACCGGCAGCGGCATCGCCAGACGGTCGGCAGCAACAACCAGGGCGATATCGATGCGGCGTTTTTCGCCGGGTGCCAGGATCACCGGCTCCCCTGGACCACGCAGGTCGACCCCCGTGGGCGAGCTCAGGTGCAGTCGAACCTGACCGGGGGTGCCGGTCTGGTTGGCCAGATAGGCGGAAAAGAAGTTGATGACCTGGCCGCTTCCTCCCTCGCGGGGGAGCAACTGCGGGTTGCGTGCCAAGGATAGGGTCACGCTGTGCTGCTGCCCGGCGCTGACCGCCACCGTGACGGTCAGCGCAACGCAGAGCCCCGTGATCAGTGCCATGCGCAGATTGAGCAGAGCCTTTGGACCGCGCCCCTCCAGTCCGAAGGTGTAGCGGATGATTCCGCCCTGACGGCGCCGCGCCATGACCTGCCGGCAGGCGTCGAGGCAACGGCCGCAGTTGATGCACTCGACCTGGTAGCCGTCGCGGATATCGATTCCGGTGGGGCAGGCGCGTACGCAGGCGCCGCAGCGAATGCAGCGCGGCGCCTCAACGGGGTGGAAGCGCAGGGTCAGGGTGCCCTGGTCGACCAGCACGGTCTGGAAGCGCCCGTAGGGGCAGAATTCCTTACAGACCAGACGGCGCATAAAGGCCAGGTCGAGATAGACGGCAGCGGCGGTCCCTCCCAGCAGAGCCCAGGCTGTCCAGTGCAGGGTGCCGGCCAGAAATTGCGGGAAGAAGGTAGAGGGAGAGATGAAATACCAGCAAAGGTTGGTGCCGACCAGAAGCGCGAGCGTCAGGGCAATCAGGTGTAGGAGCAACTGCTGGCCGCGGGTGGCGGTCAGTGCTCCCCCCTGGACCTTGACGCCGCCGTGGCGCGCCAGCCATTCGAACAGATCCACCAGGGTCGTTTGAGGACAGCCCCAGCCGCACCAGGCCCGGCCGAAGGCCAGGGTTACCAGGAGAAAGAAGAAGACCAGCGCCAAGCCGAAGGGGAGGAGCAGCGACAGCTGCTGAATCGGCAGGCCTCGCCCGCCAATCCACAGGGTCAGCGCGGGAAAGTCGAGGCGCAGCAGGCTGTGTCCCTGGATGGTGACGAACGGTATGCCGAGCACGGCCAGGGTGCTGTCTCTTATACACATCTCCGAGCCCACGAGACCGTACTAGAT
>CAZRTZ010000037.1:0-27524 GCA_964603155.1 uncultured Geobacteraceae bacterium | reverse complement strand
CCTTCTCGAACTGCTGCACGTGCTTCGGGGCCGAGCCGCCGGCGCCGGTCTCGAACAGGCCGCCGCCGTTGAGCAGCGGGACGACTGAGAGCATCTTGGCGCTGGTGCCCAGTTCCAGGATCGGGAAGAGGTCGGTGAGGTAGTCGCGCAGGACGTTGCCGGTCACCGAGATGGTGTCCTGCCCCTTGCGGATCCGCTCCAACGAGTTGCGCATCGCCTCGACCGGCGGTTTGATCGCCAGGGTCAGGCCGTTGGTATCATGGTTTTTGAGGTACTTCTCGACCTTGAGGATCAGCTGGGCGTCGTGGGCGCGCTTGCTGTCGAGCCAGAAGATGGCGTGGGCGCCGGTGGCGCGGGCGCGGCGCACGGCGAGCTTGACCCAGTCCTGGATGGGGATGTCCTTGACGCGGTAGAGGCGCCAGATATCGCCGGCCTCGACCTTGTGCTCCATGACCGCCTTGCCGTCGGCGATGACGCGGACGGTGCCGTCCTGGGGGAGTTCGAAGGTGGTCGGGTGGGAGCCGTACTCCTCGGCCTTCTGGGCCATCAGGCCGACGTTGGGGACCGAACCCATGGCGGCCGGGTCGAACTGGCCGTTCTTCTTGCAGTCTTCGAGGATCTCCCGGTACATCGTCGCGTAGCAGCGGTCGGGGATCATCGCCTTGGTGTCCTGCAGCTTCCCTTCGGCGTTCCACATCTTGCCGGAGTCGCGCACCACGACCGGCATGGAGGCGTCGACGATGACGTCGCTGGGGACGTGCAGGTTGGTGATGCCGTTGTCGGAGTCGACCATGGCCAGGGCCGGGCGCTTGGCGTAGACGGCCTGGAGGTCAGCCTCGATCTCGGCCTTCTTGGCGGCCGGCAGTTTCTCGAGACGACGGTAGAGGTCGCCGATCCCCAGGTTGGGGTTGAAGCCAAGCTCCTTGATGGTGGCGGCGTGCTTCTCCAGGGCGTCAGCGTAGAAGATCGACACGGCATGGCCGAACATGATCGGGTCGGAGACCTTCATCATGGTGGCTTTGAGGTGCAGAGAGAGGAGCAGCCCCTGCGCCTTGGCGTCCTCGATCTGCTCGGCATAGAAGGCGCGCAGCGCCTTGCAGCTGATGAACGAGGAGGAGACGATTTCACCTTTCTCGGCCTTGAGCTTGTCCTTGAGGACCACGGTCTGGCCGTCCTTGCCGGTGAACTCGATCTTGAATTCGCCGCCGTTCTCCATGGTGAGCGACTGCTCGTTGGCGTAGAAGTCGCCAGCCGTCATGTGGGCGACGTGGGACGTGCAGTCGGGGGCGTAGGCGCCAAGCTTGTGCGGATTCTTCTTGGAGAAGTTCTTCACCGACAGCGGGGCGCGGCGGTCGGAGTTCCCTTCGCGCAGCACCGGGTTGACGGCCGAGCCGAGGCACTTGGCGTAGCGCTCCTGGATTTCCTTCTCGGCGGCAGTCTTCGGCTCCTCCGGATAGTCGGGAAGCTTGTAGCCCTGCTCCTGCAGCTCGGCGATCGTCTCCAGCAGCTGCGGCACCGAGGCGCTGACGTTCGGCAGCTTGATGATGTTGGCTTCCTGGGTCAGCGACAGCTCGCCGAGCTGGGTGAGGTAGTCGGGGATGCGCTGGGATTCGGTCAGGTAGTCGGGGAAGTTGGCAATGACCCGGCCGGCGAGCGAGATGTCGCGGGTTTCCACTTCGACGCCGGTCCCATGGGTGATCGCCTGCACGATCGGCAGCAGGGAGTAGGTGGCGAGGGCGGGGGCTTCGTCGATTTCGGTCCAGATGATCTTGTGCGTGCTCATGTTCTCTCCTTGATGGTTATCCCAGACAGTGCCCGAGGCTTAATGGAAGGCAACGGAATCCCTTGCCTTGATCTGTCAACAATAAAAACCGGTTTGAGAGTCCTCCCCGACTTTTCGAAGTGTATACAGTATACAGCGGCGCGGAGGGTGTCAAGGGGGAATTAGTGGGCGCCAAGGGAGGCAAATGCTTCCGGTGGAGGCTGAAGAAACAGGGTTATTGCAGGGGCGGGGAATGCTTGGCGCCGTTGGCGGAAAGCCCGAACAGACCGGCTTCCCTGGCTTTCTGCCGGGCCGCTTCCAACTCGGCTTCGCTCAGGTTGCGCGGGATTTTCAAGGTCTGACCGACGTAAATCGACGCGGGATCCTTGATCTGATCGCGATTGGACTGGTAGATGAGCGGCCAGAGCAGGGGATCGTTGTAGACCCCCGGCATGGCGGCAATGCCGGCCAGGGTGTCGTTCTCGCCCACGTGGTATTCATTGAGCGCGCGCTCGGCCTTGCGGGCCTCTTCGGCTTTGCGGGCCTCTTCGGCCTTGCGGGCTTCTTCAGCCTTGCGGGCCTCTTCGGCCTTGCGGGCCTCTTCCTCGGCAATTCGCCGTGCTTCCTCCTCCGCCGCTAGGCGGGCCCTGGTTGCAGCGGCCACGTCGTAGGCGCGCAGGGCATGTTGGCGGGCGAAGGTCAGGGCATCCTCGGCGGCGGGATATTGTCCGGCGGCGATCAGCCGCCTGCCGTCGTCAAGCGCGGCGAAAGCGGCCTGGTATTCACCGGCGGCATAAAGTGAGGCTTGCTGGGCATGCGCACGGGCGACCAGGTATTCGGCGGCATCGAGTTGCAGCAAAGGGGGCTTGGCGGCGCAGCCGGCGAGCAGGAGGCAGACGAGCGACAACCCGCAGAGCCAATGACCGCGGCCTGCGGGTTGTCCTGTGCTTCTATGAAGGAGTGGCCGCATCGGACCCGTTTACTTGGGGAGTGCCGCCAGGCGGATGCCGAGTTCGCGCAGCTGCTTGTCGTCGACCGCGTTCGGTGCATCCGACATCAGGCAGGCCCCTTTCTGGGTTTTCGGGAAAGCGATGACATCGCGGATCGAGTCGGATCCGGTCAGCAGCATGATCAGGCGATCCATGCCGAAGGCGATGCCGCCGTGGGGCGGGGTGCCGTATTCGAGAGCGTCGAGGAGGAAGCCGAACTTCGTGCGTGCTTCATCCTCCGAGAGGCCAAGCATGCGGAACATCAGCGCCTGGACCTGCTGCTGATGAATTCGGATGCTGCCGCCGCCGATTTCGTTGCCGTTGAGCACCAGGTCGTAGGCCTTGGCGCGGCAGCGGCCGGGGTCGCTCTCGACCAGTTCGACGTCCTCGTCCATCGGTGCGGTGAAGGGGTGGTGGACGGCGCACCAGCGCTTGTCGTCCTCATCCCATTCGAACAGGGGGAAGTCGGTGATCCACACGAAGCGGTAGGTGTCCTTGTCGGTCAGGCCGAGCAGTTTGGCCAGGTGGTTGCGCAGGCGGCCGAGTGAGTCGTTGACCACTTTCGGCTTGTCGGCGACGAACAGCAGCAGGTCGCCTTCCTCGGCACCGAAGGCCTGGTTCATCGCCTTGATCTCGTCGGCAGTGAAGAACTTGGCGATGGGTGAATGCCATTCGCCGTTCTCGATCTTGACGTAGGCCAGCCCCTTGGCGCCGTAGATGGCGACGAACTGGGTCAGTTCGTCGATCTCCTTGCGCGAGAAACGGGCGCACCCCTTGGCGTTGAGCCCCTTGACGATCCCTCCCCCAGAGCAGACGTCGGCAAAAACCTTGAACCCCGAGCCCTTGACCAGTTCGGAGAGTTCGACCAGCTCCAGGCCGAAGCGCAGGTCGGGGTTGTCGACCCCGAAACGGCGGATGGCTTCGGCGTAGGTCATGCGCTGCATCGGCAGTTCGACGTCGAGCCCCTTGGCCTTCTTGAAAATCCGGGCGATGAGACCTTCCATGACGCGCACCACGTCATCGCGGTCGACGAAGGAGAGTTCGCAGTCGATCTGGGTGAATTCCGGCTGGCGATCGGCACGCAGATCCTCGTCGCGGAAGCAGCGCACGATCTGAAAATAACGGTCGAAGCCGGAGATCATCAGGATCTGCTTGAAGATCTGCGGCGACTGCGGCAGGGCGTAGAAAGTGCCGAGGTTGATGCGCGACGGCACCAGGAAGTCGCGGGCCCCTTCCGGAGTCGACTTGGTCAGGAACGGCGTCTCCAGTTCGAAGAAGTTGTTCTCGGTCAGGTACTGGCGGGTGACCTGGGCGACCTGGTGACGCAGCATGAGGTTTTGCTGCAGCTGCGGGCGACGCAGGTCGAGGTAGCGGTACTTGAGGCGGATGTTCTCGGCGACCTCGCTGTATTCGTCGAGGGTGAAGGGGAGCGGCTTGGAGCGGTTGAGCAGCTTGCACTCGGTGACCTGGATTTCAACCTCGCCGGTCTTCATGTTGGGGTTGACGGTTCCCCCCGGGCGCGGAATGACCTTCCCCTTGACGGCCAGCACGAATTCGTTGCGGGCGCCTTCGGCCACCTGGTGGGCGGCGGCGCACAGGTCCGGGTCGAAGGTCAGCTGGGCCAGCCCCGAGCGGTCGCGCAGGTCGATGAAGATCAGACCGCCATGGTCACGGCGGCGCAGAACCCAGCCCATGAGGGTGACCTCCTGGCCGATGTGATCCTTGCGCAGGTCGCCGCAGAAGTGGGTACGTTTCCAGGTGCCGAGAGTATCGCTCAAGGGAGTATCTCCTTAGGAAGTTGATGGTCAGGCCGAAGCGGATCGCAATTATATAGAGTCGCTGCTCTGATCGTCAATTGTTTAGAGGTATGGGGCGTAAGGTCTGAGGCGTGAGGAGTGAGGGGTCAAATTCCTTCAAAACCCGCCAGGGCTCCTCATCCCTTATCCCGCACTCCTCACCAGTTTGTCGATATCCTCCAGCGGCACCTCTGCCTGCGTGCCGGCGGCCATGTCGCGAATCTGGGCGACGCCGCGCGCCAGTTCGTCGCCGCCGAGAATCAGCACCTTTTGCGCACCGAGCTTGTCGGCGCGGCGCAGCTGGGCCTTGAGGCTCTTGCCGGCGTACTCCATCTCGGCATAGATCCCCTCACGCTGCAGGCGGGTGAGCAAGCGGAAGCCGTAGCTCGCCGCCTCGCTGCCGAGGGTCGCGATAAAGACCGCCGGCCCCGGTGGCGTGGCCGCGCTGTCGGAGAGCAACAAGGCGAGGCGTTCCTCGCCCATGGCGAAACCGATGCCGGGCAGGGGGGGGCCGCCGAGACTGGCGATCAGACCATCGTAGCGACCGCCGGCGGCGACGGCGCTCTGGGCGCCGAGCCGATCGGTGACCATCTCGAAGGTGGTTTTGGTGTAGTAGTCAAGGCCGCGCACCATGCGCGGATTCACCGCAAACGGGACCTCGAGCTGATTCAGATGTCCGCGCACCGCATCGAAGTGCAGGGCGCAACCGGAACAGAGGTGCTCGACCATGGCCGGCGCCCCGGCCGTGGCCTCGATGCATCCCGGGACTTTGCAGTCCAGGGCCCGCAGGGGGTTGGTGGCGGCACGCCGTTGGCAGTCTGCACACAGCTGCGGGAGCCGGTCGTGCAGGAAGGCGAGCAGGGTCTGGCGGTAGTCCGGGCGGCACTCGGGGCAGCCCAGGGAGTTGACCTGTAATGCCACGCCGGTGATGCCGACGGCCTGGAAGAAGTGACTGAGCATGGCCAGCACCTGGGCGTCGATCTTGGGGTCGTCGAGGCCGATGACCTCGGCACCGATCTGGTGGAACTGGCGGTAGCGCCCTTTCTGCGGGCGTTCGTGGCGGAACATCGGTCCGAGATAGTAGAGCTTGGTCACCGGGTCGAGGTTGTGCAGTTTGTGCTCGATGAAGGCGCGCATGACCGGGGCGGTCCCTTCCGGTCGCAGGGTCATCGAGGTGCCGCCCTTGTCGCTGAAGGTGTACATCTCCTTCTCGACGATATCGGTGGTCTCGCCAATGGAGCGGCAGAACAGCTCGGTCTTTTCCGCGACCGGCACGCGAATTTCGCGATAACCGAAGGCACCGAAAATCTGCCGGGCGTTTTGCTCGAGGAATTGCCAGGTTTCAACTTCGCCGGGGAGAATGTCGTTCATCCCCTTGATGCCGGTGATACTCACGTTGCCGGGTCTCCTGTTGTTGAAATGGTCGAACGGAAAAAAAGGGGGGGCTGCTAGGGGGAGCGCAGATCGGCGGCACTGCAGATGGTGTTGCGCGAAGCTTTGCCCTGGTACATCGCCCGGTCGGCCAGGTCGATCAGTTCCTGCTTGCTCCTGGCGTTGACCGGATAGGTGGCGTAGCCGATCGTGGCGGTCAGCCTGCAGGTCAACTCCCCGCCGAGCGAAAAAGTGTATTCCTCAATGCTTTTGCGGATGCGCTCGGCCACCACTTTGGCGCCGCGCCGGTCGGTTTCCACCAGCAGGGCGGTGAATTCGTCGCCGCCGTAACGGAACAGCAGGTCGGCGTCGCGCACGCAGTCGCGCAGCAGGCTCCCCACCTGGCGAAGCACGCTGCTGCCGGCCAGATGGCCGTGGCGGTCGTTGACCTGCTTGAGCTGGTCGAGATCGATGAAGGCCACGGAAAATTCCAGGTCGTAACGCTCGGAGCGGCGAATTTCCTGCTCCAGGGCGATATGCAGATAGCGATGGTTGTACAGGCCGGTCAGGTCGTCGCTGTAGACCAGTTCCTTGGTGTCCTCGTACTGACAGGCATTGTTAAAGCCGAGGGCGGCCTGCTCCCCCAGGAAGATCAGGGTCTCCCGCGGAAACCGCTCCGGAAAGGCTCCGTCGAGCGGATTCAGCAGGGCCAGCAAGGCCTGCATCTCGCCGGAGCTTTTGAGCGGGAAGAGCCAGAGCGTCTGGCGTGCCGGGATGCTGGTGTCGGTCAGTTCCAGGGTGGTGGCGTCGAGCAGCTCCCCTTTGTCAATTTGCGCCAGGCGCGGCGCCAATGCGTGCGAGAGGGCCTGGGCCTGCTCTTCGTTGAGACCGCAGCCGTTGAAGATCTGCAGGATCTGGCCCTGCTTGATCAGGCAGGCGAAGCTGCGCGTCGCCGGAGCCATTTCCTGGGCCAGGGAGTTGAGGGTCAGCTCCATCAGCCGGTCAAGATCGAGTTTGGCGGCGAGCTGCTGCCCCTTCTGGTAGAGGCGCAACTGGTCGCGAAGGAGGAAGTTTTCGGCAAGCAGTCGCCGCTGATCGAGGCAGTTGCGAATCACGCGCCGCAACTGTTCGGGATCGCAGGGTTTGATCAGGTAGTCGCGGGCACCGTCCTTGAGGGCCTGGATGGCCGATTCCACCGTGGCGTTGCCGGTGATGAAGACAACCTCCGGGGCGGCATCGATCATCCGCAGGCGTTTGAGCAGTTCCAGGCCGCAGATCCCGGGCATGACCATGTCGGTGAGCAGAACGTCGATTCCGCCGCGGGCAACCCGTTCGAGCGCTTCTTCGCCGGAGGAGGCGGTTTCCACCCGGTAGCTCCCTTGCTCGGCGAGAATGTCGTCGAGGAGGCGGCGAAAGAAGAAGTCGTCGTCAACGACCAGAATGGTCGGCTGGATCATGAGCATCCCTTGGCAGGCTATCGAAAACGGGTACGGAGAGCCGTGCGGCCCGATGCCGACATCCGCACCTGACGGGCTGTTGTCCAGCAGCCTGTCAGGACGGTTCCGTCATAATCTATCAAAACTAGCAGACGCGCACGGTGGCGTCAATAATCGCCGGCGCTGTAGCAGCGGGATTGCCAGCGGTCGCCGGCGGCAGTGAAGGACAAGGTGCCCTGCAGGTCGGTGCGGTACAGCGGGATGCCGCGTTGGCGGCAGGCTTCAACCGTGGCCGGGTGAGGGAGGCGATAGGGGTTGTCACGGCCGGCCGAGACAAAGGCGATAGCGGGTCGAAAGGTGTCGAGAAAGCGTTCCGGCTTCGAGCCGCGACTGCCGTGATGCGGGAGCTTGAGCAAGTTCGCAGGTTCAGGCAGGCCGCCGGCCACGAGATGTTTGAACCCTGCGGCGGCAAGGTCGCCGGTGAGCAGGGCGCCGGCGCCACCGGCCACGGCATGGACGACGATGGAGCGGTCATTGGGGTCGCTGGCCTGCTGCGGAGGGACATAGGCGCTCAGTTCGCCAGCCGTGCCTGCCGGGAGCGCCGACCACCCCTCGGTGAGCACGTGCACCGGGATGTGCCTGCGGATGAGCACCTCGGCGAGTCGCGGTTCGAGCTGTTCCAGCGTCAGCGCCGACCAGAAGCCGTCGACCCGGCAGTGCTCCAGGACATAGGGGAGCCCGGCGCTGTGATCGGGGTGGTCGTGGGTGAGGATCACCCCGGTCAGGTGTTCGGCCCCGAGTCGGCCAAGCGCCGGGGCGACCAGGCGTTCGCCGATGTCGACGCTGGAGCCGGTCAGTCCGCCGCCATCGATCAGGTACTGTCGCCGGCCGATGGTCAGGAGGGTGGCATCCCCTTGCCCCACGCTTAAGGCGGTGATCTCCAGGCGCGGCGGAGCAAGCGGCGGCAGGGCCAGAAACAGCAGGGCCGCCCCTGCCAGCAGCACGGCCGGACGCCAGTGGCGGCGCGGCAGCATCCCGGCCACCACCAGCGCCAGCAGAGCCAGTCCGCCTGACGGCGTGATGAAAACATTCATGGCATCCAGGCCGGGGAGTTCCAGGCACCACGCGGTGTAGCGCAGCGACCAGTCGACGCAGTAACCGGCCAGTCTGAAGCACAGGTCGGCAAGATTCGGCAGGAAGGGAGAGAAGAGGATGCCGGTCAGGCCGACCGGGACCGCCCCCCAGGCGACCAGCGGGATGGCGAGCAGGTTGGTGACAAGCCCGGCCGGGGCCAGCTGGTGGAAATGCCAAAGGACCAGCGGAGCCGTGGACAGCGATGCGGCCGCGGTGGAGAAGATCATCAGACCGAGGGTGCGCTGCCAGCGCGCCCGCCCGTCGAGGCGTGCCTGCCAGCGCGGCAGCCAGACCATCAGGCCGAGAACCCCGGCGAAGGAAAGTTGCAGCGAGGCATCGAACAGGGCTAGCGGTGAAATGACCAGCATCACGAAGGCGGCGCAGGCCAGAAGTGCCAGCGGCGGAGTGCGCCGGTTGCAGCTGAAGGCGATGATGGCGATGACCATGGTGGCGAAAGAGCGTTGGGTCGGCGCGGCGCAGCCGGAAAGGAGCAGGTAGCCGGTCAACGGCACGAGCAGCAGCGGCGGCAGGATGCGCCGGGGCGGAGCCAAAAGGAGCAGGCGCTCGCTGCGGCTGTAGAGCCAGCGGGCCACGGTGTAGAGAAGCAGGGCCAGCAGGCCGAAATGCAGTCCGGAGATGGAGTAGAGGTGTGCCAGGCCGCCGGCTCCGAGCAGGCGGCGCTGCTCGGGGGTGATGCCGCCCAGGGTGCCGACCAGCAGGGACTGCAACGGACCGGCCTGGCCGGCAGGGACGGCTCCGGCAATGCGGAGGGAGAGTTCCTGGCGGGTTCGTTCCCAAAAGCCGCCGGTCGAACCTTGTCCCTCCGGCAGGCGCAGCAGGTCGCCTGTCCGGGGGAGGCTTGATGTGACATGGATATTGCGGGCCGCAAGGTAGCGCGGGTAGTCGAACTCCCCGGGGGTGCCGAACAGTGCCGGCCGGCGCAGGCGCGCACGCCAGCGGACCCGCTCGCCGGGGCGATGGTCGAGGGTGCCGCCATGGATGGTCAGGCGCACGGTGCCGTCGACCGCTGCGGTACGGTTGCCGACCAGAACTTTTTGCGCGGCGATGTCGAGGCGGCTGCTGCCGTCCCAGAGCGGCTCGGCCTGAAGGATGAGCCCTTCGATACCGACCGCTTCGCTGCCGACGAAGTGCACCGGGTGATCGGCACGGAGCGGGGGCGTCAGCGCCTGCCGGGCGTGGAGCCAGCCGCATAGCGACAAGGCGACGCCAAGGGGGACGATGGCCAGGGGCGTGCGCCGCAGGGGGAGCCAGGCAAGCAGCGCCAGTGTGGCGGCCAGCGCCGGCCAGAAATCGCTTTCCGGCAAGGGAGCGGCGGTCAGGGCGATCCCCGCCGCATAGGCGGCGAGAATCACATATGGGGACACGGCTGGTTACCGCGAGGTGGTCAGCAGTCGTGCCGAGAGACGATCGAGATCAGCGGGGGCGGGGGGCTCGCCGGTCACCGGCAGCCCCAGAACCTCGCCAAGGGTTGCCAGCGTCGTTTGCCGCGGTTTGAGTGCAATGCGGTCGATGCCGCCGCGGGGAGGGAGGATGATGGACAAATGATTGCGCCCGGCCGGCAGGTAGACCGGCGGCAGGGTCAGCTCTTCGAGGTAGGCCTTGCCGGGGGCCGACAGCTCCAGATGGTTGTTGAAGCGGACGGCAAGCGGTGCGCCCATGGCCACCAGGGACATATCGAAGAAACCCGCCGCGGGGAGATCCATCGACAATTGCAGGGTTGCCGGCTGCATCGAGGTGCGCAGCCACCGGCCCGCACTCGGCGCACCGAGATGACTGTCCTCGACCACGCGGGCGGTGCCGATCTCCTTGATGTCTTCGGCTTCGAGTGCTTGCGGCGGATCAGTGGCAAGGGGGAGATTGTTCGCAAGCTTCAGGGCCTGGACCATGGTGACGGCGATGTCCTCCCAGGTCAGCGGAGCCTCGGGCTGCCAGCCCGAAGCGGGAGCGATCGCCGCCAGGTTCGGGGCGGTCAGGGTGATGGCGTCGAGGGCGCCTCCGGGGGGGAGGGTTACGACGATCGTGGCCGGTCCGGCCGGCAGGGTGATTTCGCCGAGATCGACGGTGGTGAACTTGTCGCCGCTGCCGTCGGCTGTAAAGGTTTGCCCCCCCGCCTTGACGAGATGCCCGGGGCTGCGTAGTGTGATGGCCAGGCGGTACTGGCCGTCAAGGGGGACCACGAAGCCCAGGTGCACGTCGGTCGGCCGGCTGATCCCCAGTAGCCAGCCCTTGCCGCTGAACGGCCCGAAATTCGGCAGGGCCATCTTCGAGACCGAATCATCCGGAGAGGAAACCTCCTCCGCCTCGAAGTGCAGGTTGCGCTTACCGCTCAAAATGTTAATGTAATCCTGAGGAGTTGGGGTGTCGGGCAGGCCGAAGGTAAGGCCCATGGCATCAACCAGCGTCGCCATCCATTGCTGTTGTGTCAGGGCATGGGCCGGCGCCGGCATTAGCCAGAAGGCGAATGCGGTCAAGAGCAAGAACAGGCGATATCGCAAGGCAGTCAGTCGGTTCATGGCGTTTAAATCCCCCCATCTGATGACATGGTTCATGGTTACATCCTTTTAACCTTAACACAGGAGCCAGGTGCCTGCCTAGTGGCAGACAGCGGTACCGGTCGGGAGCGGCAGGATGAAAGCATGGCGGTGGTTGGTGTCGGCGGTGTGCGTGGCCACGATGGTTTGCGGCGGGTTGAGCGGTTGCGCGATCAACCCGGTCACCGGGCAGAGCGAGCTGATGCTCCTGAGCGAGCAGGAGGAGCGGCAGCTCGGTTTTCAGACTGAACAGTCGGTCACCGAGGAGTACGGGGTCTATGCCAATCCCGCCCTGCAGAGCTACGTTCAGGGCCTGGCGCTGCCGCTGGCGCGCGTCTCGCACCGACCGGGCCTCGACTGGCAGTTCCAGGTGATGGATTCGCCGGTGGTCAACGCCTTCGCCGCCCCCGGCGGCTACATCTTCGTCACCCGCGGATTGCTGGCGGCGGTCAACGACGAAGCCGAACTGGCCGGGGTGCTGGCCCATGAAATTGGCCACGTCACCGCGCGGCACTCGGCCCGCAACTACAGCCAGTCGCTGCTGGCCGGGATCGGGATGCAACTGGGGACGGCGCTGGCCGGCGATTTCGGCTCGCTGGTCGGCCCTCTGCTCGAGGCCGGTACCGGCCTGCTCTTTCTCAAGTACAGCCGTGACGACGAGCGCCAGGCCGATGCCCTCGGTGTCGAGTACGCCGCGAAGGGCGGTTACGACACCGACCGCATGGCGGATTTCTTCGTCACCCTGCAGCGCCAGGAAACGCTCGAGGGCGGCGGGGGGAATGCCCTGCCGGAGTGGTTCTCCACCCACCCCAGCCCGGTCGACCGCGAGGCTGCCGTACGGGCGCAGACCGCCGAGTGGCGCGCCAAGCTGCCGGGGCAGGGTTTCCGCGTCAATCGCGATGCCTACCTTGATCGCATCGATGGGTTGGTCTACGGGGACGACCCTCGCCGTGGTTTCCGCGAGGGAGAGTGGTTCTACCACCCCGGCGAAACCTTTCAGTTCCGCATCCCCGCCCAGTGGCAGTTCAAACGCGAGGGGGAACAGATTCAGCTGAGCCATCCCCAGAAACTCGGCATGATTCTCTTTATCCCTGCGAACGGTACGGTCGATCAGGTGGCCCGGGAGTTTGTCGGGGAGCTCAAGGCCCAGGTGACCCAGTCGTCCACCCAGACGATCAACGGCTTCAAGGCCTTGCGCCTGGTGGCCACGGTGGTCGATGGCCAGCAGCGGGCACGCATGGTTTCGTACTTCCTGCAGAAGGGGAGCAAAGTCTTCTCCTTCCATGGTCTGGCGGAAGAGAAGAATTTTGCCACGGTGCAGAATCTCCTGGAACAGCCGGCCACCAGTTTCGCGGCGATCAGCGATCCGGCCCGGCTCAACCGTCAGCCGCAGCGGCTGACAGTGAAGAAGTTGGGCAAGACCATGAGCCTCGAGGAGTTGCTGCGTACGGAAAAGGTCGACCCCAAATTGTGGCCGCGCATCGCCTGGATGAACGAGGTTGCTTTGGGCGAGCGCCTGGATGCCGGGCGGCGGGTAAAACTGGTCAAATAGACAGGTCATCACGTGAATTCAGAACACCCGGAAAATTCCCTGCGGCAGAAGCTGAAGACGTTCGACCTGCGCCTGACGGGCCACGATTTCGAGCGTTTCAGCAAATTGGTCTACGAGCAGTGCGGCATCAAGCTGCCGGCGCACAAGCAGAGCATGCTCGAAGCCCGTCTGCGCAAGCGCCTGCGCGCCCTTGGCCTGGGGAGCTTTGAGGAGTACGCCGAGCTGATCTTCAGCGGGCGGGCCCCCGAGGGCGAACTGGTCAGCCTGATTGACGTCGTCACCACCAACAAGACCGACTTTTTCCGCGAACCGGCCCACTTCGACTTCCTGGTGCAAACCGCCCTGCCGATGCTGATCGACACGACCGGGGCCGGCATGGCTCGCCCGTTGCGGATCTGGAGTGCCGGCTGCTCGACCGGCAAAGAGCCGTACACCCTGGCCATGGTGCTGAGCGAATTTCGCGCCAGCCATCCCGGCTTCAGCTTCGAGATTCTCGGCACCGACATCTCCACCGATGTGCTCGACAAGGCGGTCCGGGGCATTTATGCCGCGGACAAGGCGGAGCCGATTCCGCCGACCCTGCGGCGCAAGTACCTGCTCAAGGCCAAGGATCCGGAGCAGCGCCAGGTGCGGATCGTCCCCGAGTTGCGCAGCCTGGTGCGGTTCCGGCGCCTGAACTTCCTCGACGCCGATTACGGGCTGCGCGAGCCGTTCGACGTGATCTTCTGCCGCAACGTGCTCATTTACTTCGACCGGCCCACGCAGGAGCGCCTGCTCGGGCGTTTCGCCGACCTGCTCGAGACGGGGAATTTCCTTTTTCTCGGCCATTCGGAGACATTGCTCGGCCTGAGCCTGCCGCTCAGGCAGATGGCCCCTTCGGTTTACCGGAAGGTGTGATGCCCGGTTTCGGGCTGTCCCGGCAAACCATTTGTAATGACCGGAGAATTGCGGCATAGTTTGAGCTGTTTAATCGAGGGGGCTTTTTCCGCAGGAGGTTTGCTGATGGCGACGACGACGAACAGATTGTCGAGCAGGCTGCGCAGCTGGTTGCGTCTCTCCCCGTGGCTGGGTGCCTTCCTGCTGATACTGTCCGGCTGCCAGGAGCCGCAGCCGTTGAAAGTCGGCTATGTCGGCGGATTGACCGGCCGGGTCGCCGGCCTCGGTGTAGCCGGGCGCGATGGTGTGCAGTTGGCGCTCGAAGAGATCAACCGTCAGGGCGGCATCAGCGGCCGCAAGCTGGAATTGCTCTCCCGGGATGACCAGCAGCAGGCCGAGACCGCGAAGGCGGTCACCAAGGAACTCATTGACAGCGGCGTGGTCGCCCTGATCGGGCCGATGACCAGCGCCATGGCGATGGCGATGCAGCCGCTGGCCAATCAGCACGAAGTCGTGCTGATCAGTCCGACGGTCACCACCAACCGGCTCAACGATCTCGACGACCATTTCTTCCGCCTGACCTCCCCGCTCAAGATCAACGCCGAAAAGACCGCGCAGTATGCGCTCTCTCACGGTCTCAAGACCTTCGCCGTGACCATAGAAACCGGCAACGTGACGTTTACCGAGGACTGGTTCGAGTCGTTCCGCAAACCGTTCGAGGCGGGTGGCGGGCGCATCGTTTGCGTGGAGCGGTTCAAATCCGGGGCGGAAGGGGGGTTCCTGGAGATGGCCAAACGTCTGCTCAAGGAGCGGCCGGATGGGGTGCTTCTGCTCAGCGGGGCCATGGATGCTGCGCTGACCGCTCAACAGATACGCAAGCTGGGGAGTCAGACCACGCTGTTCTCTTCCGAGTGGGCCTTTACCAGCGATATCATCAATTTTGGCGGGAGCAGCGTGGAAGAGATGCTCTCTTTCGTCACCTACGATCCGTCCAGCAAGGCTCCGCAGCATGAGACTTTTCTGGTCAGTTTTGAAAAGCGTTTCGGCTACAAGCCCTCTTTTGCCGCGGTCCTCGCCTATGAGTCGATGAATTTTCTGGCTTCAGGATTGCGACGCAACCCGCAGCGCCTCGGGCTCAAGAAGGTCCTGCTGGAGACCGGTCCGTTCGACGGTCTGCAAGGGCCGATCCGCATGGGACGTTTCGGTGAGGCCGAACGCCAGACTTACTTGGGTGCCGTTCGCAACGGCCAGTTCATTACCCTCCAGTGATCAACCTGCGCCTGTCATCGATCCAAACGGCGCTGGTGGCCCGCTTCGTGGCGGTCGCCACCGTCCCGCTGCTGCTGTTCGGCTGGTTTCTCTATGTCTCGCTGATCGAACAGCAAGCCGATGAAATTGCCCTTGATCTGCAGGTACATGCCAGGAACATCAGCGACGAGGTCGGTGAATTTCTCGACGAGCTGCGCTACGAACTAATAATCACGCGAGATACGGTGCGCTTGCTGGCGGGTCGGCGGCAGAGCGGGGTCGACGAGTTGCTGCAGTCTTTCGTCGACAACACCGACTATTTCGAGGCCCTCTACCTGCTCGACGGCCGCGGAAAAGTCACCCGCCTGGGCATTTCCAGGCAGATTCAGGTTACTCCTGCGGATTATCTGGGCGCCGATTTCTCGCGCCTGGAGTTTCTCGCCAAGTCTCCCCGTCACCTCAACCCCGAAAGTTCGGAGTTTCGCTGGTCGGACATTTTCGTGTCGCCGCTAACCGGTAAACCGGCCATCATGCTGGCTGCCGGAATGGATGAAGGGGTCATTCTTGGCACGATCTCCCTCGATCGCCTCAACCCGATTCTGCAGCGGCGCATCCGCCAGGTGGAGGCGATGAATTTTACCCTGGTCGATCAACACGGTGCCCTGATCGCCCATTCCAATCCGCAGTTGGCTCTGGAACGCACCAATCTGCTGATGCTGCATCCGGAGATTCTCGGGGCACTGGCCAGCGGCCAGGAAGTTTCTGCCCGGCTACACGAGGACCACTCACTGCTGGAGAGCGTGACGGTCATTCCAGAGACCGGTTGGATCGTTCACGCTTCGATCCCGCAGCAGCATGTTGGGGCCAAGGTTCAGACTCTGCGGCAAAATCTTGCTTCGGCGACGGCAGGGGCCGCCGTTCTCGGCAGCCTTCTGGCCTTCTGGCTTGCCCGCCGCCTGATCCGGCCGCTCAATGAATTGCGGCAGGGCGCTCAGGTTCTGGCCGCGGGCGAGGTGACCTCGTTCCAGACCAGTGGCAAGGGTTATAGAGAGATTGCCGAACTTGCCCGGCACTTGCACGATATGGCTGGAACCGTGCTGGAAAGGGAAAGCTTTCTGCGGGCCAGCGAGGAGCGCTATCGCTCGGTGGTCGTCAATCTGGGCGAAGGGTTGCTGGTCGTTCAGCTGGACGGAAAAATCGTCGATTGCAACCCCTCCGCCGAGAGGATTCTCGGCCGTGCCCGTCAGGATTTGCTTAACCAGCCGATTTTCGGCGACCTTGCCAGAATCTACCGGGAGGACGGCAGCCAGGTGGGTCCGGAGGATTATCCGGTCAAAGCCAGCCTGCAGCAGGGAGCGATCGTTGAAAACCGCCTGCTCATGATGAAGCGCCAGGATGGCCTGGAAGTCTGGTTGCAGATCAACAGCCGTCCGCAACTCAACAGCGACGGCAGCATCGCCGCCGTGGTGATCAGTTTTACCGATGTCACCAGTCTCAAGCTGATCGAGGATTCGCTGCGTCGCAGCAAGGAGCGTTTCGAAGAGCTTTACCAGCAGTTCCAGGCGCTGCTGGAGGGGATTGCCGACCGTATCAGTCTGGTTTCCAGGTCGATGCATATTCTCTGGACCAATCAGGAGGCCGGTTCCGGCTGTATCGCCGATGAGGCCTTGAGCGAAGGAGATTGCTGTTATCAACAGTTTTTCGGTCGCGCCGAACCGTGCCCTGACTGTCCGGTGGAGCGCTGTTTTGTCACGGCAGAGATGGTTGCCGACGAGAAGGTCGATCCGGCAGGGCGCATCTGGAACATGCGTGCCTTCCCGGTCCTCAGTACCCATGGCGAGACCGAGGTGAACCAGGTGGTCCTGATGGCCGAGGAGATCACTGACAAGCGCTCGAACGAGCAGCGCCAGATGCGGGCCAACCAACTGGCCGCTCTTGGCGAGCTCGCCGCCGGGGTCGCTCACGAGATCAACAACCCGATCAGTGGTGTCATCAATTACGCCCAGCTGATCGTCAACACAACCCCGGAGGAGAGTCGTGAACACGACCTGGCGCGACGCATCATCAAGGAAGGGGACCGGATCGCCAAGATCGTTCGCGAGCTGCTGATCTTCGCCCGCAGCGAAACCCAGGAGTCACAGGTTCTGTCTTGGCGTGAAATCCTCGGCGAGACCCTGACCCTGTGCGAGGCGGCGCTGCGCAAGGAGCAGATTCATCTGCATATCGACCTGCCGCCCGGTCTGCCTCTCGTCGAGAGCCGCAGCCACCAGCTTCAGCAACTGCTGCTGAACCTTCTGGTCAATGCCCGCCATGCCCTTGCCGAAAAGTATCCCGGGGCCGATGACGACAAGATCCTGAAGATCGGCGGTGAGCCGATCAGCGTCGCCGGGCGCCCCTTTGTTCGCATCCGGGTGCGCGATCATGGCAGCGGTATCCCCGCGGAGATCCTGCACAAGGTAATGAACCCGTTTTATACCACCAAGCCGGCCGGGGTCGGCACCGGCCTGGGGTTGAGCATCAGTTTCGAGATCGCCAAGCGGCACGGCGGGTCACTGCAATTGTTCAGTGAACATGGTCAGTGGACCGAGGCCGTGGTCGAACTGCCGGCGGCCGGGCAGGGTTGAGGCCTGCGCAATAGACCGATCACCCTTCGACAGGCTCAGGGTGAATGGTCTTTGCGTTATCTGATGAGCATCCCGTTCATGGTGAGCTTGTCGAACCATGAACCGACGGCACAGAATAACGGGCGCGAGATGTCGATATCTTTAGTGGGGAGGATGAACTTATGACGACACAACGCATTCTGGTGGTTGACGACGAGGAGAGCATCCGCTTCACCTTCGAGGCCTTTCTGGGTGACGCGGGATACCGGGTCGACACGGCGGCGGCCCTTGCCGAGGCTTTGGTTCTGGCCGGAGACAACGATTACGACGCCATCTTTCTCGACATCCTGCTCGGACGTGAAAGCGGCATGAAGGTGCTGCAGTTCATGCACGAGCGTAACCCGAATTGCCCGGTGGTGATGGTGACCGGGGCGCCGGAGATCGCCACGGCGGCGGAGGCCGTGCGTCTCGGGGCGTACGATTACGTGACCAAGCCGGTTCGCCAAGAAGTCCTGTTGCGCATTGCCCGCCAGGCTCTGGCCCGCAAGGCGCTGCTCGACCAGCAGGAGACCAGCCGCCTGCGCATGGCCGCGGTGTTCGACAGCATCCGGGAGGGGGTGCTGGTTTTCGACGAGGAGTTCAAGCTGGTGGAGTTCAATACCTCGGCCCGGAAGATGCTGGGCTGCACTGAAGAGTGCCTCGGCAAGAGCCTGGATGAACTGGCGGCCAGGAGCCACTGCTCGGTCTTGCGCCAGTTCCAGGAGGTGGTGGCCCAGCGCTGCATGGGGGAGATCTACAACCTTTCGGCAACCAACGCCGATGACGAGCCAATATCGTTCAGCCTGACCATGTCGCCCCTGACCAGCCAGACCGGCCGCGAAACCGGGGTGGTCCTGGTGCTGCGCGACGAAAGCCAAGCGCAGGCCAGTGCCGGGTGAGCGCCCTGCACGCCATGGATAGCCGCCACATCCTGATCGTCGACGACGAGGAGAGCGTTCGCTTCAGCTGCAGTGCTTTTCTCGAGAGCGACGGGCACCGGGTGGCCGTGGCGGAGTCGTGCGTTACGGCCCGGCGCCTGCTTGACCAGGCGGCGGCGCCATACGACCTGATTTTTCTCGATATCTGCCTGGGGGGGGAGAACGGTCTGGAATTTTTGGCCGAGCTGCATCTTCGCTGCCCGCTGACTCCGGTTGTGATAATGACCGGCGCCCCCGATGTGGCGACGGCTGCGGCCGCCTTGCGCGAAGGGGCCTTCGATTACATCGCCAAGCCGCTGCGCCAGGAGACGCTGCGGCATGTCGCCCGCCAGGCACTGCAGCATCGGGCGGTGGTGGAGGAGCGTGAGCGCGTTCGCGGCCATCTCGAGGCGATTTTCCGCAGTGTGCGCGAGGGGATCGTGCTGGTCGACCGGACCCTAACCATCCTTGAGGCCAACGCTCCGGCCGTGCTGCTCTTCGGCCTGCCCTGCGAAGTGCGCGGCCTCGCCCTGGCACGGCTCCCCGAGCGGTTGCGCGAGCCGCTGCGCGACCTGGTCGGGCGGACCTTGCAGGAAGGCTGTACCATCGACAAGGTGCGCCTGGAACTGCCTCTTGGCAAGGAGAGCCGGGTCTTGTCGCTGAGTGCGGCGCCGTGGAACGACGAGTCCGGTCGGGCCTGCGGCGCAGTCCTTACGGTGCGCGACGAGACCCGCCTGGAAACGCTCGAGCGCGGCCTGCAGGTCCGCCGCAACTTTGAGCATATCGTCGGCGAGAGTGCTGTCATGCAACAGGTGTACGCGATGGTCGAGCACCTGGCGGAAGTCGATACCACGGTGCTGATCTGCGGCGAGAGCGGTACCGGCAAGGAGCTGGTCGCCGAAGCTCTGCACTGCCGCAGTTCGCGGCACAACGGCCCGCTGGTCAAGGTCAACTGCGCAGCCCTTCCGGAAAATCTCCTGGAGAGTGAACTGTTCGGTCATGTCAGGGGCGCATTCACCGGAGCCGTCAAGGACAAGGCCGGCCGTTTTCAGCTGGCTCACCGCGGCACCATTTTCCTCGATGAGATCGGGGACATCTCGCCTGCGCTGCAGGTGCGCCTGCTGCGCGTACTGCAGAACAAGGAGGTCGAGCGGGTCGGCAGCAACCAGACCCTGCCGGTCGACGTGCGGATCGTTGCCGCGACCAACTGCAACCTGGAGGAAAAGGTGCGTCGCGGGGAGTTTCGCGAGGATCTCTATTACCGGCTGAGGGTGGTCGAAATCCAGCTGCCGTCGCTGCGCCAGCGCCGCGAGGATATCCCTTTGCTGGTCGAGCACTTCATTGCCGAGTTCAATGCCCGTTTCGGTCGTCGCATCGGCGGGATCAGCGGCGAGGCCCTGGCTCTGCTGACGGCGGCGCCGTGGCCGGGAAATGTCCGGGAGCTGCGGCACGCCATAGAGCATGCCTTCGTCATCTGCCGCGACCGCGAGATCGCGGTTCCCCATCTGCCGCGCGAACTGCAAAAGGCCGCCTCTCCCGTGGCGACTCCGGTTGGAGGGGAGGCTGCACGGATTCTGGCAGCCCTCGAAAAGACCGCCGGCAACAAGGCCCGGGCGGCCCGCCTGCTCGGCATCAGCCGCCGGACCATCTACCGCAAGATCGAAGAGCTTGAAATCGTCCCGCCCCCCGAACCACTCTGACACACTCCTGTGTCAGGAGCGGGTTCTCTTTGGCACACTTATGTGTTAGAAATTGCGCGATTAAAAGCAATGAATTCAGCTTATTAGAACAATATGCACCCCCTGCTGTTTGGCATGAATATTGATTCATTGCTAGAGGTGAACCTTTCGGGAGTGCGGAGTTGATGACACCCTGTATACTGATCAGTGATACCCAACTGGCCAATCGTCGGATGCTGCGCTTCGCCATGAATCTGAAGGGCTGTGAAGTTATCGAAAGCGCTGATGCCGACGAAGTCCTGGCCATTATGCGGCAGCAGCGTGTCGATCTGTTGCTGGTCAGCCTCTATCCCCACGAGCGTGATGGTTATGGCGTACTGGAAAAACTGCGGGATGAATATTCACCGGATCGGCTGCCAGTGATCCTGATCGGCGACATGGTGCTGCGCAGCGATTTCGATCCGCTTCTGTGGTGCGGCAGAGCCTGGCTCGACCGGCCGTTTCGGGTCAGCGACCTGATGAGCCTGGTCGATGACATCGTTGGACAACCGGAACAGGGCTCCGAAAGTCAATCCACGAAATGAGTACTTCCAGGCATTCTTTGTCGCAATCAGAACCCTTAGGGAACTCGCTGCATCAGTTTGCCCGGCAGTTGACCGGCATCGACCGGATCACCGAGCAGGCCTTCCTGGAACTGGGGAACAGGATCGACAGCGGACAGCAGCGGGTTACCCTGCTGGCAAAGGAGGCGGCCGAGTTGCTGGATCCGCCTGACGGCGAGTCGTCCGAGCAGATCGTCATGCGTCTGCAGCTGCTGACCGAACGCTGTGCCCTGTGGCTGGATGAGGCAAGGCGCCAGTCACTGGAAATCTGCGCCATCCTCGAAGAGTTGCAGCGTGACGTCGGCACCTTGCGTAATCCGCGCGAAGGGCTGGGCAAGATTGTCAAGATCCTGCAGAGCCTGCGCGTCGCCACCCGCATCGAAGCGGCCCGCACCTTCGGTCACGGCGCTTTGGTGCTGGGGCAGGAACTGCAGGGGCTCAGCCAGACGATGCAGGAGAAGATCGGCTTCATCGCCGAACGCTGTGAGGTGCTCTCGGCCTTGCTGCAGCGGGCCCAGCTCGTGGAGCAGCAGGCCCAGGAGGGTTCCCTGGCCGCGGCCCGCTCCGAAATCGGCCAGACCCGTCAGCTGCTTTCCGGGGTTGCCGGCCATTGCGTGCGTACCAGCGACCAGGCGTCCCTGCTGCACCGGCACTCGGTGGAACTGGCCAGCAGTTTCGGTGAACTGGTGGCGGCCCTGCAATTCCAGGATATCACCCGGCAGCGTCTGCAGCACATCGCCCGGACCCTGGACGATTTGGGCGACCGTGCAGAGCTCGAGGAAGGGGTTGTCGGCAGCCTCTGTCACCTGCAGCATGAGCAGCTGCAATGGGCTACCGAGGAGTTTGTCGCGGCGGTCGACCGGCTCGTGGACAACCTGCAGCGGATGGCCAGCGATGTGCAACAGCTTGCCAGGGAGACCGGGGCCGCCGTAATGGCCGGCGGCGGCGAGCAGTGTGCCCTTGTGGCGCCCTCGCTGCAGGCCGTGACCGAATGCCTGCAGACCGTGCAAACTACACATCTGGCCGCCAGCCAGGCGCTGTTTGCGGTGACTCAGGCCGTCCGTGACGTCAGCCTGCTCACCGATGAAGTCGAGCAGCTTGGCGAAGAGATGCAGCTTCTCGCCCAGAATGCCGCCATCAGTGCCGCACACGGCGCCCAGCACGGGGCGGGGTTGACGGTGATCGCCGACAACATCCAGAAATTGGCCGAGGATGCCGGCCGGCATGCGCAGTCGCTCACAACCCTTTGCCGCCAGGTCAGCGTCAAGGCAGGCAATCTGGATGAGCTCGAACAGAGCTACGGTGGGCGCGACGTCGATCTGGAGACCCTGCTCAGCGAGGCCTGCGCCCTGCTCGAGCGGCTGCGCAGCACCGGCCTGAGCCTCGACCGGCAGGTCAATAGCCTCGGTAGCCAGGCCCAGACTCTGGCCGGTGATCTGTACCAGGCCATAGACGATTTCGATGTCCGGCAGCGCTTTGTCGTGGCCGTGGAGCCGGTACTGGCCGGATTGCAGGCCCTGGCTGCGGTGTCCGGCAGCCGGCCTGAAAGCAGCGACCCGCTCTTCGAGGAGTTGCAGCGGCGCTACACCATGATGAGTCAAAGACATATCCACCGGCAGGTGGTCGATGGCGGCAGTGATGCCGCAAACCAGGGGCTGGGCGACAATGTCGAGCTGTTCTGAGCAGGAGGTGGCGTCGTGACCCGGTGGACTTTTGACGAACAGCAGCAGACTGGCGAACTTAAGGTGAGCGGCGCAGTCACTGTGAGTCAGGTGGCTGAAATCAGGAAGTTGCTCCTTAAGGCCCTCGATCAGGCCCCTTTGGTCCGGCTGGACCTCGGCCAGGTCGAAGCGATCGATATTGCCGGCCTGCAACTGTTCTGCGCCGCACATCGCCTGGCCGACCGCACGGGAAGGTGCCTGGCGATCGTCGCTCTCGGCGAGCCGGTCCTGAAGCTGGTGCACGAGGCCGGCTTCGCTCATCTGCCGGTCTGCGACCAGGACCGGCAAAGCGCCTGCTTTTGGGCGCGACGGACGTGATCTTGGGGTGAACAAAGTCTTTTTGGTGGAAGGCATTAAAACAGGAAAGCGGGCAGGGGAGGAATTGTTATGGCGAAGCGCGTAATGGCAGTGGATGATTCGGCTACGGTACGGCAGGTCTTGCAGATGACCCTCGAGGGGGCCGGATACGATGTTGTCCAGGCCGTCGATGGCAAGGACGCCCTAGTCAAACTGGGGACGAACCCGGTCGACATGATGGTGACCGATCTGAACATGCCGAACATGGACGGGATCGACCTGATCAAGCAAGTGCGGCAGAATCCCGGGTGCCGTTTCATGCCGATCATCATGCTCACCACCGAATCGCAGCCGGAAAAGAAGCAGGAAGGCAAGGCCGCCGGAGCCTCGGGATGGATCGTCAAGCCATTCAAGCCCGAGCAGCTGCTGGCCGTGGTCAGGATGATCTGTCCGGCATGAGCCGCCTGGCCGATACCTTCCGCGACGAAGCCGCGGAGCTGCTGCAGGAGCTGGAAGCGTCCCTGCTGGCGCTCGAAGAGTCTCCGCTTGAGCCGGGGCTGGTCGATCGGGTCTTCCGCGCCCTGCATACCCTGAAAGGTGCGGCCGGACTGGTCGGGTTCGACAGTGTCACGGAACTGTGTCACGCCGCGGAGACGGTCTTCGAGGCCGTCCGTTCCGGCGAACGCGTTATCGACCGGGACCTGGTCGATTTGACGCTGGCGGCCGAGGATCAGCTGCGGCTACTGGTCGATGCCGAGTTCGGCGGCCCGGCTGGTGACGCGGCGCGCACCGCCGAACTGCTGGCCGCTCTCAGCCAGCAACAGACCCACGACCAAACCGGTGTCCTCGAGCCGTTCCATGCCGGGGCCGCCTATCAGTTTACCTACCGCATCCGCTTCCGTCCCGCCCCGGCCATTTTCCGTCAGGGAATTCAGCCGCAGCTCCTGCTCGGCGAACTGGGGCGGCTCGGGGAAACCCTGATCGTCGCCCAGTGCGATCGCATCCCCCCCCTGGACCAACTTGAGCCGGAGGACTGCCATGTCTACTGGGACGTGATCCTGACCACCGGCGAGGACGAGAACGCTGTCCGTGACGTCTTTATCTTCGTCGAGGACGACTGCGAGCTGACCATCGATCTCATCGATGCCGACGGCCTTCTCGACGAGGACGCCGACTACAAACGCCTGGGTGAGATCCTGGTGGAGCGCGGCGATCTGCCGCGCGAGGCTTTGGAGGCGTTTCTGCACGAGAAGAAGCGCCTGGGAGAAATGCTGATCGAAACCGGACGGATCGATCCGTCCCAGGTCGAATCAGCCCTGGCCGAGCAGGAGCGGGTGCAACGCCTGCGCCGGGATCGCCAGGCGCTGGAGGCGACCGACAGCATCCGCGTCAAATCCGAGCGCCTCGACAATCTGGTCAACCTGGTCGGCGAACTGGTCACGGTCCAGGCGCGTCTCGGCCAGATTGCGGCACTCAGCCCGGATACCGACCTGTTCGGCGTCTCCGAGGAAGTGGAGCGGCTGATCTGGGAATTGCGCGATCAGGTGCTGACCATCCGCATGCTGCCGATCGGCAGCACCTTCAGCCGCTACAAGCGCCTGGTGCGCGACCTCGGCCAGGAGTTGGGGAAAGATGTGATCCTGGTCACGGAGGGGGCGGAAACCGAACTCGACAAGACCGTGATCGAACGGCTGGGTGACCCGCTGGTCCACCTGATCCGCAACAGCATCGATCACGGCATCGAACCGCCCGAGGTGCGCAAGGCTGCCGGCAAGCCCCTGAAGGGGCGGATCACCCTGACGGCCGAGCATTCCGGGGCGAACGTGCTGATTACGGTGGCCGATGACGGCGCCGGTCTCGATCGCGACCGGATCCTCACCAGGGCTCTGGAGCGTGGGCTGGTGGCGTCATCGGCCGACCTGAGCGACCGCGATCTCTATAATCTGATCTTCCTTCCCGGTTTTTCCACCGCGGAACAGGTGTCGAGCGTCAGCGGCCGTGGGGTGGGGATGGATGTGGTGCGCCAGGCGGTGGACGCACTGCGCGGCAGCATCGATGTCATCAGTGAAGCTGGCAAGGGGACGCGCTTCGTCATCAAGCTGCCGCTGACCCTGGCGATCATTGACGGTCTGCTGGTCGCGGTGGGCGCCGAGCAGTTCATCCTGCCGCTGGCGGATATCGAGGAATGTATCGAGTTGAGCCGTGCGGACGTGGCGGCCAGTCATGGCCGCAACCTGGCGCGGGTGCGCGGCGAGATCGTTTCCTATGTGCTGTTGCGCCAGGCGTTTTCGATCACCGGGGAGCGTCCTGACATCGAGCAGGTGGTGATCGCCCGCCTGGAAGGCGGGCGGGTCGGCTTCGTGGTCGATCATGTCATCGGCGAGAACCAGACCGTCATCAAGAACCTCGGGCGCTTCTATCAGAACCTGCGCGGCATCGCCGGGGCGACCATCCTCGGTGACGGCCGCGTCGCGCTAATCCTCGATCTGCCGCAGCTGGCAGAGCGCGCCGAGCAGGTCGAGCGTAGCCGCTGCCAGTAGGCGGAGTCTCTTGCATGGTGCGTTACGGCAACAGGGTGAGAATCTGCGACGGGTCGTCTCTCGATGGCGCCGTGGGGATCGTCTACGACGCCAAGCCGGAGCGGGTTCTGGTTCTGCTTGACCGCGAAGTGTTCTGGCCGGTGTCTCCGGAACAACTGGAAGTCGTGCCGGCCGTGGAAGGTGCTGCGAGGCAGGGCTAGTGACTGTGAAGGTTACGGTAAAAATCCAATCGAGGGAGAGCTGTGATGCTCGGTGAAGCGGTTTCAAGTCAGCAGTTTGTCACTTTTGGTCTCGGCAACGAACTGTTCGGCGTCGAGGTCATCCGCACCCGGGAGATCCTGACCCTGGTGCCGATCACCAAGGTACCACAGACCCCGGACTACCTGCTCGGTGTCATCAACCTGCGCGGACAGGTGGTGCCGGTGGTTGACCTGCGGGTGAAGCTCGGCCTGCCGGTCAAGGAGGCCGGCCAGGAGACCTGCATCATCGTCATGGAGGTGCGGGTCGATGGCGAGATTCTGATCGTCGGCGGCTTGGCCGATGCCGTGCGCGAGGTTCTGGAGTTGCGCCACGACCAGATCGAACCGCCGCCGCGCATGGGGCTCAAACTCAAGACCGAATTCATCGCCGGCATGGGGAAGTTCGACGAGCAGTTCATCATCCTGCTCAATATCGATCGGGTCTTCGAGTCGGACGAGCTGGCGGTCATTCAGTCCGCCGAGGAACACGCGCCTGTCGGGACGGGCGTTTGAACCGTGACGCTGGAAGTCAAACGGATGATTTCAATTCTGCTTACTCAATATAAGGGAGGTAACTGAATCATGGCTTTCTCAGATTTGAATGTCGGCAAGCGCATGGGGGTCGGCTTCGGCGCCGTGCTGCTGATGATGCTGCTGACGGTCGCCGTCACGTTCTGGTCGCTGGGGACCGTCGACCGCAGCGTGCGGGAGGTCGCCGAGAATGAGCTTCCTGACACGCTCAAGGCTGCGCAATTGGAGGTGGCCGCCATCCAGATCCAGCAGTATATGACCGATGCCTCGCTCACCAACGACATCCTCGGCGCCGCGCAGGACGCCAAGAATCTGCATGATGAGTTTGTTAAGAACGCCGAGGAGTTCAAGGCTGAGTATCAAAAGCTGAACGATACGGCCAAGGCTCAGCTCATGGACAAGCTGATCCGCGAGGTCGACGAACTTTATAACACCGGGCAGCGGATGATGCTGGCCTACGGCAACGACGGCAAGGCGGCCGGCGACAGCGTGATGGCCGAATTCGACCGCAGCGCCACCGCGCTGGTTACCGACATCAAAGCCTTTCGCGATATGCACGTGAAGGACATCGAGTCGGCGACGGCCCAGATCCAGCGGGCTTCGACCCAGGTCAAAATCATGCAGGTGATCCTCGGCCTGGTCGCTCTCGCCGCCGGGGTCGTCATCGCCACTATCATTACCCGCTCGATTGTCCGGCCGCTGAATATCGCCGTCGAGACCGCGCGGCGCATGGCGGTCGGCGACCTGACCATGGAGATTCCCCCGGCCACGGCCGACGAAACCGGGCAGCTGCTGACGGCCATGCGCGAGATGGTCGAAGCCAACCGCGATGTGGTGCGTGTTGCCGGCGAGATTGCGCGTGGCGATCTGCGGGTCGAGCTTAAGGAGCGCTCCGCCGAGGACGAACTGCTGAGGGCTTTGGCCGATATGGTCGGGAAACTGCGCGAAGTGATCGGCCAGGTGCGCGGCGCGGTGGAGAACGTCTCGTCGGGTTCCCAGGCGATGAGTGCCTCCTCGGAAGAGATGTCGCAGGGGGCGAGCGAGCAGGCGGCGGCGGCCGAGGAAGCGTCGAGCAGCATCGAGCAGATGACCGCCAACATTCGTCAGAATGCCGACAACGCCATTCAGACCGAGAAGATCGCCGTGAAAGCGGCACGCGATGCTCAGGAGGGCGGGGCGTCGGTGCAGCAGACGGTGGTCGCAATGAAGGATATTGCCGGGAAAATCAACATCATCGAGGAGATCGCCCGGCAGACCAACCTGCTGGCACTCAATGCCGCCATCGAGGCGGCGCGGGCCGGCGAGCACGGGCGGGGCTTCGCCGTGGTGGCCGCTGAAGTGCGCAAGCTGGCCGAGCGCAGCCAGAAGGCGGCCGGTGAGATCAACGAGCTTTCGGTCAGCAGTGTGGCCGTGGCCGAACGCGCCGGCCAACTGCTGGCCGCCATCGTCCCGAGCATTCAAAAAACCGCCGAACTGGTACAGGAGATTGCCGCCGCCAGCCGCGAGCAGGACGCCGGGGCCGAGCAGATCGGCAAAAGCATTCAGCAGCTTGACGGTGTCATCCAGCAGAACGCCTCGGCTTCGGAGGAGATGGCCTCGACCGCCGAGGAGTTGTCCGGCCAGGCCGAGCAGTTGGCGGC
>CAZRTZ010000036.1:0-28443 GCA_964603155.1 uncultured Geobacteraceae bacterium | reverse complement strand
GGCCAGCCGGCCGCAGGGTAAAGCTTCTCCGCCAGCGGGCCCCGGCCGTGAGCCAGAAACTCGCACTCCTCGACGGTTTCGGCCCAATGCATGGCGATGGGTAGATCATGGTGGCGCGCGAAGCCGATCGTGCCGGCAAGCGTTGCCTGGGTGAGGGTGTAAGGGGCATGCGGCGACACTCCCCACCGCAAAGAGGCAGACGGGGCTGGGGCAAGATGCGCGGCGATGTGCGCAAGGCGCGCGTCGACCCGTGATGAATCGACGCCGAGAATTTCGGCAAAGACCCGGCCGCGCAGAGGCGTTCCGGCGTAAGCGGTTACGGCCGGCAGCGTGGTCAGAATATCCCCGACGACGCCGGTCCCGGCCTGCAAGGATTGCTGCACACCACGGCGCAGGGAGTCAACCACGGCCGCGTCGTCGACGGTGCGGCGGATGCCGACCAGGTGCAGAATCCAGTCGGCGAAATCGCCGCCCTCCCTCACGACCCCGGCCGCTGCCGCCCACGCCGGGAAATCGGTCAGCTCCAGGTGGGTGTGGGCGTTGGCCAGCGGCGGCAGGATGACGGCCTCCTCAAACGCAACGACCGCCGCCCGGGGATGGGCAGCGGCCAGATCGTGATAGCGGCCGACCGCCAGGATGCGATCACCGGCAACCAGCAGGGCTCCGTCCTCCAGGGGCGGAGCATCGATCGGCAGCAGGTAGCGGGCGCGAAAGAGCTTCATGACCCCCTGGTGCCGGTCATCTCCTCGCTGAGCGCTTCGACATGCTCGAGCAGGGCCGCCATCGCCGGTTGCCGCACGATGTCGCACTGTTCAGCCAGCACCGCATCGAGGACATCGTCCGTGGTCAGTGGGTTGGCCAGCACCACGCGCAGGACCGTGATTTCCTGGTCGGCATAGGCCGGCACACGCAGGCGGGTGCGCGAGACGAAAGTCCTGCCGGCCTCGCGCTGATACTTCTGCAGCAGCTGGTTGACCTGGTCGAGCAGGGCATTGATCCTCTCGCGCTGCAGCGCCGTCGCCTTCGCCAGCCGCTGCTGCAGCGTGCGGGGGCAGTAGCGGTAGGTCAGGATGTTGAGTTCCGGCTCGCTGGTGAGTTCGAAATCAGGATGCTGTTCAATCTTGGCGGCGAAGGAGCGGGCCCGCTCGATCCCCAGGTCGATGAGGAGTTCGTAGCCCTTGCGGCCGATGATCGACAGCCCGGCATGGACCAGCATCGCCTTGCCGGGGCGCGAGCCCTCCAGGGTATGGCTGCCCAGATCCTTGGAGCCATGGCGCAGGATATAGTTGGCATGATGCTGAATCGCCGTCAGGGCTGTCGGATCCTTGAAGACCACCATCCCCGCCCCCATCGGCACATACAGCTGCTTGTGGGCATCGATGGTGACCGAATCGGCGCGCTCGATCCCCTTGAGCAGGTGACGATGCCGCTCGGAAAAGAGCGTCGGCCCCCCCCAGGCCGCATCGACATGGAAATGACAACCGAGTTCGGCCGCCATGTCGGCCAGTGCCTCCAGCGGATCGACCGTGCCGGTTTCTGTGGTTCCGGCAATGCCGACCAGCGCCAGCGGCCGGATGTTGCGCTCGCGCAGCCGGGCGACAGCGGCCTTGAGGCCGGCAAGATCGATGCGGTTGTGCTCATCGGTATCGACCATCACCAGATGATCGCGACCGATGCCGAGGACGTCGGCCGCCTTGCTGAAGGAGTAGTGACCACGACGTGAAACCAGCACCGCGACCCCGTCGCAATCGAGGGACTTAAGCGCCCGGGCCAGCCCTTCGTAGGCGATACCGCGGAAGGTGTCGGTCGGTGCAAACAGGCGGTTGCGCGCCACCCACAGAGCGGTGAGATTGGCAATCGTCCCCCCGGAGCAGAAGGCCCCGAGGGCATTGCGGCTGTCGTGCATCCACTGCTCGTAAAAACCGTCCTCGCCGCAGTAGACCAGGCGGTGCAGCATGGCCAGAACCTGACGTTCCAGCGGAGTAAAGGCCTTGGAGGTCTCGACCTTGACCGTATTCTGGTTGAGGGCGGTCATGATCCGCGCCATCGGCAGCATAAAATAGGGGAGCGCCGAGGTCATGTGGCCGATGAACCCCGGAGCCGCGGTATGGACCGACTGGGCAACCAGCTTCTCCTTGACGAACGCGGTATAATCGGAGACGAAGGTCGGCTCTTCGGGGATGAGGGACGAGGAGAAATCCGCCTCGATTTCGTCCAGGGGCCGCTCTAGGGCGACGATATGGGTCTGCAGGAAACCGGCGACATCCCGGGTGATCGCCTGATCGATATCACCCAGCGTCGAACCGGGCTCCTCGGGAACGGTAAAGATCCGGTACAGATTCTCCAGATTGGCGCGGGCGGTTTCGCGGCTCTTGGGCATGGTCGTCTTGGCGGTTAAAGGAGCGGGCCGTTGTCGATCAGGCGGGTCTTGCCGACGAATACGGCCAGCAAAAGGACCGAATCGGCCGTGATGAGCTGCTGCTCGCGCAGCGTCTCCCGATGGCAGATCTGCACATAATCGATGCGGGCATCGGGGCCGGCTGCGACCAGGGCGCGCACGGCCGCCAAGATCGCCTCGCTGTCGCGCTCGCCACTGGCAGCCAGCCGCCGCGCCAGGGCGAGCCCTTTCGAGAGGGCCAGCGCCTGCTGGCGTTCTCCGGCAGAAAGATAAACGTTGCGCGAGCTCATGGCCAACCCGTCGGCTTCGCGCACGATCGGCAAGCCGACCACCTCGACCGGGAGGTTCAAATCCGCCGTCATGCGGCGGATCACCGCCAGCTGCTGGAAATCCTTTTCACCGAACAGGGCGACATCGGGCTGCACGACGTTGAACAGCTTGCAGACCACCGTAGTCACGCCGCGGAAGTGCCCGGGACGGCTCGCGCCGCAAAGGCCGTCGGTGAACCCCTCGACGTTGACGTAGGTCGCATAACCCGGGGGATAGACCTGCTCCGGCGTCGGCGTCCAGACCAAGTCGACGCCGGCGGCCCTGGCAATCTCCAGATCGCGCTGCAGATCGCGGGGATAGCGCTCGAGATCTTCGCTGGGGCCGAACTGGGTCGGGTTGACAAAGATCGACAGAACCAGCACGTCGCCGCGGCGACGCCCCTCACGCAGCAAAGAGGCATGACCGTCGTGCAGGAAACCCATGGTCGGCACGAAAGCGATGCGCCGCCCGGCCCGGCGCTCGGCCAGGCAGCGGGTTTGCATTTGGTCAAGGGCAGAAATGATGTCCATAATTGTTGAGCATCGCTGAGCCGTCAAGTCGTTGAGCGGGCCATCCTGATTTCCACCACTCGACCACTCGACCACTTAACGGGCTGACTCCTAAAAACTATGCTCCGGCCCGGGGAACTCCCCTGCCTTGACCTCGCGGATATAACTGTCGATCCCGGAGCGGATGGTTCCGGAGATGTCGGCATAGCGCTTGACGAATTTCGGCGAATATTTCTCGCACAGGCCGAGGATGTCGTGGATGACCAGCACCTGGCCGTCGCACCCGGCCCCGGCGCCGATGCCGATGGTCGGGACTGGCACTTCGGCGGTAATCTCACTGGCCAAGGCGGCCGGAATTCCTTCGAGGACCAGGGCACAGGCCCCGGCCTCGACGACGACCCGGGCATCCTCGCGCAACTGCGCGGCCTGGGCCTCTTCGCGCCCCTGCACGCGATAGCCGCCCATGCGGTGGATCGACTGGGGGGTCAGGCCGATGTGGCCGACCACCGGTATATCCATGGCGACGATGGCGCGAATGGTTTCGGCCACATGCACCCCGCCCTCAAGCTTGACCGCCTGCGCTCCGCCCTCCTTGATAAAGCGGCCGGCATTGCGGCGTGCTTCGACAATGTCGACCTGGTAGGAAAGGAACGGCATGTCGGCAACCACCAGTGACTGGCGTACGGCACGGGCCACCGCGCGGGTGTGGTAAAGCATCTCGTCCATGGTCACCGGCAAAGTGGTGTCATAGCCGGCCACGACCGAGCCTGCCGAATCCCCGACCAGGACGACGTCGACGCCGGCCTGATCCATGATACGGGCGAACGGGAAGTCGTAGGCGGTGAGGACGGCGATCTTCTCGCCGCGGGCCTTCATCGCCTGCAGTTCCGGGATGGTGACAGGTTTGCGGTTGGCTTCGCTCAAGGGCTCGAACCTCCGAGATTAGAGCCTGAATCCTATATCAGGGATTTCCGGGCTGTCCAGAAAAAACCCTGAGATTTTGCCGCCGAGGCGCGGAGACACTGAGAAAATCGCAAGCAGGATGGTCTCTGCGAACCAGTGTCGCTGCGTCAGTTTATTCGGCCCCCTCAAGCTCGGCCGTCAGCCTGGCCAGTTGCATGATTGTCAGGGTCTCGCCGCGCACGGTCGGGGCAAACAAGAGAGTGGCCAGAGCCCGGTCGATCGTCTCGGTCGGATAGCCGGCGCCGAGCAGGCCGTTGCGCAGGGTTTTGCGGCGCTGGGCGAAGACCGCCTTGACCAGGCGGCGAAAGGCCGCTTCATCGGCCACCGGAGCGAGTGGTTGCGTCCGCGGATCAAAGCGCAGAACCACCGATTCGACCTTCGGTGGAGGGAAGAAGCATCCCGGCGGGACTTTCACGACCCTGGCGACCTCATACCAGTTCTGCACCAGGACCGAGAGGATGCCGTAATCGCCGGTCGCCGGGGCAGCCAGCAGACGGTCGCCGACCTCCTTCTGGAACATCAGCACCAAGCGACCGAAGAGGGCGCGGTGATCGAGAATCTTGAACAGGACCTGGCTGGAGATGTTGTAGGGAAGATTGGCGACCAGCGTGTAGGGGGGTGCAGCGAGCAACGCCGACCAGTCGGCCTTGAGTACGTCACCCAGGTGGACCGTGAGCCCCGGTGCGTGACGCTCCTCGAGCGCCGCCGCCAGATCGCGGTCGACCTCGAAGGCCGTCACCGCGGCGCCGGCCTCCAGCAGTCGGTCGGTGAGCGCCCCGGGGCCGGGACCGATCTCGACCACCTGAGCGCCGGGAACCACCTCGGCGGCGGCAAGAATTTGCGCCACCACATGAGGTGCGCGCAGGAAGTTCTGACCGAACCGCTTGCGCGGGCGATGGCCTTTCAACTCATCGCTCATCGTCCGAGACTCAGCACCGGTCCAAGGCCCAGCTGGCCAGCGGCTCGACGGCAAGGTCGGCGACCCGGCCCTGCCGCAGATAGTGATGTGCAGGGACGCCGAGCATGGCGGCATTGTCGCCGCACAGCGCGGGGCTGGGGAACGTGACCGACACTCCGCGCTGCTGCGCAAGTTCGGCGAAACGCCGGCGCAGGCCGCGATTGCAGGCCACCCCGCCGGCCACGACGATGCGTGACAGTCCCTCGCTCTCCGCAGCCCGCAGCGTCTTGACGGTCAAGACCTCGACCATCGCCGCCTGGAAACTGGCGCAAAGATCCCGCAGCCGCTGCTGCGCAAGTTCGCCGGGGGCGGCACCGACCTCCTGCAGAACGGCGGTCTTGATGCCGCTGAAGCTGAAATCAAAGCCGCCCTTGTGCAGCATCGGTCGCGGGAAGGCAATCGCCTTGGCGTCCCCCTCCCCGGCCAGACGGTCGATGACCGCACCGCCCGGGTAGCCGAGGCCGAGCAGCTTGGCCACCTTATCGTAGGCCTCGCCGGCGGCGTCGTCGAGGGTCTGGCCGAGAATCCGGTAGCGACCGAAGTCATCGACCCGGTAGAGGTGGGTGTGCCCGCCGGAAACCGCCAGGGCCAGGAAGGGAAATTCCAGCTCCCCTTCGAGGAGGGGGGCGAGAATGTGCCCTTCCATGTGGTGCACCATGGCCAGGGGCTTGTCCAGCGACCAGGCCATGGCCTTGGCGGCAGAGACCCCGACCAGAAGGGCGCCGAGCAGCCCCGGGCCACGGGTCACCCCGAACCCGTCGATGCCGGCGAGGGGCACTCCGGCCTGTTGCAGCGCCTCGTCAATGACCACCGGCAGCGCCTCGATGTGCTTGCGCGAAGCCAGCTCCGGCACCACCCCGCCATAGCGGGCATGCACGTCGACCTGGGAAGCGACCACGTTGGACAGGATCTGCCGCCCGTCACGGATCACCGCTGCGGCCGTTTCGTCACAAGAACTTTCAATACAAAGTACGAGCATGTCTCATTCAGAGCACTTGCCAGCCGGGCCGATCAAAATTCCCAGATGCAAAGCGTCCGCAGGTTGAGGAGTGAGGCGTAGCGAAAGCTACGCCGCAACGACGAGGACAAGGGCAACGCCGCAGGTGGGTGTTTTTCATCGGCCTACAAAAGATTCGCGGCCAGTTCGGCCAGATTCGACCGTTCTCCCCGCGTCAATGTCACATGTCCGGCAATCTCCTGCCCCTTGAACTTCTCGACCACGTAGGTCAGGCCGTTGCTGGCGGAATCGACGTAGGGGTTGTCAATCTGGTAGGGGTCGCCGGTGAGGACGATCTTGGTCCCTTCCCCGGCCCGGGTGATGATGGTCTTGATCTCGTGGGGGGTGAGGTTCTGCGCCTCGTCGACGATCATGTACTGCTTGGGGATGGAACGGCCGCGGATGTAGGTGAGCGCCTCGATTTCGAGGATGCCGAGATCGACCAGCTCCTTGTAGCCGCGCTTACGCTTGCCGCGCTCCTCGACCGCACCCAGCAGCAACTCGACGTTGTCGAAAATCGGCTGCATCCACGGCGACAGCTTCTCCTTGATATCGCCGGGGAGGAAGCCGAGATCGCGCCCCAGAGGGAAGACGGGGCGAGAGACCAGCAGGCGGTTGTAGTGGCCCTCGTCGGTCGACTTGAGCAGACCGGCAGCGATGGCCAGCAACGTCTTGCCGGTACCGGCCTTGCCCACCAGGGTGACCAGCTGAACCTCCTCGTTGAGAAGCAGGTCGAAGGCGTACTGCTGCTCGCGGTTGCGCGGATGAATCCCCCAGATGCCTTCTTTCGGCGCCCGCAGCAGCGGAATTGCCCGCCGCGTCGGCCGGTGGTAGCGGGCCAGGGCGGTATGCGAGGGGTTCTGCTCGTCAATCAGGGTCAGGCACTGGTTGGGGAAGAACTCCTGCTTCAGTTCCAGGAACCCCTGGCCGTAGAAACGATCGACCGACGCCCCATCCAAAGACACCTCGGCCGTTCCCGAATAAAGCTCCTCGAGGGAAACCTTGTCGGACTCGTAATCCTCGGCGGAAAGGCCGATGACGTCGGCTTTCAGACGCAGGTTGGTGTCCTTGGTGACGAAGATCACCGGGCAGGCGCATTCCTCGCGCAACTCCAGGGCCACGGCCAGGATGCGGTTGTCGCCCTGATCGTAGCGCAGCTCCGGGGGGAGGCGCTTGAGCGCCTCCTCGGTGTAGAGCGCCACGCGCAGGAAGCCGCCGCTTTCCAGTTCGACGCCTTCGACCAGTTTGGCCTTCTCGCGCAGGCTGTCGAGCAGCCGCGAAAAATGGCGGGCGTTGCGGCCGATCTCGCTCAGGTCCTTCTTGAAGCGGTCGATCTCCTCGATGACCGTCATCGGGATGACCAGATCGTTCTCCTCGAAACGGAACAGCGCCTGGGGGTCATGCAACAGGACGTTGGTGTCCAGCACGTAGACTTTTTTCATGGAAGATCCTTGCGGCCAGTGAGCCGCCTAACGGTCGTATTCGAGCACGTGAACGCCTGCGGCTGTCGCCAAAAGCTTCACGTAGACGTTGAATTCACGATTGGGGACGTTGCGCACCGCCTCGATGACGACCTCGCCGCGGGTATTCAGAGAGTAGAGCAACTCTTCCGGGGACTCTTCAATCTTGTATTTCTGAAAGATACCGGTACTCATCAGATCCTTGCGCGTTACCGGCACTTCCGGGGCAATCGAACAGCCGGCCAGCAACAGGGCCGGGAACAGAAGGATCAACAGGATGCGCTTCATCGAAGGACTCCTTGCCAAATGCGCGATTTCAGCTGGCAGCAAGCGTGCGGATTGCGTCCAGCAGGGTCTCGATCTCCGCCGCCGTATTGAACCACCCCGGGCTGACCCGCACCGTCCCCCCCGGAAAGGTGTCAATGCTGCGGTGCGCTTCCGGGGCGCAGTGGAGGCCGACCCGCACGCAGATATCGTATTCGGTATCCAGCCTGTAGCCGACCGTGGCCGGGTCAACCCCGGAGATGGCAAAAGACAGGACTCCGCCGTGGTGCCCGTTGTTCGAGATGCCGTACAGGGAAACCGTGGGGATCTGCCGCAATCCATCGATCAACTGGTCGAGCAACTCCCGCTCATGCACCCGGATGCGATTGAGCCCGATTTCCTGCAAAAATTCAACCCCGGCGTGCAGGCCGGCCAGACCGACGACATTCAGCGTTCCGCTTTCCAGGCGTTCGGGCAGTTCTTCGGGCTGCACATCCGACTGGGAGTGCGTCCCGGTGCCGCCATACAGCAGCGGCTTGAGCCATACCCCCTGGCCGACGGCGAGGAAGCCGGTCCCCGGCGGCCCCATCAACCCCTTGTGCCCGGGAACCGCCAACAGGTCAATGCCCATTGCCGCCATGTCCAGATCAAGCAACCCGGCGCTTTGGGCGGCATCGACCATGAACAGGATGCCGTTGGCGCGGCACCAGGGGCCGAGTTCCTCGATCGCCTGGACGGTGCCGGTCACGTTGGAGCAGTGGGTCATGACCAGCAGACGGGTGCCGGGAGTGCAGGCCTGCTTAAGGTCGGCCGGGGCCACGAAACCGGTGGAATCGGCGGCAACCTTGACGACCTCGACGCCGCGGGCGGCCAGTTCGCGCAACGGGCGAACCACGGCATTGTGTTCCATGCTGGTGGTCACCACCCGGTCACCGGGAGACAGTACCCCGAACAGGGCGAGGTTGATCGCCTCGGTGGCATTGGCGGTGAAGATCACTCGCGCCGGGTCGGCCAGGCCGATGAGACGCGCCACCCCCTCACGGGCGGCGAGGACGATCCGCCCGGCCTCCAGGGATAGGCGGTAGCCGCCCCGTCCGGGATTGGCGGCCGCATGGCGGAGCGCATGGTCGACGGCGCCACAGACCGCTTCCGGCTTGGGGAAGGACGTGGCGGCATTATCCAGGTAGATCGGCATAAGGACTTGGAGTTCCTCAGCGGCGCGGCGCCCGGCACATCAGGTCGCGGCCGCCGGCTTCCCGGTTGAGACTTTCGCCCAGGCCCCGGCAACCGCCGAGGCACAGGGCATAATCGCGGCAGCCGAGGCACCCGGCCGGGGTTCCGGCAATTTTCCGGCGGATGACCAGCCGCTCGGGGGAGCGCCAGATTTCCTCCAAAGAGGTATCGCGCAACGAGCCGAGAGCTTGCGGCCAGGCCTCGCAGGCATACACCATCCCGGCGGCATCGACATGCCCCAGGCTGTTAGCGGCCTGGCACCCTCCGTACTCGCTGCGTGCCTGCTCGAGTTCGGGCGCCATGATCTCCCACAGGAAGCGGTCGTGGATCTCCAGCCGCAGCGACTCCGGCACCTGCGGGGCATTCTTCCCCCACAGGCCGCGAAAAGCCTCCAGCGTCGGCCAGCGCGGCAACTGCTCGGGCGGGTCAGCCCGGAAGCTATCACCGATACGGGCGTTTGACAACTTCAAATGCCTGACGCCATGGATGGTGCAATAGTTGAGCAGCTGCGGGATGGCGGTCAGATTCGTGGCCAAAGGGGTGAGGCGCAGGGCCGGCTCGACCCCTAGCTGTTCGAGGCGGGAGATCGTCGATTCCAGTTGCTCGGCATCGAGTTGTCCGCCGTTGACAAAGGCGGCGACATCGAGTTGCACATCGGGGAGCGGCGGGTGCAATGTGGCGAGACGCACAAGTTCGCTGGCGTCGCCGCTGCAGACCAGCTGCACTCGACAGCCGCCAACCGCCAAGCCGGCCAGGATTCCGGCCAGTGCGGGGCAGGTCAGCGGCCGCTCGCCGAGGGTCACGAAGAACACCCCGGCAGCGGCGATCCTGCCGGCAATCTCGAGCAGTTCTCCCTCGGGCAACGGCGGCCCAGTGCCGTTAAGGTCCCAGGTCAGGCGAACCGGCGTATCAAGCAGATCCAGTGCCATACCTAAATATTATGGCCCGACAACGATCGGGGCGGCAAGCGCCGCCCCGATCGCCTTTAGCAGGGGTGTACGCTTCCGGAGCCGAGGATGCGCGGCTTGCTGTACTTTTTCATGGCTGTCTCCTTTGGGAATGCCCGCCTACTTCCAGCAGTGCGGGTCGGGTTGATTGAAATCGCCGGTGGTGGCGAAGGCCCGGGCCGTACAGCCGCCGAGGCAGTCGGCGAAGGCGCTGCAGCCGGCACACTTGCCGGTGGCCTCCTTGCTGCGCATCGCCTTGAGCACCGGGGAGTCGAACCAGATGGCGTCGAAATCGTCGCGCAGGATATTGCCGACCACCAGCGGGATGAACCCGCACGGGGTGATGTCGCCGTTCGGACGCAGGTGCAGCGACAGTTTCCCGCAGCTACTCCCTTTGACCAGCCCCTGCTCTTCATAGCCGGGGAGCGAGGCGATCACCGGATCGTCGAAGGAAATCTGCAAATCGGTGGTTTGCGCCTTGACCGCCAGCGCCTCGACGTAGAAGGCCCGCCACTCGTCGGGGGAGAGGTCGAGTTCCTGGCGGTTCTTGAAGCCGCGGCCGCTGCATTTGAAGTTGTGCAGGTAGACCTGGCCGACGCCGTGTTCCCGGGCGAGTTCGAGCAGGTCGCGGAAGGCCCGGTAATTGATCCTGGAAATTACCGCGCTCATGGTGCTGCGCACCCCGACGGCACGCAGATGACCGAGCGCCGCGACGGCCCGCGGGAAGGCTCCCGGCATGTTGCGGAAGTCGTCGTGCAAGGCCGGGTCGACACTGTCGATACTGATGCCGACGCTCTTGAAGCCGGCCGCCTTGAGCTTCTCCGCAGCACTCCGATCGAGCAGCCAGCCGTTGCTGTTCATGGAGACGTTCAGCCCCCGCTGCGTGGCATAAGCCGCCAGTTCGAACAGATCCTCGCGAATCAGCGGCTCGCCGCCGCCGAAATTGATGAACGGCACCTGCCTCTCCGCCAGGACATCGACAATGCGCTTAAGTTCGGCGGTCGGCAACTCCTCGCACACTTCGTCGCGGCTGTAGCAGTGCTCGCAAACAAAATTGCAGCGATAGGACAGCGTCCAGTTGAAGGTCAGCGGTGCGGAGAACATCTCGGCAACGTCAGTCATCGAGCAGCCACCCGCGCCGGAGCAGATCGGTTACGAATTGATTCACATCATCCTCCAGTTCCGCCCGCTCGACCGCGAATTCTCCGGCCAGTTCACAGGCAATCTCCTCCAGGCTACGGGTGCCGTCGCACCGCTCCCAGATCATCCCGCCAACCAGGTTGAGCTGGTGCATCGTCCCCTTTTCGATCAGCAGCACCGTGCCGCGCTCACCGGCGTCCTCACCGGCGGCCAAGGCCTCTAGGACTTCATCACGGCGACGGCGCTCGACGCGCCAGATGATTTCCGGATGGCGACGTGGACAGCTCATGGATGTGCGCTCCTGATTCTGAACAGCAACGACGCGCCCAGCACAAAGGCCAGGCCGACCAGAAGCACCGCCTTGCCGACCAGCGGCACCCCGGCGGCCGTAGCGGCAATCCCCCAACTTTGTACCAGACCGCCGCCGATGAGCATCCCCACCACGACCAGCCCGGCATCGGCATCCCCCTCCCCGGCCTTGACCAACTGGCGGAACGGGCAGCCGCCGACCAGGACCGACAGCCAGCCGACCAGGAACATGCCGAGGAAACTCCACAGATGTTCGAGATGGGCACCGGGCTGGCCGTAGAGCGCCAGGCGGAACTGCCCGGTCGCCAGATTGACACCGACGGCCGCGAGGACGAAGGCAGCCAGCCCCCAAATCAGCGGAGTGCGCGTCCCCATCAGCAGCGTATCGCGCACACTGCCGGTAATGCAGAAACGGCTGCGCTGGGCCAGGGCACCGAGCAGCAGCCCGACGCCGAGCGAGGCCAGCCACGGGGCGTGCTGGGCGGCACTGCCCCGCGTCGAAAAGGCCACGAACGCCGGTGGCACCACCAGAAACCCCAGCAGGATCACCGCCCCGGCCGGCACCAGCCAGCCGGTCCCGCCGCGCTCGTTCTGCGCCCGACCGAGGTCGACGCCGCGCGCCAGCCCCTGCAGTCCCAGCCAGACCCCGCCCAGGAGACCGACCACACCGGCGGCTGCGGACAGATCCCCGGCAGTGAAACGCAGGAACAGCTTGATCGGACAACCGATGAAGATCGCGCAGCCGACGATGAGAAAGACCCCGGCAGCCAGCCTGGCCAGCGGCACGCTGCCGCCACGGGAACGGAACTCGCGGCCGACAGCGGCACAAAGCGCCGCACCGAGGACGAAACCGATCAGTTCCGGGCGCAGGTACTGCATGCGCGGATTGGCATGCAGGCCGAGGGCCCCGGCGCTGTTCTCCATGAAACAGGAGACGCAGATGCCGCTGTTGTCGGGGTTTCCCCAGACCGCCAGCAGCACGCCGAACAACCCCATGGTGAAACCGGCGGCCACCACCATCCAGAAGTTAAGGTCGAAGCGCGGCCAACTCATTCGCACCCCCCGGCCAGCCGGCTCTGCAGATAGTAGGCGTCCTTAAGGACCGCCACCGCCTGCCGGTCATCGGGTTGGCCGCGTAGGCGATCGCGCAGCAGGGGAACCGCCTGACCGGCGACGCTCGCAATCAGGTCGCGCTGATTCAAGGGGCTGGCCGGGTCGATATAGTCACCGTTGCCGCGTACCGCCAGGGCCAGGCTGCTGATCGAGCGGTCGACGAGCCCCATACGGTGCAGGATTTCACCGCGCAGCAACGCCCCGTGAGGCTCGCCGGGGAGTTGACGCTCCAGTTCTTCAAGCTTGAGCAGGGCCGACTGCAACTCGCCCCGGTCGCGCATACTGACAACCGTACCGTAGTGGCGCTCAAGAAAAGCCACCCGCGCCTGCGCTAGCATCTCCTGCTCGACCCGCCGCTCGACTCCGCCGTCATTTTGGCGGCCGGCACTCGGCCCGGCGGTGACCAACAGAGCCACCAGCGCCCCGGCCACCAGCACCAGCCCCAAAATGCAAAGACGGTCGAAACGGTCTCTGAGCATCAGTACACCTGATAAGGGGGCATATTGGTGCGCTTGGCCATGGCCCGCACCGGATCGTAATCCTGATCCCTGAGCGCCTCGAAACCATCGACCCAGGCGGCGCCGAGCACCTTGCGGCGTTCGCCGTCGATCTCGACGGTCGTTTCGGGAGTCAGCTCCAGCAGCGCCTTGCGGAACTTCTCGACCAGCGCGGCATCGGTAGTTTTCGCCGCCCCGAAGGTGCAATAGGGGATGATCTCGCTCTGGGCGAGAATACGGAAATCGTCGGCGGCGATCTTCCCTTCGCGGGTCATCGTCTCCAGGTCGAGCACCGGCGCGGCGGCGGCATCGAAGGCGCCGAGGTAGACACCGTAAATCAGCTTCTCGTGCTTGAACGACCCCTGCGGGATGGTCGAAAACGCCAGGTCGCGCTCCGGGTCGAGCCCGGCCTTGAGCATCAGGTCGTATTGGGCCATGTAGCCGGTCGGCGCCATTTGCGGACCGAAGATCATGCGCTTCCCTTTGAGGTCCTGCAGCGACTTGATCGGGCTGTCGCGGCGGACGACGATCGCCCCCGCCGTGCGCGGACCGAACTGGCCGCGCTTCTCGGCCGCGATCAGCTGCAGGTCGTAGTCATGCTTGAGCATGACATAGAGGATCGAATTGGTATGGGTGAAGGTGAACTCGCCGGCCTTGAACCGCCCCTCGAAATCCTGGGTGTCGACCGGCACGGCCTCGAAGTTCACCCCGACCTTTTCCGACAGGTAGCGGGTCAGCGGGCCGAAGCGCTGCATCGTCTCCTCGGCACTGTTGCAGTTCATATAGCCGATGCGAACCGGTGGCCCGGCTGGCGCACGACGGTCACAGCCGGCCAAAAGGAGGAGAGGTGCCAAGAGAAGGAGCAGGAAACGGGTAACGATCAGTCGCATAGCTGCCATTTCAGTAAGAAGTCCCGGTGACCGGGGTCACCCAGGGGGATGGCTTTTGCAGCGCTTCGCGCGTATCGACCGGCCCCATGCCGGCACGATCGGCAGCGTCGCGCACGGCGACGGCGATCAACTCTGGTGGCACGTCGCCCCACCAGTTGCCGCGCGCATCAACCGGACCCGCGCCGTCATTGATCAGGGCGTATTCGCCATTGCCCGGCAGGGCGTTGCCCTTGAGCAGACCACCGGCATTGACCCAACGCACACCGGCCCGGCCGTTTCCGGCAAGCCGGTTGCCGGTGATCTCGATATTTCCTTCTTCAAGAAAAATGCCATGCTCGCTGTTGCCCGAGAGATCGTTGCCTGCGACCGTCCCGCGACTCTTTTGCAGGTACAGTCCCCGCCGGTTGGCGACGATTCGGTTGCCGCTGACCGCGACCGTCCCTTCGCGGGCGTTGACCCCGTTGATCAGGTTGTCCTCGACCAGGCAGCCGGACAGCTTCAGTGTGCTGTAGACGCAGCGCACCCCCCACTGGTTGCGGGCGATATGGCTGTCGCGCAACTCCACCACGCTGTCGCGGAATTGCACGCCGTTGCTGTTGTCGATGATCCGGCAGCGTTCGATGACGACGCGCGATTCCTGGAATTGGGCGCCGCGTTGGTTGGCGCGCAGCAGGCAGTCGCGCAGCACGGCGCTGGCAAAGTGGGCGTGAAAACCGCGATAGGCGTACTCGACGATGCAGTGCTCCAGGCGGTTGTCGGTTTCGGCCATCATCATGTTGAGGGCGCCCCAGTCGCTGCGCCGCGGGGAGGCCTCGGCCGAGGTAAAACGGATCGGTCGCTGCGGGGTACCAACGGCGTGGAGCGTCCCCTGACTGAACAGCTCATGCTCGCCGATGCCGTCGCCATTGCTGTCGTTCCTGGTGAAGCGCACCGTGCTGCCTGGGCGGATTTCCAGCGTCACCCCCGGCGCCACCGTCAGGATTCCGTCAATCAGCACCTCGCCATCCCAGACCGTGTCCTGCCAGAGGGTCTGCTCCCCCCGGTAGACCAGCGGTTCGGCGGCCGACGTCGAAGTCGCGGCGAAAAACAACAGACACAGGCACAGAAGGGATCTCATCATTGCCCCGTCCCCAGCCAGCGCAGGTCCTCAGCGTTCCCCTTCACCTCGACATCGTCGTAGGGCAAATCGCGGGACCAGAGGGCCAGGCCAATGGCGTTGCCGGTCACCAGGTTGCGGTCGAGGTACGGCCGGCTGGTGGCGTCGACGAACACCCCTTCCTCTTCGTTGCCGTCAATCCGGTTCCCCTTGAGGTAGGGATTCGAGCCGCGCCAGACGAAGACCCCCCCCTCGCCGCCCGTAATATGGTTGTCGAGAATCTTCGCGTGGCTGCCGGCCTGGGCGATGATGCCGTAGCGGCAGTTCTCGATGCGGCTGGCGATGATCTCCGGAGCGCTGCCGACACAACGCACCCCGGTCTCGCTTCGCGGGATGACGGCATGGCGGATCAGGCTCGCCCCGGCGGCATCGAGGGTAATCCCCGCCCAGGCGATCGCCTCGAGCTCCGGTCGCTCGACGATGACGAAGCGCACCGGTCGTTCCGCCGTCCCTTCGATCCGCAGGCGGCCACGCACCAACAGCTCGGTCAGGGAGGAGAAATACTCCGGATCGATCTGCGTCCCCTCGGCGGGGACGACGTGCACCTCGGTGCCGGCACGAATGGTGAGGCTGCCGCCTTGCAGGATGAGCACGTCACCGGTCATGGTCACGTTTCCCTCCCAGACCAGATCGCTGCCGTAGGCACCGGCGTACTCGGTCATCCTGGAGGGAGCGTAAGGGACCGCCTGGCAGGCGACCAGCAGCAGCGGCAGCAGCACGAGCAGCCTGATCATATCCAGCGCCGCTCCCTGAACAGGCTCCGCACGGCCGCCAGCGGCTTTTCCCCGGCGGCCACCCGGGTCTCCAGGAGATTAAGGTCGGCCGGCGTGAGTTGCGTCGCCAGTTTGCGCAGTGCCGGAGCCACGGTGGTGAACTGCAGGTCGGTCAGGGGACGGGAGCCGCTGACCAGCAGGGGATAGCCGGGGACGGCCAGAAGCGTCTCGGCGCCGGCCACGGGGGCTGCGGCAAAGGTCATGTCGATCCGCTCCGCCTTCAGTTCCGTGACGGGATCGGTTCCGGGCGAGAGCGTCACCCGCTCGCTTTCCACCCCGGTCTTTTCCTTGATGTACAGGGTCACCACCGCGAACATCAGCTCCTGGCGCGGATCGGCGGCTACCCCCAGGTAAAGCTTCGGGCCGAAGCAGGCGACCGCCGGCAGCACGGTCAGCGCCATCAGCAGCGCTGCCGGCAGCAATCGTATCAGCGTACGAACAGCCATTCGAACACCACCGCCCCGAAAAGGGCGGCCAGGATCAGCGTGCTGACCATCGTCCCGGCCAAGACCCCGGTATCACGACGGCCGTCGCCGGCGGCGGCCACCCGGCGGCAGGCCCACAGGGAACCCGCCGCACCGACCGTCAGCACCGCCGCAATCAGCCATTTGAGCAGATCGAGAGGAAGGAGAACCCCCGGCGCCGACAGGGTGCGCAGGACGCTGACCGCGAGGTAACTCTTGACGCCGCCGGGGTCCTGCAGCACCAGCGGCAGATAGCCGAGCTTAGCGTTGAACTTGACCAGGGCCAGCACCACGTGCGCGGTCAGGACCAGCGGCAACAGGGCCAGCGCCATCCGGCCGAGAAGCGGCGGGAAGCGCAGCGGAGACTGGACGGCTGGGGGCCCATCAGCGGCAGAGCCGACCCGCACCTGAGTCACCAGCCAGACCAGCACCCCCGGCAGAAGGAGGAGCAGCGGGAAGATGAGGGCGATCCAGATGACCGCCAGCGGGTAAAAGCCGCCGGCGCCAAAGCCCAGGAGCTGGGCCAGGCGCTCCGGCAGCCAGAAGATCGCCTCGCGCAGGGCCACGTGCACCTTGGCGAAGTTGGCGGTCAGCAGGCCGAGGAGCACCAGGAAAAAAAGCGTTTCGCCGCTGCCCAGACCGGTTGCGCCGAGATCGGCTCCGAAGCGCCTGGGGCTGATGCGGAGATTGTCGTTGCAGCAGGTCCGGACGCAGTTCAGGCACAGGGTGCAGGCCGCGCTGTCGTTGATCTCCGCCGGCACCAGCGCCACCGGGCACCCTTCGGGGTGAGCGGTCCACTGCCAGGAACGGGCGCCGAGAACGGCCTTTCTGCGAACCGGCGCCGTGGCGATGCACGGCTTGCCCGTACAGCCTGCACACACCTGCGGATCCTTGACCCGCAACTCCATCGGCGCCAGCCGGGCGTACAGGCCGAAGACCGCCCCGGCCGGGCAGAGGAGGAGGCAAAAGGCGCGGCGCCGGAAGAGCAGTCCCAGCAGCACCGCCAGCACCAGCATCAGCGCCAGCAGGATTGCGGTGTAATCGGGGAAGCGGTGCAGGGCGAAAAAGTACACCGCCAGCTGCAGGGCCAGCAGCACCAGCGTGACCGGCAGGAAACCGTGCAGCCAGGCCGGCAGATCGAGACGCAGGCCGATGCGCCCGGTCAGCCCGTTGAGCCAGCCCAAAGGGCAGACCGTACACCATCCCCGGCCGAACAGGGCCGCCACGAAGACCACCCCCATGATCCACACCACCCAGAAAAGATAGGTGGCCAGATTGCTGTACATCAGCGGATCGCGCACCGGCACCCCGGGGATGGCGTGCTGGTCCCAGCCGTAGACGGCCATCAGCACCATCAGCGCCAGCAGCAGCGGTCGCAGCAGCCACCATGGCCACGGTGAACGCAGCAGGCGGCCCAGATAAGGGCTGTCGAGAAGGTTAGTCATTCGATCAAGGCACGAGGTTCGAGGCGCGGGGCGCGGGATCTACCTTGAACCCCGTACCCCGAGCCAACGGTTTAGTGATACACATTATACGGCCTGACCATCTCGCCTTTGGAGTTCCGATACAGCACCGGCTGGCCGCTGACCATTTCCAGGGAGCGCGCCGACCACTCGCGCACCACGTGAATTTCATCGTCAAGGGTCCGCTTCAGGGCGACGGCGGCCTCGGGCCCACCCAAAGGACCGATGGCCATGGCCGCGTTCATGCGCACCTGCCAGTCGGCGTCACTCAATCCCTTGATGAGCGCCGCTTCGGCCCGGGCATCGCGCAGCTTGCCCAGCGCCAGGAAGGCGTCGGCACGCTGCGGGCCAGCGGCATGGGCAAGCAGGGCTTCGAGGGCTTTCGCATCGGCGATGTCGCCGAGGGCGCGGATCGCCCCTGCGGAGCTCTCCCCCCTGGTCGTGCGCAGGAGCTCGATCAGCGGAGCGACTGCCGGGCGATTGATCTTGATCAAGGCGCGCGTCGCATAGCGGCGCACCTCGCCATTCGGGTCATCGAGGGCGGTCAAAAGCGCGGGAATTCCTTCCGGGGCCCCGATCTCGCCGAGAGCCCAGGCCGCCACGTAGCGCCGCTCCAGAGCCCGGTCGGTGAGCACCCGGCCGATCGGCACCACGCCCTCCGGCGCCTTCAGGGTGCCCAACGCGGCTATCACGTACTCGCGTTGCTGCCGGTTGGTCGCGCCCACCTTCTCCAGCAGCACCGGAACGGCCTTCTCGCCGGTGGCGACCACCATCGGATAGGCCTGCTCCGCGACCTGGCCATCGGGGCGGGCCAGCAGTTCGACCAGGCGGACGAGCGCCGCGCGATCACCGCCCCGCGCCTTGCCGCCCAACTCCTCGAGATTGATCGCCGCATCACGCGAGCAGCCGGAGATCAGGACCAGGGCACCCAGCAGACAGGTTGTCAGCAACCGTTTCATTACCAGACCTTGGTGACGGTGATATTGATGTCCTTCAGCAACTCCCCTTCCCTGACCACCACGGCTGACGGCTCGATCGTCCCCTGATCGTAGCGCCCGTAGAGGTCGCCGAGTTTCGGCGGACCGCCGAACTTGTCGCGCGCCGCCAGGTAATAGGTGCCGCCGGCCGGCAGGCCGATCTGGTAGCGCCCGTCGGGCCCGGTCTTCTCGGAGACGAACTTCGGCCGCTCCGACATCTGCACGTGATCGTAGACGTGCACCCGCGCCCCTTCCACCGGCTTGCCGTCGCTGTCGAGCACCCGTCCGGCCAGCCCGGTGCGGTTATCGGCCACGGCACCCGCCAGCTGGCGCTGGTCGCCGATCTTGACCGGCGCCACCACGGTCATCTCGACGATGCCGCCCTTCACGGTGACCTTATGGAAGTCGCTGCGATTGTCCCCGGCGACGATCGGCCCGGCGGCGGTGCCGTCCTTGTGCTTGCGCGCCACGGCCACGTATTCGCCGTCGGGAAGTTCCATGTCGAAGGTTCCGTCCGCACCGGTCGGCGGCGAAACCGCGAACGCCGGCCCGTACAGGTCGGAGCCGGGCTTGTAGACATACAGATACACCCCTTCGAGCGGGACGACCACCTGCCCCTTGATGCGCCCCTGCCCTGCCGCCACCGAGGGCACCGACGACCCCTGCGGTTCCGACGAACAGGCCGCCAGCACCAGGGAGATCCCCAGCAACAGCCAGACTACGATCTTCTTGCTCACGACAGCCTCCTTTATTACAGCAACCTTGCGTTTTAATCATCATGGGGGAGAATCTGCGCCGCCTGCAGCGCGTTGAGCAGCACCAGCCGCTCGGTCACGGTCGAAGCATAATGTTCGAACAGGGTATGATCCATGACCGCCAGGCCGAACGCCATCCCCTGCGGGTCTCCCGGGACGAAGACCGCATCGCGGGGGTCGCCGGTCTTAAGAGCCCGGCGCAGCGTCACTACCCAGTGCCCGCCGCGATAAGCGGCGCTGGCCGCCACATCGGCACGTCCGCCCGCGGGACGGTCGACCAGGTAACCCGGAGCCCGGGAGCCGACAGCCGGCCGGCCGTCGAGCGGGCGCTGCCCGGCATCAACCAGGGGTTGATCGGCCTCGCCGAACGGCCGGGCGTCGTTGCTCTCCCGCACCGCGCGGGAGTTGGGTCGGAACAATTCGCCGGGGAGATCGCCCTGCATCCCCTCCGAATCGAGAAAACGATCGTCGGCAAAATCGAAGCGCGCCGTGCGATCGGCCTTCCAGTTCCAAACATCGAGCCAGGCGCCGCCTTCGGCCAGCTTCATCTTGTTGGAGGCATGGAAGCTCGACTTGCTGACGCCGAAGTCCTTGATATGACAGGCATAGGAGCAGGTGAAGCGGGGGAACGCCCCATTTGCGTCCCACATCAGGCCGAAGCCGTCCTCCTGGCTGCCGGTGTTGCGCCATCCCGTTTCCCCGGCCACCCACTCCATCAGGGCGCGGTCGGCTGTCGCATCCTTCCAGATCAGCCGCAGGTACAGGTCGCGGTCGGTGTAGAATGCCCGCATCTCCACCCGGATCGGGTCGGGGAGTCGCGAGCCATGATGACACGACGCTGTGGTCACGTGCACCGTATCATCATCGATCTCGGCAAAACTCGCCAGCTTGTGCGGCCTCCCGCCACGCACCGTGACCACGCGCGGCAAGGCCTTATCCCATTGTGTCTCTGTCGGAGGCCGCTCCAGCTTCAGTGCGTAAAGCCGGTCGGCAAAGCGATCCGCCGCCGCCTCGCGACAGCCGCCGAGCCAGACGGGCAGCGCCAGCAGGGTCACAGCACAAAGGATCGACAGAAAACGCGGCATCGGCTCTCGAACGGCAAAAAGATTGACGCCGCCTCGTGCAGGCGCCCGGGTGGAGGAAAGCAAGAGGTGTACCAGAGGGAAAGAGTTTGGGGAACCGTTGATTGGTTGAGTCGTTGAGTTGTCGCACCGCCCAGTTGGCAAGGGAAACAAGGGGATGTCCCCCCACTCAACCACTTAGACCACCCAACGACTTAAACAGGAACTGACAGCTTTCCGCCATCAACCGTCCAGCAGGCGATACTTCTCCATCTTGTACCTCAGCGTGGTGCGCTTGATGCCGAGAGCGTCGGCGGCGCGGGTCTGCGATCCCTGTTCGCGCTCCAGCGTCTGCACGATCAGCTGGCGTTCGAGATCCTCGAGGATATCGGTCAGGTTGCCGCCGCGCTCGGGGAGCTGCAGGCAGATCTGATCGCCCCCCTGCAGCCCCTGCGGCAGGTCGCGCGGAGTGAGGATGCGTCCCTTGGCCAGCACCACGCCGCGCTCGATGGCATTCTGCAACTCACGCACGTTCCCCGGCCAGTCGTGGGCGAGCAGGCAGCTCAAGGCCCGCGGCGCGATCTCGTCGATCTTCTTGCCGGTCTCGGCCACGTACTTGTGCAGGAAATGCCGGGCCAGCGGTTCGATGTCCTCACGCCGCTCGCGAAGGGGCGGCAGGTGCAGATTGATCACGTTGAGCCGGTAGTAGAGGTCCTCGCGGAAGCGCCCGGCCTTGACCTGCTCGGCCAGGTTCTTGTTGGTGGCGGCGACGATGCGCACATCGACCTTGATCGATTTGCTGCCGCCGACCCGCTCGAACTCATGTTCCTGGATCACGCGCAGCAGCTTGACCTGGGCGGTCAGGCTCATCTCGCCGACCTCGTCGATGAACAGCGTCCCCTGGTCGGCCAGCTCGAAACGCCCCTTGCGGGTCGCCAGGGCACCGGTGAACGCCCCCTTCTCATGGCCGAACAGTTCGCTCTCCAGCACCCCTTCGGAAAGGGCTGCGCAGTTGAGAACGACGAACGGCTTCTCCTTGCGCGCCGAGTTGTAATGGATCGAACGCGCCAGCAGCTCCTTGCCGGTGCCGCTTTCGCCGGTAATCAGCACGCTGGCGTTGCTTGCCGCCACCGACGAGGCCATCTCGAAGACCTGGTGCATCCCCGGCGAGTTGCCGACGATCCCGGCGAAATCGTAGCGCCCTTCCAGTTCGGCCAGCAGGTAGCGGTTTTCGGCCAGCAGCCGTTCGCGCTCCAGAGCCTTGGCCACGGTCAGCTTCAGTTCATCGATTTCGAAGGGCTTGGCCAGATAGTCATAGGCCCCGGCGCGCAGCGCCTCCACGGCACTTTCCACCGTGCCGTAAGCGGTCATGACGATCACCGGCAGGGCCGGGTCGAAAGCCTTGAGTTGACGCAACAGCTCCAGGCCGTCCATCTCCGGCATCTTGATATCGGTGATCACCAGGTCGAAGGGCTCCGCCGCGACCTGGCGCAAAGCCTCGGCACCGCCGGAGACGGCAATCGCCTCGTGACCGGACTTGGCCAGCACGCGGACCAGCAGCCGGCGCAGACCCTCCTCATCATCGACGATCAGGATACGTTCAACTGGCACGCTGCACCTCGGTCACGGTAATGCACCTGGTTTTTCCCCAGGCGCTTGGCTTGATACATCAGGTCGTCGACCGTCTTGAAGAGCAGGGCCGGGGTGTTCCCGTCCTCCGGGAAGGTGGCAACGCCGACGCTGACGGTCACCCCCTGCCCGCTCCCGACGGGATCGAGAAAACGCGGCGATTCGGTTTCGACGAAGATGCGGATGCGTTCGGCCGCGCGCAAGGCATCGTCGAAGGAGGTTTCCGGCAACAGGGCGACGAACTCCTCGCCACCGTAGCGAAAGAGCCGGTCCGAACCGCGCAACAGCTCCTGGAGCAGGGTGGCCAGCTCCTGCAGGATGACATCGCCGGTCGGGTGGCCGTAGGTATCGTTGAACGTCTTGAAATTGTCGATATCGAAGAGCACCAGCGACAAGGGTTTGCCGTAGCGGGCCGAACGCGCCACTTCCTCGGCGAACAGCTTCTTGAACTGGCGCTGGTTGTACAGGCCGGTCAGACCATCGGTGCAGGCCAACTCCAGGGTGCGGCGATAGAGGCGGGCGTTGTCGATGCTCATGCTGGCGAAAGAACCGAGAATCGACAGGACATACAAGCGTTCGGCGGGAAAACAGCGCGGCTGAAAATCGTCGAGATAGAGGATGCCGACGATATGGCGCTGCATCTTCAGCGGCACGGCGATCAGCGAGCGGATCCCTTCCTCCATGGCCAGAGGATTTTTGAAGAAGGAGGCCTGTTCGGTATCCTCGATAACAAACAGCTCGCCGCGCTCGAGAATTTCGTGGGTCAGCCCCCCCGGCTTGACGGTCCAGCGGTCATGGGCGGTGAATGTCTCACTCAGCCCGGCATGGGCGTGCAGTTCCAGCTTGTTGGTCGACTCGTCGTAAAGAGCGATCGTGCCGGCCGGCATGTCGACGATCGACATGGCGCTGAGCAGGATGTTCTGCAGCACCTCGTCGAGTTCGATGGACGCCACCACGACCTGCGCAACGTTGAGCAGGTCCTTGAGCCCTTTGAGTTCGCGCTCGAGGGTTTCCGGTTGACAGCTAGAATCACTCATCAGTCATCCCCCTCTTCGTCAATTCAAATTTGACATTTATAACACATAGTCTGCACATTTCCTGCAGGAAAAATCGACCGGGGCAAAAACATCGACTCACGACTCGCCTCTTGACACACCCCATATGTTGTGGTTTAAATGTCCACGCTGCGCAGGATATTGTGTCCTCCCTTCGTATTCAACACCAATCAAATTCAATACTTATTTAGTCAGGATGGCTGTCATGACCGCGAAAAAATCCGCATCGCTCACCGAACTGTCACCGAATGCCGTCACCGTCCTGGAGCGCCGCTATCTCAAGCGCGACAAGGAGGGGAAGATCCTGGAGACCCCGGTCGACATGTTCGAGCGCGTGGCGCAAACCATCGCCGACGCCGAAAAGCTTTTCCCGCACGGGGAGAAACCGGCCGAACTGGCCAAAGAGTTCTACCGGATGATGACCACCCTGGAATTCCTCCCCAACTCCCCCACCCTGATGAACGCCGGCCGCGAACTCGGGCAGCTCTCCGCCTGCTTCGTCCTGCCGGTCGGCGACTCCATGGAGGAGATCTTCGAGGCGATCAAGCAGACCGCCCTGATCCACAAGAGCGGCGGCGGCACCGGCTTCGCCTTCTCGCGCATCCGTCCGGCCAACGACGTGGTCCTCTCCACCAAGGGGATCTCCTCGGGCCCGCTCTCCTTCATGCGCGTCTTCGACGCCGCGACCGAGACGATCAAGCAGGGCGGCACCCGGCGCGGCGCCAACATGGGGATCCTGCGCGTCGACCACCCGGATATCATGGATTTCATCATGTGCAAGCGCGACCAGAGCGTGCTCACCAACTTCAACATCTCCGTGGGATTGACCGAGAAGTTCATGGAGGCGGTGGAGAAGGACGAGGAATACGACATCGTCAATCCGCGCTCGGGCGAGCCGGTCGGCAAAAAATCGGCACGCAAGGTGTTCGAACACATCGTCGATCTGGCCTGGAACAACGGCGAACCGGGGATCATCTTCCTCGACCGCCTCAACCGCGACAACCCCACCCCCAAAGTCGGCGCCATCGAGGCGACCAACCCGTGCGGCGAGCAGCCCCTGCTCCCCTATGAATCGTGCAATCTCGGCTCGCTCAACCTGGCACGCATGGTCACCGCCGACGGCCAGATCGACTGGGACAAGCTGGCCCGGGCCGTCAAGCTGGCGACCCGCTTCCTCGACAACGTCATCGAGGTCAACAAATATCCGATCCAGCAGATCGCCGACATGACCCGCTCCAACCGCAAGATCGGTCTCGGCGTCATGGGCTGGGCCGACATGCTGATCCTCCTCGGCCTCCCCTACGACAGCGACGAGGCGGTGGAGCTCGGCGAGAAGCTGATGAAGTTCATCACCGACGCCTCCCGCGCCACCTCGCGCGAACTGGCCAAAGAGCGCGGTGCCTTCCCCAACTTCAAGGGGAGCACCTTCGACGGCAAGGGGAAAGGCGGGCCGGTGCGCAACGCCACCTGCACCACCATCGCCCCGACCGGCACCATCTCGATCATCGCCAACTGTTCGAGCGGCATCGAACCGCTGTTCGCCGTCTCCTACGTGCGCCAGGTGCTCGACAACGACAAGCTCATCGAGGTTCACCCCCTGTTCGAACGGATCGCCCGCGAGCGCGGCTTCTACAGCAAGGAGCTGATGCAGACCATCGCCGAGCACGGCACGGTGCAGGATATCGACGCCATCCCCGAGGATATCCGCCGGGTCTTCGTCACCTCCCACGACATCACTCCGGGAGACCACATCCGCATGCAGGCGGCTTTCCAGAAGCACACCGACAACGCGGTCTCCAAGACCGTCAATTTCTGCCACGACGCCACCAAAACCGACGTCGAGACCGTCTACCGCCTTGCCTACCAGCTCGGCTGCAAGGGGGTGACGATCTACCGCGACGGCTCGCGCGACATGCAGGTCCTCTCCGTGGGCAAGGAGAAGAAGCCGGAGGAGAGCGTGCCGTTCGAAAGCGGCAAGGCGCGCATCAAGCGCGACCGGCCGCGGGCCCTCTCCGGCACCACCTACCAGATGCAGACCGGCTGCGGCCCCCTCTACGTCACCATCAACGAGGACCAGGCCGGGCTGTTCGAGCTGTTCACCACGATGGGCAAGGCGGGCGGCTGCGCCTCCAGCCAGTGCGAGGCGATCGGCCGGCTGGTCTCTCTGGCCTGGCGCTCGGGAGTCCAGGCACGCCAGGCGGTCAAACAGCTGATCGGCATCACCTGCCACAAGCCGGCGGGCTTCGGCGACAACCGCATCACCTCCTGCGCCGACGCCGTAGCCAAGGCGATCCAGGCGCACATGGCCGAGCACGGCATGGAGGAACTGCAGCACGCCGTCAACGGCGGTGCCTGCCCGGAGTGCGGCGGGGCGGTCGAGCACGAGGGTGGGTGTTGCGTGTGTCATGCCTGCGGCTACAGCGAGTGCGCGTAGACATACAACTCCAACCTTTTTGACGAAACACCGCGGGGCGGCTGGAAACGGTTCGCCCCGTTTTCTTTAGACTAAGCACCGCGGGGGGCTTCACCCCCGCACTCCGATTAAAATCAACTTCGGCCGGTCCCGTCCGGCCAGACGGGTGACTTTTCTTGTTCGGCCAAGAAAAGTCACCAAAAGAAAGCCGTCGCTGCGCTAGGCATGGCACATCCCACCGCTCGGCTACTTCGCTCAACGCTGTTACCTAACCGGACATCATACAGTCCTGCTCACCGGGGCGCGGGGCCCTGATGTTGGCCCCGCGTTGCCTGGGGCGGCGGGCCACAATTATTCAGCGTTCTTGCAGAAGTGTCGCTTTCACAGCGGCCTTTTCAAGCAGACAGAAGCCGCTGAATAATCCGCGTGCGGGATATAAGTGATGCCGTCAGCCCACCGCGGGGACCCAAGTGGATGGGCCCCGCCCCCGGTGGATACGGCTGTACCGGATATCCGGCAAGGTAGCAAAGCTGAGCGAAGTTGACAAAAAGTGGAGAGTGCCATAGCCCTCCGCAGGAGCAGGCGTTTTTGCGTACTTTTGTCGCCGGACAAAAGTACGTCGCCGTGCGGGGGCGAGACCCCGCGGTTTTGTTTATAAAGATTTGCTGTAGCAGACCAAAGCGGGTCATTCCGCCCGATCCAGCGGACTGCGCACCCCCTTCCCTCCCTTATTCAGCACATGCGTATAGATCATGGTGGTTTTTACATCCGCGTGACCCAACAGTTCCTGCACCGTGCGGATATCGTAACCGTCCTCCAGCAGGTGCGTGGCAAAGGAGTGCCGGAAGGTGTGCGGTCCGACCTTCTTGACCACCCCCGCCGCGCGCGTCGCCGCCCGCACCGCCTTCTGTACCGCCGACTCGTGCAGATGATGACGACGCCACTCCCCCGCCTCCACATCAAGCGACCGTGACGGCGCCGGGAAGACATACTGCCAGCGCCAGTCGCGCCCCGCATTGGGATCTTTGCGAGCTAGCGCGTGCGGCAACCAGACGTTACCAAACCCCGCCGCGAGGTCGTTGACATGCTGTTGGCGCACCTGCTCCAGATGCCGGTGCAGATCGGGCACCAACGCCTGCGGCAGCATGGTGCGCCGGTCCTTCCCCCCCTTGCCATCACGGATCAACAGTTCCCCTGCGGCGAAATCAACATCCTGCACCCGCAGGCGCAAACCATCGAGCAGCCGCAGCCCCGCTCCATAAAGCAGCCCCGTCACCAAAGCCGGCGTCCCGCGCATGCTCACCAGGATCTCCCGCACCTCCTTGCGCGTCAGCACCACCGGCAGGCGCTTCGGTTTCTTCGCCCGCGTCACCCCCTCCAGCCAGCCGATCTCGATCTGCAGCACGTCGCGGTACAGGAAGAGGATGGCGCTCAGCGCCTGGTTCTGTGTCGACGCCGCCACGTTGCATGCCTCGGCCAGCCACGACAGATACGCCTCGACCTCCGTCTTCCCCATCTCCAGAGGGTGGCGTTTGTTGTGAAACAGGATGAAACGGCGGATCCAGTAAAGGTAGGCGTCCTCGGTGCGGCGGCTGTAGTGACGTACACGGATGGCGGACCGGACCTGGTCCAGCAGACGGGGCTTTTCCATGTTCCCTCCAGAACTGATGACATGACAAGGACAGCAATAAATTCAGGCTGTTAAAGTAAACGTTAAAGTGCTATAAAAATCAAGCGCCGAAAAATCGGCGCAGCATAAAATCCCGCGTCAATCCATCAACAACCCGGCAGTTCCAGCGTCAGCCATATTTGCGAGGGGGGCCCTGCTCTTGGTTGATTTTCCTGACAAAACCTCCGAATACCACGGTACTCCGCTGAGGGATACTAACCCGCAATTTTTCCGTCTAATTACTTGTTAGCCCTCATAAAATCATTTCAGTAATCAAGAAGGAGATAGATATGGCAAAGTTTCTCAACACAAGCGCAACCAATTATTTTCTTGAAGAGTTGATCAAGGACGCCAAAGATAGATTAATTCTAATCAGCCCATTTCTTAAGCTCAATGATCGAATCAAAGAACTCCTCACCGACAAAAATCGTTTGAAAATTGATGTTCGTATTGTTTATGGCAAAAGCGAACTACAACCAGAGGAGATAAGTTGGCTTAAAGAACTTACCTACATACGCACCAGTTTTTGCAAGAACCTTCATGCGAAGTGTTATATGAATGAAGAGTTGTGCATCATTTCGAGTCTTAACCTCTACGAATTCAGCCAAGTTAACAACAATGAAATGGGTGTGCTAATTCGCCGTGGTGATGATAACGAGCTTTACAAAGATGCTTATGAAGAAGCACAACGCATCATCCGCATTAGTGAAGAAGTCCGGATTTCTCTTGAACGGGTGGCAAACGAGGTTGATAACCAACCCGAAGCCGAAGACACAACTTCCGGCAAACTAACTACGTCGAAGCTTGCCCAGCGCTTGGGAATGAAAACAAATGAATTGACAGAAAAGCTTGTGAAGTCTGGTTTTTTAGAACTACGAGAGACAAAGCATTACATTACAACAAAAGGGAAAGAAGTTGGCGGTGAATTCCGTATGAGCCCAAAATTTGGCCCGTATTTCCTCTGGCCCGAAAATATCAGCCTATGAGGGCTAACACTTATCAGGCCCCCGGTGGTCAAGGGTAAAAAAGACCGCTGACGAA
>CAZRTZ010000035.1:0-29467 GCA_964603155.1 uncultured Geobacteraceae bacterium | reverse complement strand
GCCAGGTTGCGCGGCTGGTCGACGTCGGTCCCCTTGAGCACGGCGATGTGGTAGGCCAACAGCTGCATCGGGATCGAGGTCAGCACCGGCATCAGATCGTCGATGGTCGATGGCACGGTCAGCACCGCTTCAACCTTCTCCGCCAGTTCCCCGGCGGCCTTGTCGGTCACCGCCACCACCTGCCCGCCGCGCGGCTGCACCTCCTCGAGGTTGGCAGCGACCTTTTCGAAGGTGTCGTTGTGCGGGGCCAGCACCACCACCGGCAGATGCTCGTCGATCAGAGCGATCGGCCCATGCTTCATCTCGCCGGCGGGATAGCCCTCGGCGTGGATGTAGGAGATCTCCTTGAGCTTGAGCGCCCCTTCCAGGGCGATCGGGTACTGGTTGCCGCGCCCGAGGTAGAGGAAATCGCGGGCGTGCATCAGCTCCGCCGCAAGCTTTTCGATCGGGGCGTCGAGTTCCAGGCAGGTCTCGATCTGGCGCGGCAGGGTGATCAGGGCATCGACCAGGGCGCGACGGGCCTTGATGTCCAGGGTCCCGCGCACCTTGCCGAGGTGAACGGCCAGCAGCACCAGCGCCACCAGCTGGGTGGTGAACGCCTTGGTCGAGGCCACGCCGATCTCCGGGCCGGCGTGGGTGTAGATCACCCCGTCGCTCTCGCGGGCGATCGACGACTCGACCACGTTGCAGATCGCCACCACCTTCCCCCCCTTGCCGTGCGCCTCGCGCAGGGCGGCCAGGGTGTCGGCGGTCTCGCCGCTCTGGCTGATGACCAGGGTCAGGGTGCGGTCGTTGACCAGCGGGTCGCGGTAGCGGAACTCGCTGGCGATGTCGACCTCGACCGGCACTCGCGCGTGCTTCTCGAGCAGGAACTTGCCGACCAGCCCGGCGTGCCAGGAGGTGCCGCAGGCGACGATGTAAATGCGCTCCAGGGCGCGCAGCCAGCCGTCGTCCAGCGCCATGTCCTCGAGGAATACCTCGGAGTGCTCCTCGCGCAGCCGGCCGGCCAGGGTGTCGGCGATGGCCCGCGGCTGCTCGTGGATCTCCTTGAGCATGAAGTGGCGGTAGCCGCCTTTCTCCGCCATCACCGGGCTCCAGGTGATGGTCTTGGCGGCCTTGACCACCGGCACGCCGGCCAGGGTGGTGATCTGCATGTTCTCGGCGGTGAAGACCACCAGCTCGCCGTCCGCAAGGAAAATCATTTCACGGGTATGGGAGAGCATCGCCGGGATGTCCGAGGCGACGAAAAACTCGCCCCGGCCCTGACCGACCACCAGCGGTGAGCCCTGCTTGGCGGCAATCAGCTTATCCGGCTCATCGGCGCAAAGGATGGCCACGGCGTAGGCGCCGCGCACCTCGCCGAGCGCCCGCCGCACCGCCGTTTCGAAATCCGCCCCGGCCTTGGCGTGCTGCTCGACCAGATGGGCGATGATCTCGGTGTCGGTCTCCGACTGGAAGGTGTGCCCCTGGCCGCGCAGGCGTTCCTTGAGCTCCAGGTAGTTCTCGATGATGCCGTTGTGCACCACGACAAAAGCCCCGGCCCGGTGTGGGTGGGCGTTGGTCTCCGAGGGGCGGCCGTGGGTGGCCCAACGGGTGTGGCCGATCCCGGGAGCGCCGCGCAGCGGCTGCTCGCGCAGCAGTTCCTCCAACCGCGAGAGCTTCCCCTCGGCGCGGCGGATGTCGATGCTGCCGCCGCTGAAGCAGGCGATCCCGGCCGAGTCGTAACCGCGATATTCGAGACGGCGCAGGCCGTCAAGGACGATGGGTGTCGCATCCTGCGGCCCGATATAACCGACGATTCCACACATAGTGATAAATCCTGCAAGGTTTTGGTAGGGGTGCAATTCATTGCACCCTGGACGTGATAAATCGCGCCCCTACGATTTTTTGGTCTTGTTCCGCTTGCGCGACACCCATCCCTCGAGCACCTTCTGCTCGGCGCGGGTGATGGCGAGGGCATCGGCGGGGACGTCTTTGGTGATGGTCGAGCCGGCGCCGATCAGGCTCCCCTTGCCGATCCGCACCGGGGCGACGAACTGCACATCGGAGCCGACGAACACGTCATCCTCGATGATGGTCACGTGCTTGTTGACGCCGTCGTAGTTGCAGGTGATGGTGCCGCAGCCGACGTTGACGCCACTGCCGATTTCGGCGTCGCCGAGATAGGTGAGATGACTGGCCTTGCTCCCCTGGCCGATTACGGCCTTCTTGGTTTCGACGAAGTTGCCGATCTTGTTCTCTCCCGCCAGCACCGTGCCGGGACGCAGGTGAGCCATCGGGCCGATGTCGGTGTCGGCACCGACGGTCGCTTCCGCCAGCACCGAGCCGGCCTTGACGTGGACGCGGTCGGCCAGGGTGCAGTCGCTGATGATCACCCCGGGATCGATCTCGCAGTCGCGGCCGATCACGGTCTTGCCGCGCAGGTGCACGCCGGGATGAAGGATCGTGTCCGGGCCGATGACCACGTCGGGCTCGATATAGGCGGTGGCCGGGTCGACCAGCGTCACGCCGTTGCGCATGTGCCCTGCATTGATCCGCTCGTGCAGAACCTTTCCAGCCTCGGCCAGTTGCACCCGGTCGTTGATCCCCATGGCTTCCTCCGCCCGCTCGATTGCCAGCGCCGCCACTTTTTCCCCGGCGGCCCGGGCGCCGGCCAGCACGTCGGTCAGGTAATACTCCCCTTGCGCATTGTCGTTGCTCAACCCGGCCAGCAGTTCGAAGACCCGCGGCGCGGCAAAGACGTAGATGCCGGTGTTGATCTCGCGCACGGCCCGTTCCGCCTCCGTCGCATCCTTCTCCTCGACAATCCGCTCGACGCCGGCGGGCCCACGGATGATCCGCCCGTAGCCGTGAGGATTGGGCACTTCGGCGGTCAGCACCGTGACGGTCGCTCCTTCGGTCCGATGGTGGGCCACCAGGGCGGCAAGGGTTTCGCCGCGCAACAGCGGCACGTCACCGCACAGCAGGAGCAGTTCGCCGGCGAAGCCCTCGAGGGCGGGCACGGCGCAGCGCAGGGCATGGCCGGTGCCAAGCTGTTCGGCCTGCAGCGCGAAGGTCACGTCACTGCCGGCAAAGGCCTCTTTAACGAGCTCCGCACCGTGGCCGATGACCGCGACCAACGGCTTGGCGCCAAGCGTCCGGGCGGCACCCACGACATGGGCCAGCAGCGGCCGCCCAGCCACGGCATGGAGGACCTTCGGCAGACTTGATTTCATGCGGGTTCCCTGGCCGGCGGCCAGGATCACGGCGGCAAGCGTTGCTGACATTGCACCCCCTTCGTAAAAGGGTCATTATGGCGAATCTGCGGAAAGGGTTCAAGGCGGTTGACGCCTGCTGTTTAAAATGGCCACAACCACCGCGCAGGCACAGCGAGCTTTCGAGGGCGACGCGCGGATACGGGAGGTAACGGCTCTGCCGCGAGCCCCCTAGCCGCCGAGTTTCTTTTTGAGCAGCTCGTTCACCAGCGCCGGGTTGGCCTTCCCCTTGCTGGCTTTCATCACCTGGCCGACGAAGAAGCCGAAAACCTTGTCGTTGCCACCGCGATACTGCTCGACCTGGGCGACACTGGCGGCAAGGACCTCGTCGACGATCGCCTCGATGGCACCGCTGTCGGAGACCTGCATCAGCCCTTGCTCCTCGACGATCCGCGCCGGCTCCTGGCCGGTGGCCCACATTTCGTCGAACACGGTCTTGGCGATCTTGCCGGAGATAGTGCCGGCGTCGATCAGTTTGAGCAGATCGGTCAGCAGCTTTGGTGTTACCGGGCTCTGCGTGATGCTCAGCCCGCCGTCGTTGAGCTTGCGGGTCACCTCCCCCATCACCCAGTTCGCAACCCCTTTGGCCTGCCCGGGCAGCAGCGCCAGACAGGCCTCGAAGTACTCGGCCAGGGGACGTTCCGCGGTAAGAACCTCGGCGTCGTAGGCGCTCAACCCCAGTTCGGCCTGGTAACGGGCGCGGCGGGCATCGGGGAGTTCCGGCAGCAGGGCACGCTCGCGGGCGACCCACGCCGCGTCGACCTCCAGCGGCACCAGATCGGGGTCGGGGAAGTAGCGGTAGTCGTGGGCCTCCTCCTTGCCGCGCATCGAGCGGGTCATGCCGGTCTGCGGGTCGTAGAGGCGCGTCTCCTGCACCACCTTGCCGCCGGCATCGAGCACGTCGGCCTGGCGCTCGATCTCGTATTCGATCGCCTGCTTGACGAAACGGAAGGAGTTGACGTTCTTGATCTCGGCGCGGGTGCCGAATTCCACCTGACCCACCGGACGCAGGGAGACGTTGGCGTCGCAGCGGAAGCTCCCCTCCTCCAGGTTGCCGTCGCACACCCCGAGGTAGACCACGATCTGGTGCAGCTTCTTCAGGTAGGCCACGGCTTCGTCGGCCGAGCGCAGGTCGGGCTCGGAGACCACCTCGAGCAAAGGGGTGCCGGCCCGGTTCAGGTCGACGAAGGAGCTCTGGCTGCTGCCGGGAAGTTCGCCGTGCACCAGCTTGCCCGCATCCTCTTCCATGTGGATGCGGGTGATGCCGATCCGCTTCGTCCCCCATTCCCCCTCGATGTCGAGCCACCCCCGCTGGCAGGTCGGCAGTTCGTACTGGGAGATCTGGTAGCCCTTGGGAAGATCCGGATAGAAGTAGTTCTTGCGGGCGAAGACCGATTGCGGGGCGATGGTGCAGTTGGTCGCCAGCCCGGTGCGGATGGCGAACTCGACGGCCTGGGCGTTAAGCACCGGCAGGGCGCCGGGCAGCCCAAGGCAAACCGGGCAGGTCTGCGAGTTCGGCGCCTGGCCGAAGGCCGTGGAGCAACCGCAAAAGATCTTGGTTTTGGTGGTCAGCTGGACGTGGACTTCCAGGCCGATGACGACTTCGTAGTTCATGAAAACCTCGGGGAGTCAGGAGTCAGAATACAGAATTCAGAATAGTATTAAAAGCTTCTGGTTTTCTCCTGACTTCTGACTTCTGTATTCTGAATTCTAGATGTTCGCCTTCCGCTTATGCCATTCCGTCGCCTGCTCGAAAGCGAAGGCCGCGCGCAGGATCTGCTCTTCCGCAAACGGCTTGCCGATGAGTTGCAGACCGATCGGTATCCCTTGGCCGGAGAAGCCGCCCGGCAGGCTCATGGCGCAGGTGCCGGCCAGGTTCACCGGAATGGTGAAGATGTCCGACAGGTACATCTGCAGCGGATCGGCGGTCTTCTCGCCGAGACAAAAAGCCGGGGTCGGCGCCACCGGACCGAGGATGACGTCGACTTTTTCGAACGCGTCGAGGAAATCCTGGCGGATCAGGGTGCGCACCTTCTGTGCCTTGAGGTAGTAGGCGTCGTAGTAGCCCGACGACAGGGCGTAGGTGCCGAGCATGATGCGCCGTTTGACTTCAGAACCAAACCCTTCGTCGCGGCTGCGGCTGTAGGTCTCGATCAGGTTCCCGGGGCCGGTCGTGCGGTGGCCGAAGCGCACGCTGTCGTAACGGGCCAGGTTGCTGGAGGCCTCGGCGGTGGCGATCAGGTAGTAGCAGGCCACGGCATATTCGGTGTGCGGCAGGCTGACCTCGACCAGTTCGGCGCCGAGCGCCTTGCAGGTAGCGACGGCCCGTTCCATGGCGGCACGTACGTCGGCATCCAGCCCATCAATGAAATATTCCCGCGGCAGGCCGATGCGCACCCCCTTCAGGTCGGGTTGCAGGGCGGAGCTGTAGTCCGGCACCGGCAAGTCGACCGAGGTGGAATCGAGAGGATCGTACCCGGCGATCGCCTGCAGCAGCAGGGCGCAGTCGCGCACGTCGCGGGTCACCGGGCCGACCTGGTCGAGAGACGAGGCGTAGGCGATGACCCCGTAGCGGGAGACCCGGCCGTAGGTCGGCTTCAGCCCGACCACCCCGCAGTGGGCTGCGGGCTGGCGGATCGAACCGCCGGTGTCGGTCCCCAGGGCCGCCGGCGCCTGGCGGGCCGCCACGCAGGCGGCGCTCCCCCCCGACGAGCCGCCGGGCACGCGCGCCGTATCCCACGGATTGCGCACCGCACCATAGGCGCTGTTCTCATTGGAACTGCCCATGGCGAACTCGTCCATGTTGACCTTGCCGAGAAGCACCGCCCCTTGCGCCTTGACCCGCGCGAAAGCGGTCGCGTCGTAGGGCGAGACGTAGTTGGCAAGGATCTTCGAGGCACAGGTGGTGCGCACGCCAAGCGTGTTGAAAATGTCCTTCATCGCCAGCGGGATGCCGGTCAGCGGTGCGGCGCCGCCTTCGGCCAGGCGGCGATCGGCAGCCGCGGCCGCGTCCAGCGCCGTCTCCGCACAGACGGTGATGAAGGCGTTGATACGCTCGTCTGTGGCGGCGACCCGGGCCAGGAACGCCTGCGTCGCTTCAACGGAGCTGAATTCGCGGCGGTCGAGGCCGGCGCGCAGTTCAGAAAGGGTCAGGTCATACAAAACCATGGCCGCCCCCTATTCGATGACGCGCGGCACGCGGAAGCCGGCCGGGTCGGGTTGGGGGGCGTTCCCTAAGGCCTGCTCCGGGGTGAACGACGGGCGGACCTCGTCGGGACGGAAGGCGTTGGCCATCGGCACGGCGTGGGCGGTCGGGACGATGCCGGCGGTATCGAGGCGGTTGAGCTGGTCGACGTAGGCCAGGATGGCGTCCATGTCGCCGGTCAGGGCATCGAGTTCGGTCTCGTCGAGGGCCAGGCGGGCCAGGCGCGCGACATTTTCTACTTCGGCACGGGATATTTTCATCGTTACTGTCAACCTCAAGACGGGAAATGCTTGTCGAAACCAGCCGGATAATTAGCACGGTGGCAAGGTCAGGGGCAAGCTCAAGCAGGACCAGGCAACGCGATGCAACGCGATGCTTTGCGTACCGGCAGATTTGTGGCAAAATGAAGATGATACAATCGAAGCGTATACTTCCTGCCCAATAGCTGCCCAAGGAGAGAACAGATGAACTTTTACAAGTCGTTGACGGCCCTGTTGATCGTTGTCCTGATGTTGTTCGGCTGCGCCGAACCGATGTCCAAAACCCAGAAAGGCGCGACCTACGGCACCGCCATCGGCGCGGCGGTCGGCGCCGGCCTGGGCCAGGCGATCGGTGGCGACACCGGGGGAACCTTGCTTGGCGCCGGGATCGGCGCGGTGGTCGGCGGGTTGGCCGGGGCCGGGATCGGCAATTACATGGAGAAACAGGAAGCCGACCTGAACCAACAGTTCGCGGCCAGCGACGCCGCCAGCATCCGCCGCGACGCCGACGTCCTGGCCGTCACCTTCAAGTCGGACATGCTCTTCGACTCCGGTTCCGCGGCGCTCAAATCCGGCGCCTACCAGGAGATCAACCGGGTCGCCCAGGTGCTGGTCAAATATCCGGAGACCCGCATTCAGGTTGCCGGCCATACCGATGCCGACGGGACGGAAGCCTTCAACCAGGATCTCTCGGTGCGCCGCGCCGAGAACGTGCGCAACGCCCTGGTCGCCCAAGGGGTTGCCGCCGGACGCATCAGAACCCTGGGGTTCGGCGAAACCCAGCCGATTGCCGACAATACCAGCGCGGCCGGCAAGCAGCTGAACCGCCGCGTCGTCATCACCATCGAACCGATGGGCTAGCCTCTCCCCAGCGAACACAAACGAAAACCGCCCCGTTGCCGGGGCGGTTTTCGTTTGCCTAGCGGGTGTATTTAATCAACTCAGCTCTTGTCCAGGTCCTTGCCGTCCTTGGTCTTGGACTCGCCCCCCTCTTTCATCCCGTCCTTGAAGTTGCGCAGCCCCTCCCCGAGCGACTTGCCGACCTGCGGCAGCTTCCCCGCACCGAAAATGATCAGAATAATCACCAGAATGAGCAGTAGTTCCGAAGTACCGAGTCCAAACATGGCCGTAGCTCCTGAAGATTCAAGATGTGCTCACCTTAGCGCGCTTTCGGGAAAAAAACAACCTCGGGGCGATGCCGCAGGAAAAGTCTGCTTGCCGACAGGGGGAGGGTAAGAGCATACTTGCTTTCGTCGGCCCCGGCTTTATCGAGGCTTGAACCCGCGTTTCTACCACCAGGCTCCGGTCCATGAAAATTCTCCTGATTGCCAATCCGGTCAGCGGCGGCGACGCCAGGCCGCGGATCGCCCGGGCCGAACGCTGGCTGCAGGCCGGCGGCGCACAGGTCGATGTGCGCCTCACCGGTCAGCGCGGCGATGCGCGCCGGCTGGCTGCGGAGTTGCACGGCGGTTACGCGCGGGTGGTGGTGGCCGGCGGCGATGGTACCCTCAACGAGGTGGCCAATGCCCTGTGCGGGGCGGAAACGCCGGTGGCCTTCCTGCCGCTCGGGACCGTCAACGTCTTTGCGCTGGAAACCGGCATCCCGTTTGAGCTGCAGCAGGCCTGCCGGCTCGCCCTGGAGGGCGCGCCGCGCCGGATCACCATGGGAGACATCAACGGCGAGAGATTTCTGCTGATGGCCAGTGCCGGCTGGGATGCGGCTGCGGTGGCCAGGCTGCGGCCGGCCTTCAAGCGCCGGCTGGGCCGGCTGGCCTATGGGGTAAGCGCCGCTGAAGCGCTTCTGGACGGAGCGCCTGGACCGGTACGGATCTGCCTGGACGACGGGAGCGAACATGAGGGGTTCGGCGTCGTGGTCAGCAATGCCCGCTGCTACGGCGGGCGCTACGTGGTCACGCCGCAGGCAGGGCTCGATTCCCCGCACCTGGAAGTTTGTCTGTTCAGGCACGGCGGCCGGGCAGCGCTGCTCGGCTACGCTCTGCGCCTTGCCCTGCACCTGCCGCTGCGCCCACCGGCTGTGGCCTTTTTCCGCGTCGGGCGCGTCGCCATCAGCGGAGCGGGGGTGCCGGTCCAGGTCGATGGCGACAGCTGGGGATCCCTGCCGGTGACGGTCACCTCCCGGCCCCGGGCCCTCACGGTCATCCTTCCCTGAGCCAGCCCTTTCCTACCACTTCTCCCCTTTCGGCTCCAGCCTGACCAGTTCGTAGCGCCGGCGTCCCATACCGATTTTCTCGGCGTGCTCCAGCTGAATTTCCCAGTCGATCTCCGGATGGACGCCGCGGAACTTGTCGCCCCCCGGTTCGTGGCCGTGAACCATCGCCGTCCCCGGCAGACCGCGCGCGGCGATGACCAGGTCGGCGCAGGCCTGATCGAGGGCCACCGGGTCGGTGCTGGCCAGAATTCCCAGGTCGGGGACGATCGGCGCATCGGAGTAGCCGTAGCAGTCGCAGGCGGGAGAGACCTGGGTGACGAAATTGACGAACAGCAGCTTCCCCGCCTTGCCGCTCACCGCCCCGCAGGCATATTCGGCCATCTTCTTCATCACCAGCGGCGCCTGCTCGTTCCATTGGATGCGGATCGCCTGCGGCTCGCAGATGGTGATGCAGCGTCCGCAGCCGACACAGCGCTCGGGGATGATGCGCGCCTTGCCGCTGCCGAAGTCGATGGCCTCATGGGCACAGGCCTTGAGGCAGGCGCCGCACGCGGTACAGTGCTTCTCGGCGACCACCGGGGCGACATTGGAGTGCTGCTCCAGTTTCCCCGTCCGACTCGAGCAGCCCATCCCCAGGTTCTTGAGCGCGCCGCCAAAGCCGGTCAGTTCATGGCATTTGAAGTGGGAGAGGACCACCAGGGTATCGGCCTCGAGGATCTCCAAACCGATGTCGACGCTCGACAGGATCTCGCCGGGAACCGCCACGCGCCGCGCCGAGTGCCCGCGCAGGCCGTCGCACATGAGCAGTGGCGCGTTGACCACGGCGTAGGCGAAGCCGTTCTCGATGGCGCAGGAGAGGGCCGACACCGCCTCCTTGCGCTCTCCCGGGTAAAGGGTGCTCGAATCGGTGAGAAACGGCTTACCGCCGAGAGCGCGCACCCGGTCGACCACCCGGCGCACGAAAGTGGGGCGGAGGTAGGCGTGGCCGCCGCGCTCGCCGAAGTGCAGTTTGACGGCGGTCAGGTCGCCGCGGCCGACGACCGCGGGGAGTCCGGCCGCATCGAGCAGACGCTCCAGCTTGTCGTGCAGATTCTCCTTGAGGCCGGCGCGCAGATCGGCGAAGTGGACGGTGCTGGTCATGACGGACTCCTTTCCAGGGGCTGGTCGCCGGCCTGGTGCAGGTAGACGGTCCGGCTCGGATACGCGAAGCGCAGGCCGAGCCCTTCGATGGTGTCCATGATCTGCAGGCACACGTCCTCGCGGGCGTTGAGGTGCTCGGCGAGCGCCGTCGGGATGGTAAAGCAGGTCACGGTGATATCGAGGGACGAGGCGCCAAAGTCGGTGAAATTGACCTGGACGCTCTCCGCGTCGATCTGCGGATGGCTGGCAAGAAGGGCGCGCAGGCGGCTGACCGCTTCGCGCAGCTGGGCCGAGGTCGTGGCATAGGTCAGGCCGAGGGTCAGCTTGATGCGCCGGCGCGGCATCTGGCTGACGTTGTCGAGGGCCATGTTGGCGATGATGCTGTTCGGCACGCTGATCAGCGTCCTGGCCGGGGTGCGGATCTTGGTGGAACGGAAACCAACTTCCTCCACCGTCCCTTCCATGTTGCCGGCGATCACCTGGTCCCCGATCCTGAAGGGGCGGTCGAAGATGATCATCAGCGAGCCGAAGACGTTGGAGAGGGCGTCCTTCGAGGCGAAGGCCAGGGCCATGCCGCCGATCCCCAGGGAGGCGAGCAGCCCCGAGGTCGAGTAGCCGAGGTTCTGGATGACCATGATCGCGGCGAGGATGACGATGAAAACGCGCAGCGACTTGCGGACGAACGGCACCAGATGGTCGTCGAGGTCGTTCTCGGTCTTGGCCGACAGGGCTTCCAGGTACTGGCCGAAGACCCCGGCCATGTTGAACAGCGCCCAGCCGCCGGCCACCGTGACCAGGGCCCGGAGCAGGGCATAGGCGCCGCCACGCACATCGGTCGGCTCCGTCGGCAGCTGCAGGATCTGCACGGCGACGAACAGGCCGATGATCAGCACCACCAGTTCCAGCGGCTTGCGGATGCACTCCAGCAGCAGGTCGTCGAGGTCGGATTCGGTGCGGCGGGTGAGCGGCTCGATCAGCTTGGTCAGCAGCCAGGCTAACAGGCGCTTGCCGACCAGGGCGATGAGGATGGCGAGGAGAGCGAATCCGTACTGGCTGTACTTGATGTCGAACAGGGTCTGCTCGAAAAAGGCGAGATCCATGAGCGCTCCAAGAAGAAGTGGAGATAACCTGTTGTTTAGATAACAAATGCCCCCGGTGATTGCAAGGTTTGCCGGGGAGGACAAACCGGCGGGCTGTGGTAGAATTTGGCATCGACTTCATCCCGGAGGGCTTTATGCACCCTGACAGTTTCCGTGCCCGGCGCATCCTGCCGGTCGACGGCCTGACCTACGACTATTACGCTCTGGCCGCCCTGGCCGAAGCCGGACATCCCGGGGTCGAGCGTTTGCCGATGACGCTGAAGATCCTGCTCGAGAACCTGCTGCGCTGTGAAGACGGCAGCACGGTGACGCGCACCGACATTCTGGCGATGCTCGACTGGCTCAAGGCCCGGCGCTCCGAGCACGAAATCGCCTTTCGCCCGGCCCGCGTGCTGATGCAGGACTTCACCGGGGTGCCGGCGGTGGTCGATCTGGCGGCCATGCGCAGCGCGGTGGCCCTGGCCGGCGGCGACCCCAAGGTGATCAACCCGCAGATCCCCGTCGACCTGGTCATCGACCATTCGGTCATGGTCGATGCCTACGCCTCGCCCGAAGCCTTCGGCATCAACGTGGAGCTGGAGATGCAGCGCAACCGCGAGCGCTATGCGTTCCTGCGCTGGGGGCAGCTGGCCTTCCGCAACTTCCGCGTCGTGCCGCCGGGGACCGGCATCTGCCACCAGGTCAACCTCGAGTACCTGGCGCGCACGGTGTGGAGCGAGGAGCGGGGCGGCGTGAAGCTGGCCTACCCCGACACCCTGCTCGGCACCGACAGCCACACCACCATGATCAACGGCCTGGCCGTGCTCGGCTGGGGGGTCGGCGGGATCGAGGCGGAAGCGGCCATGCTCGGCCAGCCGGTGTCGATGCTGATCCCCGAGGTGATCGGCTTCCGGCTCAGCGGCCGCCTCCGCGAGGGGGTGACCGCTACCGACCTGGTGCTGACCGTGACCCAGATACTGCGCAAGTTCGGGGTGGTCGACAAGTTCGTGGAGTTCTTCGGGCCCGGACTTGACGATCTGCCCCTCGCCGACCGGGCGACCATCGCCAACATGGCCCCCGAGTACGGGGCTACCTGTGGCTTCTTCCCGATCGACCGCGTCACCCTCGACTACCTGGCACTCTCCGGGCGCGACGCCGCCACCCTCGCGCTGGTCGAGCATTACGCCAAAGCCCAGGGGCTCTGGCGCCAGACCGACACCCCCGACCCGGAATTCACGGCGGTGCTGGAACTCGATCTCGGCACGGTCCGGCCGAGCCTGGCGGGGCCGAAACGGCCCCAGGACCGGGTCGACCTGAACGCACTGAAAGCCGCTACCGAGCAGGCGATCGCCGCCGATGCCCTGGGCAAAACCGCAGCCGTGGCCGGGGCCGGCTATGAACTCAAACAGGGCGACGTGGTGATCGCCGCCATCACCTCGTGCACCAATACCTCCAACCCGGCGGTGATGATGGCCGCCGGCCTGCTGGCGAAAAAGGCGGTCGAACGGGGGGTGACCCAGAAGCCCTGGGTGAAGACCTCGATGGCGCCCGGCTCCAAGGTGGTGACCGACTACCTGGAGCAGGCCGGCTTGCAGCCTTATCTCGACGCCCTGGGCTTCAACGTGGTCGGCTACGGCTGCACCACCTGCATCGGCAACTCCGGGCCGCTGACCGGGCCGATCGCCGACGCCATCGACCGGGGCGGGCTGACCGTCGGCGCCGTCCTCTCCGGCAACCGCAACTTCGAGGGGCGGGTGCACACCCAGACCCGTCTCAACTGGCTGGCCTCGCCGCCGCTGGTGGTGGCCTTCGCCCTGGCCGGCACGACCCGCATCAACCTGGACGAGGAACCGCTCGGCACCGACCGTGACGGCAAAGCGGTGTTTCTCAAGGAGATCTGGCCGGGCGACGCCGAGATCGCGGCCGCCGTCCAGACCGTTTCCGCGGCCATGTTCCGGGCCAAGTATGCCGATGTCTTCACCGGCGAAGCGAGCTGGCGCGAACTGCCGGTCCCGACCGGCGAAACCTTCGCCTGGGAGGCGAGTTCGACCTACGTCAAGGAGCCGCCGTACTTCCTGGCGATGAATCCGCCGGCACGGCGCTTCGCGGGATTTTCGGGGGGGCGGCTGCTGGCGCTGCTCGGCGACTCGATCACCACCGATCACATCTCGCCGGCCGGGGCCATCCTCGCCGGCAGCCCGGCGGGGCGCTACCTGCGCAGCTTTGGCATTGAACCGGCCGATTTCAACTCCTACGGCGCCCGACGCGGCAACCACGAGGTGATGATGCGCGGCACCTTCGCCAACGTGCGGCTGCAAAACGAGCTGACTCCCGGTCAGGAAGGGTGCGTCACCACCCATTTCCCCTCCGGGGAGCAGACCAGCATTTACGAAGCGGCGATGCGCTATCTGCACGAGGAGGTGCCGCTTTTGATCGTCGCCGGCCAGGAGTATGGCACCGGATCAAGCCGCGACTGGGCGGCCAAGGGGGTGCTGCTGCTGGGGGTGAAAGCGGTGATTGCCGAGAGCTTCGAGCGCATCCACCGCTCCAACCTGATCGGCATGGGGGTGCTGCCGCTGCAGTTCCTCCCCGGAACGACCCGCCGCACGCTGCAACTCGCCGGTACCGAGCTGTTCGACCTGGCCGCTCAGGAGGGACCGCTGATACCGGGGCAGGAGCTGGCGCTGACCATCCGCCGCGCCAACGGGCGGGTCGAAACGCTCCCGCTGATTTGCCGGATCAACACCGCCGACGAAATCGCCTACTACAACGATGGCGGCATCCTGCACCACGTGCTGCGCAAGCTGCTATAGGAAAGACCCTGCCCGCAGGGGAGCTCAGGAGGGGCCGGCACCGTTGAGCAGCTTATGCCCCACCCAGTGGCGGGCAAACTGCAGGGCCGTGCGCCCGCAGCGCTTGCTCTTGTCATGGGACCACTTGATGGCCTCGCGCATCAGGTCATCGTCCCAGGCCGGCGCCAGGCCATGTACGTCGCACAGCTGGGCGATGTGGCGGCGCACCACCTCCAGGTAGCGGTCCTGCTTGAAGACGTGGAAGGAGACCCACAGCCCGAAACGGTCGGAGAGGGAGATCTTCTCCTCGACCGCCTCGCCGTGGTGGATCTCGCCGTCGACCATCTTGGCGCCGAGGTTGTCGTGGTGGTATTCGGGGAGCAGGTGGCGGCGATTGGAAGTCACGTAGATCAGCACGTTCTCCGGGGCGGCGTAGACCGAACCGTCGAGCACACTCTTGAGAATCTTGTAGCCGGCATCGCCGGGTTCGAAGGAGAGATCGTCGCACAGCAGGATGAAGCGGTACGGCAGGCCGGTGATGCGCACGAAGATGTCGGGCAGGTGGGGGATATCCTGCTTGTCGACCTGGATGATGCGCAGCCCCTGATCGGCGTAGGTGTTGAGCAGGGCCCGCACCAGCGACGACTTGCCGGTGCCGCGCGACCCCCACAGCAGCACGTTGTTGGCCGGGTAGCCGGCCAGAAACTGGCGGGTATTGTCCTCGACCACCTGCCGCTGGCGCTCGATCCCGACCAGGTCGTCGAGCCGGGTGGTCTCGATCTGCGGCACCGCCTCCAGATAGCCGGCGAAGGAGTGGCGCCGCCAGTTGGCCGCAACCGTGACGCTCCAGTCAAGTGCCGCCACCGCCGGCGGCAACAACTGCTCCACCGAGGCGAGCACCCGGACAAGGCGCTCTTCCAGTTCCGGTTTCAGTTCCATTTCCGTTCCTCCCGTTGCGCGGCAAACCTTTACCGTCGCGGCGCTTTCCGTTACTATCGCCGCCACTCTTGACCAAGGCAAGGATTTTTCATGGCCGATCATCTTGTCCGCCTGATCACGGCCGACGGGGCCCTGCGCGCCGTCGCCGCCGACACCACGCAGCTCGCCGAGGAGTGCCGTCGCCGCCAGCAGACCGATCCGACCGCCACCGTCGCCCTCGGCCGGCTGGTGACCGCCGCAGCCCTCATGGGGGGGCTGCTCAAGGGGGAGCAGCGCCTGGCGCTGATCGTCGAGGGGAGCGGGCCGCTGAAGCGGCTGCAGGCCGAAACCGATGCGTTCGGTCGGGTGCGTGCCACCGTCAGGCAGCCGCTGGCCGCCCTGCCGCCGCGCGACGGCCGCTTCGATGTGGCCGGGGCGGTCGGCCACGCCGGCTTTTTGCACGTGGTCAAGGACCTCGGCCTCAAGGAGCCGTACCGCGGCATGGTGCAACTGGTCACCAGCGAGATCGGCGAGGATCTCGCCTACTACTTCACCACCTCCGAGCAGACCCCCTCGAGCGTCGCCCTCGGCGTCGAACTCGATCACGACTTCCAGGTCGCGGCGGCCGGCGGCTTCATCCTGCAGCTCCTCCCCGACGGCGACCCGGCGCTGGCAGAGCAACTGGAAGCGCGCCTGGTCGAGCTGCCGCCGACCACCACCCTGCTGCGCCAGGGGATCGCACCGGCGGCGATCATGGAGCGCCTCCTCGACGGCATCGCCGTAAACCATCTGGGGGAGACCCCGCTCGCCTTCGCCTGCACCTGCGGCCGCGAGCAGGTCGCCGGCGTCCTCAAGCTCCTCGGCGCGCAGGAGCTCGACGACCTGCTGGCCGACCCCGGCGAGGCCACCGTCACCTGTGAGTTTTGCAAGGAAATCTATCGCTTCGAGCGGGAGGAGTTGGAGAAGATTCGGGCCGGGCTGCCATCGTCCGCGCCTGATCAATAACACTCAGACAAACGGCTCGCGACGAAGCAAAAATGCCCCGGTGCAAGGCGGCCGCCGATTGAGGAGCGCGGCGTACCGTCAGGTACGTCGCAGCGACGAGATCAAGGGCAACGCCGCAGGTGGGCGTTTTTCATTCGTCGTCGTTCGAACCGACGATCGAACCGATCAGATCATATTCCGACGAGTCGGTAATCTTGAGCTGGACGATATCGCCCACGTTGGCCTGGCCGGCAGTGATGTAGACCTGCCCGTCGACGTCCGGCGCCTGACGCACGCTGCGCCCTTTGAGCAGCAACTCGCTCTCCTCGCTGACCCCCTCCACCAGCACCGGCTCGATGCGCCCGACCAGGGCGCGGTTCTTGCGGAACGCCACGCGTGCCTGGGCTTTCATCAGCCGGCGGTAGCGGGCCAGTTGCACCCGTTCCGAGACCTGGTCCGGCATGGCGGCCGCCGGCGTCCCCTCCTCGCGCGAATAGCGGAAGACGCCGAGGCGCTCGAAGTGCCCCTCCTCGACGAACTGCAGCAGGCGCCGGAACTGGTCGTCGGTCTCGCCGGGGAAGCCGACGATCAGCGAAGTGCGCAGGGTAACCTCCGGCAGATACTCGCGAATCCGCCCGATCAGGGCGCGGATGCCGGCACTGTCGAGGCGGCGGTTCATGGCCTTGAGCATCTGGTCGTCGATGTGCTGGATCGGCACATCCAGGTAGCGGCAGATCTTCGGCTCGCGGGCCATCAGCGCCAGCAGCTCGTCGCCGATGCCGTCCGGGTAGGCGTAGAGCAGGCGCAGCCAGTGCACCCCCTCGATTTTGACCAGTTCCTCGAGCAGGGCCACCAGGTTGGCGCCATCGTCGCGATCGGCGCCGAAGGCGGTGACATCCTGGGCGATCAGGTTGATCTCCTTGACACCCCCGGCGGCAAGCTTCTCGACCTCGCTGACCACCGAGGCGATGCTGCGCGAACGCAGGGTGCCGCGGATGCTCGGGATCACGCAGTAGGAGCAGTGGTTGGAGCACCCCTCGGCGATCTTCACGTAGGCCGAGTAGAACGGCGAGGAGAGGGCGCGCGGCGTGGTGTGGTCGTAGAGGAAGTCGGGGGCGCCGATGGCCTTGCGTGGCCCGCTGCCGGCCAAACTCTGGTCGAGCAGTTCGACGATGCGCGGCGCATCGCCGGTGCCGACGAACAGGTCGACTTCGGGGAGCTCCGCGGCCAGTTCTTCCTGGTAGCGCTGGGAGAGGCAGCCACTCACCACCAGCAGTTTGCAGCGGCCGGTGCTCTTGTGGTCGGCGACGGTGAGGATGGTGTCGACCGACTCCTCCTTGGCCTCGCGGATGAAGGCGCAGGTGTTGACGATGATCACGTCGGCCTGGGCTTCGTCGGTAACGATCTGGTAACGGTCGGTCGGCAGGTGGCCGAGCATCACCTCGGCATCGACCAGATTTTTCGGGCAGCCGAGGCTGACCAGGCAGACGGAATGCTGGCTCACGATCGCATCACCCCTAGAAACCCATCTCTTTGCCGGTCGGCCGCACCACCTCGACCCCGGCCGGGAGCATGAAACGGAACGTCCCCGGCGACAATCCGACGTTGGTGCGGATGTTGTTGAACTCGATCAGCGTGCTGTTGCCGTTCGGGTCGTAGACCGTGGTGGAGAGCATCGGGAAGTCATCTTTGCGTTGATTAGAGGCAAAGCCTTTTTGGAATTGTTCTTCCATAGCCCTTAGTTTTGGACTTTTCTTTTCCTCTGGGACGGCCTGATCCACCGCATAGCGGTTGACCACGATCAAGATGCGGTTGAACAGCGTGGTCGTGCGGCGCGGGCGCAGCTCGAGGATGTAGTTGCCGTCGACATCGCGGTTCGGCGAGGCGAAGTTGATCTGGAAATCGCGCGAGAGCTGGCCAAGGCCGGTCAGGAAGGTCATCGGGTTGCTCTCGCGGGCCTGGGAAACCAGGCCGATGTCGGACTGGATCACCTGGTTGTTCTCCGGCAGGTAGACCCACATGGTCCGGCCGTCGGAAACCAGCTCCTGTCGGGTCGGCTCCTCGTACTGCCAGTGGAACATCACCACCGGCACCCGGTTGTCGCGCTCCTGCCGGTCGAAGAGCACCTTGACTTCGCCGCGGGCGCGCTGCATGCGGTCGAGGGAGGCAATGCGCGACTCCTGAAAGAAATCGGCGGTGTAGTCGCGAATGCGCTTCCCTTCGGCAGCCGCCCCACGGAACGGGGCTTCCAGGGCCTCGATCACGTCGTTCAGCCCCGCCGCCCAGGCCGGGGTGGTTATGGTGGCCAGCAGGCTGGCAATCAGCAGTGTCCGTAGCATTCGTGTCACGACGGCCTCCTTGCTCTAGAGCGTTTTGGTCCGATTTTCCCGGGCACAGTAAACCAAGAGCTGGCCACTGGCAAGGTGGAACTCCACTGTGCGCCCGCGATTGCCGCCGACGTCCTCGCCGGCCAAAGGGATGTGGCGGGCGGCCAGGGCCGTCCTGGCGCTGCGCACGTTGCGCATGCCGATGCTGTCGACCAGCGTCACGTAGGCCGACTCGAACATGTTGGCGCCGCCGGCGATCTTCGCCTGCAGCCGGGCGGCCTCCGCCCCGGCCCGCACCAGCTCCTCGACCATCAGGCCGATCGCCACATCGACATATTTGGCCGGGGGCTCAGGGAGTTCGCCGCGACCGGCCTGCGGCAGCAGGCTGTGAACCAGCCCGCCCAGCCGCGACCCCGGATCGTACAGGGTGATCGCCAGGCAGGACCCGAGCCCGAAGGCCTTGAGAACCTTCGGCGCCCTCGCAATGCGCAGCTCGGCAATGCCGACCCGCTCGCTCATCCGTCCCCCTTGAGGGCGGAGAGGAAAACTTCCAGCGTGCCTGGATCAGGGAGCATGAAGAAGTGGCCGCGGATCGACCGGTCCGTGCAGTCGGTGGCCACGAAGTCGGTCTCGATCATCAGCGCCAGATCGCCCCCCTTGCTCAGGTCGATCAGCACGTAATCGACCACCGCTCCGGCCATATCGTAGGCCAGCAGCGGCACCGAGGGGATCAGGGTCTTGCGCAGCAGGTTGCCGATGGCACTCAGATAGGCCGAGGCCAGGATGTTGCCGACCTCCTTGAGCGCGGAGACGTTGAGTTCGTTCAACACCAGCGCCCGCTCCTCGCGATGCAGCAGACAGGAGAGCAGTCGACAGGCGCTCTCCTGCGGAAAGAGCAGCATGATGTTGCCGCGGGCGTCGCCGAGGATCTGCAGGGTGATCCCGACCATCAGGCTTTCGGCGCCGCCAAGCTGCTGCGGAACCGTATCGAGGGCCATGATCGATACCTTGGGGACCCGCAGATCGATGCGCTGCTCGAGAATCTGCGACAGGGCCGTGGCCGCATGCCCCATGCCGATGGTGCTGATCTCCCTGAGCGCGTCGAGCTGGATGCTGTTCAATTCACGAAACGGCATGGCCTATCTCCGGGGCCGGCGCGGCAACCGCAGCGGCTGCCGCAGCCGGGAGGGGGTGAACATCGCGGCCGGGGCCGCTGGCAGAAAGCAGGGGGAACCTGAGCCGAATGCGGCAGCCGGCTCCCGGGGAGGAGCAGATCTCCACCGTACCGCCGAGCTGCTCGACGGTGGTTTTGACCACGTCCATCCCCACGCCGTGCCCTGAAATCTCGGTCACGGCCGGGGCGGTGGAAAAACCGGGGAGGCAGATCAGCTCGAGGGCTTCCCCCACCGTCAACGCGGCGGCCCGGCCCGCGGAGAGCAGCCCGCGCTCCACGGCCTTTCGCGTCAGAGCTGCCGGGTCGAGGCCACGGCCATTGTCGCCGACCTCGATCAGCACGGCCTCCTCCTCGAGGCGTCCCGCCACCGTCACCTCCCCCGCCGTCCCGGCCACCAGCCCGTGATCGACGGCGTTGCGCACCAGGTGCATCAACGGTTCCGCCAGAGCCTCGAGAAGTTCCCGGTCGAGCAGCACGCCGCCCCCGAGCAGCCGCAATTCAGCCTGCTTGCCGCTGGCCCTGGCGAGATCGCGCACCAGGCGCGGCAGTCGCCCGGTGATGCTCTCCAGCGGCAGCAGCCGGGTTTGCAGCACCTCGTGATGGAGATGCTCGAGCAAACGCCCCGTAGCACCGAGCGCGGCATCGAGCTCCCCCCAGTCGCGCGCCTTGGCGGCACGCTGCAGCACGTCGCGTCGGGTCAGCAGTTCGCCGCTGAGCTGAACCATCTGCTCGAGAAGGTCGATGCGCACCCGCACGGTGCGCTCGGTCTTCGCCCAGCGCCGCTGTTCCCGGCCGCCGCGCCGGTCATCGAGAAAGGAGACCAGCTCCACGTCGCTGAAGCCTCGCAGACGGGCTTCCAGGACGGCCTGGCTGAGCGGGGTGCGCAGCCAAACCTGCAGCCTCCGGCATGGCGCCCCCCGACGCAGCGTGTCGGCGTTCGGCTGCGCGTGCAGCACTTCCCCCTGCGTGTGCAGATCGCGCAGGATCAGCAGCGCCCGGGCCGCCGGGGCCATCGTCTCCGCGGCCAGCTCCAGCGTGACCTGATAGACCAGCTGCGGAACCGCGGGCGCCGCCGCTTCCGGAGTGGCACGGGGGACCGGCTCGCCGATGAGGAAGCCGGCGGTATCGCGCTCCGGGCGCTCCGCCACCAGATCTTCGAGCAACCCTTCGAGCAGATCGACTCCGGCCAACAGGTGATCGGCGGCCCCGGACGGCATGCTGCCTGAATCGCGCCACTGCGCCAGGGTTTCTTCGAGATGGTGGGCGACACGGGTGGTGGCGGCATAGCCCATGGCCGAGGCCATGCTCTTGAGGGAATGGGCCTGCCGGAAGAGCGCGGCCAGGGCCTCGCCATCCTCCGGGGCCTGTTCCAGCAGCACCAGCAGCTGCCCCATCCGGGTCAGGTGCTCGCGGGCCTCCTCGAGGAAAAGCTGCCGGTATTTCTCCATGTCCATGGGCGGTTCCGAACCCGGCCTCAGTCCTGCGCCGTGACCCGGCGGACAACTTCGAGGACTTTCTCTTCCTTGAACGGCTTGACGATGAAGTCGCGGGCACCGGCGTCCACGGCCTCGAGCACCAGAGCGTCCTGGCCGAGGGCACTGACCATGACCACCCGTGCCGCCGGGTCGGCGGCCATCAGCTCGCGCAGGGCCTCCAGACCGCTGCGTTTAGGCATGATGATATCCAGGGTGACCAGGTCGGGGGCCACCTGCCGATAGAGCGGCAGCACCTCTTCGCCGTTATCGGCCTCGGCGACCACCTCGAAGCCGGCCCGCAGGAAGATGTCCCTGAGAATATTGCGCATGAACAGGGCGTCGTCGACGATCATCACCCGTAACGACATGTCCGCCTCCTTGATTGATGAAAGTCCGCCGACCCGGCGGCGTCAGCCTTCCGCCAGGCGGCGGAAGATCCGCTCCGCGGGAAATTCGGCATGGAACAGGGGGTGTGCGCGGCGCGGCAGCGCTTCGGTGCGCCCCAGCACCAGGATCCCCCCGACCGGGAGGGCGGCGGCAAACCGCGTCACGATGCGCTCCTGCTCCGCCTCGCTGAAGTAGATCAGCACGTTGCGGCACAGGATCAGGTCGGCCGACGGATAATCGGCAGCGGCCGTCAGGTCATGGCAGCGGAACTCGACCCGCTCCCGAAATCGCGCCTGCAACCGGTAGTGGCCGCTTTCGGCGGTAAAACAGGTGGACCGCAGCGCCTCCGGCACCTCGCTCAGGTGCCCCGGCGCATAGTACCCTTCACGGCCCTTGGCCAGCACCGCCGCGCTGACGTCGGTCGCCAGGATGCTGACCGTCAATCCGGACGGGGGCCTCTCGCCGGCCAGAAGCGCCAGCGAGTAGGCCTCCTCCCCTTCGGCGCAACCGGCACTCCACAATTTCAGTTCCGCACGCCCGGCATTCCGCAGCCGGGTGCACAGCTCGGGGAGCACCCGGCGCTCCAGCACGCGGAAGACTTCAACATCGCGGAAAAAACGGGACACATGGATCGACAGGGTTTCCAGGAGCAGATCCTGCTCGTGCACGTCCCCAAGCAGCCGGGCCAGGTAGCTGTCGACGTCGCTGCAGCCGCTGGCCCGCAGGCGCTTGGCGATGCGCCGGCGGATACAGCGGTCCTTGTAGTTGTGCACATCGAAGCGGAACCGCTCGTTAAGCAAGGCGAGGATCGCCGTCACCGCCTCGTCGGGGAGGTCGTCACCGCTGAGCGGCAAAGGCTGGGACCAGGGCGACAACGTCACTGGACGGCAGGCTCCTGTACGGGACAAAAGTGGTCATAGCCCCTGACGCGCAACGGCCGCGCCGACCCGTCCGGGTCACGCAGGAGCAGGCCGGCGGCGCCGGGGAGAAGCGTCCCGATCGGGGTGAGCGGCACGCCGAGGCGGCTGGCGGCCGCCAGGGCCTCGTTCACCCGGGACGCCGGTACGCTGCAGAGCAGCTCGTAGTCCTCCCCGCCGCCGAGGGCCAGGTCGAATCGGTGCGGCTCGCGGTCCAGATGCTCGCGGAACGCGGACGACAGGGGGAGGTCGGCGCGGTTCACCTCGGCACTGACCCCGGAGCTTTCCAGAATATGCTGCAAATCTGCGGCCAAGCCGTCGGAAAGATCGATCATGGCGCTGGCCAGCCCCAGGCGGGCCAGTTCGCGGCCGAGGGCCAGGCGCGGGGTGGGCCGGCAGTGACGGGCCGCCAGGAACGGCTCCGGCACCGACCCCTCCTGCCAGAGGGCCAGCGCCAGGGCGCTGTCGCCGAGGGTGCCGGAGACCAGCAGGCGGTCGCCGGGGCGGGCGCCGTCGCGACCGACGGCCTCCCCGGCCGGCACGCTCCCCTCGACGGTCACGGAGATGATCCACGGCCCCGGACTGCGGCAGGTGTCGCCGCCGACCAGCACAGCGCCGTGGCAGCCGGCCTCGGTCAGGACCCCGTCGATGAAGGCATCCAGGTCGGCGATGGCCGCATCGGCCGGGCAGGCCAGGCCGACGTAGAGGAAGCGCGCCGTGCCGCCCATGGCGGCAATGTCGCTGAGGTTGACCGCGACCGCCTTGGCGCCGAGGTCGAAGGGGGAAATCCAGGCGAAATCGAAGTGGACCGCTTCCAGCAGCAGGTCGGTGGAGGTCAGCAGGCGCTCGCCGGCGGGGAGTTCCAGTTCGGCGGCATCGTCGCCGATGCCGCGCCGGACCCCCGGAGCCGTCGCCGCCCGGGCGCGGATCGTGTCGATCAGCCCGAACTCCCCCAAATCCCGCAATTTCATCGGCGCCATCCCCTTTTCCGGCAGGTAAGTCGTTTATTTTCCTGCACCCCCTCGCGTGGTGTCAAGCAAAGCGCGCACAAACTCAATCGAGGGTACGGCGGTAGCGCTTGAGGCCGAGGGTCAGCACCACCGCCAGGAAGAGGGCGATCGGCCACAGCTCCGGGGCGATCTCGCCGAGGCCGTTCCCCTTGAGGAGAATGCCGCGGACGACACGCAGAAAATGGGTCAGGGGGAGCAGTTCCCCCAGGGTCTGCGCCCACTCCGGCAGGCCGCGGAACGGAAACATGAAGCCGGAGAGCAGGAGCGAGGGGAGGAAGAAAAAGAAGGACATCTGCGCCGCCTGCAGCTGGGTGCGGGCCAGGGTCGAAAAGGTCAGGCCGACGCCGAGATTGGCGGCAATGAACAGGAGCGCCGCGGCCAGCAGCAGCGGGACGCTGCCGGCGATCGGCACCTGGAAGAGGAAGCGGGCGGCGGTCAGGATCACCGCCAGTTGCACGTAGCCGACGGCGATGTAGGGGAGGATCTTGCCGAGCATCACCTCCAGCGGCCGCACCGGGGTGGCCAGTAGATTCTCCATGGTGCCGCGCTCGCGCTCGCGGGTCATCGCCAGGCTGGTGATGATCACCAGCGTCATGGTCAGCACCACCCCGACCAGGCCGGGGATGATGTTGTAGCGGGTGATCCCTTCCGGGTTGTAGCGCGGGTGGACGATCAGTTCGACCGAGGCCGCCTCGCGCGCCAGGTGACTGCCGGCACCGCCGAGGTCACGGGCCAGCGCCGCCTCGGCCAGGGAGCGGAAGGCGCCGACGGCATTGCTGGTGGCGGCAGGATCGGTAGCGTCGGCGGTCAGCAGCAGGGCCGGGCGCTCGCCGCGCAGCAGCCGGCGCGAGAAATCTTCGGGGATGTCGAGCAGGAACTGCACCTGCCCGGTCGCCAGCAGCCGCTCCCCTTCCCGCTCGCTGGAAACCTCGCCGGCCAGCGTGAAATAGCCGCTGCTTTTCATCGCCGCCACCACCGCGCGGGCATACGGCCCCGGGTCGGCGTTGCGGACGGCGAGGGGGAGATGCTTGGGGTCGGTGTTGATGGCGAAGCCGAAGAGGATCATCTGCAGCACCGGGATGCCGATCATCATGGCGAAGGTCATGCGGTCGCGGCGCATCTGCACGAACTCCTTGCCGACCACCGCCCACAGCCGGGACAGCGAGAAGAAGCGGCCGCCGCTCACGGCGCTCCTCCCGCCGGGCGGCGCATCAGGCTGATGAACACCTCCTCCAGCCCGGTATCGGCCGGCGTGGCCCTTAGGGGCGGCCGGCAGAAATCGGCGAGGCTGCGGGCCAGGGCCTGTGCATCGCGCCCGGAAACGTGCAGGGTATTGCCGAACGGCACCACCTGGTCGACGCCGGGGAGTGCGTCGAGCCCGGCCGCCAGTTCGTGGAGGCGCGGTCCGCTCACCACCCAGGTGGCCAGACCGGCGGCGGCGATGATTTCGGTGGCGGTGCCGGCCGTGAGCAGTTCGCCGAAGGAGAGGTAGGCCACCCGGTGGCAGCGCTCGGCCTCGTCCATGTAGTGGGTGCTGACCAGCGTGGTCACGCCGCGCGCGGCCAAGGCATAAAGGTCGTCCCAGAACTCGCGACGGGCCTTGGGGTCGATCCCCGCGGTCGGCTCATCGAGCAGGAGCAGCTGCGGTTCGTGCAGCAGGCAGGCGGCCAGGGCCAGGCGCTGCTTCCAGCCGCCGGAGAGTGTGCCGGCCAGCTGCCCGGCAAAGAGGGTCAAGCCCATCTGCGCCATGATCGCCGCCACCCGTTCGCGATGCCGGTCGAGGGAGTAGATGCGCGCCATGAAGTCGAGATTTTCCCGCACCGACAGGTCTTCGTAGAGGCTGAAGCGCTGGGCCATGTAGCCGACCTGCAGGCGGATGCGGTCGGCATCCGTGACGATGTCGTGTCCCAGGCAGGTACCGCCTCCGGCATCGGGACGCAGCAGCCCGCAGAGCATGCGGATGAAGGTGGTCTTGCCGCTGCCGTTGGGGCCGAGGAAGCCGTAGATCTCGCCGCGTTCGACGCGCAGCGAGAGGTCGCACACGGCGGGCTTGCCGTTGAAGCTCTTGCTCAGGCCGGTGACGGCGATGGCCGGAGCGGAATCGCTCACGGCGCCCCGGCGAGACGAACCTCGACCGGCTGGCCGGGGTGGAGACGCGCGGCATCGGCGGCAGCGGGCCGGGCCTCGGCGAGAAACACCAGCTTGGCCCGGGTTTCGCGGCTGTAGATGACCGGCGGGGTGTATTCGGCACGGGGGGAGAGGTAGTCGATGGTCGCACTGAGCGGTGCGGCATCGTCAACCTGGACGTTGACGGTCTGGCCGATGCGCAAGCGGCCGAGCGCCGGTTCCGGCACGAAGAAGCGGATCTTGATGTTGGCCGGCGGCAGGAGACTGACGACCGGCCGGCCGGCCGGCACATACTCGCCGGGCTCGAACAGGGTGTCGAAGACCAGTCCGGCCGCCGGCGCGGCCTGGCGCTTCTGCTCCAGTGCCCAGCGCGCCTGCTCCAGACGGGCACGGGCGGCTCCGACAGCGGCGGCGGCCGCCTGCTGCTGGTCGCTGCGAGCCCCCAGCCGGGCGGTGGCCAGCTCGGCCTCGCGCTGGGCCAACAGCGCCTCGGCCCGTTCGAAAGCAGCGCGCGCCCGGTCGTCCTCCTCGGCGGTCACCAGCCCCCCCTGGCGCAGTTCGCGCCGGCGTTCCGCCTCGGTCCGGGCGAGATCCCGGCTGCTGCGAGCCTGGTCACGGGACGCCGTCAGCGCCGCCAGCTCGGTGGCCCGCACCCCCTTGCCCAGGTCGGCCAGTTGCTTCTCGGCCTGCTCGAGCTGCTGCTGGACCGCGGCCACGGCGGCAGCTTCCTCGCGGGCCTCCAGGGCGAAGAGCGGCTGCCCGACGCGGACCTCGCTGCCACGGGCAACCAGCAGCTCTTCGAGGCGGCCACCACGGGGGGAGGCCACCAGCACATACTCCCCTTCGACATATCCCTGGAAGTGATCGCTGCCGGCCGGCTGGCAGGCCGCCAGGGTCAGAAGGAGCAGGATGCAGCCGATAATGTGGCGGGCCTCGGCAAGGAACTGAAGGGATGGCAGGCGGGTATCCATATCCGCGATTAAAGCCCTCCCATCCCCACCTGTCAAGCCATTCGGCAGTGTTGCGGGGAACGGCCCATGTGTTAGCCTTGTTAAACTTTCCCTTACGTGAGGTATCGATGCGCCGCTGGCTCCGCATCCTGCTTGCCGCTGTCGCCGTGATCCTGCTGCTGGCCGCCGTTGCGGCCCTGTTCGGCCCGGGGATGCTGCGCGACCGCGCCCGCGAGTGGGTGCGGGTCGAGACCGGGCGGACGCTGGAAATCGGCGCGGTCAACGTCAACCTCCTGGTAATGAGCGTCGAGATCCGCGACGTCTCCTTAAGCGAAGCCGGCCAGACCACGCCGTTCGTCGCCTGGCAGCGGCTGTATGTGGCCCTCAGCCCGCGCTCCCTCTGGCACCGGGCCCCGGTGGTGCGCGAAATCGAGCTGGACCGGCCGGAAGTGCATATCGAGCGCCGCGCGGATGGGCGCTTCAACTTCAGCGACCTCCTCGAGCGCAAGGGGAAGGAATCGACGCAGGCGGCGGCTGACGAGAAGCCGGCGCGTTTCTCCCTGAACAACCTGACGATCCACGGCGGCCGCATCGAATTCGTCGACCGCACCCTCCCCGCTCCGGTCACCCACCGGGTCGAGGGGCTGGAACTGGCCGTGCCGTTCATCGGCAACCTCCCCTACCTGGCCGACCGCTACGTGCAACCGCTGCTGCAGGCCAAAATCAACGGCACCCCCCTCGACCTGAAGGGGGAACTCAAGCCCTTCGCCGACACCCAGGAGTACGTACTGAAGCTCAGGCTCGACGGCATCGACCTCCCCTATTACCTCGGCTACGTCAAGGATTCACTGCCGGTCGCGGTCAAGAGCGGGCGGCTCGACGTCGATCTCGACCTGGCCTACCGTGCCTCGGCGGCGAGCAAACCGGCGTTGGAGGTGGCCGGCCGGCTCGGGCTGACCGCCCTCGACCTGCGCGAGAAGGACGACCGCCAGCTGCTCTTCCTGCCACTGGCGGAGGCACAACTGGCACCGTCGCACCCCTTGGAGCGGCAATACCACCTGACCTCCCTGACCCTCGGCAAGCCGCAGGTCCTGCTGGAGGGGAGCGCCGGCGGCGAGTGGAACGTGGCCCGGCCGTGGCGCAGCCCCCCCTCCGCAGCGGAGCCGCCTCCCGACGCCGGTCGCGCGACGGCACCCCTGCAACTGAACATCGACCGGCTGCGCCTGCAGGGCGGCCGTCTCGAGTTTCACCATGAACGCCCCACCGGCGAATTTGCCACGCTTCTCCACGATGTCGGCATCGACTTCGACAACTTCACCATGGCCGAGAGGATACCCTTTAAAGCGGCCCTCACCCTGACCAGCGAACGCCAGGAGCAACTCGCTGCCAAAGGTCAGCTCACCATCCGCCCCTTCGCCCTCGATCTGGCCGTCGATGCCAAAGGGCTGCCGCTGGCCGCCTACCAGCCGTACTACCGGAACCAGGCGGTCGCCGCCCCCGGTGGAATCGTGGACATCCGCGGCCGGATGCAGATCGCCCCGCAACAACCGCTGCGCCTGACGGAGACCGAGCTCGCGGTGCACCGGCTCGAACTGCCGCTCCCCAACGGCGAAGGATTCCGGGTGGCGGAGGCCGCTCTGCGCCAGGGCGAGCTCGACCTGGCCGCCAACCGCTTCACGGCCGGTGAACTGACCTTCGCCGGGGTCGACGCACGCTTCTCGCGGGACAAGAGCGGGCACTGGTCGATCTTCGACCGCAGCTACCCGGCCCTGGCCAAACTGGCCGGCGCGGCCGGCGCCCCGCCGCCACCGGCCGCGCCGGGGGAGAAACTTTTCTCCTGGCGGATCGGCCGGATCGTCCTGAGTGACGGGCAGCTGACGGTACGCGACGAACTCCCCGCCGAACCGGCGCAGTTCAGCGTTACCGGCTTCGGCGCGACGTTCCGCGACCTGGCCGCCCCGGAGAAGATCGCAGGGAGCTTCGACCTGCAGGGGGCGTTCCAGAAGAAAGGGCAGTTCCAGGCGAGCGGCACGGTGATCCCCGCCGGCCCGCAGCTCAAGGCAAATCTACAATTGCGCCGCATCCCGCTGGCCGGCTTCGCCCCCTACCTGGGGGATAAGGTCCGGGTGGTGCTGGTCGACGGCGCCCTCAATACGCGCCTCTCGGCCGATCTGGCCAAGGCCGGCGAGCGCTGGCAGGGACGGGTGGCCGGCGACCTCGGGGTCAACCGCTTCTACTGCCTCGATGCGGAGCATCGCGAGGATCTGCTGCGCTGGGAACGGCTGCAGGTCAGCGGCATCGACGCCCGGCTCGACCCCCCGGTTGTGAAGGTCGCCGCCGTCGCCCTCACCGACTACTACGCCCGCGTCCTCCTCGACGAGCAGGCGCGCCTGAATTTCAAGGGGATTTTTGCCCCTCCGCCGGCTTCCGCCGGCCCGGCTGAGGCCACTGTCTCGACAGCAGCGGCGGCCCCGGCCGTCAGGCCGGAGATCAGCATCGACAATGTCACCTTGCAGGGGGGGACGGTCAACTTCACCGACCGCCACCTGCCGCGGCCGTTCACCGCCGAAATGCTGCAGCTCGGCGGGCGCATCGAGGGCTTGAGCTCCGTGCCGGGCTCCCGCGCCGAGGTCGACCTGCGCGGCCGACTGCGCAACGAATCGCCGCTGACCATCGCCGGCAGTCTCAACCCCCTGGCCGATCCGCTCTTCCTGGACCTCAAGCTCGACTTTACCGACATCGAACTGAGCCCCCTCTCTCCCTACTCGGGGACCTACGTCGGCTACCTGATCGAGCGCGGCAAGCTCAACGTCAACCTCGCCTACCTGGTAGAGAACGGCAAGCTGACCTCGACCAACAAGCTGTTCATCAACCAGTTCACCTTCGGCGACAAAGTCGAGAGCGACAAGGCCACCAGTCTGCCGGTACGCCTGGCAGTGGCCCTGCTCAAGGACCGCAACGGCGAAATCCATCTCGACATTCCGGTCTACGGCGATCTCAACGATCCGCAGTTCAGCGTGTGGGGGGTCGTCTGGCAGATCGTCAAGAACCTGCTGGTCAAGGCGGTCACTTCGCCGTTGGCCCTGCTCGGCGCCCTGGCCGGCGGCGGCGAGGACTTCAGTGCCATCGTCTTCCCCTACGGCTCGGCGCAGCTGACTGCGGCGGAGCAGACCAAGCTCGGCAAGATCGCCGCGGCCCTGCGCGACAAGCCCGAGCTGAAGATCGAGGTCAAGGGTTACGTCGACCCCGACCAGGACCCCGAGAGCTACCGGGCCGAGCTGTTACAGGAGAAGATGCG
>CAZRTZ010000034.1:15972-30190 GCA_964603155.1 uncultured Geobacteraceae bacterium | reverse complement strand
CTGCGCGGCAAGTACAAGTTCGCCAACATCATCGGCAACAGCCCGGCCATGCAGCAGGTCTTCGCGCGGATGGAAAAGATCGTTCACACCGACTCCACCGTGCTGGTCCTCGGTGCCTCGGGCACCGGCAAGGAACTGGTGGCGCGCGCCATCCACTTTAACGGGCCGCGCAAGGAAAAGCCGTTCGTCGCCATCAACTGCGGTGCGATCCCCGCCGACCTGCTGGAGAGCGAACTGTTCGGCCATGTGCGCGGCGCCTTCACCGGCGCGGTTGCCGACAAACCCGGCAAATTCGAACTGGCCCACGGCGGCACCATCTTCCTCGACGAGATCGGCACCATGCCGCCGCACCTGCAGATGAAGCTGTTGCGTGTGCTGCAGGAGCAGGAGATCGAGCGGGTCGGCGGCACGCGCCGCATCAAGCTCGACGTTCGCGTGATCTCGGCAACCAACGCCGATCTTGAGGGGCTGGTCAAGGAGGGACTGTTTCGGGAGGATCTCTATTACCGCCTCAACGTCATCCCCATCGTCCTGCCGAGCCTGAGCGAGCGCCGCGACGACGTGCCGCTGCTGGCCCGGCATTTTCTGCGCAAGATCTGCACGGAGATGCGCCGCCCGGAGATGGCCCTGACGCCGGCGGCCCTGCGGGCCCTGGAAAACTACGGCTGGCCAGGGAATGTTCGCGAGATGGAAAACGTCATCGAGCGCAGCGTAGCCCTGACCGACGGGACCGTCATCGATCGCGCCGACCTGCCGCCTCAAATCGGCGGGTTGCCGGACAACAATCATCTGCCGTTAGCCAGGCTCCCCGAGGAAGGACTCGACCTGCCCGGGTTCGTGGCCGAGTTGGAAAAGGAGCTGTTGCAGCAGGCTCTGGACCGCAGCAACGGCGTCAAGGCCAGGGCCGCGGCTCTGCTGGGGCTGAACCGGACGACGCTGGTGGAAAAGCTGAAAAGACAGGGGATGGGTGAGGCAGGTTGAGGTTGAGGGTCAGCCGTCGCTCTCGCGGAGGCGCTGCATCACCAGGCGCATGTCGGCCCAGACCTCCCGCTTCCCCAAAGGGTTGCGCAGCAGATAGGCCGGGTGATAGGTCGGCATCAGCGGAATCCCCTGGTAGCTTTGCCAGGTGCCGCGCAGCTTGCTGATCGGCACCTTGGTCTGCAGCAGCGTCTGGATGGCGAAGCGCCCGAGGGCCACGATCATCTCCGGGCGGATCGCCGCCAGCTGCTGGACCAGAAACGGCTCACAGGTGGTCACCTCCTCGGGTTCAGGGTCGCGGTTGTTGGGCGGCCGGCACTTGAGGACATTGCAGATGTAGACCTGGTCACGCTGCAACCCCATGGCCAAGAGGATGCGGTCGAGCAAGCGGCCGGCCTCGCCGACAAACGGTTCGCCCCGCTCATCCTCCTCCCGCCCCGGCGCCTCGCCGACCAGAACCAGCCTGGCTGCCGGGTTGCCGACACCGAAAACCAGCGACTTGCGCGTCTCGCACAGGGGGCAGCGTCGGCAGTCGCCGAGATGGGCGCGCACCTCGTCGAGAGTGCCACCGGCAACCGGCAGCGGCGGGGCGGCAGACAAAGTGACCTCGCCGAAACCGAGGTCACGCTCATATTCCAGGTGGCTGCGGGCCGCGCCCAGGGCCTCGCGCAGCTCATTGAGCAAACGGTCAGGCATCGGAACTTCCCCTTACCACCGCGAATGTATTATCCTTGAGATCAAAGCCCATGCTGAAAACTCTCGCTGTCATCGTGCTGCCGCTCGGCATCCTGCTGTTTGCCCCCGCTGAGGCGTGGGCGTGGGGGGTCGGTGTGCATCTCCAGGTCGGTTCCTGGCTCCTCGAACAGGGGGCGCGGCTGCCGCTCCACCTGCAGACTCTTTTGGCCGCCTATCCCCACGACTACCTGTACGGCTGTATCAGCGCCGACATCACGCTGGGGAAGAAGTACACCCACTACCTGCGTCACTGTCACGCCTGGCGCATGGGGCACAAGGTCCTGGAGGCGGCCGAGGACGATGCCCAGCGCGCCTGCGCCTACGGTTATCTCAGCCACCTGGCTGCCGATACCGTGGCTCACGGCTACTACGTCCCCTACAAGCTGATGCGCAGTTACAACACCACGCTGCTCAACCACGCCTACTGGGAGATGCGCTTCGAGGCCCACGTCAGTGCCGAGGCCTGGCAAATGGCCCGGGCTCTCGGCCGTTTCGACTTCTCCGACAACGACCGCATGCTGCGCAAGGTGCTGGCCAACACCATCTTTTCCTTCGCCACCAACAAGCGGCTGTTCGACTCCCTGCTGCTGCTCAACCGCCTGAAGCGTTGGCAGCGCACCCTGGCGATGCTGGAACACACCACGCGTCGGCCGCTGCACGAATCCGACCGGCAGGAGTACCTTGACCTGGCACGGGACGCCGTCTTCAGCGTGATGTGCTCTCTGGAGGCGAGCCCCTGGCAGAACGCCGATCCGACCGGCGAACGCGCCCTGGCCGCCGCCGACAAGATCCGCCGCAATCTCAATCTCCTCTGGCTCGACGGCAAGCTCAGCGAAGCCGAAGCGGAACGCCTGCTGCTGCAGGTCAAGGAGACGCTGCGGGCCGGTCTCTTCGATCAGGACCAGTTGCTGCGCCTGACCGCCGCCTGAACCGCCCCCGACTCTTTGAGCAGGGCGACGATCCGCCCGACAATCCGCTCCGCAACCTCGGCCTTGGGCAGGCAGGGCAAGGCCTCGACCGTCCCGTCAGCGCCCAGCAACTGCACCCGGTTGGTGTCGCAACCGAAACCGGACCCCGCTTCGGTGACGTCGTTGGCCACGATCAGGTCAAGCCCTTTGCCGGCGAGTTTTTGCCGCGCATTGGAAAGCAGATCGGCGGTTTCAGCGGCAAACCCGATCAGCAGCGGTTTGTGCGGCAGGACGCCGAGTTCGGCAAGGATGTCGGGATTGCGCACCAACTCCAGCGTCATCGTCCCGGCCTCCCCTTTCTTGAGTTTGCCGGCCCCGCGCTGCGCGGGGCGGAAGTCGGCCACCGCCGCGGACTTGACGACCACATCGGCGCTGCCGGCCCGGGCCATGACCGCCTCATGCATCTCGCAGGCGGTCGTCACCGGCACCAGTTCCACCTGCTGCGGCGCCGGAAGCTCCACCGGACCGCTGACCAGAACGACCCGCGCCCCGCGGTTCCGCGCCTCCCGGGCGATGGCGTATCCCATTTTTCCCGACGAGTGGTTGGTGAGGTAGCGCACCGGATCGAGCTCCTCGCGCGTCGGCCCGGCGGTCACCAGCACGGTCCGCCCTGCCAGTTCCCGGGAGCCGACCAGGGCTTCGGCATAGTCGAAGATCGCCGCCGGCTCCGGCATTTTCCCCGCCCCTTCCCAGCCGCAGGCCAGGTCGCCGACCACCGGGGCCAGCAGATGATAGCCATGCCGGCGCAGGCGCTCGCAGTTCTCCTGGCAGAGCGGATTCTCCCACATGTTGACATTCATCGCCGGGACGAACAGGACCGGGGCCTTGGTTGCCATCAGGGTGGTGGTCAGCAAATCGTCGGCGATGCCGTTGGCGACCTTGCCGATGACGTTGGCGGTGGCCGGGGCCACGATGCACAGATCGGCCCGGTCGGCCAGGGAGATGTGGCCGATCTCCCGTTCCTGGATCAGGTTGAACAGTTCGGTATGCACGGGCTGGCCGGAAAGGGTCTGGAAGGTCAGCGGCCCGACGAACTCTTGGGCGTGACGGGTCATGATCACCTGTACCTCGGCACCGGCCTTGGTCAGCAGGCGCAACAGCTCGACCGCCTTGTAGGCCGCGATCCCACCGGTGACGCCGAGCACTATCTGCTTGCCGCGATACATGCCTGCCTCCTTGCCGCTAAACCGGGACACCAACCCCGGCATAGGGGTTGCTGCGCATTTCCCGGGCGATGGTGGTGTCCGGGCCGTGCCCGGGGTGGACGATGGTCTCTCCGGGGAGGACCCAGAGTTTGCTGCGAATCCCCTCGATCAGCTGGCGATGGTCGCCGCCGGGGAGATCGGTGCGCCCAACCGAACCGGCAAAGAGCACATCCCCAGGGAACAGATGACCGCCACAGAGCAGGGCGATGCCGCCGGGGGAGTGCCCGGGGAGATGGATCACCCGGCATCTCAAGCTTCCGCAGGCAATCTCGTCGCCATCGGCAAGCAGCTGATCGGGGGGTGGCGATCCCTCGCTGTCGAGCCCGTAGCCGCGGGCGTGGGCCTGTGCCCGCTCCAGCAGCGGCAGGTCGGCGGCGTGCATCAGCAGGGGGGCTCCGGTCGCCGCCACCAGAGTACGGTTGGCGCCGACGTGGTCGAAGTGCCCGTGGGTATTGACGATTTTATCTATCCGCCAGTCGTTGGCACGGGCGGCGGCCAAAATCCTCTCCCCCTCGTCTCCCGGATCGATCACCAGGGCGAGGCGGGTCTGGGGGCAGGCCAGCAGGTAGCAGTTGACTTGCAGCGGACCGACGACCACCGTCGTCAGCAGCCCTTGATCATTCATCGCGAGGCTCCTCCTCGGCAGGGGCGAAGAGATTGGGGGTGATGCCGCGCAGCTGCTCGGCCAGGACATTGTTGAAGGCGCTTCGTGACGGTGCCGGGCGTTCCTTGGCCCGGGGGGCGGGCATCGGACGCGGAGGTTCCGGAAGCGGCTCTTCCGGAAGCGCTACGGCATTGTCAAACCCTTTGAAGAAATAGCGGTCGTAGAGCCGATGGTACTGGGTCCAACCCGTGTCGCCGGAGATATCCTTCTCCAGGTGAGTGCGCACGCCGTTGATCTTCGAGTCGAGATCGTCGATGAAGTTGAGGACCACCGCCTCCAGCGTCTTCGGGCGCTTCGGCGAACCGTACTCGTACTGGCCATGATGGGAAAGGAGCAGATGCTTGAGCAGGATCGCCAGCTCCCTGGGGAACCCCGGTATCAGGCGGATCTTTTCTTCGACCATTTCGACACCGATGACGATATGGCCCAGCAGCTTGCCGGCATCGCTGTATTCGAAGGAGCGTTCGAAGCGCAATTCGCTGATCTTGCCGACATCGTGCAGCAAGGCACCGGTCACCAGCAGGTCACGGTGCAGCCCGGGGTAGCGCCGGCAGATGTCGTCGGCCAGGGCCGCCACCGCCAGGGAATGCTCGAGCAGGCCGCCAAGATAGACATGGTGCATGGCTTTGGCCGCCGGCGCCCGGCTGAAGGCCGCCAGCCACTGCTCGTCGGCAAGAAAGGCCTCCATCAGCTGCCCCAGGTTGCGGTCGCTGAAGCCGGCGACCAGACTGCGCAACTCCGCCACCATCTGTTCCAGCGGGCGCGAGGAGACCGGGAGGAAATCGGCAAGATCGACCTGGCTCTCCTCCATGCGGGAGAGATCCTGGATGACCAGCTGCATCTTGCCCAGGTAGACGCTGGCCTTGCCGGCCGCCAGGATGAAATCGTTGCGCTCGAACAGGCCGCTCAATTCATCCACCCGGTCCCAGATGCGCCCCTCGATCTCGCCGCTGCGATCCATCAGCTTAAGGGTCAGGTACGGCTTGCCGTTCTTGGCCATCCCCACGTTTTTGTCGCGCACCAGAAACGGCGCCTCCACCCAGTCGCGCTCCTGAATCTGGTTGACGAAAACCTTGCTCACGCCTCTCTCCCCTGGTTGACCTGCTGAACAATCTGCTCGGCGACCCGCAAACCGTCAAGGGCCGCGCTCATGATCCCCCCGGCATAGCCAGCCCCTTCACCGGCCGGGTAGAGCCCGGGATGGGACACGGACACGCCGTTGCCATCGCGGACGATACGCACGGGGGCCGACGTACGGGTTTCGACTCCGACCAGCACCGCCTCCCGGGTCAGAAAGCCGCGCATCTGCCGGTCAAAATGCGGCAGCGCCCGGCGCAATCCGATCGTCACCGGTTCCGGCAGCAGGATGCCGAGATCGGCTTCCACCACCTCCGGGCGGCAGGAACTGCGGCACGGCCCCTGGCCGAGCCCGGCAAAGGCCAGCAGGTTCTGGGCCGGGGCCCGATAATCACCAGCCACGGCGAAGGCCTGACGTTCGAGCTCCTGCTGCCACTCCATGCCGCCCAGCACTCCGGGGTGCGCCCAGTCGGAGGGGTGAACCGACACCACCAGGGCGCTGTTGGACCACGGGGCCGCACGGGCGGAGCGGCTCATGCCGTTGACCACCACTTCCCCGGCGGACGATGCGGCGTTGATCACCTCCCCGCCCGGGCACATGCAGAAGGAATAGACCCCGCGCCCGCTGTCCGCATCATTATAGCGCAGGACGTAATCGGCTGCCGGCACATCGTGCGGGCGCTGCGCCCCGTACTGAATCCGGTCGATCAGCTCGCGCGGGTGCTCGACCCGCACGCCGACCGCGAAGCTCTTGGCCTCCAGCGCCACGCCGCGTGCCGCCAGCATCCTGTAGGTATCGCGGGCACTGTGCCCGGGAGCCAGCACCAGGGCTTCACAGGGAATCCGGCCCTGATCATCGACGATCCCCGCGGTCACGCAACCGCCACTCACTTCGAGATCGCTCAGCCGGGTCTGGTAGCGGATCTCGACGCCGAGTTCCTGCAAACCGGCGCGAAAGCGGGTCAGCAGCAGACGCAGGCGATCCGTCCCGATATGCGGCCGCGCCTCCACCAGAATCTCCTCCGGCGCCCCGTAGGCCACCAAGGTGCTGAGAACCTGCCGCAGCCAGGGGTGGTTAAGGCGGGTGCTCAGTTTGCCGTCGGAGAAGGTTCCGGCACCGCCCTCGCCAAACTGGACATTGCTTTGTGGATCGAGTTCTCCGCCGGCCCAGAAGCGTTCGACATCGCGAATCCGCTCGGCCACCGGGCGGCCACGTTCGATCAAAGTCACCCGGGCACCGCACTGCGCCAGCCGATGGGCGGCGAACAACCCGGCCGGCCCCATACCGACCACCAGCACCCGCTGCGGCCTGCCCAGGCGCTGCACCGGCAGCGTTTCGGCGGGCACGGCGGCCTGCAGGTGCGGATTGGCGGCATGGCGCTGCAACAGGAGCGCTTCATCGCTGACGCTGAACTCGACGGTGTAAATCCGGCGCAAGCGCGGTTTGCGCCGGGCATCGACCGCGCGACGCAAGACCTTGACCTGGCCGATCGCCGCAGGGGAAACACCGAGCAGCCGGGCGATCCGGACCGGCAGCAGAGTTTCGCCCTGCTCCCAGTCCAAGGAAATGTCACGCAGCCAGAGCGCCATGCGTCTTGAGGGTCAAGCCAGCGGCAGACTCACCAGGAACCTGCTGCCGGCCCCCGGTTCGCTCTCCACCTGAATACGACCGCCGTAATTTTTGACGATGCGCAGCACCACCGAGAGCCCGAAGCCGGTGCCTCGCTCCTTGGTGGTAAAGAAAGGATCGAAAATCTTGTTCAGATGCTCGGCGGGGATTCCGCGCCCGGTATCGGCCACCGTCACCTGCACTTCCCCCTGTGCCGCAGCGAGACCGATGGAGAGTTTGCCGCCACCGACCATCTCGTAAAGGGCATTTGCCACCAGGTTGGAAAAAACCTGGCCCAACTCATCCGCATCGGCAAGAATCGCCGGGGGGCTGTCGAGGATCTCCATGTCGATCTGTACCCCGCTGGCGCGCGCCTGCTCGGAAAAAGAGTCAACAACCCGGGACAGAACCTCCTGGAGCGATACCGAACGCAGCTGAAAATGGGAGCGCTTGCTGGTCGCCAGCAGCTTGACCAGGATATCATCGATCCGTTCGACTTCATGAGCGATCTTGTCGGTGTACGAAAGCATTTCCGGATCCTCGCCGACACCGGCGCGCAGGACTTGGGCGAAGAGGCTGATCGAGTTGAGCGGATTGCGGATTTCGTGGGCCATCCCCGCGGAGAGATGGCCGAGGGCGGCCAGCTTTTCGTTTTGCAGGATCTCGGCGTTGGCCTTCTGCAGGGCCAGGGTCTTCTCCTGAACCCGGTTTTCCAACTCGCGGTTCCAGTTCTCGATTTCCGCGCGCAGGCGCTCGCGCTCCTCAAGCAGCTCGCGATTGCGCAATTCGATGGCCCGCAAGCGCAGGACCCCCTCAATCCGTTCGACCAGATTGGCGTTGCTGAACGGCTTGAGAAGGTAGTCGGCCGCTCCGGCCTTCATCAATTCGACGGCGATCTCCTCGCTCCCCTTGCCGGTGAACATGATGACGTAGGTGGAGGGGAAGCGCTGGCGGATTTCCCGCAGCGCCGTCAGACCGTTGACCACCGGCATCATGTAGTCGAGCAGCACCACGGCCGGCTGCTCGCGCTCGATGATGGCATAACCGTCGATGGCGTTTTCGGCGGTGAATGCCTCGAAGCCGCGATGCTGCAGCACCATCGCGGTCAGGCTGAGAATCATCCGCTCGTCGTCGATGATCAGGATTTTTGCGCTCATGTCCGTGTGCCCCGAAATAGACCTGCACAATAACGATTCAACCGGCTTTTGGCAATGGCCAACGCCCGCGTGACGTAGCGGCAAGCGAAAGAGACCCACGAAAAAAGGCAGCGTCGCCGCTGCCTTGCAAATCAGGGTTGGAACCGGATCATTCCTGGATACGGATGGTCATCACGGGGACCGGGGACTTGCGCACCACCTTTTCGGCGGTACTGCCGAACAGGACATGATCCAGTCCGGCCCGGCCGTGGGTGCCGACCACGATCAGGTCGGCCGCCATCTCCTGCGCCTGCTTGATGATTTCGTCGTAAGGAATCCCCGGCACGACGAAGGTTTCGATCCCGGGGTAGTCATTGCCGTGCTTGGCACAGAAGTTCTCCATCAGTTTGCGCGCCCCCTCCTCGATCTCCGCTTCAAGCTGATCGAAGGAGATGTGCGGCACATAAAAGCCGCGCAGGTCCACCGGCTCATTGATCACGTGGATGACTCCGAGGCGGGCGTCAAACTTGCGTGCCAGCGACAGGGCATACCGGAACGCGTGCTCGGAACTCGGCGAGAAATCGGTGGCGAAGAGAATGGTTTTGAACATGAACCCTCCTTGCGGATCCGTCGGCAGGCGATAAAAGCCCCCATGCAGGAACGGTTTCAGCAGTCTACTGGGCAGCTGCGGCGGCGGAAGTGAAAATCTTGCGCATCACCGAACGCAACTCGTCGAGGCGCACCGGTTTGTGAAGGTACTCCAGGGCTCCCAGATTCATCGCTTCAAGATACGATTCCACCCCGCCGTAGGCGGTGATCATGATCACATTGGTGCTCGGGAAGTGCCGGCTGACCTCGCGCAAAAAGGCCAAACCGTTCATATCCGGCATATTGATGTCACTGATGACCAGATGGACCCGATGGCGGCGCAGCTGCTCGAGAGCCTGGGTACCGTTGGCGGCCAACTCGACGACAAACCCTTCCTGGCCGAGCAGCTTGCTCAAGCCGATCCGGGTATTTTCCTCGTCGTCGACGATCAGAATGCGTCTGGCCGCTTCACCCAAAACCCACCTCGCTGCCTGGAGTTGGGAAAAGCTTAACATGCGGCGCCGGGCTGTCAAGCTCCGGCGCCAAGGAAGATTTCGACTATTTTCAGGTAGTTAACAAGAAAACCGCAACGGGACCCGAGGCTGTCGCGGTGGCGGGTTCAGAACACTACTGGCGCGAGGCCTCTTTGGCAGGGATTCCGACCAGACGCACCGCGACGAGTTCGGCCAATGCGACCTCCTGATCATTGACCCAGCAGCGGATCAGGGTCGGGGCCGACAGCTCCAGTTGCAACTGGCGACCGACCTTCCAGTTGAACTTCTGACCGGGCTGCAGTTCGTAGTCGCGGCTGTCCTGTCCATCCAGAGTGACCTTCATCTTCCCGGCTCCGGCCACGGCCACGCGCACAACCGCCCCGTCGGGCGGCAAAACCGGCAAGGGCACCACTTCGGGAGCCTGGGCGCCGCTGTCGGCAGCGGGAGCGGCAGGCACCGTTGCGGCCGGCACCGGGACCGGCACCGGGACCGGGGGAGACACAGGTTGTACCGGCGGCGGCGCAGGCGTCACCGGTTTAAGTGCTGGCGGCGCAGCGGGCTGGCGCTGCAGATAAAACAGGGAACCCGCCCCACCCAGAACCAGGAGCAGGAGAACCAGCAGAATAGGCAGGCGTCTGCCCCCCCGGGCTCGCCGCCGTGGCCGGGCTACCGCCGACTCTGCGCCGGACGGCCCTTTGCGTTCGCCCTCCGGCACGGATTTGCCGGTCAGGGACGCGACCAGAGGCTCCACCGCCAGGTCCATATGGCGGGCGTAGATGCGCAAAAAGCCGATGGCATAGGCGGAGCCGGGCAAGGCTGCCAGGTTTTCTTCCTCCAGGGCCTGCAGATAGGCCTTGCGCACCCGGGTGCGAACCGCTACGTCGTTGAGGGAAAGCCCCATCTGCTCACGCCGCCGCCGCAGCGTCTCACCAAAACCGTATGCTGTATATTCCGTCATCACTCTCGCCTAACGCAGGGTTTTCAGGTAGTTTTTGGCCAACCGGCCGGGCTCGCTGTCCGGGGCCAGACGGACGGTCTCTTCAAAGGCTTTGCGCGCCGCGGCCGGATTTTTGAGTTTAAGCTGGGTCAACCCCAGCCAGTACTGGGCCATCGCCGAGCGCGGCGCCAGTTCGGCCGCTTTCTGGAAATTTTCCAGCGCCTCTGCGGTGCGTTCCTGGCCGTAATAAAGCTCGCCCAGCCTGAGGAACCCCTGGGAATAGCGCGGATTCAGCTCGCGGGCCTTCTGATAGGCCCGCTCCGCCGCCGGATAGTCCCGCTTCAGATAATAGGCGTAACCGATACCGGTCCAGGCCACTTCCGGCGTGCCGAACAGCAGGTTGTCGGCCGCCTTGCGAAAAGCGGAGATGGCATCGTCGAACCGCTCCATGGTCAGGTACAGTGCGCCGAGATTGTTGTAATGCTGTGGAGCGCCGTTGCTCAGGGAGATGGCCCTCAACCAATGCTGCTCGGCTAGGTTGAACGCTTTCTTCTGCATGTAGGCCTGAGCCAGTCCCGCCTGAATTTCCGGATCGTCGCTATCGGCTTCCTCGGCCTGCAGAAACTCCTGCAAGGCCAGGCTCGGATTGTTCTCCCCCAGGGCGGCGTTCCCCATCAGGAAATGGGACTTGGCTTTCTGCTTGGCCGGGGAGTCCTTGCCCAACGAGCAGGCGGTCAGGACCATCAGCGCCATGGCCATGACCGCGAACGCAGAGAAACGAGGGAACCAGTTCATAGCGCAATCCTCCGTTAGAGGGAGGCCAGAATCCGGCCGACATTGGCGTACAGCTGACAACGGCGGCGCTGCAGTTCTTCCGGCGAGGGGGCCTTCCTGCGCTGAGTTACCGCCGGCCGACGGGCGCGTAGCGCTTCGACGGCCGCCAGCAGATCATCGACTGAGGCGGCATCTTCTGCAGGCGGAGTCAATTCCAGTTCAGCGAGCATCCCGAAAGGATCCTGGCTTTTGATCGGAGCCCTTTTGGGCGCCGGCGGGAGCATCCTGGCGGCGGGTTTTGCCGTCGGCACACAACCCTTGCGCACGGGGAGAGAATCCCAGAGCATGACGCGATCAGAAGCATCGAGCAGCTGGACGTCGAGATCGTTCATCAAAAAGCCGATCGATTCGACAAAAACCAGGGCCCGATCGAGCGCCCGGTCGGCACCGTCGGCGGGAACTTCACGGGGAGCGTCGGAGTAGATGGCCAGCTCTTCGCTCTTGTGCAGGTGCAGAACCACCACCGTGCCGATGTTTTCCCCGGTCCGATACTGGCACAGGTAGGCACTGGCCTCCTGGGCGGGGATTCCGGGAAGAGCCAGCTGGACATCGCGCATTGAGCGGAACAGCTGGAGCAACTGCCCGGCGTCCACATCGAGATTCGCGAGTGACTTATCCCACTGGAACACGCCCATCCCCCTGGCCTCAGTCGAGCCCTTCGAAGGACGTCAGGGCCTGGAATTTGCGGAAGCGCTCTTCGATCTCCGCCCAGGTAACGCGCCGCAGCCGGTTGAGGCTGAAATCCTCGACGGTGAACGACGCCATCACGCTGCCGAACACCGTGGCCTTGCGCACGCCAGCTTCGGAGAAATCACCGGTCGCCGCCAGATGGCCGATGAAACCGCCGGCAAAGGTGTCACCGGCACCGGTCGGATCGAACACTTCTTCCAGGGGGTAGGCCGGTGCCGAGAAAATGCTGTGCGCGGTAAAAACCAGCACCCCGTATTCACCGCGCTTGACCACCAGGGTCTTCGGGCCGAGAGCCAGGACCGAGCGGGCGGCCTTGACCAGGTTGGCCTCGCCGGCCAGCTGGCGGGTCTCCCCTTCGTTGATCACCAGGATGTCGACTTCGCGCAGGGTGCGCACCAGCGCCTCGCGCTTGCCGCCGATCCAGAAGTTCATGGTGTCGCAGGCGATCAGGCGCGGACGGCGAACCTGGCGCACCACTTCGAGTTGCAGTTCGGGGTCGATGTTGGCCAGAAAGACCACTTCGCTGTCGCGGAAATTCTCCGGGAGCTGCGGCTGGAATCCCTCGAAAACGTTGAGATGGGTCTCCAGCGTCTGCGCCTCGTTGAGATCGAAGCCGTAACGGCCTTTCCAGCGGAAAGTCCGGCCCGGGGCCACCTGCAGACCGGCCAGGTCGATGTTGCGTGCGGCCAGGAAGTCGCGATGCTCGCGCGGGAAATCCTCGCCGACCACGGCGACCAGGCGCACTCCGGCAAAAAAACTTGCCGCAGTGGAGAAGTAGGTCGCTGACCCGCCGAGCACCTCGTCCCCCTGACCAAACGGGGTCTCCACCGAATCGAAGGCCACCGAGCCAACTACCAGAATCTCCATTATCACACTATCCTTCGAAGAATATTGACAGAATTGTTATTTAAGCAAATCGGCCGGCGTTTGGCAACAAGCAACGCACGCCGCAGGTCAACGGTTCATTGCCCGGGGAGATGGCGACCTATCAGCAAGGCAAGGTTCTCGTAAGTCCGCGCCGGGATGCGTTCCGGATCGGTGATCACCGCATACTTGAGGGCTTCGCCGCAGGCGCAGGCCGGCGGCTGCTGCAGATGACCAACGGCCGCCTTGATGATGCTGCGCGCGGTCGTCACGTTCTGGCGGATGATCGCCAGGATCGCCTCGATCGACACGTCGTCATGAGCCTCGTGCCAGCAGTCGTAATCGGTGGCCAGGGCCACGGTGGCGTAGCAGATTTCGGCCTCGCGGGCGAGACGCGCCTCGGGGATGTTGGTCATGCCGATGACGTCGACCCCCCAGCCGCGGTAGACGTTCGATTCCGCCCGGCTTGAAAAGTTCGGTCCCTCGATGCAGATGTAGGTTCCCCCCTGGTGGACCGTAGCCCCCACCGCGCGGGCAGCATCGGCCAGCACCACGGAGAGGTCGCGGCAGACCGGATCGGCAAACTGCACATGGGCCACCACGCCCTCGCCGAAAAAGGTCGAGGCCCGCTTCCCCTGGGTGCGGTCGAAGAACTGGTCGGGGATGACGATGTGCCCGGGAACGATCTCCTCCTTCATGCTGCCAACGGCGGACACCGAGATGATCCGCTGCACGCCGAGTTGCTTCATCCCGTAAATGTTGGCCCGGTAGGGGACCTCCGAGGGGAGGAGGCGATGACCCCGGCCGTGGCGGGGGAGAAAAACCATTTTCACGTCGCCGAGCATGCCGGTCACAAAGCTGTCGCTCGGCGCACCGAAGGGGGTTTCGAGGGTGACGCTCTGGACATCGGTCAACCCTTCCATTTCGTAAAGACCGCTGCCGCCGATGACGCCGATGGTGGTTTGGGACATGGGACAAACTCCAGGTTAAGGTTGAGGTTGAGGTTGAGGATCGGTCGACAACTTGCGTTCTTCCAACTCCCCCTTGAGCTGCCCGCACGCAGCCGAAATATCTTGACCCTTGCTGGCGCGGCGGATGGCGACGACGTTGCGGCTGAGCAAATAGAGCTGGAACGCCTCGACGGTCGCGGACTCCGGGGCGCGGAAGGATGAGCCGGGGTGCTCGTTGTAGGGGATCAGGTTGACCTTGGCCTTGACCCCGTGCAGCAGCTTGACCAGGCGCTTGGCATCATCGAGGGAATCGTTGACGCCGCGGATCAGGATGTACTCGAAGGTGATGCGCTGACGCGGCAGCAGCGGATAGTCGCGGCAGGCGCGCATCAGCTCACTGAGCGGGTAGCGGCGGTTGATCGGCATCAGCTCGTTGCGCACCGCATCGGCTGTCTCTTATACACATCTGACGCTGCCGACGAATAGAGA
>CAZRTZ010000034.1:0-15962 GCA_964603155.1 uncultured Geobacteraceae bacterium | reverse complement strand
GCTCGTTGCGCACCGCATCGGTGGTGGCGTTGAGCGAAACCGCCAGGTTGACGCGGCTGCGCCGGCCGAACTCGAGCATCTCGGGGACCAGCCCGGAAGTGGAGAGGGTGATCTTGCGCGTACTGTAATCGAATCCGGATGCGCAGCAGAGAATCTCCAGGGCACGCACGACGTTGTCGAGATTGTGCAGCGGCTCCCCCATCCCCATCAGGACGAGGTTGTCGACGGAGAAGCGTTCCCTCGCCGCGCAGACCTGGTTGACGATCTCGGCGGCGGTGAGGTTGCGGGTCAGGCCGAAGGTACCGGTGAGGCAGAAGGCGCACTGCATGGCGCAACCGACCTGGGTGGAGACGCACAGTGTCGCCCGCCCCTCGTCCATCGGGATCAGCACCGTTTCGACACTCTCGCCGTCAGCCAGGCGGAAGAGAAACTTGCGGGTACCGTCGGCGCTGACTTCCTCGACCTCGGGGGCAAAGGACGACACCATGGCGCGGGTCGCCAGCTCACTGCGGAAATCCTTGGCCAGGTCGGTCATCAGCGCGAAATCGGTCACAGCGCGCGGGTAGATCCAGCGCATGAGTTGTCCGGCGCGGAAGCGCTCCTTCCCCATCCCGGTGAGGAAGGCTTCCAGTTCGGCGGGAGAGAGGTTTTTCAGATCGACCATATACGGGAATCCCGAAAAGCGTTATGAGGAAGGCCGGATGCAAGGCGCATGGAGCGCAGCACCCGAGACATATCTGGTTAGATAGGCGAGGGGGCGAGCACCGCGCAACGCCGCAGATGGCCTCCGCAGTAGCTTTTAAAGAAAACAGCCCGGCGATTGTAGCCGCCGGGCCGTTGCAACTCAACTGAAAAGGGCCAGTTACAGCAGTTCCAGCCCGGAGAAGAAGTAGGGAATCTCGAAGGCCGCGGTCTCCGGAGCGTCGGAGCCGTGGGTCGCGTTCTCGCCGATGGAGGTGCCGAACTCCTTGCGCAGGGTACCGGCATCGGCCTGGGCCGGGTTGGTGGCGCCCATCAGGTCGCGCCACTTCTTGATGGCGCCTTCGGCTTCAAGCACCATGACGACGCACGGACCGCTGCTCATGAAGTCGGTCAGCTCGCCGAAGAACGGGCGTTCCTTGTGCACGTAGTAGAAGCCTTCGGCCTCGACCTTGCTCATGTAGAGCTTCTTGATGCCGACGACCTTGAAGCCTTCGGCGTAAATGCGGGCCAGGATCTTCCCGGCATGGCCGGCGGCAAAGGCGTCGGGCTTGATGATGGCGAATGTGCGTTCCATAAGATTCCTCCGGATCGGTTTGATTTGATGGCTGAAAACCCCGCGCTTTTAGCATTTCGGCAGGGGAATGTCAATTCTGCAGGGACCGGTCAGGGCTTACAGGCCAGCGCGCAGACCACCTCGTAGGTGGCCGGGATCCCCTGCAACTGGCGGTGGCCGGCCTCATAAATCTCCAGCATCCTTTGCATGACCCGGCGCGAGGCCAGCCCCTTCGGGCGATCGGCGGCGGCATTGCCGGCGCCGATCTGCTTGAGCCGGCGCAGCAGGGTCGGTACGTCGGGATGCCAGTCGAGTTCGGGGAAGCTGGCAAAATCCCGGCAAACCAGCCCGGCCCGCGCCAGGGCGTCGGCGACCTCGTCCGCTGCCGGGAAGTTCTGCACATGCGAGCCGTGGGGAGACGCGCATTCGGCGGCGGCCTGGCGATGGGCGCTGCGCAGTTCGATCAGGGTGCGCTCGCCAAACAGCGCCACGGCAAAGCACCCCCCGGGCCGCAGCACCCGGGCGACCTCGGCAAAAGCCCCCGGCAGATCATCCAGCCACTGGTAGACAGAGCTGGATACCACCGTGGCGAAGCTGTCGGCACGAAACGGCAGGTGCCGGGCATCGCCGTCGCACGCCAGGCTGCCGGGAAGGCGGGCGGCCGCCGTGCAGGTCATGCCGTGGGCCAGATCGAGCAGCACCAGCGGCCGGCACGGCAGGCAGTCGTCCAGCGCCGCAGCCAGGGCGCCGGTGCCGGTGCCGATGTCGAGCAGGGGGCCCGTATCTGCCCCGCCGGCTTCGGCCAGGCGGGCGACCAGGTGGGTGACCACCCGCTTCTGCACGGCGGCATAGCGATCGTAGTCGCCGGCATGGGCGGAAAAGTGGCTCCGCACCAGCTGGTTATTGAGGGCGTTCACCGGCCCCATGCGCAGAACTCCCGGATGGCGGCGACCGTTTCCGGCAAATGCGTCCAGTGCGGCGCATGGCCGGTGGCGGAAAGCTCAAAGAGCCGGCCCTGCGGCAGGGCGGTCGCCAGGGCACGCCCGGCAGCAACCGGCACGATGCGATCTTCGGTCCCGTGGACAACCAGGGCCGGACAGGGGATTGCCGCCGGCACATGGCGCTGGTCGTGGTGTTCGAGCAGCCCGAGCAGAGAGGCGGCGCTGCCCTGGTCGGGGAGTCCGGCCGGCTGTACGGCAAAGGCACGGACGGCGCGCAAACGCGCCGCATCGGCTTCGCCGGGAGCAAAGGTCAGCGCGAAGAACTCGCCGAGGGTAGCGGCAAAGCGTCGCTCGAGATTGCGCGCCAGGGCCCGTACCTGGGTGACCGGCAGCCCGTGCGGCCAGTCGGGGGCGGCGGTAAAGCGCGGGGTGGTGCCGATCAGCAGCAGGCGCTCGACCGCAACGCTCGGCCGGGCCGCCAGCTCCATGGCCAGCATCCCCCCCAGCGACCAGCCGCCGAGGGACAGGGGGCCAGACGCCGCAACCGTCAGCCAGGCCGCCAGGTCGTCGGCGAGCGAGGCCAGATCCGGCGTCGCAGGCGGCGATGAACCGCCGTGGCCGGGGAGATCGGGGAGGAGCAGGCGAACCCCCTGCAGGGCCTCAGCCAGCTCGGCAAAGGCCAGCCCGGACAGCGACCAGCCGTGCAGCAGCACCAACGGCGGGCCGCTGCCGGATTCACGCCAGGCGAGCGTACGCCCATCGGCGAGCCTGAAATCGTGAAGAGGCATCACGGCCGGGCGGCAACGGCAGCCGCGATGAGGACGGCGGCCTGTTCGAGCTCAGCGGGATCGTGGGTTGCCATGACCGTGGCCCGCAGCCGGCAGGTTCCCGGCGCGACGGTCGGCGGCCGGATCCCCTGCAGGAAAATCCCCTGCGCCAGCAACCGGGTGGTTATGGCCATGGTCGGCTCCGGCTCGCCGATCAGGATCGGTACGATCTGGGTGACGCTGGTCAGAAGGTCGAGCCCGGCTGCGCGCAAAGGGGCGGCAAAGCGCTCGCGATTGCTGCGCAGGTCACGGCGCAGGCGCGCACCTTCGGCGCTCTCGACCAGGTCCAGGGCCGCCAGGGCGGCCGCCGGGGTGGCTGGCGGCAGGCTGGTAGAAAAGATGAAGGGACGGCTGCGGTTGATCAGGGTGTCGATGATCGGGCGCGGTGCGGCCAGGTAGGCACCGGCGCAGCCCAGCGCCTTGCCGAGCGTTCCCATGTGCAGGTCGATGCGCTCCAGGCAGCCGAGTTCCTCGCCGGTGCCGCGGCCGTTTTCTCCGAGCACGCCGGTACCGTGGGCATCGTCGACCATCAGCAGCGCGTCGAAACGCTCCTTCAGCTCGCACAGCGCAGGGAGCGGGGCGAGGTCGCCGTCCATGCTGAACACCCCGTCGGTGACAATCAGCCAGCGTCCCTTGCGCCGGGCGGCCTCCGCCGCCATCAACCGCTTCAGCGCGTGATGATCGCCGTGAGGATAGACCACGGTGCGCGCCCGGCTCAGACGGCAGCCGTCGACCAGCGAAGCATGGTTGAGTTCATCGGAGAAGATCACGTCATCGGGGCCGAACAGCCCCTGGAGGATGCCGGTATTGGCCGCATAGCCGCTGTTGAACAGCAGTGCCCCGTCCGTCCCCTTGAAGGCGGCCAGCCTCTCTTCGAGCCGGGCATGCGGCGGCAGGGTCCCCGACACCAGTCGGCTCGCACCGGAACCGGCGCCGTAACGCCAGGTCGCCGCCACCGCCGCCTCCAGCAGGGCGGGGTGGCCGGCCAATCCCAGGTAGTTGTTGGAGCACAGCAGCAGCACCTCGCGGCCGTCGACCAGAGCGCGCGGCCCCTGGCCATCGACGGTCCGCAGAGTACGGCGCATGCCGAGCCGGTCGAGTTCGTTCAGTTCGCGTTCCCAGCGCTCCATCTCATCCCTGCCATGTCTGTCGTTGGCGAATCTGACCAGGGCGGTCGAACAGCAGCGGCTGCCGCTCCAGGAAGGTCACGCAGGCACTGCGGTCCCAACTGCGCGTATCGACGAAGATGGCCCGCCCGCCCTTTGCGTCGCCAGCATCTTTGAGCCGGGTGATGCGCTGGTAGCCCTGGCGCGGGTCAGCGACGTAACCGGACAGATACTCCGGATCATCGGACCAGCACAGTTCGGCAATCACGCCCGGCGCCTGCAGGACCTTGCCGGCCAGCACCAGCGCCTCGGCCACCCGGTGGTGGTTCAGGCCGGCCGCGGCCAACTCGGCCAGAACCTGTTCACGGCTTTCCGGGGCGAGATCCATGCGGCTCACCCGCACCCCCCGCGCCGGGTCGGCTTCGAGACGCGCCCCGCTCGCGGCATCGACCAGCATCGCCCCGCGCATGACCAGGCCGCCCGGCGCCGGCCCCTCGGCCAGCCGGGCCAGCGTCGATTCGGCAGCGGCGGCACAGACCCCGGCCGCAAGGAGCAGGCGGCAGGCCGCAGCCCGCCCCGTCGCAGCATCCGCAACCTCCCAGGTGGTCACAGCAGGGAGCCGGCAGCGGGCGACCGGTCCCATCAGCTTCTCGATGGTGCAGTGGGCCGCCTCGGCACTCCCGCCGGCATGGGTCATCGCCCGCGCCACCAGGGTGGCCGCCAGCGCCGGCAAATCCGCCTCGGGGGCGATGCGCTCGGCGCCGCACAGGTGCCGGCCGGAACGTTCCGCCCGCAGGCGGATGCTGTAGAGATCGGGATTCATCGCGTGGCAGGCTAGCAATTCCCCGAAGGCATTGTCAACCGGAACAACGCAAGAAGTTGACAATGCGGGGGGCGGAGCAGAGATGCTCCCGGCCTTCCCGCCGGGAGCCTTCAAGGATCGCCAGGCCGTCGCAGGAAGCGGGACGGAGCGCCCCCCCTTCACTTGCTGTGCAGATGCCGATCCCGTCCCAGTCTGCCGGCGCATCCGCCGCCAGACGTTCGCAACGGTTCCTGTAACAGGCCGCTACCGGGTCAGTCCCGGCCAGGGTGGCAAAAGCTTCGGCCGCCTGCGCAAAATCACCCGCCCGGTACAGCTCCATGGCCCGGGCAAACGCCGCCTGATCCAGCACCCCTGACACCGCCTGCGACAACGGCTCATAGATGCGCACCGGCTCGTTGCGGCCGACGACCTGCACGTAGCCAACCTCCCGGCGCTCGCCGCCCAGGCTCAACCGTTCGGGAGGGGTCAGCAGCTGGTCGATGACCGTCGGATGCAGATACTGGTTGAACACCTGTTTGATGAAACGCCGCTGGCGGCCCTCGATGGCGTAGTTGACCAGCAGCGTCGCGGTCATGGCCACGGCACAGGCCACAAACGGCGGCGCAAAACGAACCCGATCCGCAGACGGCTACAGATCCCCGGTCAGTTCCTGCAGTTTGAACAGCTTTGGATTCAGGCCGGCGACGCAGGCCACGATCTCGCGTAGGCCACCCTCATCGACGCCGGTTTCTTCGTCGCGCCCCTGGAAATACGGATAACCCTTCGGCAGAGGAGAATGGGCGCCGTCGCGCAGCAGGGCGACGTCGACCACTTCGTTGACACGGCCGCTGATCTCCCACGGTTCGCGATAATCGTACTGGCGGGCCACCACGTGCAACAGCAGGCCGTTGGGGAACGCCCCCTTGACTTCGAAGGAGAACTCCCGCGGCGCGCTGTAATTTTCGGTCCGTCCGCCGCGCGTCATCACCCGCGCCCCAGCGGCTTCAAGGATCGCGCGGACCGATTCCGCGGTCATCGGCCTGGATCGATCGCTCATCACTCCATCCGCTCGGCTAGAGTTCCTTGTGGCGCCGCAGACGCAGCAGAAAGCTGGCGAGAGCCGGCAGCACCAGCAGGGCCCCGAGCATATTGACCAGGAACAGGAACGTCAGCAGCAACCCCATGTCGGACTGGAACTGCAGGGGGGAGAAGATCCAGGTGGCGGTACCGAACGCCAGAGTGACCCCGGTGAAGAGCACCCCGCTGCCGGTGATCTTGAGCGTCTCATGGTAGGCGTCGAAGATCGACAGCCCCTCTTCGAGGAAGGCCTGGAAGCGGCTGTAGATGTAGATGCCGTAATCGACCCCGATGCCGACGCCGAAGGCTACCACCGGCAGCGTCGAAACCTTGAGACCGATTTCCATTTCAGCCATCAGTGCATAGCCGAGCAGCGACACCATGCCCAGCGGCAGAACGATGCACAGGGTGGCCGGAACAGACCTGAAGGTAAAGAGACACAGGGCGATGATCACCCCGAAGACGTAGACCAGGATCGGAAACTGCGCGGCATCGACGACCCGGTTGGTGGCAGCCATGACCCCGACGTTGCCGGAGGCGAGGCGAAAATCCACCGTCCCCCCCTGCTCTTCCGCCTGAAACCGCTCGGCCGCGGCAATCACCCGATCGATGGTCTCCGCCTTGTGGTCGGAGGTAAAGAGCAAAACCGGCATGACGCTGCAGTTGTCGTTGAGCAGGGCGCTGCTGGTCGGGATGTACTGCACCGCCTCGACCAGCGTCTGGCGGTCGCGCGGCAGAACCTGCCACCTGAGACTCCCCTCGTTCCATCCGGCATTGAGCTGCTTGGCCACCTGCGGCAGGGCGATGGCCGACTGTACCCCCGGGGTGTTCTGCATGCGCCAGGCGAAACGGTCGATGCTGTCCATGGTGGCAAAATCGGTGCAGCCATCCGGCTTCGCTTCGGCAATGACCGTGAGCAGGTCGACCCCGATGGAGAAGTGGCTGGTAACCGTCTCGATATCGCGGTTGTAGCGGGACTCGGGTCGCAACTCGGGGACCCCCCGGTGGAGATCGCCGATTCGCACCTCGTTGCTGCGCCACCAGCCGTAGCCGCCCAGGGCGGCGGTAACAAGCAGGATCGTCAGGGCCGGCCGCGGCCGGGCCAGGCCGGCAACCCGCTTCCAGATGCGATCCATCCCCTCGATGCGCCGTTCCAGCCGCTGGCGGTAGTCGTCCGGGAATGGCACGTAGGAGAGGAGGATCGGCAGCAGCACCAGATTGATGAGGATGATCGCCGCCACACCAAGGCTCGCCGCGATGGCCAGCTCCTGGATGACGCGGATCTTGATCAGCAAAATGGTAACGAACCCCGCCAGATCGGTCAGCAGGGCGGTACCGCTGGGGACAAACAGGCTGGCGACACTGTTGCGGGCAGCCTCGACGCTGGTGGCGCCGGCAAAAATTTCGGCGCGCACGGCGGTGATCATCTGCACGCCATGGCTGACGGCAATGGCGAAGATCAGGAACGGCACCAGGATCCCCAGCGGATCGATGCCGAAGCCGAACAGGGTCATGGCACCGAGTTGCCAGACCACCGCCACCACCGAACAGACGAGTAGCAAAGCACTGACCCGGTGGGAGCGCATGTAGAAAAAGACCAGGGCGCCGGTCACCAAAAAGGCCAGCGCGAAGAAGATCACCACCTGCCTGGCGCCGGCAGCGATGTCACCGACCATCTGGGCGAAGCCGATGATATGCACGCTGGTCCGCTCAGAGGTAAACGGCTGGCGGATCGTCTCGTCAAGCTGGCGGGCGACCTCCAGGTAATCCAGCTTCTTGCCGGTTGCCGGATCGACCTCGAGGAGTTCGGCACTGATCAGCGCCCCCTTGAAGTCGTTGGCCACCAGCCGGCCGACGATCCCCGCCTTGAGGATGTTCTGCCGGACTTTCGCGAGCCCCTCCGCATTCGGCTGGAAATCGGCCGGGACCACGTTGTCGCCGGCGATCCCCTCTTCGACCACCTCGGTGTAGCGAACGTTGGGGGTAAACAGCGAGCGGACCCGGCTGCGATCGACACCGGGGAGGAAGAACATGGCGTCGGTCGCCTTGCGCAGAGTATCGAAATACTCCGGCGTGAAGATGTCGCCATCCTTCGCCATGACCACCACCAGGACCCGGTTGGCCCCGCCAAACGCCTCGCGGTACTTGACGAAGGTCTGCATGTACGGGTGCTGCAGCGGCAGCATCTTGTCGAAACCGGCATCGATGTGCAGGCGCGCCATGGCCACGGCAAAGCCGAGGGTGACCAGCAGGAAGATCAGGAGGATCGCGGCGCGGTGGCGAAAGAGAACCGCCGCCAGCCGGTCACGCCAGGTCGGGGCGTTCATGGGTGAGCTCCCGCACCAGGCAGTTCGAGGCGCCGGGCGCCGTGGGTGCCGAGCAGAACCAGAGCGCCGTCCCCGGCTTCGAGGACCCGGGAGATTCCGGGACGATCGCTTTGGACGATGGTGGTGAAGTGCGTGGCATCGCTGCCGACCAGCACGGTCCCCGCCAGCCCGACCACAACGACGCGCCCGTCACGCAGACGGATGGCGTCATTGAGAATGGCCTCGGTACCGGTCGCCACCTCCTGCCAGCCGCGCCCGTCTCCGGCCGAGCGAAACAGGTGCCCGCGCAGGCCAAAGGCCAGCAACCGGCCGCCTTCCAGCGGCAACGTGCCGAAGAGCGAACCCTCGTAGGGGAACGCCTGGGGTTGCCAGCTGCGCCCGTCGCGGGAGTAGAGCAACAGCCCGGCTTCGCCGGCGATAACCAGGCGGCCGTCGGTGCCGACACGCAACTGGTTGAAGTGAAGGTCCAAAGCGGTGCCGGAATCATCGACGATCGGCCGCGGCTCCCAGGTGGCGCCACCGTTGCCGGTGACCAGGCATAAGCCGTAAGCGCCGACGGCGTATCCGGAATTCACATCACGGAACCACAGGTCGAGTATCGGTCCGCTTTCCAGATCTTCATGGACTTTTTGCCAGCTGCTGCCGCCATCACTGCTGCGCAGGATGACGCCATTGTGCCCGGCCGCCCAGCCGTGACGTTCGTCGGCGAAAAAGACACTGGTCAGGGTGGCCCGGGTCGGTACCGGCCGCTGCTGCCAGGAGCGCCCGGCATCGGTCGAGACCAGGATATGGCCGCGCTCACCGACCGCCACCAGACGGCTCCCGACGCTCTGCCCGTCCAGCAGCAGTGATTTCTCGGCCAGCGGCGCCGTTTCGGCATCGCTCGCCCATGCCGATGACACAATGGTCAGCAGAACCGCGCCGATGGTCAGCAGGCGCAGAAATGTGGGGAGCAGGAGAGACACCATGGCTTCCTTTTACACGAAAGCGGCGACCGGGTAAACCGGTCGCCGCTTTCGTGCAGGCAGCACCATGTGACCCTAACGTTTCCCCTCGCGACGCAGGGCATCAGGGGTAAATTCGGTCGCATCGAACTTGACGTCGAAGTTGTAAGGTTTGCTCTCGTTGGTCAGGTTGATGGCGATGTAGCGCCCCGACTGCAGGTCATAATGCACCTCGGCCGTGCTCCAGAACACCGGCACCTCGTAGTAATTGATGCAATGCGCTTCGGAGACCCGCCACAACTGGTTGCGACTGTCATACTGGTCCATCCCTAAGATCTGCCAGGAATCCTCGTCGATGTAGAAGACCCGGCGCTCGTAGATGTGGCGCATCCCCGGCTTGAGCTTGGCCTCGACCACCCAGACCCGGTGCAACTCGTAGCGCAGATGCTCGGGGTTGAGGTGCAGCGGGGTGAGGATGTCCTTGTATTTGAGCTTGTCGCTGTGCAACGCGTAGCTGTTGTAGGGGACGTACATCTCCTTCTTGCCGAGCAGGTTCCAGTCGTAGCGCTCCGGGCTACCGTTGTACATGTCGACGGTATCGCTGGTGGTCAGGCCGTCGCCCCCTTCCTTGGGGTTGTCGAAAGCGACGTTCGGAGCGCGACGCACCCGGCGCTGGCCAGGGTTGTAAAGCCAGGCGCTGCGGTTTTCCTCGCTCTGGTTGAGCGTGTCGTGAACCAGCAGAATGCGGCCAGCCAGGCGGGCCGGGGCGAAGATCTCCTGCTTGAACATGGCAATCAGGTTGTCGAGCCTCTCCTCGGTCATCCCTTCGCGGTTGTAACGGAAATCCCCCTTCTCGCTGAATTCGACCGGGGTGTAGTCGCCGCCGCGGGTCAGCGGGGCCAGGATGAAATTCCGCTCGAAGGCGTTGCCGCGCCAGCGCAGGAGGTGGTTCCAGATCACCTCGTTGCCGCTTTTGGGCAGCGGGAAAGGGGTGCCGGCCGTCACCCCGGTCACACCGTTCCCCCCCGGCGAGAGTTGGGCTTTGACGGCGGCCGTTTTGGTCGCCTCGTAGATGCGCTGCGGTGCCGAAACGCTGCGCCGGGTCGGGTAGACCTTCATCTTGAAACTCGGATAGAGCTTGAGCATCGCCTGCTGGCCGTTGGTCAGTTTGTCGGCGTACTTGCCGGCCTCGGCGGCCGTAATGGTAAAGAGCGGCTTGTCGGCGGCATACGGATCAGGATGATGCACCCCTTTTTTGTAGCCGGCCGGCGCCGTCGTGATCCCGCCGTCCCAGGCCGGGATGCTGCCGTCCTTGCTGCCGGACTTCTCGGCACCGAGGGGGGTGAGGTCCTTGCCAAGCCGGGCCACCTCGTCGGCGGAGATGGCGGCCAGAACAGGTGCGGCCAGGAGGCTGGCCAGGGCGATGGTCAGGGTGGTCTGCCGGAAGATATTGGTCATGATATGGGCTCCCTGCGGCTCAGAAGGAGTACTTCACGTTGAAGGAGATGAAGTCGCGGTCGTTGATCAGGTTGTAGCGACCGGCGCCGAAGAAGTCGGTGTAGCTCAAATCCGCCGACCAGGTGTTCTGGTAGTCGGCGCCGAGACCAAAGGTGATCGCCTTGCGGTGCTCGAGGAAGTTGCCGCCCGGATTCGGCGAATTGCCGTCGACGTCGTGGGCCCAGGCGATGCGCGGCGACAGGGTGATGGCGCCGATGGCGTTGTTGAAGTCGAGCCTGCCGACCACGCGGTAGCCCCAGGAGGTGGCGTCGGCAAAGGCGCTCGAATCCTCCGCCGGCTTGCCGGGGTGAGCCCCGGTCGCCGTCGCTTGTGCCGGGTTGCCGCTGACATAGGTCCCCGGACTTTCCAGCCGGACATCAGGCATATCGGGCACGTGGGTCAGTCCGACTTCACCGATCAGAGTAAACTGATCGGCACCCAGGGTCGGCCCGAAAACCTGCGTTGCAGACACCTGCACCTGGGCAATATCGACTTCCTCATAACCATGGATGATGGTGTTGGAACCGTAGACTCCGAGCTGATTGTCCCGATAGGCCGGATTGACGAAGGCGATCGGGGAAAGAGCCGCCAGAAGCAGTTCAACATCATCGACCTGCACAGGAGCGTCTTTCCGGTACGAAACCTCGCCTTGAATAGCCGTTCCCGTCGAATTCAGCTGGGTACTGAAGCTTGCCCCGAAGAGCGGGATATCTTCCGGGTATTCCAGAAAATAGCGTGCGGTTTCGGCATACTCCCCGACCAGAACGCTGCCGAGTGTGCGCTGGGCAGCAGCAGCCCCGACAGCACCGGTCAAGGCCTGCATCGGCGTTGCCCCCCCAAGCAAGGCGGAAGGGGTATTGACTACGGTGAGGCGGTTGGTAACGGCGGCTGCATTACCGGTCTTGGCGCTGATGATCGGCAGGCGGCTATGGTAGTTGATGTAATATAATCCGAATTCGGTATCGTTCAGCGCCGGGATCAAAACCCGCATTGACAAGCCAAACTGGCCATCATCGCTCGGTTTGTCGTCGTTCATGCGCGGCACGCCGAGAAAGTCCGGTTCGAAGGCACTGACGCCGAAGAACGGCCGCAGCGGGCCGAGGGCCGCAAAGCTGGTCCCAAATTCCGACACATCACCCCACCCCAGCATGACCTTGTTGCCGCCGTCGCCGACAAAATCGTTGGTGCTCCAGTAAGACCCGGGCGGATCGACCGCAGTCTTCTCCCAGTCGTACTGGTAGAAGCCCTCGACACTGACATTCTCGTTGATGGCCAGCGAAGCGGAGACCAAGCCGACCGGGATCAGCGCCTCTTTGAGTTCCGAACCCGGGAGACGCAGCTTGCTGACATCGACAGGATTGATGGTATTGATGCTGTTCTGAATGAAGGTGCTCTCCCCCCAGCTCAGCACCTGATCACCGAGCTTCAGGGTGCCGGGCATACCGGCGATCTCGAAATTCCACCACAGGTAGGCGTCGAGCAGTTCTGCATCCTCGCCGATCAGGTCGAGGGCGTCGCTATCGCTGATCTCGGTACGCTCGCCGCCATCACCGCCGGCATTGACGAAGTCATGGAAGGCCGTGCCGCGCAGGAATAGCCCGAAATTCTGATATTTCAACTCCAGGTCGCTGGTGATCTTGAAGACCTTGCTGAAGTAGTCGCCATCATCGTAGTTGAGGTTGCCGTCGTCGCCATTGACTGAATAAGCATGGGCGCCGGGGAGATAGGTCCGGTTGGCCGTACCGACGATCGACTTGTCGCGCTCGGCGGTACGGTAGTTCAGCCCGTAGGAGACGGTGGTATCGAGACTTCCCTCGACGTCGCCCAGGGTGAACTGGAAGGCGGCGGCGGGAGAAATCGCCAGGCACAGCAGGATTGCCAGAGTCAGGCCGCCCTGCAGCCAGCGGCCCCGCTTCAAACGATCGCGCATACAAAAGACCTCCCGGGAATAGATGCTGGACAGAATGGCAACACACCGTCAACAGACGGCGGCACAAAATTTCGTCCATCATATACAAGAAAACCAGCCCAGTAAAACGGTATTTGACAAACTGGCCGACTGAGTCGATCTAGCCTCACGGCCTCATGTCAAACAAGGGAAACATGGTAGACTGACATTTTATCCTTGAACCCGAAAGCCAATGCATGCACGGATTCAACGACCTGATCCTCGAGTGCCTCCGCGCCGCCGTACTGACTGGCCTGATCGCCTTCCTGTTCATTCGCGGGAGGCACTCGCGCTTTTCCAGACTCCCCGGAGCCTGGCTGATCATGCTCGGCTTCAGCCTGATCACGTTCGGCACCCTCCTCGACATTAGCGATGAAATCCCCAGACTGGAGCGCTTCGTCGTCATCGGCGACACTCCTCTCGAAGCCTTCCTCGAGAAGATCGTCGGCTACTTGGGGGGATTTCTCTGTATCCTGGCCGGCTTCGTTAACGTCATTCCGGCGATCGCCGAATTCGAAAAGATCGAGCAGACCCTGCGCGAAAGCGAGGAGAAGTTCCGCTCGGTTTTCGAGACGATCCCCGATGTGGTCGGCATCACCCGGTTGAGCGACGGCAAGGTGATCGACCTCAATCCGGCCTTCGACGAATTGACCTCGATCCCCCGTGCCCATTTGATCGGAAAATCCTCCCTGGAGATGAACCTGTGGGCTGACCCGGCGGAGCGCGAACGCATGGTGCAGGAAGTTATGCAGCACGGCATGGTCCGCAACCTCGAGGCGCGCTTCAACACCGGCAACGGCCGGGTGCGCGACAGCCTGATCTCGGCGCGACTGCTGATGCTCAAGGGGGAGCCGCATCTCCTCTCGGTTTACAAGGATACCACTGAGGACAAGCAGGTCCTGCGCGCCCTTGAGGAAAGCGAGGAAAAGTTCCGCTCGGTCTTCGAGACGATCCCTGACGTAGTCAGCATCACCCGCCTGCGCGACGGCCTGGTGGTGGACCTCAGCCCGGCGATCCAGGAGCTGACGGGCATGCCCCGCGAAAACTTCATCGGCCGCTCGTCCATCGAGATGAAAGTCTGGGCCGACCCTGCGGATCGCGACCGCATGGTCCGGGAGGTTCTCTCCCACGGGTCGATTCGCAACATGGAGGCACAGCTCAACACCGGCAGCGGCGAAATTCGCGACTGCCTGGTTTCCGCCCGACTGATGACCCTGCAGGGCGAGCCGCATATTCTCACGGTCTTCAAGGACATCACCGAGCGCAAGAATGTATTAAGGGCGCTACAGCAGAGCGAGGAAACCTTCAGAAAGCTTTTTGCCGATTCCTCGGACGCGATTCTCCTGATCGACAGTAGGGGTGTCTTCGTCGAATGCAACCAGGCAGCGCTCGACCTGCTCAAGATGACCAGAGAGCAGTTTCTGCTGCTGCCCCCGGCCCGAATTTCACCCGAGTTTCAACCGGACGGACGACGTTCCGCCGAATCCGCACCCGAGATGATCGCACTGGCCTACAGCAAGAGTCTGCATCGCTTCGACTGGACCTGCGTCAACGCCGAGGGCGGCGAGTTTATCGTCGAGGTCTCTCTCATGCCTATCGTGATCAAAGGGCAAACCATGCTGCACACGACATGGAGGGACATCACCGAGCGCAAGCGGATCGAGGAGAGCCTGCGCGAGAGCGAGTCCCGTTACCGGCGTCTGCATGAGAGCATGAGCGACGCTTTTGCCGTGGTCGATGAAAAGGGTGTCATCGTCGAGGTGAACAAGGCTTTCGAGAAAATGATCGGCTACTCCCAGGAGGAATTGCAACACCTGACTTATCACGATCTCACCCCTGAAGGCTGGCATGCCGTAGAAGAGCGCCTCCTTAAGGAGCAAGTCCTCGTGCGGGGCTCCTCCGAGGTTTACGAAAAGGAATATCGGTGCAAAGATGGCCGCATCATCCCCGTCGAACTACGCACTTTTCTGCTCACCGACGACGCCGGGCAACCCGCCGGCATGTGGGCCATCGTGCGCGACATCAGCCGGCGGAAAGCCGTCTTGAAGGCTCTGCAGGAGAGTGAAGTCCGTTTCCGCCTGATTTTCGAATCGAGCCCCGACCCGCTGATTATGGCCCAGGGCGACGGCGGCGGCATTCTTGAGGTCAACCGGGCGTTCGTCGCCCAGACCGGCATCACGGCCGAGCAGGCACGGGGAAAAACCTCTCTTGAGCTTGACCTATGGAAGGACCCGTTGCAACGCGCGGAATTTCTGCGCCGGGTTCTCAGCGAAGGCGGCGTCGACAACATGGAAGCGGAATTTCGCATGAAGGATGGCGAAATCCGCAGCGGGCTCACCTCGGCAAAGCTGGTCGAACTCGGCGGCGAGCGTTGCATCCTCATCGGCATCCGCGACATCACCAGTCAGAAGCAGGCGGAAAGCACCCTTTTCGAAATGGACCGAATGAAAAGCGAGTTCATTTCGACCGCCGCCCACGAGTTGCGCACCCCGCTCGCCATCATCATCGGCTACACGGAATTGCTTCGCGCCCCGGAGATGTTCGGCGGGTTCAGCAAGGAACAGTGCGACGAATTCCTCGAGGAGATCTACCTCAAGGGAGAGACGCTCAGCCGCATCATCGACGAGATGCTCGATATCAGCCGCATCGAGAGCGGACATCCGATTGCCCTGGCCCTCGAACCTCACGATCCGAAGACGTGGCTGAGCAAGGTCGTCAGGCGCTTCGAACTGCAGGGCAGTCGGCATGGCTTCGTACTGGAACTCCCCGGGGAACAGCCCGAGTCGCTGACCTGCGACATGCACCGCATGACCCAGGTCCTCGAAAACCTGCTGAGCAACGCGGTCAAGTACTCGCCGCGTGGCGGCACGATCACGATCACGGCCGGCATCCAGGGGAACGAATATGTCGTCGCGATTACCGACGAGGGGATCGGCATGACGGCCGAGCAGGTGGTGAAAGTCTTTGACAAGTTCTACCGTGCCGACGCCTCGAACACGGCAATCGGCGGACTCGGACTGGGGATGAGCATCGCCCGCCAGATCGTGGACAACCACGGCGGGCGCATCTGGGTGGAAAGTACGGTGGGCAAGGGAACCACAGCCAGTTTCACACTGCCACTGACCGTCTGACCGTACCCGCCAGGGGGAAACAGCCTAATCCTCTCCCTTCAGCCGCAACTCGACCCCCCACGCCACCGGTTTTTTCCCTTCCGCAGTCAGCACCCACAGGGTCGGGA
>CAZRTZ010000033.1:0-31686 GCA_964603155.1 uncultured Geobacteraceae bacterium | reverse complement strand
ATGTAGGGGCGACGCATGCGTCGCCCCTACTACCTTTCCAGATCGGCCAGAGCACCCTTCAGCCGGCGCAGGGCGTTCTGCTCCAGTTGGCGCACGCGCTCGCGGCTGATGCCGTACGCGTCGGCCAGTTCCTGCAGGGTGCGGGGGGGCTCGCTGAAAAAGCGCTGCTCGACGATATGACGCTCACGCTCGGGGAGCCCGGCCAGCGCCTCGCGGGTGCGGCGATCGCGCAGACCCCGCTCCTGCCGGGCGATGAGAGCGGTCTCCTGATCGGGGCGGCGATCGGGGAGAATGTCGAGGAGGGTGTAGTCGTTCCCCTCGTTCAGTTCGACGTCCAGGGAAGCGTCACGGTGACCGAGTCGCTGATTCATCTCCTCGACCACGGCTTCATCGACTTCCATGGCGGCGGCCACGTCGCCACTGTCGTCCTGGCCGGTGAGATTGCGCAGGGCGTTGCGGGTCTGGGCCAGCTTGAAGAACAGCTTTTTCTGCGCCTGGGTGGTGCCGACCTTGACCAGAGACCAGCTCTTCATGATGAAGTCCTGGATGGTGGCACGGATCCACCAGACTGCGTAGGTGATCAATCGCAAGCCTCGCTCGGGGTCGAACTTGCGCACCGCCTGCATCAGGCCGATATTCCCCTCCTGAATGAGATCGAGGAGGCGGAACCCGTAGCTGCGGTATTCGTTGGCGACCTTGACGACGAAGCGCAGGTTGGCGCACACCAGCCGGTGGGCCGCATCGAGATCCCCTTCTTTGCGATAACGGCGGGCGAGTTCCTGTTCCTCTTCCGCACTGAGCAGCGGGAAGCGGTTGACCTGGGCCATGTAGTGTTCAAAGCCGTCGCCGACGACCGGGAGGAATGTCTGGCTCATCAGGAAAAGTCTCTTTATATCGTATGGTTGGCACTCGTGGTGAGGGAGTGCCAACCATTTATAGCAAACTCTGTCTCCGTTGACAACCCTGTGGCGCTTCTCGGTTGACAGTCTCGAATTGGCCACCGATAATGAACCTATAATCTTTTACTTTCACCCTAAAGGATAGCGGAGGCAGAGTTGTTTCGCATGGCTGGTCAATCCAGTTGGCAGCTGTATTCTGCGATCTCTGCGTGCCCTATGGTGAAAAGAACAGGGTCTGTCATGCGCTATCTGTCCTTGCTTTTCTTCGCCCTGGTGATTCTCTCGGCCGGCTGCACCACGACTCCGGCAGATCAAAAACCGAAGGTCTTGTGCCCGGCCTGCGGAGCCGAAGTCGACGCCATTTTCCACCAGCACTTCTAGACGATGCAAACACTGTACGTCGGCATCTGCGGCGTATTCGGCTGCGTGGCGCGTTACTGGCTGTCGAGCTGGATTCACCAGCTTGTGGCGCGACCGATTCCGTTCGGTACCCTGGCGGTCAATGTCGGCGGCTCACTACTGATCGGCCTGCTGATGGGGGGCGACCTGCACCACCCGTTTCTGGGCGGCAACCTGCGTGTCGGCCTGGCGGTCGGTTTTCTCGGCGGGTTCACCACCTTCTCGACTTTTTCCTACGAAACCGTGCGTCTGCTCGAGAACGGCAGCGTCGGCGCGGCGTTTTTCAACGTGCTGCTGAACGTGATTCTTTGCCTGTTGGCGGCGTGGGTGGGGATTATAGTCGCGCGGCAACTCTGACCCCTGAACACATGGATTAAACGCGGAGGCGCGGAGGCACTGAAAACCGCTTCATAGCTCCTGCATATTATATGGATTTCGCAAGATTTTCGTGGCTTGCAAAGAACAGGGATTTTTTTTGAACCACGTCAACGACCGGCTTGATCTTCTCTGCGTCTCCGCGTCTCCGCGTTAAAACTGTTGGAAAGGTTTTCGATGCTTAACAAAATTCTCAGCCTGCTGCAAAGCGATCGTTTGGACAATAACGGTGATAAATTCACCCGGGTGCAGGTGGCAACCTGTGCCCTGCTTCTGGAGGTGGCCCACAGCGACGGCCATTATCAGGCAGCGGAAGCCAGGATCGTGCACGATCTGCTGGCGGGGATGTTCCGCCTCCCCGCCGACATCATTGCGGAACTCGTGGAGTTTGCCCGCGACCATCAGCAAAACAGCACCGACCTGTTTCAATTCGCCCGCGAGATCAATGCCCATTTCTCCCTGGAAGAGAAGCTGGCCGTCATGGAGGGTGTCTGGCGGGTCATCTACGCCGACGGCACGCTCGACAAATTCGAGGATGCCCTTGCTCGCCAGCTGGCTACCCTGTTGCGTCTTTCCCACAAGGAGGCGATCGGGTGCAAGGTTCGGGTGCTGGATGAAAACCGTTGAGCTGTTGAATTGGGCCTGCGGCCCGTTGAACGCTGCGCTGTTAAATGTTGAAAGGGTCTGACCTCCCTGACGCTTCAACAGCACTGAAGGAACCCATTCAAAGCACTCAGCGCAAATCAACAAGTCAACGCCACGAACTTTCGCAAACGAAAACTCCACGATGTCCACCCTCACCCGCATTGTCCCTTGGTGCCATCAATTGCTGAGCGAAGTACTGCGGCCGGGTGATTTGGCCGTTGATCTCACCGCGGGCCAAGGGCGCGATACGCTGCTGCTGGCCGGGGCTGTCGGTGTGAGCGGCCAGGTCATCGCCTTCGATGTGCAGCAGCCAGCCCTCGAACAGACCGCCTTCTCCTTGAAAAATGAGGGGTATGCTGTCACCAATTGGGAGCGGGAGGGTGAGATCCCCCCTGTGCCGGGGATCTACTTGGTACAGGCCTGCCATTCCTCGTTGCGAAGCTACGTCACCATGCCCGTGCGTGCCGCCGTGGCCAATCTCGGCTGGCTTCCGGGCGGCGATCCCGGACTGATTACCCTGCCGGAAACGACCCGTCGCGCGCTGCAAGGTACGCTGGAGCTGCTGTGCAGCGGAGGGCGGCTGGCGGTGGTGATCTATCCGGGGCATCCCGGCGGAGCGGATGAGGCAGCCGGCGTCGAGCGTTTACTCTCCGCTTTGCCGGCCGGACAGTGGCAGGTGCTACGTATCGGTGTGGCCAACGTTGCGGAGGCGCCAGGGTTGCTGGTCGTGGAGCGAAAATAGCTGAACTGAATTGGCTTGAAAAACTGCGGGGCCGACACAAATGTGTCGGCCCCGCGTGGTTCTGAAAAGGCTTGCCGGATTACTTGGTGGTGATCTCGACGCGCCGGTTGAGTTTGCGGCTTTCCTCGGTGCTGTTGTCGTACTTCGGCTTGGTCTCGCCATAACCGACGGCGTTGAGCCGATCGGCAGCGATGCCGTTGCTGACCAGCCAGCTCTTCACCGAGTTGGCGCGCCGCTCGGAGAGTTTCTGATTATAGGCATCGGAACCCATCGAGCAGGTGTGCCCCATGACCTCGAAGCTGGCGTTCTTGTCCTCCTGCAGAATCTTCTTGGCCTGTTCGAGGACCGGGATCATGTCGTCGGTGATCTGGTATTTATCGAAGCCGAACAGCAGGTTGAAGGTAATGATCTCCTTCTGGACCGGGACCGGAGGAGGAACCACCACCGGCGCGGGAGCCGGTTTCGGGGCCGGCGCCGGGGCGGGCTTGGGCGGTGCCGGCGGGCAGCCGACGGCGTCGACGGCGGTGCCGAGCGGGGTGCCGGGGCACTTGTCGCGACTGTCGGGAACGCCGTCCATGTCGCTGTCGGCCGGCGGGGCAGGGGCCGGCGGCGGGCCGCCGAACTGCCAGTAAAGGCCGGCCATGGCGATCAGGTTGTGATCAGGGTCGTCGCTCCCCGGCATTTGATCATAGCGGCGGTCGGAGTGAAGATCGGCGACGTAGCGGGCATCGACGCGCAGCGCCAGGTCGTCGGTGAAGAAGTACTTGAAGCCGGCCCCGGCATTGAGCATGAAGTCGAAATCATAACCATCGTCGCCTCTGTGGTTGATTGCATTGTCATCGGCATCGAAAGCCATGCCGCCAAAACCGGCGGCCAAGTAGGGGACGAAGGCCCCGTCGGGGTTGAAGTGGTAGAGGGCGTTCATGCTCCCCGTCCAGATATCGACATCAAAGTTTTCGCCGGCATCGAAATCGGTTTCGGTCGGCGTGTAGCGCAGGTCGAATTCGATTGCCCAGTTCTTGGTGAGATTGTAGCCGGCGGCCAGCCCGTAGCTCATGGCGTCATCGGTTTTTTGATCGCCCTCGAAGACATGGTAGCCGACCATCGGGGAGAGGGAGAAGGCACCTTCGCGCTGACCGGCCAGAACCGATGATGGCACGAGCAGGAGCAACACAGAGGTGACAGCCAGTAATAGTTTCAACGTTTGTTTCATTGTTAAATCCTCCGCAAGGTGAATGGGCAACTTTATCTAGTCATATCTAATACGTTGCATAATACCAAACTTCAAGGGCATGACAACTCCTGAAAAAAGATTTTTCAAATGTGATTTTCCTGAGTCGGTCAGAAATACCAGGTCAGGAAAAAACCGCCGCTGTCCCCGCGGCTACCGAACTCGCTGCGAAGAAGCGGCGGCAACGACGGCGACCGATGTTGCGGGGGCTGTCCCTGGTTTGCCGTCCAGAACAGTTCCAGGGAGAGATTGTCGGCCAGGCTGATGACCAGAGACGGGCGCACGAGGAACGAATCGTCGCCGAGGTTCCAGATGAGCAGACCGTTCATGGTCAGCAGCGGATGGAGTTCGATGCTTGGGGCAGCGAGCAGATAGTTGCGGCCGAGCAGGGTGGCGAGCCCTTCGCGCGCCGGCGCTGCGGCCGCCACCAGGGGGTAGTCGGCTGGATTGTCGGAGCCCGGGCCGTTGTAAAGGTACTCAATCAGCAGGGTCAGACCGTTAGGGAAGCGATACCAGCCTTCCAGGGCGGCGATGGCGAAATACCGGTCGCGGTCACCATCGGGTTCGCCGACGCGGGTGCCGTGATAACCGGTCGCTTCCGCCTTGAGGCCAAGGGTGCCGAGGCTGCCCGCCACTCCCAGGCCGAGGACCGGCCGCGAACGCAGTTCCCCGCCCAACCCCAAGAGATCGATTCCGGCATGGTTGTCGGTCCACGTCAGCAGATAGGAGTTGTGCCGTTTTTCGTCGCCGAACACCGCCACCGCGCCGATTTGCCCATCCTGCCCGTAGTGCAGCGTGCTGCGCAGGGCATCGACGCCGGGGCGGATTTCGGTGTCGATAGCCTCCGGCGGGAAGGGGGCGATGATGTCGAGTGGCGAGGCGATGACGATCCGGCCAAAACCGATCGCCTGGCGGCCGACAGTTGTATCGAGACGACCGGCGGACCAGTTCAGGTTGAGACGGTCGACCTGCAGACGGCTGGCCCAGCCATCGTCGTGTCGCCAGGAGTGGTCGAGATCGAAGCGGCGGTTGACGCCGTCGCCGGTGAGAGGGACGATGCCGGCCGGGTCGGTGCCGAGCAGTTGCCAGTCGAGGGCGGCTTCGCTATGCCAGTCTTGCGCCACCGGTCCACGATGTTCCAGGCGCAGACGGGTGCTGCTCAACCGGTATTCGGGGAACAGGTCGGCCGGTGCATCGGCTCCGGCCAGGTTGAGGGAGCGCAGCGAGCCGCCCCAGGAAGAGTCGGCCGCTCGCTCGCCCCGTGCCACTCCGGTGGCGAGCAGCAGGGCGGCAAATGACAGGAACAGAAGGCGGGCGCTGCTCAAGAGCGACTCCCGGAATCGTCGACCAGTCGGCCGTCGGCGAGGCGGACCACGCGCCGGGCGCGGGCAATGACCCGGTCGTCGTGCGAGCTGAAAAGGAAGGTCACGCCGTGGCGCTCGTTGAGATGGCGCATCTGGTCGAGGAGTTCTTCGGCGGTGCTTGAATCGAGGTTGGCGGTCGGTTCGTCGGCCAGAACCACCGCCGGTTCGGCGGCCAGGGCGCGGGCAATGGCCACGCGCTGTTGCTGGCCACCGGACAGTTCCGCCGGTTTGCGTTCCTCAAGGCCGGTGATCCCCAGGTCGTGGAACATTTCGCGCACGCGCTCGCGGCGCTGCGGACGGGGCACGCCCTGCAGCATCAGGGTGAATTCGGCGTTTTCGGCGGCGGTGAGGACGGGGATCAGGTTGTAGGACTGGAAGATGAAGCCGACCCGTTTCAGGCGGTAGTCGGAGAGGTTGGCGGCGGAAGCGCTGCCGAGGTCGAGAGCACCGACCATGATGCGGCCTGAACTTGGCCGGTCGAGGCCGCCGACCAGGTTGAGCACCGTGGTCTTGCCGCTCCCCGACGGGCCGGCCAGCACGGTAAATTCCCCGGCCGCGATGGTTAAAGTGACATTCGTCAGCGCCGGCACCTCCAGACTGCCGTGACGGTAGGTTTTATAGACACTCGACAGGCGAATCAGCTCCATCCTCTCTCCTTAACCGCAGTCTCAACCTCAACCTGCCCCTAATGATGTCGCATCGCCTCGATCGGCATGATCCGCCCGGCCTTGACCGCAGGGTAAACGGCGGCGAGCAGAGTCAGCCCAACGATGTAGACGGTGATTTTGGCCATCCAGGCCAGGTCCCAGGCGGCGCGCAGCACCGGGTCGAAGACCACCCCGCCGAACTCCAGGGTTTCGGGGATGAACGCCTGCAGATTGATGCCGACTTCGACCAGGTACCAGGTGGCCAGCGTTCCGAGCAGGCAACCGGCCAGTGCCGCCACAACTCCCAGCAGAAGGGCCTCCATGATCACCAGCCGGCGCAGCCGTCCCGGCGAACTGCCCAGAGCCAGGACCACGCCGAACTCGCGCAGGCGCTCCATGACCGACATGAGCAGGGTGTTGACCACGCCGATGGTGACGATCAGCAGGATGATGGCGAAGATGAACTTCTGGCTGGCATAGTCGAGCTTGATGGCATTGGCCAGATTCGGCATCGCCTCGCCCCAGGAGACCGCGCTGATGCCGGGGTGCTGCGCTGCCAGACGGCTCACTAAAGGACCAAGGCGGCGCTCGTCGCTGGCCTTCTCGAGGATCACGGCGAGTTCGTGGACTTCGCCGGCCATCCCGGCCAGTTGCCCGGCACGGTCGAGTCCGACCATCAGCAGGGTGCCGTCGATTTCGCTCATGCCGGTGGCTACCACGCCGCGGACGCGCAACAGTTCGCTGTGCAGGGTGCCGTCGCGGTGTTGGGCCGTGACCACCAGTTTGCGGCCGACGGCCAGTTGCAGGTCGTCGAGCAGGCGCTGGCCGACGATGGCGTCGCGGCCGCCGGCATTGCGCAGCATGGCGTCGGCGCCCAGTTCCTTGAGGAACGGATTGACGCGCCGCTCGGCCTGCGGGTCGACGCCGATGAGCAGGATGCCGCGGCTGTCATGGCTCGATTGGGCCAGGGCCGGCAGGTAGAGGCGCGGCAGCACGGCCCCGACCCCGTCAAATGCGGCAATCTGTGCGGCCAGATTGCCGGGGGTGAAGCTGAGCTGCTCCTCGCGGCCGGCCAGATAGCCGTCCCGGTAGATGGCCAGATGCCCGGAGCCGGCCCGCACGCCCGAGTCGATCATCTGGGCGTAGGTACCGACGGAGAGGTTGTGGAAAGCCTGTACCAGCATGATGCTCAGGGCGATCGCCGTCAGGGTGATCAGGGTGCGGCGGCGGTTGCGCCACAGGCTGCGCCAGGCGTAGCTGAGATCGTCCATCATTGGTGCCGGCCGGAGCTTCGGGCGTACGGCCGTGCGCCCCTACGGATCACGAAAAACGGATCACCGATCACGATTATTCCTCCCGCAGCGCCGTCACCGGGTCGAGGCGGGCGGCGCGGTTGGCCGGTAGGAAACCGGCCAGGATGGCCACCAACAGGAGCAGGACCGCCGGAATGCAGAAGTTAGCCGGAGCGAAAACGGCACGCAGTCGTGGCAGGATGGTGCTGCCGGCGTAGGTGACCGGGGTGATGGTTGCGGAAAGGTCGATACCGACCGCCGCCATGTACCAGGTGAACAATCCGCCGCCGAGCAGGCCGCAGCCCAGGCCGATGATGCCGAGCAGCAGCGATTCGAGGAGCACCAGGCGGCGAATCCCCCATGGGCGCATCCCCGCGGCGAGCAGCAGGCCGAATTCACGGGTACGTTCCATCACCGACATGAAGCAGGTGTTGAGAATCCCGAGACCAGTGGCCAGGTAGAGAATGACAGCGACGATCAGGCGGCTGACATCGAAGGAGGCGATGGCTTCGCGCATCTCCGGCAGCAGTTCGCCCCAGTCGCGGGCGGTGATTCCCGTCGGCAGGGTGCTGTTGAGACGCCCGGCCGCGGCGAAGGCCTGCATCGGGTCGTCAAGGGCTGCAACCACTTCGTGGATGCGGCCGTCGAGAACCAGAAGCTGTTGCAAGGCCGTCAGGCTGGTCAGGGCCAACCGGCCGTCGTAACGGCTGTCGCCGGTGGAAAAGATGCCGCGCACGGTGAAGAGTTCGTTGCCGATGGAGCCGTCGGCGGCCTGGGTGACGACAACCACTTCGCTGCCGATGCCGGCCGCAAGCTTTTTCGCCAGGGCACTGCCGATGAGGATGGCGTCGGTTTCGGCGTTCTGCAGGTAGCGTCCGGCAACCAGTTTGTCGTGCAGGCTGGTGACTTGCGGCTCACGGCGCGGATCGATGCCGAGCAGTTCGACCGGCTGACTGCTCTGCTCGCGCGAGAGCAGGCCGAAGGCGCGCAGCCGCGGGCTGAGGCCGCGCAGGCCGGCGAGCGTGGTCAGGGCCGGCAGGTCGGCGGTGGCGGCGGCAAGATGGGCATGCACGTCGCGGCGCTGGTGGTAGTCGGGGGCGGCAACGACCAGGTGGCCATGGTAGAGGCCGGTGGTGGTGGCCAGCATGTCGTCCATCATCCCGGAGAAGATCCCCAGGGCCAGAATCAGCAGCGATGCCGAAACGACCATGGCCGAAAGGGTCAGCAGGGTACGGCGACGGTTGCGCCAGAGGTTGCGGAAGGCCAGTGAAATCAACATGCGGCGGCGCCGTTCCCGTTACTGCTGCTGCAGCGAGCGCAGGTTGAAGAAGCCGCGCTCCAGGGGGAGGTCGAACGTGAGTTCGCGGTAGTGCAGCACCGTCTGCTCCCCCGGTTTGTCCAGGGGGGTGACGGTCAGGTGCAGCGGCACCGTCCGTGTGCCTACCCGCTGCACCTCTTCGAAACGGATCTCCCTGACCCGCTGCTGCTCCTCGTCGTAGTAGTCGATCTGCAGCGGCACCCGCGGCTGCTTGCCAAGACGGTAGATGATCTTCCCCCAGATGACGGCAGCGTCCGGTTTCGGAGTGCACTCGATGAGCCAGTGGCGGTCGCTCTCCTCAAGCAGGCGGAAGGTGTAGTCCTCGTCGACATGATTGGCCTTGACCAGGTCGTCGTTGGTGATGTGGCTACCCATCCAGCTGCCGCCCATCATCGATGGGGGGATCTTGATGGTGCGGTCGACTTTGGGAAGGTAGTTCCAGACTTCGCGCTCGCGCTTGAGGGTGGCGACGCCGCGCTCTTTGGCCGGTTCCCAGATGCGCACCAGGAAATAGTCGCGCCCCAGCGACCAGGCTTCCATGCTCAAGGTTCGCTCCCAGTTGGCGGTGCGGACCGACATGTCGGTGAGGGCGTGGGAGGAGACGCCGTGATACTGCTGTTCGACCTCCCGCACCAGGGCGGCCAGATCGAGCGCGCCGGCGGGCACCGCCTGCAGCAGCGGCAACAGGAGCAGGACGGTGATCAGACGGCGCACGGACATGGTCAAACACTCCGGGGCATGATTTAAAAGCATAGCTGGAAATTCCCCGCTTGCATGCAAAAGATTGAATGTTTAACATGCCCAGAGCTTAAAAAAACTTTATCAGGAGGTCTGGGCATGCAAAAGCAAACGTTGAACCGGGGTATCGGTGCCCTGCTGGTCGTACTTGCGCTGGTGCTGCTGTGGATCGTGCCGGCGATGGCCGAGCAGCAGAAGGCGGATGAGGCGATCAAGAAGGTTTACATCTGCGGCTGCGGTCCCGCCTGCGGCTGCGACATGATGGCCGAGAAGGCCGGCAACTGCGCGTGCGGCAAGGATTTGATCGAGAAGCAGGTGCTTAAGGAGGATGCCGACAAGGTTTACGTGTGTGCCTGTCCGGACGGTTGCAAGTGCAAGGCCGATCCCGCCAATCCCGGCAAGTGCGCCTGCGGCAAGGATCTGCGCGCCTACCCGAAAAAGAAACCGGAGTACGGCTGCGCCCACGGCATGCAGCCTGGGGGCGGCGGGTGCGACAAGCCCTGCTGCGTGAAGCAGCCGGAAGAGAAGAAATGACCAGTCAGACGCGCATGCATTGCAAATGGCCGCCCTCGTCGGGGCGGCCATTTCTTTACATCCGCCGGAGTTTTTCCACCCGCTTTTGCAGAATGAATGCCGGCCGGTGCGGTTGCGGCATGGCCGCCAGGCGCTCAGCGTCGATGCCAAGGTCAGCTGTGGTCATGACGGCAACCGCCAGCGCCAGCGGCCAGCCGGCAGGGGTGGCGGCTCCGGCCTTGTCGGCCCGGGCCACCACCGGGAGGATTTCGGCGATGCCGGCCTTCAGTGCCTGCTCGGCAATCCTGATGCGGGTGGCGTCGCGCAACTCCTCCCAGCGGTTGAGGTGGGGATGCAGCCGGCTGACCCAGGCGAGTGCCCTGCGGTAGCCGGCGGGGAGGGCGAGTCGCGAGCAGAACGCCCCTGCCATCCGGGCGCCGGCATCCTCGTGCCCGTGATGCTTCGGATAGCTGGCCGGATCGGTGGCCAGCTTGCCAAGATCGTGGAAGAAGGCGCAGAAGCGGGTCAACGGATCGCTGCTGAGCACCGTGGCCCGTTGCAGGACCTCGACGGCGTGGGTCAGCAGGTCCCCTTCCGGGTGGTATTGGAGGGGGCCGGCAGGGACGGCGCTCATGCGAAACAGTTCGGGGAGCCAGTGCCGGCCGACATTCAGCTCGACCATGCGCAGCAGGAAGCGCTCCGGCTGCGCGGCGGCCAGAGCCTTGAGCAGCTCGCGGCTGAAACGCTCGACCGGAATGGCTTGGAGTGGTGCGGACCAGTCGCCTTCCTGCAGCAGCCTCTCGGTGGCGGGAACCGTGCGCCAGCCGTCGGTCTCGAAGCGCAGGGTCCGGAAGATACGCAGCGGGTCGTCGACGAAGCTCGTCGCGGAGCAGGCGCGCAAGAATCCGGCCTGCAGGTCGTCCCGTCCGTTCAGGGGGTCGAGCAGCTCACCCGAGAGGCGCATGGCCATGGCATTGATGGTGAAGTCGCGCCGGCGCAGGTCCGCAGCGAGGCCGCCTGCATCATCCAGTCGGGTGACCTCGACCTTGCCGAGGTCGGGAGTACCGCGGAACCAGATCGGCGCCGTGGTCTTGCCGCTGACCGGGCGGAAGCCGCAGTGGCGCAATTCGGCTTCGGGGAGGATCGCGATGAGGTCGAGATCCTGGCAGTTTCTCCCCAGCAGCGTGTCGCGTACACTGCCGCCGGCCAGGAGCACGCGGTCATGGCAGGTGATGGGAAAGAGTCTTTTGGCGACGGTCAATGGTCCCGGCATGATTAGTGGCGAGCTTAGACCGGGTGGCCCGACGCCGTCCACAGGAAATGTATCGCCGGCGGGGCGTCGCAAAGCCGGCGATGGGGCTTTGCGCAATGGCGACTTGACCGCAGCGGCGCCCGGCATTACATTGCCACTCCCCAAGGAGGTCTGCCGATGTCGAACCCCCCCCAATCAGTCAGCCCGAACCGGTTTGCGACGCTGTCGCGCCCGGAGCAACTCGAGCGGCTGCGTTTCCTCTCCGCGCGGCAAAAAGTCAACCTTCTGCTCGACCTTGCCGACGGCGACGAACTGCTCGCCGAGCTTCCGCCCCAGGACCTCTACCTGATCTGCAAGGAACTCGGCCCGGACCAGTTGCCGGAGCTGCTCGGCATGGCCAGTGCCGAGCAGTGGACGCTGCTCTTCGATTTCGACTGCTGGCAGGGAGACCTTTTCGATCCGGCAAAGGCCCGTATCTGGCTGGCAGTGCTGCTGGACGGGGAAGAAGACGAGGTGGTCGCAACCCTGCAGCAGATGAACTTCGAGCTGCTGGTGCTCATGGTGCAGCGCGAGGTTGTGGTTCTCTCGGGTCCCGAGGAGATCGAGGAAGAGGATGTGCGGATCGCCGCGATGAACCGGGACGGCGGTTACCAGCTTGAGTTCCGCGACGAATCCGGGGCCAAGCTGTTCGGCACCTTGCTCGATCTCCTGTTCCGTTACGATGCCGACATGTTTCGCACCTTGCTGGAAGCGGCACGGGCCGAAGGGGAGAGCCTGCTCGAGGAAACGGTCTACCATGAGCGGAACAGCCGGCTGCTGGACCAGGGGATTCCCGATCCCCATGCGGCCCTGGACGTCTATGCCTGGCTCGACCCCGAAAGCTTCAGTGCTGCCGGGAGGGCGCGGGCGCCGCTCGGCGGAGAGGGCACGGCCGTCTCCGGGCAACTTCTGCAACTGGCCCGTAGCGGCGGGTTGAGCGGACGGATTCTGGCTCAGGGGGTCGATGGCGGGACGGCCTGGGAGCTGGCCTGTCTGCTCAACAAGGTGCTGATGGCCGACCACGTCGAAGCGGGGAACCTCGAGGAGGCGCGTACCGCAGCGCAAGGAGCGTTGGGCCTTCTCGATCTGGCGCTGGAATACCTGGCCGGAGATGACCTCGAGCAGGCCGGGAAAGTCTTGCAGGACAACTACGCCGAGCAACTGTTCCGGCTCGGCTTCAGCCTGACCCTGCGCCTGCAGCAGCGGGCCGGGGCCATCCGCAAAACCCCGGTCGGTCCCTATCTCGACCCGCCTTTCCGCACCTTGCTGGAAGCCCTGCTGTTGCGGCGGCCGCACATTCCTGAGAGTCTGGTGCGTCCGGGCCGCGGCGGGCAGCGCCCGTTTGCCGCCCTGCGCGAAGTCCGCCTCGCACAGGAGTGGCTCGAGCGCTGCGAGGTGATGGCCCGCCTGTTTGACGAGCATTTCCCGTTTCCGCTCCCTGAGCCGGAGGCCTGGGAGCTGGAAGGCTGTCAGCCCGGGCAGGGGAACGAGTTGACGCTCTCGGCGCTCTTTTTGACCGCCCTGGCCAACCAGTTGCTGGGCCGCGCCTTCGCGCCGCTGCCGCTTGGCGTCGGGGAGCTTGCGGAATTGCAGCAGATGATCAGCCGCAACGGGCGGCTTGACCCGGTGCTGCGTGAACGGACCGTTGCCTGGCTGGAGTCGCTGACCCCGGGCGGCGGCGCTTTCGGCGAATTCGCCCTGGCCCGCTGGGACGAGGAGTTCTGTGCGGTGGCCCCCGCCGATCTCGATCCGCGCTATCTCGGCGGGTTGATCGTCCGCCTCGACCGGTGAAGGCCGCCCCGTGGATATTCTGACGCTGTTGGGGATCGCCCTGGCGCTGGCCATGGACGCCTTTGCCGTGGCGCTGGGGACGGGGATGAGCCTCGCGGCCCTGACCGGCCGGCATCTCTTTCGCCTCGGTTTCCACTTCGGCCTGTTCCAGGCGCTGATGCCGGTGGTCGGCTGGCTGGCTGGCCTGAGCGTGCAGCAGCAGGTCGCGGCCTGGGATCACTGGATCGCGTTCGGATTGCTGGTGTTCGTGGGTGGGAAGATGCTCAAGGAGGCCTTTGCCGCTGAGGAGCACAAGGCGCAGGCCAGCGATCCGACCCGGGGGATGAACCTGGTGGTCCTCTCGGTGGCGACCAGCATCGATGCGCTCGCGGTCGGTTTCTCCTTGAGCCTGCTCGGCGTGGCGATCTGGTGGCCGGCTCTGGTGATCGGCCTGGTGGCGGGGGTGCTGACGGTGGCGGGGATGCTGATCGGTCGCCGGGCCGGTGATCATTGGGGCCCGCGCGTCGAAATTCTGGGAGGACTGGTGCTGATCGGGATCGGGGTCAAGATCGTGATCGAGCATTTGGGAGGAGGGTAGGGCGGGAGCGTTAAGCTGTTGAGTGGTGAATTGGTCTATTGGTTCAGACGACTTCACCACTCAACGACTCAACCGCGTTGGTACCGTTCTGCCCGCTCCCGCAACTCCTCCACGCAAGCATAAGGGATTCTCAGGTTCCCCAGACCGCGGCCCAGAGTCGGCCCGCTTCCGGGTTGGTGAAAATCCGAGCCGCCGGTGCAGATCAGCCCCTTGCGCCTTGCCAGGGTCAGCAGGCGATCGACCGTGGCATTGTCCGCTCCGCCGCACCAGCATTCGATGCCGTCCAGCCCCATGGCGACAAAGGTGTCGAGAAGCGCTTCCAGTTGTCGGTCGTCAACGGGGATGAACATCGGATGGGCCAGCACGGCGCAGCCGCCGGCCGCGTGGATCAGGGCGATGGCCTCATCGATCGGGAAGTAGCGTTTCGACACGTTGCAGGGGACCAGGTAGCGGTTGAAGGCGTCCTCCATGGTGCGAACGTAGCCGGCGGCTATCAGCGCCTGGCCGATATGCGGGCGGCCGAGGGTGCCACCGGCGCGGGCAGTGATCTGATCAAAGGGGAGGGGGGCGCGGCGCTCTTCGGCCAACTGCACGTTGATCCGTTCCAGAATCATCCGGCTGCGGTTGGTGCGGAAGGCGCGGAATTCGATCAGGGCCTCGCCCAGAGCGGGGTGCTCCGGATCGAAGGCGTAGCCGAGCAGGTGCAGGTCGTTCAACTCCCCCCAGAGCACCGAAAGCTCCACCCCGGTTACGATTTCGACGCCGCAAGCCGCTCCGGCCTTCATCGCCAAAGCGATACCGTCGATGTTGTCGTGGTCGGCCAGGGCGATGGCCCGCAAACCGAGGGTGGCGGCTTCGGCCACCAGGGCAGCCGGGGCCAGGGTGCCGTCGGAGCAGGTGCTGTGGATGTGCAGGTCGACGCAGCCGGCGAGATCGGTTGTGCTCATGACCCCTCATATAGCATGATGCCCGCCATCCTCCAAGGTGATTGACAACCTCGGGACGGCATGTTTCCCTGTTTGCCGATATCGTCTCCGGATAACTTGATGGCGCCCTTGCTCGACATTCGCAACCTGCAGACCTTCTTCTTCACGCCGGCTGGACTGGTCAAGGCGATCAACGGCATCGACCTGCAGATCGATGCCGGCGAGACGCTGGCGCTGGTCGGCGAGTCGGGGTGTGGCAAGTCGTTGACCGCCCTGTCGCTGCTGCGCCTGGTCCCGGAGCCGGGGCGGATCGTCAACGGCGAGATCACTTTTGCCGGTCAGGATCTGCTGCGCATGCCGCTCCCCGAGATGCGCCGGGTGCGCGGCAACCGCATCGGCATGATCTTCCAGGAGCCGATGACCTCCCTTAACCCGGTGCTGCGGGTCGGCGATCAGGTGGCTGAAGTCCTACGCCTGCACCGGGGGGATGACAGGGAAGCGGCGGCCGCCGGTGCCGTGGAGATGCTCGGCCGGGTTGGCATCCCAGCTCCCGCGGAGCGGGCTTGCGACTATCCTCACCAGCTTTCAGGGGGCCTACGCCAGAGGGTGATGATCGCCATGGCCCTGGCCTGCGACCCGCAACTGCTGATTGCCGACGAACCGACCACGGCCCTGGATGTCACCATTCAGGCCCAGATCATGGAGCTTCTGGCCAGGGCCAAGGCCGAGCGCGGCATGGCGACGCTGCTGATCACCCACGATCTGGGGATCGTCGCCCAGTTTGCCGAGCGGGTGGCGATCATGTACGCCGGCCTGATCATGGAGACCGCGCCGGTCGGGACGCTCTTCGCCGCGCCGCTTCACCCCTATACCGCCGGTTTGCTCGGCTGCGTGCCGAAGCTCGGTGAAAAGCGCCGGCGCCTGAACCCGATCGAGGGGACGGTGCCGACCCCCGGGCGCCTCCCCGACGGCTGCCCGTTTCTGGAACGCTGTCCTGCGGCGTTCGCCCCGTGTCGCGGCGAGTTGCCGCCCCTGCGCGAAGTGGCTCCGGGGCACCGGGTCCGCTGCTGGCAGGAGATTCCATGAGTGCGCTGCTGCAGGTCCGTGACCTGCGCAAGAGTTTCCCCCTCGCCGGCAAGGGACTCGGTGCGCCGCGGCGCCTGCTGCAGGCGGTGGATGGCGTCAACTTCGACATCTTCCCCGGGGAAACCCTGGGGCTGGTCGGCGAATCGGGTTGCGGCAAGTCGACGGTCGGCAAACTGCTGCTGCGCCTGCTCGAGCCGGACGGCGGCAGCATCCGCTTCCGGGGGGAGGAGCTGACGACGCTGCCGGCGCGGGCCATGCTGCCTCTGCGGCGCCAGTTGCAGATGATCTTCCAGGATCCCTTCTCGTCGCTCAATCCACGCCAGAAAGTGGGGGAGATCGTGGCCGAACCGCTGTTGATCCACGGACTGGCCAGCCGCGGCGAGTTGCGCGACCGGGCCGTGGAGCTGCTGCGCGCGGTGGGGCTGGCGGCCGAGCATGCCGATCGCTACCCGCACGAATTTTCCGGCGGCCAGCGCCAGCGCATCGGCATCGCCCGTGCCCTGGCGGTGCGTCCGCAACTGGTCGTCGCCGACGAGCCGGTCTCCGCTCTCGACCTGTCGATCCGGGCGCAGATCGTCAACCTTTTGCAGGACCTGCAGGAGCAGTTCGGGCTGACCTACCTGTTCATCTCCCACGATCTCGGCATCGTCGAGCATGTCTGCAACCGGGTAGCGGTGATGTATCTTGGCCGGATCGTTGAACTGGCGCCGGCCGCCGCCCTCTATGCCTCCCCGCGCCACCCCTACACCGAGGCGCTGCTCAATGCCGTGCCGGTCCCCGACCCGAAGAGCCGCCGCGGCCCGGTGCTCGGCGGCGAGATCCCATCCGCTGCGGCGCCACCCTCCGGCTGCCACTTCCACCCGCGCTGTCCTTATGCGCGGGAGCGCTGCGGCAGCGAGGCTCCCCCCCTGGTCGAAGGGGGCCCCGGTCACCTCTCCGCCTGCCACTTCAGCGAAGAGGTCGGGAAGTTCAGATCAGCGGTCTGGCCTCGGTGACCCTGAACCAGACAGCGTGGGTGACCGCGCTGCCGGCACCCGGCCCGACAATCGCATCGGTATTGCGCTTGATGATGGCCAGTATCTCACCTTCGTTCTCGACCCGGATCCGCTCAAGGCCGAGACGCACGCCGTGAAAGCCTGGAACAGACAGCTTGAACAGATAGGCTGCGTGCGGATTCTCTGCGACATTATGGAAGGTGCGCCGATCGGTCATCCCCCAGACCAGAGTGGTGGCATCGATGATATGCGGACGGGCGTAGATGGCGGCGTTGACCTGCCCCTGCCGGTCGGCCGTGGCCATGACGCCGAGGCCGGCCTCGGCGAAGAGTCGCGAAAAATCCATAGTGGCTCCTGACTAAGCGGTTTTTGTGGCCAGGTGTGTGCTCACCCGGTTGCAACCATCAACTCCTGGGCTAATGGCTGCGGGTCAGCTGTTCGGTGAAGGACTTCTTGTCCTGGCAGTATTGCATGGCGTTTTCCCTGGTCACCTTGCCGGTACGTACCAGTTGCGCCAAGTGGGTGTCCAGCGAGTAGAATTCCTCGGTGCCGCTCTGCAGCAGGCCGCGGATCATATGCTCCTTCCCCTCGCGGATCAGGTTGGCGATCCGGTAGCTGTTGCTGAGCTTTTCATAGGCGACGATCCGTCCGCCCCCGTCTTTCCTCTGCACCAGCCGTTGGCTGAAGACCATTAACAGCGTGTCTGCCAGCTGCACGCGGATCTGCTGCTGGTTGTCCTGCGGGAAGACGTCGATGATGCGGCTGATGGCCATGGCGGCGTTGTTGGCGTGCATGCTGCTCAGGACCAGGTGCCCGGTATCGGCCGCTTCGAGGGCGATCGCCATGCTCTCGCGGTCGCGCATCTCGCCGATGAGGATGACGTCGGGGGCCTCGCGGAAGACGTGGCGCAGCCCGTCGTGAAAAGTCGGCGTATCCAGGCCGACTTCGCGCTGGTTGATGTTGCTCTTCTTGTGATGGTGCAGGTACTCGATGGGGTCTTCGATGGTGACGATGTTCCTGCGGCTCTTTTCGTTGATGGCGTCGATCATGGCCGCCAGGGTGGTGGTCTTGCCGTGGCCGTTCGGGCCGGTCACCAGGATCAGCCCCTGCGACTTGGAAGCGAAAACTTCCAGCCACTCGGGAAGGCCGAGTTCCCCAAGCGTCGGCACTTCGTCGATGATATGGCGCACGGCGATGGAGATGCTGCCGCGCTGGCGGTAGACGTTGACCCGGAACCGCCCGAATTCCGGGCGGGTGATGCCGAAGTCGATGGCCCCTTTCTGCTCGATCTGCCCCCAGAGGTGGGGCGGAGAAATCTCCCGGGCATAGGCGAGGGTATGCCCGGGGGCCAGGTTGGGGAGCTGCATGCGCAGCAACTCGTTCTGCTTCTTCAGGCTGGGGGGGACGCCCGGGGTGAGCAGCAGGTCGGAGGCCTTGCTGTTCACCAGGGTGGCTAACAGTTCCCAGATGGGAACGGACCCTGAAGCACTCTCTGTTGTGGTGGTCAAATCCAGCTCCGGATACTGCTCCGTCATCGTTCAAAGCTCCCTGTCCAGGATGTTGTCCATTTCTCGCCGAGAAAAGGCCATCGCCTACCGCTTAATTTGTAGCAAGAAAATCCCCGTTGCCAACCGGTTCCGCTGGTTCTTCCGCGGGCGCTCTTCTCTGTGCTATAACGTCGCGCATGCTGCAACTGATTAACGTGACCAAGAGTTTTGCCGGACAAACCGTACTCAACGCGGTTGACTGGCACCTGCGCCCCGGGGAGCGGGTCGGCCTGTGCGGCGAGAACGGTGCCGGCAAGACCACCCTGCTGCGCCTGTTCGCCGGGCTGCACGAAGCGGATGCCGGCACGGTACAGATGGCGCGCGGCACCCTGGTCGGCTATCTCCCGCAGGACGGCCTGGAGCATGCCGGGCGAACCCTGTTCGAGGAGGCGCGCAGCGCCCTCGATCATCTTCTGGCCATTGAGAAGGAACTGGGGCAACTCGAGGCGCGCATCAGCGCCGAGCACCGCGCGGACGATCTCGACCGTTATGCTCTTGTGCAGGAAGAATTCCTGCAGCGCGGCGGCTACGCCATGGAGGCCGAGGTCGCGCGGGTGCTGAAAGGTCTCGGCTTTTCCGAAGCCGACCGCGACAAGCCGTGCGAGCACTTCTCGGGCGGCTGGCAGATGCGCATCGCCCTGGCCAAGCTGCTGCTGCGCCGGCCGAACCTGCTGCTGCTCGATGAACCGACCAACCACCTCGATCTCCCCGCTCGCGACTGGCTCGAGGAGTACCTGGCCAGCTACCCGTTCACCGTGGTGCTGGTCTCCCACGACCGCTTCTTCCTCGATCAGGTGGTGACCAGGATCGTCGAGATCTGGCATGCGCAACTGACCGACTACCCCGGCAGCTACAGCCGCTACCTGGTGGCCCGCGATGAACGGGTCTCGGCCCTGCGCGAGGCCAAGCGCCGCCAGGACGAAGAGATCGAGCGGATCGAGGCGTTCATCAACAAGTTCCGCTACAACAACATCAAGGCGCCGCTGGTGCAAAGCCGCATCAAGCAGCTGGAGAAGATCGAACGCATCGACCTGCCGCCCGAACGCAAGCGCATCGCTTTCCACTTCCCGTCTCCGCCCAAGGGCGGCCGATTGGCGGTAAAGCTAACGGGTGTTCGCCACGGCTACGGGGCACAGACGGTGCTGGCGAACGTCTCCATGGAGGTCGAACGCGGCGAGCGTATCGCCCTGGTGGGCGCCAATGGTGCCGGCAAGTCGACGCTGATGCGCCTGCTTGCCGGGGTCGAGCCGCCGTGGCAGGGGACGCGCGAGGAAGGGACGGGGCTGGTGCTGGCCTACTTCGCCCAGGACCAGGCCGCCACGCTCGATGCCGAAATGACGGTGCTCGAGCAGATCACCCGCGTCGCCCCCTTCGACATGGTGCCGAAGCTGCGCAATCTGCTCGGTGCCTTCCTCTTCCATGGCGACGACGTGCACAAGAAGGTGGCGGTCCTCTCCGGCGGCGAGCGCAACCGCCTGGCCCTGGCCATCCTGCTGCTGCGTCCCGCCAATCTGCTGCTCCTCGACGAGCCGACCAACCACCTCGACCTGCAGTCCAAGGAAGTGCTGCTCGACGCCCTCAAGGCTTATCAGGGGACGCTGATTTTCGTCTCCCACGACCGCTACTTCGTCGATGCCCTGGCAACACGGGTGGTCGAGGTCGCCGCTGGCGCGGCCACTGCCTATCTCGGCAACTACGAGGACTTTCTGCGCGTCAAAGGCGGCGATGGGCACTCGAGCCTGCGGGTCGAAACCACCGCCGCCGCCAGGCCCGAGGGGGTGACCGAGGACAAGGCGGCCCGGGTCGCCGCCCACGCCGAGCGCAAGGCCGCCCAGCGCGAGGCCCAGAAGCGCGAGAAGCAACTGGCCGAGGTCGAGGCGCGCATCAGTGAACTGGAAGGGGAGTTGGCCGTGCTGGTCAAGGAGATGCAGGATCCGGCCATGGCGACCGACCATGCCCGGCTTTATCCGCTGATCGACCGCCACGAGAAGATGCAGACGGAGCTCGATGCGGCGATGGCGCGCTGGGAGGCCTTGCACGAGGCGATGGGGGAGGCGGGGTGAGCGGTCTGTTCATCGTCACCGTAGCCAGCGAGAAGGGAGGGGTGGGGAAGACCACCATCGCCACCAACCTCGCCGTCTACCTCAAGGCTTTGCACGAAGACCTGCCGGTCACCATCGTCTCCTTCGACAACCACTTCAGTATCGATCACATGTTCGCTCTCGGCCCGCGCCCGGCCCTGGGGATGGCCGAACTGCTCGGCGGCGAGGTGTCGCCCGGCCTGGTCAGCTTCGGCCAGTACGGCGTGCAGTACCTTGCCTCGGCACGCCGCCTCGCCGCACCCGATTACCCGCCGGCCACCCTGCGCCCCCGTCTCGCTCCCCTAGGCCTGGAAGGGATTCTGATCCTCGATACGCGGCCGATTCTCGACTGGTTCACCGAAGCCGCCCTGCTCGCCGCCGACCTGGTGCTGACCCCGGTCAAGGACCGTGCCGCCCTGGTCAACGCCGCCGCCCTGCGTGCTGTGCTTGAGGGGGCAGGGCGCGCCGACCGGCACTGGCTGGTGCCGAGCCTGGTCGATGCCAGGGCCCGTCTCAACAGCGAAGTGAAAGTCAGCGACTTCCTGACCTTTGCCGCCCGCGAGCGCGACTACCAGGTGGTCGATCTGATGATCAGCAAGAGCCCGCGGGTCGAGAGCCTGGCGTCGGGTTTTTCCAATCGCATCCTGCCGGTTTTGACCCACGCCCGCCAGACTGCGGTTCATGGCCAGTTACGTGCCCTTGCCGAATTCGTCCTGACGCAAAAAGCGGCACGCAAGGCCAGTCCGTGGGGCGGTGAACAAGGAGTGAATTCGTCAGCACGGCTGGCTCATCGCCTCATCGGGAGCTGTCCGCTCTGCGGCGAATCGGCAACCGCCGGCCCCGGCCATGCCTTCTTCGATCTGCGCAGCCGGCGGCGGGGGAGGATGCACCCGAAATGTCTGCATGCCCTGTTCGGCCGCGGCGAGGACATCCCTGATCCGCTGGACGGTGGTCTGACTGTTCTGGAAGTGAGCGGTCCCGGGCTTATCGACGAGGCTGCCCAGCTTCAGCTGCATTCGTTCGACAGCGGCAACCGCCTGGTTTCCTCCGGGCCGGTCGCCGCTGATGGCGGCGAAGCGGTCAGGACCCTGGTCGAGGGAGCGACCGGTCGCCACTGGCATGAGATGCGTCGCGAGTGGCTCTTTATGACCGGCCTGCTCCGCGATGACAGCCCCGCCTGGGCGAGCCCCGCCGAAAGCCTTCGGCGCCGCAACATCCTGCGCGTTCTGAAATATTGTTGAATCCTTCCGCACTTCGACCGCAACGCTCCTCCCTGTAGTTTTTCCGCAAAAAATTTGATCTGTATCAAATTGCAGCATGAAAGTGTTCTGCTAAACTTCTGCTAATTCATTTGGGCGACTTGAGTGGCGCTTCCTGAGGTCAGGGGCGATTATCTCGGGGCGACAACTTTCGAGGAGGCAAGAAATGATGAAGAAGTGTGCATGGAGATGGCTGCTGCCGTCCGTGGCGGTCATGGCCTTCACGGCGATCACTTGGCTGCCGGCGCAGAGTTCGGCGTCGAGCCATATGAAAGCGGCGCCGGCGAAGGCCGAGAAGATCAACAAGGATGACTGCTTTGGCTGTCATGCGGAGGTCAAGGATCTGCACCAGGGATCGAAGCATGCCAAGCTGGACTGCGGCACCTGCCATTCCGGCACCGCCAAGCACCTGGAGGATTCGGCCAACAAGCCGGTGACCAGCCTGGAGCTCTCCACCTGTGGTGGTTGCCACAAGGACCAGTACGAGAGCTACTACAAGGTCAACTACACTGCGGTGGCACGTAACGAGAAGGGGGTGCCGACCGGGCGCTCGCCGTACCAGGACAAGCTGCTCGCGCCCCACGGCTTCAGCAAGGAGCACAACGAGCCGCGCTCCCATCCGTTCATGGTCGTCGACCAACTCACGGTCGATCGCTTCGCCCGCGGCCGCTACCAGTTCAAGGACATGTTCGGCTATACCCGTCCAGGCAAGACCTGGGACGTGCTGGTCGACAACGGCCCCGACAAACTCTATCCTCCTGACGTTTCGGCTGCGGCTGGCAACCCGGTCTGCCTGCAGTGCAAGACCTCGGACCTGGTGCTGACCTGGAAATACCTTGGGGACAAGGATCCGAAAGCCAAGTGGGACCGCACCTCCGACGTCAACGCCCTGATCAAGGACGTGCAGAACCCGGTCGGCTGCATCGAGTGCCACGACCCGCATGGGGCCAAGCCGCGCATTATCCGCGATGCCCTGATCGACGGTGTCGAGCGCGACGGGGCCCGTCCCTATGACGCCGACAAGGGGAAAGGGCTGATGACGACCGTCTCCTTCCGCGACGGCTTCCGCAAGATCGGCCTGCTGGCGCCGAATGCCAAGGGGAAGGTCAATTCCACCCTGATGTGCGGCCAGTGCCATGTCGAGTACAACTGCAACGGCGGCTTCGAGCCGGTGAGCGGCGACAAGGTGACGATGGCCGACCACCGCGCCAACCACTTCCCGATGAAAAACGCCCTCGACCTGCTCGCCCATTACGACAATCTCAAGTTCCGCGATTTCAAACACGCGGTGACCGGCGCCAACCTGATCAAGCTGCAGCACCCGGAGATGGAAACCTACTGGGGGAGCGTGCACGACAAGGCCGGCGTGACCTGCGCCGACTGCCACATGCCGAAGGAGAAGAACAAGGCCGGCAAGACCTTCACCTCCCATGAAGTGGTGCGGCCGAAGGACCATGTCAAGGCCAGCTGTCTTGGCTGCCATCCTAAATCGACAGTGGAAGAAAAGCTCTATCAGCTGAAAACGGTGCAGAACTACACTAAAGGGAAGATGCGCGAGGCCGAAGTGGCCATCGTCAAGCTGATCGACACCTATGCCAAGGCCAAGGAGAAGGGGGTCGCGGAGGAGACCCTGGCCAAGGCCCGCAAGCAGCACGAGATTTCCCACGTCCTCTGGGAGTGGTGGACCGCCGAGAACAGCGACGGCTGGCACAACCCGAAGCTGGCCAAGGAGAGCCTGTTCCTGGCCATCGTCGAGGCCAACAAGGGGACGCAGCTGTTGACCGATGCCATGAGCCCGCCGCCGGCACCGGCAACGGCCAAGTAGCGCCGCTGAACGCAATCTGCAGGCTCACGGGGGCTCCTTTCAGGGGCCCCCGTGCTTTTTCCACGCCGGCTGTGGATAGCCCTGTGAAATCGGGTTGGCCTGGTGGCGCCGGCCGTTCTCTTGCCGATGTGAGCAGCACTTTGCCGGTTTTTTCGGCAGCCGGCTTTCCGTTTGCCTTGCCCTGGGGGGCATGCTATTAACTCTTTTGCCTGATGCAGCCAGCCTCGTTAAACGGTCTTTTGGGGGATGTCGTGCCGCATGCCATGAACCTGACTGTGGGCGGAGTTTTGGAGTCGGTTGCCCGTCGCTTCCCCGATCAGGATGCCCTGGTCTATTCCGACCGTGCCTTGCGTCTTTCCTACCGGCAGTTCGACGAGTTGTGTGACCGGGTTGCCCGGGGGCTGCTGGCCCTTGGCATCGGCCAGGGCGAGCACCTGGCGATCTGGGCGACCAACGTTCCGGAGTGGGTGGTTCTGCAGTTCGCCACCGCCAAGATCGGTGCGGTACTGATCACCGTCAATACCAACTACAAGCGCGCCGAACTGGAGTACGTGCTGCGCCAGTCCGATGCAACCACGCTGTTTCTGGTCGACCGTTTCAAGGATACCGATTACATCGAGACGCTCTATGCGATCGCCCCGGAGTTGCGTGGCTCCATCCCCGGGCAGTTGGAGGCCGCAGCCCTCCCCGTGCTGCGCCGGGTGATTTTCCTGGGGCGCAACCCTCCCGACGGCATGCTGGCCTTTCATCAGCTCGAGGCGATGGGCGGCCGGGTCAGCGCCGAACGACTGGCCGACATCAAGTCTTGTCTCCACCCCGACGACGTCATCAACATGCAATATACATCGGGGACGACCGGCTTCCCCAAAGGGGTGATGCTCACCCACAACAATTTGGTCACCAACGCCCACAACATCGCGCGCTGCATGGGCTTTTCCGAGCGGGACCGGCTCTGCATCCCGGTCCCGTTCTTCCATTGCTTCGGCTGCGTGCTCGGCACCCTGGCCTGCGTGACTCACGGGGCCGCGATGGTGCCGGTGGAAAGATTCGATGCCGAGCAGGTGCTGCGGACGATCCAGCAGGAGCGTTGCACGGCGGTGCACGGCGTGCCGACCATGTTCATTGCCGAACTCGAACATCCGGATTTCGATCTCTACGATCTCTCTTCTTTGCGAACCGGGATCATGGCCGGTTCCCCGTGCCCCGTCGAAGTGATGAAGCGGGTTATCCGCGACATGCACTGCCGGGAGATCACCATCGCCTACGGCCAGACCGAGTCGTCGCCGGTTATCACCCAGACCCGGACCGATGACGCCATCGAGCGGCGGGTCGCCACGGTGGGGCGGGCGCTCCCGGGTGTCGAGGTGAAAATTGTCGACCCGGCGTGCGGTGACGAACTGCCGGTCGGGGTGCAGGGGGAGTTGTGCACCCGCGGTTATCTGGTCATGAAGGGCTACTACAAGATGGCCGAGGCCACCGCCCAGGCCATCGACGCCGACGGCTGGCTGCATACCGGCGACCTGGCGGTGATGGACGAGCACGGCTACTGCCGGATCACCGGACGGATCAAGGACATGATCATCCGTGGTGGCGAAAACGTTTATCCTCGCGAGGTCGAGGAGTATCTGTTCACGCATCCGAAGATTGCCGACGTGCAGGTCTTCGGTGTCCCCGACCGCAAGTTCGGCGAGCAGGTGATGGCGGCCATCCGTCTGGCGGACGGGGAGCGTTGCAGCGACGAGGAGATCAAGGACTTCTGCCGCGGGCGGATCGCCAATTACAAGATCCCCCATTACATCACGTTTGTCGAAGGTTACCCGATGACCGCCAGCGGCAAGGTTCAGAAGTTCCGGTTGCGCGAGATGGCCATCGAGGAGCTAGGATTGCAAGCCGACGCCGGCATCGAAACCGCCTGAACGATTACTGACAAGGAGAGTCGCCCATGCGCCTGACCCCCACCAGCGAATTGAACACCCGGATTGCCAGGCTGCAGTCCCTCATGCAGCGCGACGGCCTCGATGCCGTGCTGATGATCCAGAACGCCGACCTCTTCTACTTCACCGGCTCGATCCAGCAGGGGGTGCTTTACGTCCCCGCCGGAGGCGAGCCGCTCTACCTGGTGCGCAAGGAGTTCACCAGGGCCCGCATGGAATCGGGGCTGAAAGAAATCCTGCCGTTGAAAAGCCCCAAGGACCTTCCCGGCATCCTTGCCGAGCATGGTCTGCCTGTGCCGAAACGGGCCGGGATGGAACTCGACGTGGTGCCGGTGGAGACCTTCCAACGTTTCGCCAAGGTTTTCCCCGGCTGCGAGATGGTTTCGGCGACCCACCAGATCCGCATGGTCCGGGCGGTCAAGTCCGAGTACGAAATCGCCATCATGAAGGATGCCGCCCTGCAGGTGGACAAGGTCTGCCAGCGGGCTCGCGAGGTCATCCGCGAGGGGATGACCGATCTGGAACTGGCTGCCGAACTCGAGTACACCGCGCGCAGGGAAGGGCATCAGGGCCTTTCACGGATGCGCGGGTTCAATTCGGAACTCTTTTACGGGCACATCTTCTCGGGAGCCGACAGCGCTGCGCCTGCTTTCCTCGATGCCCCTCTGGGCGGGTTGGGGGTCAACCCCTCGATCGGCCAGGGCGCCAGCTACAAGAAGATCAAGGCCTTTGAACCGATCTGCATCGACTTTGCCGGGGCCTTTGACGGTTATCTGGTCGACCAAACGCGGATTTTCTGTATCGGGGGTCTGCCGGAGCAACTGCGCAAGGCCTACGACGACATGGTCCGCATCCAGAACCGCCTGCTGGAGATCGCCCGCCCCGGCGCCAGCTGGGGTGGGGTCTACGATGACTGTCACCGCCTCGCGGTCGAGCTGGGCTACGCGGATCATTTCATGGGGAACAAGGGCGCCCAGGTCTCGTTCATCGGCCACGGCATCGGGGTCGAGATCGACGAGTACCCGTTCATTGCCCGCGGCTTCAACGATTTCCAGCTCGAGGAGAACATGACCTTCGCGTTCGAGCCGAAGGCGGTCTTCGCGGGGCTCGGCGCCGTCGGCATCGAGAACACCTTCCGTCTTGCGTCCGACGGGCCGAAGCACATCACCTTCTCCGATCAGGCCTTGGCCGTTCTTTAGCCTTCAACCGGCTTGCGCGCCCCGCAAACCCGGCTATACTTAAAATGTGTGGCAGTTAATGATTCCGGGCGGAGGCAGTCATGGAGCAGCTGGTGATGCGCGATGATCCAATGGCCGGCCTGGCCGCTGCGACGACCTTCAACGAACGCCTGAATATTGTTCACGCCGAGTTGCGGCGGCGCTGTCCGGGGAACAATCGCCTGGCGGTGGCGCTGCACGACAAGCAGACCGGAACGCTGAAAACCTTCGCTGCCAGCCCGGCCGACGAGAGCCCGCTGCACAACTACGAAGCCTGCATGGAGGACGTTCGCTCCCTGCGGGAAGTTGCGGCCAGTCGCTGCGCCAGAATCGTTCACGATTTGTCGATCTTCGCCGGCAGGAGCCTCCACTCGCAGCGCATCCGCGGGCATGGTTTTGCCTCCAGCTATACGCTGCCGATCTTCCACGGCGGTGAATTGATAGGCTTCGTCTTCTGTGATTCCCTGCACAAGGGCTACTACCGCAACGGGATCGTCGAACAGGTCGAACTGTTCGTGCGGATCGTGGCCCAGATGGTGCTGCAGGAGCAATTCCGCCTGCACACCCTCAATGCGGCGCTGCGCATGACCATCGGCATGGTGCACGTGCGCGACCCGGAGACCGGCAACCACTTGGAACGGATGGCCCGCTACTCCCGCCTGATTGCCCGGGAACTGGTCGGTCAGGGGAAGAGTGATTTCAACGACGAACAGGTCGAACAATTGTTCAACTTCGCGCCGCTACACGATATCGGCAAACTCGGCATTCCCGACAAGATTCTCCTCAAGGAGGGGCGGTTGGCCAAGGACGAGCGCGCCGTGATGGATACCCATCCACTGATCGGCCGGCAGATGGTCGATACGTTGGCCGGTAGCTTCGGTTTTCAGAAGATCGCTCACTTCAACATGCTCAGGGCCCTGGTTGAATACCATCACGAAGCCCTCGACGGCAGCGGCTATCCGCACGGTCTGTGCGGTGCGGAGATCCCCCTTGCCGCACGCATCGTTGCGGTCAGCGACGTATTCGACGCCCTGACCAGCAGGCGGCCCTACAAGGAGTCCTGGCCGAATCCTCATGCCGTGGCCATGCTGCAGTTGCTGGCGATCGACAAGCTCGATGCCGACTGCGTTTCCGTGCTGATCGCCAACACCGACAAGGTGGCCAGGATTCAGCAGCAGTTTGCCGATACCGGATTGGCGGCCTGACAGGTTGTCGGGGGGGAGGCAGCCTGGGACCCCATGCGGCGAGCCGCTCGCCTGTCGCGTGGATGACCGCGCCACTTCCAGGATTTCAGAGGCAAAGACAAACGTCCTGCCGAACGCCAGATAGACGTCACAGAAAACAGCGGCCACCTGAAGAATGAGGTGGCCGTTTTGTTTGCCGGGCTGACGTGCTATCATCCGCGTCGGCACGGCTGACCGTGACCGACTGCCACGCTTTGAAGGAGAGGTTATGATTGCAGCTGCCGATGTTCAGGATTACCTGGCCGCCGAGGGGTTGACCGTGTTGCGTGCGGCGAACCCGACCAAGGACAGCGCGTCAGCGGCCGCCGCCGTCGGTTGCTCGGTGGCGGAGATTGCCAAGAGCATCCTCCTGCTGGTCGGCAACCGGCCGGTACTGGTGGTGGCCAGCGGCGACGTGCGGGTCAAGAGTAGCCTGCTCAAAAAGGCCACCGGCTGGAGCGGCCAGGTGCGTCTGCCGGCCCCCGAAGAAGTTGCACGCTTCACCGGTTACCAACCGGGTGCCGTCAGCCCGTTCCTGTTGCCGAGGGGCCTGCCGGTTCTGTTTGACACCTCCCTGCGGCGCTTTGAAACCATTTACCCGGCCGCCGGCGACGACCGCTCCTCGGTCGGTATCGCCTTCGCTCACCTGCAAAGGCTGAGTGGTGGGCGGGTGGTCGAGGTGTGCGGTGCCGACTCCCTCTAGCCTCGCACTCCCTGTTTTTTTGCTCCTCCCCCCCGCTATGCCCTCCTCTTTGGTGGACGTGGTCTGATATTCTTCTTGCAGTGCCGGTTGTTCGACCGTTAAAGATGGTTGAAGGTGTTTTGAATTACGGCTAATATCCATCGGATTGCGTGAAGAAGTCAGCGGGGAGAGGGATGCCGGCGGTTTTGACCATAAACAAGCTGGTGGTCTGTTGGCTCGTCGTGATGCTGGGCATCGCGACCGGTGGCTATGGACTGGCCGCCTCCTGCACTTCTCCCCCGGCCCCAGACGTCGACTGGCACGGCTGCGACTTAACTGGCAGGGATCTGAAGGGAATCGATCTCAGTCGGGCCAACCTGATGGGGGCCAATCTCTCCAATGCCAATCTGAGCGGCGCCGTCCTGGTCGAGGCCAATCTGACCGGGGCCCAGTTGCACTGGACCGAACTGAGCGGCGCCAACCTGTTTCGTGCCAAGCTGGACAAAGCCAATATGGTCGGGGCCGTATTCACTGGGGCCAACCTCAAGGAGGCCGTCCTGAACGGTGCCAATCTGACCGGGGCCGTCCTGAACGGGGCCAATCTGGTCGGGGCTTCCCTGGTGGAAGCCAAGCTCACCTATGTCAAATTGATCGATGCCGACCTGACCTGCGCCAACTTGAACGGAGTCCCCCGTCTTCTGAACCATCAGCTGCGCGAGGTCAAATCGCTGGTGGGAATCAAGCTGGCGGGGAGAGACATGAGCGGTTTCGATTTGAGCGGGCTCAACCTTGCCGGGGCCGACCTGTCGAGGGGGGTCTTGTTCAACGCCAATCTGGATGCCACCAATTTCGTCGGGGCGAAGCTGGTCAAGACCAATCTGACGGCAGCCAGCGTCGTCAAGGCAAACCTCAGTGATGCCGATCTCACCGGGGCCAACCTCACCGGGGCCAACCTCACCGGCACCAATCTCACCGGCGCACACCTTCAGGACGCCAACCTGACCAACGTTGACCTGACCGACGTCACCTATCAGATGCTCTGAGCGGCCAGCTGTCGCTCGATCCCTTCCAGGCCTTCCACCGCGGCGCACGGCAGCGAGATGTGGCGCCCGCCGATATGCGGTTCGCGCGGATTGATGCGGATTACGGTGGTCCTGGCGTCCTGGCCGAGCTGTTCGCTGGTGTAGCGGATGGTGGGGATGGCGGTGCCGGCCCCCATCTCGATCACGACCAGCGGATCGCTGAAGTGCTGGTCGCGGAAGCTGTCGAAACGCATCTCCTGGCCCCGCGTCCGGTCGGAAAGCCATGACCAGTCGCCGAACATGAGGATGTTGGGCCTGGCTACTCCCTTGCAATGCGGGCAGATGGGGATGTGGCGGGCACGCATCGTCTCCTCGTCGACGGGAATCTCCTCGCGGTTGTCCCAGATGGCGTGGCGGCAGGGAGCGAGGCATTGCAGGTGGTGGATCGAGCCGTGGACTTCGAGGATCTGGTCCTCGCGGTAGCCGGCTTTCTGGAACTGGCCGTCGACATTGGAGGTGACCACGAACACGTCCTGGTCGAAACGGTCGGCCCACTCCTGAAGCAGATAAAAGCCGCGGTGCGGTTGCGTGGCCCGGTAGAGGTTGGTGCGGTGGCCGTAAAAGCCCCAGCCGAAGGCGGGGTCGCGCTCGAAGTGGCCGGGGTTGGCCGCTTCGACGAAGGAAAGACCAAGGCGCCGGTAAGGTGGATAGGCGTTCCAGAAACCTTCGTTGCCACGGAAGTCGGGGAGTCCCGAGTCGACCCCCATCCCCGCCCCGGCGGTAATCACCATGGCCCTGGCGGTGCGGATGGCTTCGGCGGCTTGGGCAAAACGCTCGTCGAGATTCATGGCCACCTCCTTTTTTCTCAACCTCAACCTCAACCTCAACCTCAACCTTTGTTTATTCCTACCTCCACCAGCCTTGCCCCCAGCAACTCCTGCACGATTTTGGGCTCGATCCCCACGAGAAAGCCCCGCTTGCCGCCGTTAAGATAGACCTTCCCCAGAGCGAGGATGGTCTGCTCCATGCAGACCGGCAAAGGTTTTTTCGTGCCGAAGGGCGAGGTGCCGCCGACCAGGTAGCCGGTATGGCGGCTGGCGGCATCGGGAGAGCAGGGGCGGATGCTGCGCGCGCCGAGAACGCGGGCCAGTTCCCGGGTCGAGACCTCGCGATCGCCGTGCATCAGGATGATCAGCGGCCTGCCGGCATCGTCCTCCATGACCAGGGTCTTGACCACGCAGTGTTCGTCGACGCCCAGTTCGCGTGCCGAGACGCTGGTGCCGCCGCGCTCCTCGTAGGGGTAAAGATGCTCGCTGAAGGGCACCTTGCGTTCGCGCAGGAAGCGGATGGCGGGGGTGACGGGGAACTTGTCCTTGCTCATGTAGGCCCTATGTAAATTGGTTGAGTGGTTAAGTCGGGAAAGCCGGGAAGTTTGTGTCTGTGCCCCTTGAACGACTCAACAACGGAACGGTTTTAACCTGACTTGAACCACGACACTACCAGCATCCCCAAACTCGCCACCGTCGCGGCGATGCTTACGCCTCCGAGCAGGTTGAAGAGCGGCTTGAGGGTCAGCCGTCCGCGGACACCGAGGGGGAGGATCCAGCCAAGGGCGATGCCGCCCAGTGCCCCGCCGAGATGCCCGGCGTTGTCGGCCCCCACCAGCAGGCCGAAGACAAAGGCGAAGGCTGCCCAGCGCAGCATGAAGTTGCGCAGCTGATGGGCGGCCGGGCCGCCGATGCGGTGATAGTAGCTGATGGCGAAGCCGATCAGGCCGAAGAGCGCGCCGGAGGCGCCGACCACCGGGGCGATGGGGTGCCAGAGTAGGCCGGCTGCGGTCGCCGTGAGCGCCGTCAGCGTATACAGGGTGACAAAGCGCAGTGAACCGATCTCCGTCTCGATCGCCGGGCCGACCTGATAGAGGACCATCATGTTGAAGGCCAGGTGAATCAGCCCGCCATGGGCATAGGCATAGGTCAGGCAGCGCCACCACTCGCCCTCTGCCAGAACCAGCGGCCAGTACTGGCCGCCGGCATGGAGCAGCAGATAGCCGTCCGGATTGAGCAG
>CAZRTZ010000032.1:0-32137 GCA_964603155.1 uncultured Geobacteraceae bacterium | reverse complement strand
GGCCTCCACTCCTACGGCGGCGGCTAGGGACTGTCCCCGCACGGGGACTGTCCCTCTGGTTGATTGGTCGATCGGTATATTTGGTTATGTAGGGGCGAGGCATTGCCTCGCCCGATTTTAATGAATGGAGGGTCCCGTGAACGAGGGACAGATGCAGGCAATCCTTGAAACGATTGACGGCAAACTCGATCTGGTCTTCGAGGTTGTGACCACTCTAGATCGTAAGATCGACAGGGTGGAGGCCGAACTGCAGGAAAAGATTGATGAAGATCGCTTCAAGGTCGATTTGCTGATCAAGGGTCATGCTGCTCTCGATAGCAAAGTCGACCGGGTTCACGACGACCTGTCCGCGCGTATCGAAGCCGTCGCTGCCGACCTTGCCGCCCACCGCGCCGACACCGAAGGCCATCGCGGCGCCTGGCAGGTCAGGGAATCGTAGCGGCACGGTTGCAATTCATCTCGCGCAGAGAACGCAGAGTTTACAGAGAAAAGCTCAGCCTTTGCTTTTAAACCAAAAAGGCGTTTTTCCTCTGCGCTCTCGAGTGAGCGCAGCGAACGGGCGTGAGATCGCCTCTCCGGCCTACATCTTGCATAACACATTGAAACCTTTGGAGTTCAATCCCTTTTTGTCGCGGTTATGGTGGTCTCTGAGCGTCCCCTGATCCTCTCGATCCTGGCCTTCTTGCTGCTCGCCCCGGCCGGAGGGTTCGCGGCGTCGTGCGTCACCACCGAATGTCATGTCCAGGTCGGGAAGGGGAAGGTCGTGCATTCGCCGGTCGCCGACCGCGATTGCACCTCCTGCCATACGCCGGTCGCCAAAAAGTCCCACCCCGGCCCCGGCTCCATGTCTCCGGCGGCCAAGGGCCGCGCCTTGTGTCTTGGCTGCCACGACGACCCGGCGAAAAAGCAGACTCACGTCCACCCCCCGGTGGCTGACGGCTGTCTCGACTGCCACGCTCCGCACGCTTCGGCGCACAAATCCCTGCTCCTCAAGCCCGTCGGCCCCCTGTGCCTCGACTGCCACGAAAGCGTGGTGGTCGGCAAGCAGGTCCACGGCCCGGTGCGCGCCGGCAACTGCGCCACCTGCCACGTGCCGCACGCCTCCAATAACGAGGGCCTGCTGACCCAGGCCGGCAACACGGTGTGCTTCAACTGTCACGGCAATATTCAGAAGATCATCGCCGAGTCGGCCGCGCAACACCAGCCGGTGGCCAACGGCCGCTGCTGGGAATGCCATGCCCCGCACGCCTCCGACTATCCGCCACTCTTGCGCGCCTACTACCCTCAGCCGCTCTATACGCCGTATCGTGAAGGGCACTATGCCTTGTGCTATAATTGTCACGACAAGAATGCCATGGAATACGACCGCACCAGCGAGGCCACCGGCTTCCGTAACCGTGACCAGAACCTGCACTACCTGCATGTGAACCGCAAAGACAAGGGACGCACCTGCAAGGTCTGTCACGGGGTACATGGTGCCGACCAGCCACGGCTCTTGCGCAGTCGCATGCATGATTTCGGAAAGTGGGACATTCCGATGCGCTGGGTGGAGGGTGACAACGGCGGCACCTGCTATGTCGGATGTCATCGGCCGAAAAGTTATGATCGCGTGGTGAGGAAGAAGAACGAATGAGGCCTCCTCGTTTGCTGGCCATCCTTGTACTGGCCCTCTGGCTCCCCGGATGTGCGAGAGTGGCCGATGAGATTCATTTGCGCTATTTCTGGCCTCCTTCCGAGGCGGGCGCAAAAATTGAGTACCTGGGTTTCTATGCCAGCGATGCCAACTTTAAGGTCAAGGGAGGTCCCTTTAACACGGCTGCGGAGGTTGTCTTCGGGGTGGCTCCGGCCAAGCCGGTTTTTGCATCGCCGTTTGCTGTCGATGCCTGGCGGCGTCACGTTCTAGTCACCGACGTTTCGAAACGGAATGTCTACCTGCTTGACATGGACGAACGCAAACTTGATAGTTTATCTCTGGCGCAACCTCAGGAAAAGAATGCTGGCCTTCCGGGGGGGGTGGCGATTGTTGACGAGAATCAGGTTTTGGTCGTTGATTCCACCCGAGGGATGGTCGGGCGTTTAGATATGCAGGGAAACGTGCTTGGTTCCTTTGGTAGGGGAGTGTTTAAACGGCCGACCGCCGTCGCCGTCGATCGCACTCGAAAGCGGATTGCCGTTGTCGACCCGCCCGCCCATCGCCTGGCCCTGTTTAGCTACGACGGGGAGTTTGTGACTTACCTTGGGGGTTTTGGGGATGGTGAGGGACAATTCAACTATCCGCTCGATGCTGATTTCGACGATGCCGGGAACCTGTATGTTCTTGACAGCATGAACTTCAGGGTTCAGCGGTTCGACAGGGATGATGAGTCGTACCGGTACGTCAGGATGTTCGGTGAAGTCGGTACGGCCGAGGGGGCGTTCTCGCGACCGAAATCCTTAGCTGTCAGTCCTTCCGGGCATATCTATGTGACCGATGCCCTAGGGCACAAGGTCGTGGTCTTCGATCGCGAGGGCAACTACCTCCTCTCCTTCGGCCGCCAGTTTGTTGCCAAGGATGGGCGGGTCATGCCGGGAGGATTCTATATGCCCAGCGGCATCGCCGTGGATGACCAGGACGGGATCTGGGTCGTTGATTCTCTCAACCGGATGGTTCATCATTTTCAGTACCTTAATGCAAAGTACCTGAGCGACCATCCGATCAGGCCCGGAGAGATGGCCCCCATTGTCACGGAACCTCATTAGGGGTGGGTTGCAACCCCGCCCGGGCATGAGTATATAACGTGGGGGCGTGACTCATCACGCCCAGGGAGCAAAGAAAGCGTCCCTAAGGATCACGGAGGTATTATGGATTTTTTGAGACCCGTGTCGATTGCAACACTTGTTTTTCTGGCCTTCGCCACCCCGGCCCTGGCACTGGAAATCATCTCGCCTGCCGACGGGACTATTTTAGCCAAGACCACGCGTCTGGTCATAAAGGGTGGTGACAAGCCCCCGCTGGATGGCATCACGATTAAGGTCAACAGCGAGAAAAGCGATCTGATCGATATATCTTCGGCCGCATATCGGCAGAGTTTCAAGGATTTTGTGTTTCTTGAGGCCGAATATGATCCGGGTGTCAACCAGATTGAGGTTGAAGGCTATGCTGCCGGCAAGCGCGTCGCCACGGCCAAGGTCAAGGTTTTTCTGCCGACTGGTGTTGTCGAGCCTCCCGCCCCCTTTGCCCCCAGCGCTTTTCACACGGCTGAGCGCGAGGCCATGTGTAACGGTTGTCACCACAAACTCAACCCCTCGGTCAATGAGCTGGCCAATCCGGTGCCAGGGCAGAACCCCTGCAGTAGCTGTCACCTGGCCATTACAAATGGGAAATACGTGCATGGGCCGACAGGGGTCTTCGATTGTGTCGCATGCCATGACACCAAGTCGCAACCAGTCAAGTATGCCGTGCCAGACAACGAGGGGAAGTTCTGCGTCGAGTGTCATGAGGATACGCTCCCGGCGGGCAACAAGGCCGCATTCGTCCATGGGCCGGTGGCCGCCTGGCTCTGCTTGACCTGCCATTCGCCACATGCCAGCGATGCTCCCGGCATCTTGCGTGAAGCCTCGGTGAACAAATCTTGCAACAATTGCCATGATGATGTGGAGAAGCGCGACCACGTGGTGCGCACCACCGCTGGCGGCGGTCACCCTCTGGAGGGGAAGCGTGATCCGGCCCGGCCTGGAAAGACTTTCCACTGTGCCAGCTGTCACGATCCGCACATTGGCAAAATCGCGACGCTGCTCCGTTATGAAGCGGCCAATGCATATGCGCTTTGTCGCAGTTGTCACAAAAAATAAATAACCTTTGCCTGGGGAGAATTGTCGTATGCGCAGAATAGCTAGGTTGTCAATGAACCTGATGGTCGCGTTTGTCGCCTTGTGGGGGCTCGCCGCCTGTAGCGGACCGGCCCAGGAGAGCAAGGTGCGCGTGCTCTGGCCGCTCCCCCCGGAACAGCCGCGGGTCGAATGGCTCGGCACCTACTCGTCAGAAGATAGCTTCCCCAAGACGGACGCGCAGAAGCGCCTGGAGGCGATCGTCGGCAAGCCGCCGCTGCAAACCTTCCGCATGCCCTTCGGCATCACCAGCGACGGCAAGGGGCGGGTCTTTGTCTCTGACTCGGTAGCCGGCAATGTTTACATTTACGACCTGAATGCCAGGACCATCTCCTTTCTCGACCCGGTTGGCAATATGTTTCAGCGCCCTGGCGGAATGGCCATGGATGGCGCCGGCAACCTCTATGTCGCCGACTTCGAACTCAGGGGCGTGACCGTTTTCAACCCCGCCGGGAAGCGGACGGGTTTTTACACCGACGAGAGCATGGTTGCGCCGGCCTTCGTCGCCGTCGACGATCAGCGCGACCGGGTTTACATCAGTGATCCCCGCGCCCATAAGATCCACGTGTTCAGCCGGGACGGCCGCAAGCTGCCGGCGCTCGGCGAAAACATCCCCGCCGAGCATGAATTCACCGGGCCGACGGGGATTGCGGTCGGCCCTGATGGCAGCCTGTACGTGGCCATGCAGCTCAAGGCCCTGATCTATGTACTCTCCCCGCAAGGGGAGGTGTTGCGCACGTTCGGCGAGCGCGGCGACCAGGTCTACCAGTTCGAGGCTCCCCGGGATTTGGCCTTCGATGGCGAGGGCAACCTGTGGGTGGCCGACGTGCGGCGCAATGGCATCTTTACCTACGCCCCCGACGGCAGGCTGCTGCTGGTGACCGGCGGGGAGAAAAACCTCGGCTCCCCATTTGGTTTCGCCACGCCGAGCGGAATCTTCGTCGATCGCAATAACATCGTCTATGTCGTCGATCGCCTCTTCAAGCGTTTCTCTATGTGGCGCTACCTCGACGCGCGCTATCTCGCCGAGCACCCGTTGACCCCGGAGGAGTTGGCCAATTTGGAGCGGCTGGTGAAAGAGGCTCAGACCAGGCCGGACGCCAAGTAGGCAGCAGTGGCCGCCGATGGCGTCCGGGGGCGGATTGACCGGTCTGGCGAAAAAGCCGAGGCCCTATACGCAATATGACGGCGCCCATCGGCGCGTAGGGCCTGGTTCCGAGTCCTGATACTGCAAATCAACAGTTTTGAGGGCTTTGTTTGACTTGGCACTTTTGATGCAGTTGTCAATCATCAACAGTAATCGCGTTGAGCCGGTTCGCTCTCACCCCGATCGCCTTGGCGATCGGAGCCGGCCCACCAAAACCCAACACATTTTTTATGGAGGAAACAACATGAAGAAGCTTCTCGCAGTTCTGGCCCTGGCCCTGATCGCCACCCCGGCTTTCGCCGCCGGGACCATCGTCGGCTCCAAGCACGACCTGAAGGCCTACTCCACGGGCGCCGAAGTGTGCGTGTTCTGCCACACCCCGCACGGTGCGGACACCTCCGTGACCCGCGCCCCGCTGTGGAACCGCTCCACCACCGCCGCCGCCGGCACCGTCTACGTCGGTGTTGAGCTCAATGCCACCGGCATGACCATCGGCTCGATCAACGCGACCGACGCCCCGCTGTGCCTCTCCTGCCACGACGGCGTCGTGACCGAGACCCTGCGCAACGAGCCGAACACCGGCACCACCGTCGCGGTTCCGGCCACCAGCGCCTCGGCCAACCTCGGCACCGACATGAGCAACGACCACCCGATCGGCTTCTCCTTCGCGACCGTCGCTGCTGACACCGGCATCCGTACCAAGGCGATCATCGAAGGGACCGGCGGCATGGCCGGCGCCCTCTCCTACGGCGGCTCCGACATGGTGTGGTGCTCCTCCTGCCACGACGTGCACGACAACACCGCCGCGCCGTTCCTGCGCATCGCCAACAACAGCTCGGCGCTGTGCGTCGCCTGCCACATCAAGTAATTCTGACGTAAAATTCGTGTGAGAGCGGATGCGGGGGGAGCGAAAGCTCCCCCCGTGTTGTTTAGGGGGGGGCAAATACGCCCTCGGCATCGGGCCGCGTAGGGGCAATTCCTGAATTGCCCCTCCAACGTGATGGTGCGATGGGATAGCGTGGTTACGGTTGTGAATGTTATCGTTCTCTCCTGTGATTTTATGCCATGCCATCCTCGGAGGGGCTCATGCCGCACCGCCGCCATTCCATCCGTTTGCCCAATTACGATTAGTCCACGCACGGTGCGTATTTCGTGACGGTTTGTACGCATGGGCGTGAATTTTGGTTTGGCGAGGTGGTGGATGGGGGGATGCGATTGAATGCGGCGGGGGTGGTGGTGCAACGCACATGGGACGAATTGCCGGTTCATTGTCCGCATGTCCAGTTGGATCAATTCGTTATCATGCCGAACCATGTGCATGGGATCATTGTGTTGGGGGATGATGGCGGTGCAGGCGGCAACGACGACGAACACGTGGTTCGCGACGACCGCGACCTGGCGGCGATCCGCGACTACATCGCCATCAACCCGGCACGGTGGTTGCTGGATGAAAACCATCCGGGGAATGGGCCGGTGGATTGGTAGGCCGTTTGTTGCCGGTGTAGGGGCAATTCATGAATTGCCCCTACGATAAATGAACGCACCGCCCCGACCGTGCATCCGCACACCCGGCTTTGCTCGTTCCCGCACCCCCTGCGCCAATTGACGCAGCAGGTGGCGAAACCGCAAAATCTTGCGGCTGCGGCTGCGGCCAGACCCCTCATTAGCGCCCCTGTTTCCGGAACAAATCTTGCAAGCATCTGTTTGTACGAATATCTATAACTGGAAGGGTTAGCAATCGTCGTGCTCTCGGGTCTCCGCCATCTCCTCCTCGCGCTGATTGTCACCGGTGGTTTTGCCGGTGCGGTCCATGCCGAGGTGCAAGGTATGGCCTGGTGGAACTACTCCGATTATCAGCGCGACTACAAGGAGGATACCCGCAATGACCTGGATTCGCGGAGCTTCCTGCAGAATTACTCAGTCCTTTACGGGTCGAAGCACCAAATCAATCATGGGCAGGCCGGCTACTGGGATGTGAATCTCGGCTACCAGTGGACCTCCCTGGCCACCACGCTCAACGATGACGACTCAACAATTACCGATGGCAAGGTCCTTTACAATGGCGAAATGGTTTTCGCCCCGGGTGGGCTCCCCCTCCGGCTCGAGCTTTATTCCCGGGATCTGACGGTAGCGCGTCCGACCGACAGTGCCACGGCGCTGATCGAGCGGGGTCCCTATCTGGATTTGATGAATTCCGGACAGCATGTGGAAACCGGCATCAGATTCTGGGGGGGGATCAAAAACGGCAGCTACCTTGGCCTTTATCGCGAAACCCTGGCGCATTTGCCCAAACTGCTGATCGATTATAAAGACACTTACGTGCGCAACCTCGAGGCGCTCAACCAGGAGCACTATCATCTACGCGATTTGGCGTTCGTCTCCCTCAACAAGAAGGACAACTGGTTCCACTACCGGGTCAACCAGTACAAAGATCTGATCGACTCCACTAACGATTACGAAGACCGGATCTATATGATTGGCACTGTCGATCATACTCTGATGCGCCAGTGGATCAACCTGACCAACTGGATTCAGGTTTCTGTTGACGGCTCTCTGGAACAATATGACGCTCAGGACCGGTTGGAGGACAGCTACCGGTTGAACTTGTTCACCAAGGCGCAGCGCAACTCCTGGGTGTTGAGCAACTTCACCTCCTACGAGCGCAACCTGGAAAGCTTCAAGGTTGGAAACCGTCCGGACAAGCTGAAGAAGATCCTGGAGATCCCGGTGCTGGCGTCAGGGCAGTATGATTCGCTCAACCGGTGGCGGATGAGTCTGTACCATAAAAGCGAGGAGGACTCGTATGGCAATTCCGTCACCACGCCGCTTTGGAACGAGCACATCTCTTACGCCACGTACCAGCTCGAATCGCAGCGGCCTTCTGGGAATATCGCCACCAGCACGGTATTCCTCGACACCAAGCGCAGCACGCGAGACGGACAGAACGGGATGTCCGCGCGGGCCGAAATCGAGCTGCGCACCGACAGCCGCCGCGACCTGCCCACTGCCTGGCTGGCGAAATATGCCGTCTCCCTCTTCGACAACCAGGACCGGGGCGACACGTTTATCGAACAGGAACTGGCACTTTCTGCCGACCGTCAAGCGAGCAGCGAGCTGCGCTTCGGCGGCAGCCAGCGGCTGATCCTTGGCTTCGGTGACTATAAGGCCGACTCGACCGAATACCTGCGTTCGAGACTGTCGGGGGCGGCCGGCAACACCAGTTCGGAGGACAACGATGTCTCCGGAACCTCCTGGCGCTCGCTCACCAACCTCTTCCTGGAATTGAATTCCAGCCCGCGTCTGCGTCACCGCTTTGCCGCGGATGTCGATTTCATCAGCCGCAATGAGGGCCGCTTGTCACAGCTGAATCTGAGCCACAATCTGCGCTATGACGATCGTGATCTCTCCGCGAGCTGGCTGAATAACTATGTTACCGGCGACGACGTGGTTTATCCGGTGTACCAGTCGAAGCTCGGCCTGCTGCAATATCTGGCCGGGATCCCGGACTGGTCTTTTGCGAGTGTCGGTACTATCGCCTATTCGCCGCGGCGCAACTGGTCGACGGGGGGCACCGCCGGGTTTGTCTGGGTCGAGGGTACGACCGGCAGCACTGGCATGGCTTTTGTGGATCAAAAGGCGACTTATACAGTGTTTTCTGAATCCGGGCTGCAGCGCAGGATCTTCGAACTCCAGCAGGATCTGTTCTACGAACATTACACCAATATCGACAGTGAACGGAGCCCTAACGGCACCCCTTGGTACGCAGGTCTCAGGCTGGTGGCCTCTTACTTTCCTTACCAACTCCTGACTATCTCTTCCCGGGTCGAATTTCGGCACTACGGCCTGACCGGTTCCAACGTCACGGAGTATGGGGTTACGGCGGAGGTCCCGTTCGAGAAGTTCCAGGTTCAGGTGGCCTACGAATATGGGGTAGCCGACAAGGATTGCCTCGAGACCGCGGCCGTTAAAGAGCAGCGCTGGGAAATTGACATCAAGAAGACTTTTTGACGACAGCTGAAACATTGACCTGCGCTGCGCGCGATTAACCTCTAATCATGCCCCATCTTTCCGCAGTCATTCCCGTCTATCGTGCCGAACAGTCGCTGCCTGAGCTCTGTCGACGCTTGGCCGCTGCCCTGGCAACCATCACCCCTGACTTCGAGATCATCCTGGTCGACGATTGTGGTGGAGACCGCTCCTGGGAGGTCATTCGGGAGTTGGCTGCCGCCGATCCCCGGTTTTGCGGTGTCCAGTTAAGCCGAAACTTCGGTCAGCATGCAGCCACGATCTGTGGCATCTCCAAGGCAAGGGGCGAGTGGGTTGTCACCATTGATGACGATTTAGAGCAGAGGCCAGAGGATATTCCGCTGCTATATGCTAAGGCCCGCGAAGGGTATGTCTTGATTTACGGGATCTATCCCCAGCGCACGCACTCCCTTTGGCGTAACCTGACCTCAGCGGTGGCCCGCGGCCTGTTTAAAGTCGCCGTTCCTTCCTTGAATCATACTTATACTTCGCTACGCATCATCGATCGTAACATCGCCAAGGCGCTGTGCGAGTTCGATACGCCTTTCCCGTTTATCGACGGCTACCTCTCATGGCTGACCAACAATTACGCCACGGTTGAGGTCCAGCATGCAGCCCGCGCCCATGGACGCAGCAATTATAACGTCCGCAAGCTTTTTGCTCATACCATTAACATCTTCGTAACCTTCTCCGACCTGCCCCTTAAGTCGGCATCCTGGATCGGGCTCGGTTCTTTTCTGGTTGGCATGTTCTGGCTCGCATGGATTGTTCTGGCTCGTGTCCTCGGCGGGATTACGGTCAGCGGCTTCGCCTCTCTGATGGCGGCGGTTATACTGTTCGGCGGCATTCAATTGCTGATCCTCGGCATTTTTGGTGAGTATCTCGCACGGATGAATTTTAAGTTGTCGAAGAAGCCGTTGTTTCTGGTCGCGAGAGAGACAGGTCAAAGGGATACCCTATGAAACATCTGATTTACGGTTCCAGGGACTTTGCCTTGATCATCAAGGATCTTCTCGATTATCAGAAAATCCCTTTTGCTGGTTACATCGATGACTTCTCTGACGGGGCGGAGATAATCGGCAGTTTCGATGAGGTGATCGCACTTTGCCCCCCCGAGAGTCACGTTGTCGCTCTCGGGGTTGGCTATAACGATCTTGCGGCGCGCTGGCGAATCTTCGAGCGGGTCAAGGCCGCCGGCTACCGGTTGGCAACGCTGATCCACGATCGCGCCTACGTGCGCGATCATGCAAACGTCGGCGAGGGGAGCGTGATTATGGCCAACGCCACCCTCGATGGCAATGCCAGAACTGAAGAGGCCGTCGTCCTCTGGCCGGGGGCTGTGGTTAATCACGATAGCTGCATTGGCCGTAACACCTTTGTGTCACCTTCGGCCACCATTTGTGGTTTTGTGACCGTGGGCGAACACAGTTTTGTCGGTGCCGGTGCGGTCGTGGTCGATCATGTTTCCGTGCCACCGGCGAGTTTTATTAAGGCCAATGCCCTTTTCAAGGGGCAAATGTCGGCTGCCCGGTGAAGAAGGTCGCGATTCTGCAATCCAACTATATCCCCTGGAAGGGTTACTTCGACATCATCCACGATGTCGATCTGTTCGTATTTTACGACGATGTGCAGTATACCAAGAACGACTGGCGCAACCGCAACCGGATCAAGACTACGAACGGCGTGCAATGGTTGACGGTACCAGTTGGACAAGGCCTCGATCGCCTGACCTGCGAGGTGGCGTTGGTCGATCCGCACTGGGCGCAAAAGCACCATAAAACCCTGTGCCAGTATTACGGCAAGGCTCCGCATTTCAGGCACTACCGCGAATTTCTTGATGAGGTTTATCTCGGGCGGCGTTGGGACACCTTGGTAGGGCTGAACCATTTTCTGATCAAGACCATCGCCCGCGAATTCTTGGGCATAACGACGCTTTTCGCTGACTCGCGTGATTATCCTGCACAGGGGAAGAAGCTCGATCGATTAATCGATCTGCTCAATCAGGTTGAAGCCGAATATTATCTCTCCGGGCCGGCGGCTAAGAGTTATATCGATCCCGAAGCGTTTGCCGGGGCCGGTATCGCCTTGGCCTTCAAGGACTATGCTGGCTATCCGGAGTATTCGCAGTTCCATCCCCCCTTTGATCACGCCGTGACGATTTTCGACCTCCTCTTTCATGCCGGGCCCGATGCCCCCTGGTATATCTGGGGGTGGCGCGAGGCGTTGCCAGGGCCGAGTCAACAATGAGCTATCTTTATATCGCCCTGACGATCCTCTTTACCGTTTACGGTCAGATCGTCATCAAGTGGCAGGCGGTTAAAGCCGGGCCGCTCCCTGCGGGATCGGTTGACAAGGGGCTGTTTCTGCTGCGCCTGGCGCTCCTCAACCCATGGATGCTCAGCGGGCTTTTCGCCGCCTTCCTCGCCTCCCTGGCCTGGATGGCGGCGATGACCCGCCTCCCCTTGAGTCACGCCTATCCGTTTGTTAGTTGCTCCTTCGTGCTGGTGGTCCTCTCCGGGGTGTTCCTTTTTCACGAGCCGCTCACCTGGCCCAAGGTCGCTGGCATGGTCTGCATTGTCGCCGGCATTATCATCGGCAGCCAGGGGTAGGTGGTGAAGTTCTGCTTCTCCTGCAACCGGCAGTTCACCGCCGCCGTCTGGGGCTGCCCGGCATGCGGCGGCGTCCCCCCCGCAGTCAACGGCTTCCCTTCCTTTGCCCAACCGGAACGTGGCGACGGTTTCCAGCCGGAATTCTTTGCGGAACTGGCCGAAATGGAGGGGAGGCACTTCTGGTTCCGCAGTCGTAATCGCCTGATCCTGTGGGCTCTCGGCCGCTATTTCCCGGCGGCCGAATCGCTTTTGGAAGTCGGTTGCGGCACCGGTTACGTCCTTGCCAGTGTGGCGCGGGCTTTCCCACGCCTGCGCCTGGCTGGCAGTGAGTACTTTGCCGAGGGGCTCCCCTTTGCCGCGGGGCGGATCCCCGGGGTCGAACTGCTCCAGGCCGACGCCCGGGCACTGCCGTTCGTCGCCGAATTCGACGTGGTCGGGGCCTTCGACATGTTGGAGCATGTCGCGGAGGACGATGTGGTTTTGCACAATTTCCAGCGCGTCTTGCGCCCGGGTGGCGGGCTGCTCCTGACAGTGCCACAGCACCCCTGGCTGTGGAGCGCCCAGGACGAATATGCCTGCCATGTGCGGCGTTATACGGCCAATGAGTTGCGAGGCAAGGTGGAAGCGGTCGGTTTGCGGGTCGAGATGATGACGTCGTTTGTCTCCCTGTTGCTGCCGGCCCTCTGGCTGTCGCGCCGGCGTCTGTCCGAGAGGGCGGAGAGTTACGACCCCTTGGCCGAATTGCGCGTGGGCGGGCTGGTCAACACCGGCTGCGCTGCGCTAATGGCTGTCGAGTGCGGGCTGATCAGGGCCGGCCTGCGCTTCGCGGCGGGTGGGTCGCTGCTGTTGGTGGCTACAAAACCTTAAGGGGAATGGATGATGATCCCGTCGAAACTCACGGCGCGTCTGGAGGTTGTCATCACCGCGTTGTTTGTGCTTGGCTTGTTAACGCTGGCCGGCATTTGTCTGCTGCAGCCGCTCTACGACCCGGACCTGTGGTGGCATCTGAAGACGGGAGAGCTGATTGCCCAGTCCAAGGCGTTGCTGTCGGCCGATCCGTTCAACTATACCGGCGACCTCACTCAGGTCTCCGCCCGCGAACGCACCATTCTGGATGGCTACTGGCTGTGGGAGGTGACGGCGTTCGGCCTGCAAAGCGCCTTGGGACTGACTGGCATCCGGCTGCTCTGCCTGGCGACCCTGCTGGGGATGGTCGCGGCGGTCGGCTTCTCGTTCCGGCGCAGCGGCGTGCACCCGGCGATCGCCCTGCCACTGGCGGCGGCCAGCCTGACCCTGATGCAGAAGTTCTTCGTCCTGGAGCGGCCCTCGCTATGGACCTTTTTCTTCACCGCCCTTTTGATCGGCTTTTTCGTGGCGACCCGGCGCGGCGAACGTCCCACCCCCTGGCTCTATCCGCTGATGGCGGTTTGGGGCAACATCCACGGCGGCGTCGTGGTCGGCGGCATTCTGCTGGGCTTATTCGCCGCGGGCAGTTTGTGGGATCTGCGCCACGATGCTGGGCGGCGCTGGGCGGTCGTTCGCTGGTGCCTGCTCGGCCTGCTGTTTTCCCATCTTAATCCGAACGGGACAGCTTTTTATACGGGTTTGTTCGCGACGCTCGACTCCGGAATGGTGACGCGAGTGCAAGAATATCGTTCGTCTTTTGCCATCTTTTCTCAGTCAAAGATCATTGCGGTCGTGTGGGGATTGGCGTTGGCGCACGTTTGGGGGCTCCTGCGGTGCCGGGGGCCCTGGCCGGTTGCTGACTGGCTGGTCTCCATGTTTTTGCTGGCTATCAGCCTGGCCTATATGCGCAACGTGGCTTTCGTCGCCGTGTCGTTGCTGCCAATGACCGGCTACCTGCTTGAAACCGGGGCAACTGTGCCGGCCGGCCCGATTTTCAGAAAGCTGCGACTGCCGGCCTTTGCCTTGCTGGCTGGCCTGTTTTTGCTCTACTCTCTCACGGTGGTTCGGGAGGTGGTCGAACTGAAACGGGATGGCTGGTGGGGAGGGGAAATCCACCGATTCTACCCGGAGCAACTTGCCGATTTCATGCAGGAAGTGCAACTTAAAGGCAATATCCTGAATAACTTTACCTGGGGGGGGTATTTGATCTGGCGATTGTCACCACAATACCAGTTTTTCTCCGACACGAGAGCTATCGACGAACAGGTGTTTTTTGATTACAACAAAATCACGGATGGTTCGTTTGCCATTGTAAATGGCGAGTACGAATATGAATTTTTATTAAGCAAGTATGAAATCGATGTGGTGGTGATGAACACCGAAGTAGACAATACTGGAATTAATCTGTTGCTAAAACTCCTCTTAACAAAGGCGGATTGGCAGCCGATCTATCAAGACTGGCAAAGCTTTATCCTCGTGCGGAGCAATGGCCAGAGTGCTTACCTGCTTGATCAATATCGGATCGACAAACAGCTTTTCTTGCAGAAGATGCTGTCGATATTTGATGACTCAATCAGAAAGAATCCGCGTAATCACAAACGGTACCTCGGCCGCGGCGAATTGCTCGGCTACATTGGCCGCTACGAGGAGGCGGAGCGCGACTTCGCTATGGTTAGGCAACTTGATCCGGGGAACCCGTATCTTCCAGCCAAACGAAGACAGATGGAGAAACTACGCGAGATGGAGAAGTTGCGCGGCCAGGGCTCGCAAAATTAGCGCTGGCACTAATTTTGCTGAAATCCTACATTGATTTTGTGTGGAGGCAGTTGATCGCGCCTGGGGAAAAAACCACAAGCGATTGCGTAGGATCTCTGCCGATGTGCTTGGCAATATTATGCAGTTGCGACGCTGATCAAGGCTGCTTGCCAACAGCGATAAGTTCCTAAAAGTAGATGCCAAGGGAGATCTTTCAGGGCCAGCGATACGTCGATAAAGGCCCTGTCGAATAATTCAAATGAAAGAACTGACGATTTTGATGCCTTGCCTGAACGAGGCCGAGACCCTTGGCACCTGCCTGGAGCGGGCCCGCCGCCTCCTGGAAGAGAACGGCATCGAAGGGGAACTTCTCGTTTCTGATAATGGCTCGACCGATGGCAGTCAGGAGATTGCCCGCAGTTACGGCGCGCGGGTGGTCGATTGTCCGGTGCGCGGCTACGGGGCCGCGCTGATGTGCGGGATTCAAGCCGCCAAGGGGCGTTTTATCCTGATGGGCGATAGTGACGACAGTTACCATTTTGACGAAGCCCTGCCGATGCTGGTGAAGTTGCGGGAAGGGGCTGACGTCTGCATGGGGACGCGCTTGAAGGGGCGGATCATGCCTGGCGCGATGCCGTTTCTGAATCGCTATCTCGGCAACCCCGTGCTTACGGCCATCGGCAAGATCCTTTTCGGCATCGAGCAGAGTGATTTTCATTGCGGGATGCGTGCGTTCCGGCGGGATAAGGTTTTCGCGATCGGTCTGGTGACGACCGGCATGGAGTGGGCCTCGGAGATGGTTATCAAGTCGCGCCTCGCCGGTCTGCGTATGGCCGAGGTGCCGATCACGCTGTATAAGGACGGCAGAAGCCGGAGCCCGCACTTGCGGCGGTGGCGCGATGGCTGGCGCCACTTGCGCTTCATGTTGCTGCATGCGCCGACCTGGCTGTTTGTCCTCCCCGGGGCGGCAATGGGGGCCCTGGGGCTGGCCGGTCAACTGGTTCTTTCCCGGGGGGTGCTGCATGTTGGGGCCGCGACCCTGGACGTGCATACCATGCTGGTCATGGCGTTCCTGACCATGTTAGGAACCCAAGTTGTGTTTACCGGAATTTTTGCCCACCTTTACAGCGGGTTGCACGGGATTCTCCCGTACGATGCCCGGTTCGACCGCTTTGTACGGCGTCTGACTCTGGAGCGGCTACTGGTCGCCTGCCTCGTCTTGGGCCTAATTGGAGCCCTGGGGTTTGCCTCGGTTTTTCTGGCTTGGTATCGCAGCGGTTTCGCCCCGCTCGACTACCAGGTGACGATGCGTCAGATGATTCCTGCGCTGGCCCTGATCACCTTTGCGGTTCAGGGAGGGTTCAATGGTTTTATGCTTTCCATCCTATTTCTCCGAACTCGCGGCCATGAACCGGCGCTTCCCGTCAACGAATGAGTTCCCCGATCGCCGGCAAGGGAAAAGGGGCGCTTAGCGAAGCGCTGATTTCTGCGCACCGTCAGTTGTCTCATAACCACAGGATCGAGATCCTGGCCCGGCAGATTGCCGCGATGATCGGTGAGCGCCACCCCACGGGAAAGGTCCTCTGCCTTGACGTCGGCTGCGGCGACATGGCGTTGGCCGAGCGCATTGCCGAGTTGGCGCCGGCAACGCGATGGCGCTGTGTGGATATCTATCCGCTGCCCGTACACCTGGTCGATGACCCGCGTTGGGAGAAGTACCAGTGGTTCGATGGGGTCAATATCCCTTGCCCCGACGATAGCTTTGATTTGGTGTTGTTCTGTGATGTCCTGCATCATGTTCAGCATGATGCCGACGCGCTGGTTGCTGAGGCCGGGCGCGTGGCACGGACGGTGCTGGTAAAGGATCACCTGGAATACTCCTGGTTTTCGCGCCTGGCATTATGGGGGATGGATTTCCTCGGCAACTGGGGCTACGGGGTTCCTTTGCCGAGACGCTACTTTACCCGGGAGCGTTTTGTTAAGCTGGTTGAAGCGGTTGGCCTTGGCCTAGACAGCTTGACGGTCGGCCTCCGGCTATACGATCATTTGCCGGTTCTGCGTCGGTTGCTCCGCCCGAAGTGGCAATTTTTGGCTGTTCTCTCTCGCAAATAGGCTTTTTCTGGATGCCGGCAGGGTCTGGCGTTGGCTGGCTATCTTCTCGGTCAGGTGGGTCGTATGCGCAATTCTTCATTGAAGGCCGTGCCTCTTTTGCTGCTGCTCGGTGTTTTGATCAGCGCGTTCATGCTCGGTTTGAAGCAAATCACCGATGTCGACGCCCTTTTGCATCTGGCTTTGGGCAAATTCTTGGTCACTACCAAGGAATTCCCGCAGTTCGAGCCGTTCTGCTATCCGGCGGCAGAGACGCCGTTTCTTTACACTTCCTGGCTGTTTGCGGTCAGCTGTTTCCTTTTGTTCAAATTGAGCGGCGGTGCGGTGCTTCTGTCTGTCACCATCGCGGGCTGTGTTGTGCTCCTGGCCTACTGCCTTTACCGGGATGCGCATTTGTTAAGCGGCGAGCAACATCATGTTTTGGCGGCTCTGGCGGTCGGTGCCGGTCTCCTGCTGGCGGAGGACCGTTTTGTCCCGCGGCCGGAACTGCTGCTCTACCTGTTCTTTGCCACCCAGGTCTGGTTGCTGGGCCGGTGGATCTTTACTGGCGAGCGGCGCGGTCTCTGGTTTTTGCCGCTGGTGGCGCTGCTCTGGGGGAACATCCATTCCAGCGTGATTCTTATTGTCGTACCTTTCGCCGCGTTTGCTGCCTATCTCGGAGTGGAGGTGGTCCGTCCCGAGGATGCCGCGGCGCGTGGTCGAGCCTTGTGCAAGCTCAAGTCGCTGGCCCTGCTGGCCGGGCTGTCTTTGCTGGCGGCGCTGTGCAACCCGAACGGTATTGGCCAGTTCCAATACGGGCAAAACGTCATGGGGAGCGACTGGTACCGGCAAAGCATCTCCGAGTTGATGCCGCCACGGACCAAGGAGTTGTGGATCATCTGGCCGGTGTTTGCCGCGTCGCTCGTCATCTCGGTGCTGGCTTTGCGCCGGCGGGCGATCCCTTACCTGCTGATCAGTGTTGCGGTTCTCTGCCTGGGGCTGACGGCGGTGCGTTTCTTCGCATTTTTCTGCCTGGTTCAGGCTCCAATTGTCGGTCGCGGGTTGGTGATTCTCTGCCAACGCTGGCAGGGGGTGCTGCGACATTCGGCGACAACCGTCATTACTGCGCTGTGTCTGCTCGGCCTTGCGGTTCTTAAGGCCGGCAGTTTTTATCCGTTGCAGCGTGATGTGATCTCCACGGAACGTTTCGGGGTCGGCTATGCGGTCCCGATTGATCACGAGGCCGCCGTTGATTATTTACGCGCCAACGGGATCAAGGGGCGGGTTTTCAACGTCTTTGAGGACGGTCAGGCGATTTCTTGGTATGGCTGGCCGGAGTTGACCGTGTTCATCGATGGGCGGGGTGTGCTCCCTCCGGATCTTCTCGAAGACTATAAAAACGCGTTGGACCGGGCGGTCATGACAAAGCTGCAGCAGCGTTTCGGTTTTGAAGTGATTGTATTGCGGCGCTATGCGAATTTCCAGTTTAACCCGCATGGGGCCTCGGGGCTCTTCGTCAATTATGAATGGGCGATGGTTTATTCCGATCGTGAAAGCTATGTGTTTTTACGGAAGGGTGGGCCATATCAAAAGGTCATTGACCGTGATGAATACAAATATCTGGTTGCCAACGCCGACTTCCAGACCTATCAGGAAATCTTTAAACAAAAGACCGATTACTACAAAGGGCTGATGAATGAGCTGTTGCGCTTACCCGATAGCCAGCGGGGTGATTTCGACAGGATCTTGCTCGGCTACTGTTATTATCTCGATGGCGCTTCCGAGAGAGCTTTGGAAATTATCGGGCCACATCGTAATTCGTCAGGTTTCAGCCTGTTCTTGTATGGGAAGATATTGCAGGCCCAAGGCCGCCACCGTGAAGCGGCCGAGGTTTTCCTTGATGGGGTCAAGCGCTTTCGTTCTCAGGACTTTCAACAGGAGTTGGCTCAATCGCAGGCTTTGGCACGTGAGCTGAAATGAAATCGATCCGCGCAAGCCAAAGAACAAGTCTCTGGTTTCCGGGTCTTGTCGTCTGCTTTTGTGCACTCGCTCTTTATGCGCAGACTTTTGGCATGGGCTTTGTCAGTGACGATGAAAACACCATCCTCAGCAACTATGCCCTGCACTCCCTGGGAAATATTCCGGAATTGTTCACCAAGGGGATGTGGCCCGCAGGGAGTGCCGACGAATATACCTACCGGCCGCTGTTCATGGCGGCCATGGCCATCGATTATGCCCTGTGGGGAGGGAAGCCGGCCGGCTATCATTTGATCAGCGTGCTGCTGCACGCCACCAGTGCCGTCCTGGTGTTCCTGATCGCGCAAAGGCTCGTAAATCGCCAACTGCCGGCGCTGCTCGCTGCGCTGCTCTTTGCCGTCCACCCGGTCAACGTCGAGCCCGTTGCCTGGATCTCGGCCCGTTGCGGCCTGATGTCGGCGGGTTTTGCCCTGGGGGCCTTTTATCTTTACCTGCGCTATCGCCAAGACCTGCGGCAGGTTTTCCTTGTCTGGTCAATTGTCCTCTACCTTTTGGCGGTGTTCTCCAAGGAAGATGTCATCGTTTTCCCGATGCTGGTCCTGATTGCGGAATTCTCACTGTTCGAATGGGAGGGGCGTCGCTCGCTGACGCGGTTTTTCTGCTATCTGATGATAGCCGGCTTTTATTTTGGGGTGCGAACGCTGGTCCTGAAGGTCGTTCCCGGCGGCGGCCTGCCGCTCTCCGAACGCTTGCTGACTGCGCCGGGGATGATTGCCGAATATCTCCGGCTTTTGGTTTTCCCCTACGGGCAGAAGGTCTTCTACGACATCCCTATACGCAGGGAGTTCTGGGATGCGGCAGTTTTCGGCCCGCTGCTGTGCATAATCTTTCTAATGCTTGGATGGTTGCTGGCCTTGCGCTATGATCGTCGGATATTTTTTTGCCTGGGCTGGGTCTTCATCGGCCTGGCGCTGTTTTCCGGAGTGCCGTTCATGCCACAGCCGTCGCCGATGGCGACCCGCTATCTGTATTTCTCCGCCGTCGGCTACTGCCTTCTGCTAGGTTTGCTTGTCGCAAAATTCCTGGAGAATCATGGGGCAGCACAAGCATTGAGTCACCGTACAGTGATCGTCTTCGCAATCATTCAGGTGTCGATTTTTGCGATCATATCCTGGCAGCAAAGTTGGGTTTGGCGTGACGACGTGGTGTTTCGCAACGTCTATGTGGCCGATGCTCCTCGCGTTCCGCAAGGGCACAACGGGCAGGGCGCCAACTACTTCCGGGCTGGGAATTTTGACCGGGCCGCTGCGGCGTTCTCCCGGGCGATCGAACTGGCACCGGGCTACTACGATGCACATTTCAACCTGGGGATGACCTATCTGGCTCTGGAGCAAACCGAAAAGGCTACCCGGCAGTTTCGCCGGGTGCTGGAACTGAACCCGTCGTTCCCCGATGCTCTCGACCAATTAGGACGGCTGAGCCTGCGGCAGAGGGATTACGACGCAGCGCTTGGCTATTTCGGCCGGGCTGTGCAGATTGACCCCAACAACCCGCGCTATCAGCAGAATTATCGGTTGGCGATGCAGTTGAAGGCAGGGCAATGAACTCCGGTCGCCGGCCCTGCCTCCGACCGCCGTTCAAACCGCGGCTGCCGCGAACCGGGAGCCAATTTACGGAAGTGCCATGAAAATCTCCATTGTCGTTTCGGTCTACAACGAAGAAGCGGTGCTCGAACGCTTCTGGACGGAGTTGTCGGAGGTGCTCGACTCGGCTGACTTTGCCAGCGAAGTGATCTTCATCAACGATGGCAGCAGCGACTGCAGCCGCGAAATTCTGCGGGCTCTGGCGACCTCCTGCCGCCAGGTCAGGATCGTCAACCTTTCCCGCAACTTTGGCCACGAGGCCGCCATGGCCGCCGGTCTCGACCATGCCGGCGGGGATGCGGTCATCTGCATGGACGCCGATCTCCAGCACCCCCCCGAGTTGCTGCCGGCGATGGTGGAATGCTTCCGGGGCGGCACCGAAATCGTAACCATGGCCCGCCGCGACAACGCCGACACCGGCTGGCTGCAGCGTTTGCAGTCGCGGCTCTTCTATATGGTCCTCAACCTGATTTCGCCGCAGAACTTCACGGTGAACGCCTCCGATTTCTTCCTGGTTTCGGCGCGGGTGCGCAAGGTGCTGATGACCGAGTATCGGGAGCGCACCCGCTTCCTGCGCGGTCTGATCCAGAGCGTTGGCTTCAACCGGGTCAGCTTGGAGTTTGTGGCCCCATCGCGTGCGGCCGGCAGTTCCAAATACTCGTTCTTCAGGCTGCTCTCGCTCTCGGTCAGCGCCATGGCCGTGACCTCGAAATTGCCCCTGCGCGCCAGTTTGCTCCTGGGCGGTTTCTTCGGGGTCCTCTCCATGGGGGTCGGTATCTACAGCCTGGTGATGAAGTTCCTGCTCGGTCATGTGATTAGCGGCTACACCACTATCGTGGTGCTGATGTCCTTCATCTTCTCCGTGCAATTCATCGTGCTCGGTGTTATCGGTGAATATCTGGGTTTTCTGTTCGATGAGATCAAGGGGCGGCCGGTTTACATCGTCGAAAGCGTGATCGAAGGGGAGGCCGGCCGCGGTGAAGATCAGCCGTAACCTTTCGGGGCGGATCGGTTGGGCGCTCGACAACCTGCTACCGCCGGTGTTGCGGGACTCCGCCTGGTTTATGCGCCCGGCAATGTGGCTGCTCTTCCGGGACAAGACCGATAATTTCATGCGCTTCAAGGAGCGCGCGCCGCTGTTGGATCGTAACGAGTTGCTGGATTATTACCGGACGACCGCGGAGGTTCACCTTGATCGCTCGACCGATCTGACGCCGCAAATCATCGAGAGAATTCTTTGTGATCTGATTGGTGAAAGGATTTTGGATATTGCCTGCGGGAAAGGTTTCCTGTCTGCGGAAATTGCCAGGCGAACCGGCAAGAACGTGACGGGCATGGATTTTATTGCTCCTGCTCAGTCATTTGAGCAACGCTTATGTTTTCGGCAAGGGGCCATAGAGAAAATCGATTGTGCAGATAATTCCTTTGATACGGTGGTGTCCGCGCATACCCTTGAGCATGTCGTCGATATCGAGCGGGCAATCGCCGAATTGCGGCGCGTGGCACGCCAGCGGTTGATTGTTGTGGTGCCGCGACAGCGTAACTACCGATACACTTTTGACCTTCATATACGGTTTTTTCAATACCCTCATGACTTGCAGTTGTTGATGAAAAACTCCCAGGGCAAGGTCTGCCTGTTGGGGAATGATCTCTATTATTGTGAAGATTTGTAGATGGAGTGGTGCTTCGCCACTGCCTGTCTGGATGCCGTGATTCGATTTGGACTGTTTTGAAAAACTACAAACTACTCCGGAGGCTCTTGTGACCGAAAATAATTCTACTGAACCGCTCGCGGCCATCCCCCGGCGCGTTGAGACGCTCATTCTCTTTGCCACGGCGCTCTTGTGTGGCGCGTTGATCATGGTCATTGAGGTGCTTGGGTCTCGCGTAATCGGACCTTTTTTCGGGGTCAGCCTCTTTGTCTGGTCGTCTTTGATCGCGGTGGCTATGATTGCCCTGGCGCTTGGCTACGCTCTGGGCGGCCGAATAGCTGATCGCCATCCTCACCCTGACTGGCTCTACAGTTTGATCCTGATTGCCGGGGTGCTGGTCTGCCTGATCCCGGTGCTGCGCAAGCCTATTCTGCTGCTGTGCGTACCGATGGGGTTGCGGCTGGGGGCCTTTGCCAGCAGTCTGCTCCTGTTTGGCCCGGCACTTTTGCTCCTCGGCTGTGTTTCTCCCTACCTGGTGCGCATTGCTATTCGCGACATGCAGGCGGTGGGGCGTACCGTCGGCAGCCTCTATGCCGTCTCCACCATTGGCAGCGTCGCCGGGACGCTGCTGACCGGATTTTTTCTCATCGTTTTTGTCGGGGTAAATAAGGTTTTCCTCTTGACGGGTGGGTTGCTGATTTTGATGTCCGCGCTTTACTTTGCCTTTCTGCGCCGGCGTTTCTCACTGATGGTGCTGCTGCTGGTACCTCTGGGACTTGGCTCGATCAGTGAAGGGGGGCAGGTAAAGGCGACTCTGCCCAATGGGACGCTGGCAACGTTGGTTTCCAGCGTAGACTCCCACTATGGAAACCTTAAGGTTGTTGATTATACCTATGGCCCTAATCATGTTCGTGAAATGATCCTGGATGGTGCTGTACAAGGTGGTATGGATATGGTCAACAGGAAACCAACCTACCCATATTTTTACCTCGCCGGAATAATCCCTTATGGGATCTATCCCGAAGGGAAAACCTGTCTGGTGGTGGGGATGGGCGCCGGGATTCTTCCCCAATGGTATCAAGAAAGAGGCATTTTAGTTGATGCTGTCGATATCGATGCGGAAGTGTTCCGGGTGGCCAAGGATTACTTCGGCGTCAAGGTCAACGGGCAGGAATATGTTGAGGATGCGAGGGCGTATTTGGCCGGTACCGATAAGAAATACGACTATGTGATACTTGATGTTTTCAGCGGCGAAGCCGCTCCCGTGCATGTCATCAGTTTGGAAGCTTTGCAGTTGACGAAGGCGAGAATGACCGCGCGCGGGGTGCTGTCGATAAACTTCCATGGGCGTCTTTTGGGCGATCGGCTCATGACGGCCTCACTCGTCAAGACCCTGCGCGAGGTTTACGACCAGGTGGAACTCTACCCGAATTTCGATCCGGGGACCGGGCAGTGGATGGGGAACATCAACGTCGTCGCTTACGATGGGAGTCCCGTGGACCTGCCTGCTGATTACCCGTTACGCTTTGCCATCCATCCAATAGCCCGCAAGGAGGTGCTGACTTATTTCTCCAAGCAATACCAAATCCCTCCTGATGAACCGGCAATAATCCTCCGCGATGATTACAATCCGGTCGACTGCTACGATAACGACGTGCGCGAGAACACGCGCCGTGATCTTCTTGAAAATACCCCTTGGGAGATTCTTTTGGGATAGCGTGCCCCAAAAGGGGTGTCTCGCGGGATGTTGGGAAATATTGCCCTGCGCCTGAAGGAAATCCACTTATCGCCGGAGACGGCCGGCGAGTAGATGCAGGTCCTTGCGCAAGGCGGGGAGGGCTTGGTCGGCGGGAGACTCCTGCTCGATAGCCTCGATTTCGGCGCGGGCTTCCTGGTAGCTGCCGAGGTAGATGAGCAGGCCGGCCCGTGCCACCCGGTAGGCGGTTTGTTCTGGCTGGGCGCGGTGCAGATAGCTGTAGATCAAAAGCAGGCGATTTTTGAAATCCTCCTTGTCGATGGCATGAGCATCGATGGCGGCGCGGGTTTGCACGGAGTCCTTCGCCAGGATGTAAACCTGGGTGTCGAGGTAGATCGGCACCCACCAGGGGTCTGACAACAGGGCTTTCATCAGCGGCTGGACATTGCCGTAGCCATCGTAGATCGGCTGGAACACGTAGTCGACCTGGTAGCGTTCGAGGAGCGCCTGGTATTCTTTTCTGCCGTTGATGCTGGTCAGCGAGGCGAGACTGATCTTTTGGTAATCGGAGAAGATCTGTTCGTTGAGGCCTCTGCCATCGATGAAGACCTTCATGCCGGGAGCCAGGCGCCACACCAGGTAGCCGCCGTACTCGTAACTGTTGAACATCCGCCCTTGCATCCCGCTCTCCAGCAGGAAATCAATCCCCGCCTCCGGGTAAATCGCTAGGACCTTCTGGTCGAAACGACGTTCCTTCCACTGGTTCGCAACCAGCCACAGCAGTGGCAGCGCAGCAACAGCGATGGTCAGCAGCTGGAACCAGGCCGGCAACCGCCACCGCCGATCCCGGAAGAGTTCCTGCCAGGTGAGGCCGATTGCCGGCAGCATGGCCAGTGGGAAGAAGGCTACGCTGCGCATGTGCTTGACGGAGAGGATGCCGAGGGCCACAGCGACAAGAACTTCCGGCCAGTCAAACCTCCGCCGCAGGAGGGTGCCCGCCCCGTAGAGAAGAATTGCCGCCCACAGGACGATGACGGTTTTCGAGCCTTCGCTGAATTCGGCCCAGGTGCTGCGGTATTCGATGATGTTGGTCTGGAGCGGTTTGCCGACGAAATTGAACAATTCGATGAACGCCAGTCCGCCATTCGGGTTGGCCAATGAGGCGATGGCTCCTGCCAGCGTCCAAGTCAGCAGACGTTTCCTTTCCGGAGGGTTGTCTCGGTACTGCAGTGTGACACCGGCCGCAAAGCAGCCAAGCATGATGACGCCGACCACGAAGCCGCCGTGGAGGTTGGCCCACAGGCACATGAGTGCCGGGATTTGCCAACTCACTTTGCCGCTTTTTCGGAGTTGGGTCAGTACCCCTGCCAAAAGAGTGACGAGCAAAAAGGAGACCAGTTGGGGGCGCTCCGGCGGGTAACTTCTGAGCAGAATGAAGGTGCCGGTTAGCAGGGGGGCGGAGAGCCACAACGCGACCTGGCTTCGATACATCCGGAAGGTCATGGTGCCGGCAATGGCGCCGATGACTAACAGGTTGAGAAGAAAGATGCCGTTGAATCCGAGCAGCGCATAGAGACCGTAGGCGATTGTCTGCCAAAGCCAGTAGCCTTTGAGGATCATTGATTCGCGGGAGGTTGCTTCCGTGCCGGCATGGAATGTGAACGGGTCGGCGTACAGCAGCCCCTTCTGTTCGACCATCATCTTGCCGGTCTTGAGGTGCCACCAGAAATCAGGGTCTAAAATCGGCTGGGTTGCGTGCAGGAAAAGAAACGCGGCGAATACGGTGGCGAACAGGCTGCCGACAAGAAACAGAGAGGGCTTTTCGCCAATTTGATCGAGGGGTCTCACCGGGGCTCTTTTCTGAATCATGAGGTTTCAGTCGTTATAAGCAAAGACGGGCTGTGCGTCAAATCGAGAGCATCGTTCACGGGGATGCTCCTTGCTAACTTTCTAAGGGAAAGGCTCAAGGATCTAGCCCGTCAGCCAAGGGCTTTGACGGATCATTTGACTTTGAGCTACTCTCCAATTCCGCGGGAACTTTCACGGTTCATTTTTCAGCGCCCGATTCTACAGAAAAAATCATCATCCAGAAAACAATGTTGAGGTGATTTGATGAATTACCGTAGAGAAATCGACGGGCTCAGGGCTGTCGCGGTCCTGCCGGTGATCCTCTTCCACGCGGGCTTCAAGGCGTTTGAGGGCGGTTTTGTTGGCGTCGACGTATTCTTTGTCATCAGTGGTTATTTGATCACGTCGATCATCCTGGCCGACATGAACAAGGGTAAGTTTTCGATCGTCACCTTCTACGAGCGGCGAGCTCGACGTATCCTTCCCGCGCTGTTTTTCGTGATGCTCTGCTGTCTACCCTTTTCTTGGCTGATACGTCTGCCAAATCATTTCAAGGATTTTTTTGAGAGCGTAGCGGCAGTCTCAGTCTTTTCGTCGAACTTTCTATTCTGGAGCGAGAGTGGCTATTTTGACACTGCGGCGGAGTTGAAACCACTCCTCCATACGTGGAGCTTAGCCGTCGAGGAACAGTACTACCTGCTATTTCCGCTTTTCCTTATAGCTTTGTGGAAGTTACGCAAGAGGTGGATTTTCGGGGCGCTCGGCGCAGTTGGGGCCGCCAGCCTGGCCCTGGCGCAGTGGGCGGCGTACAACGAGCCTTCAGCCAACTTTTTCCTGCTGCCGACGCGCTTTTGGGAACTAGCGATCGGTGCGCTCGTCGGCTTCTACTTTTTGTATCGACGGGAGCAAACCGAGTTCATCGCCTCTCACAAAATTGCGAGCGAGTTGTTAGGCGCCCTAGGTCTGGCCCTTATATGCTACTCAGTCGCCATGTTCGACAAGGGCACTCCCTTCCCGAGTCTTTACGCGCTAGCTCCGACGGTTGGAACAGCACTTATCATTGTCTTCTCGACGTCGAAAACAGTCGTCGGTCGTGTGCTCGGCATGAAGCTCATGGTCGGTATTGGACTGATCAGCTACAGCGCCTATCTATGGCACCAACCGATGTTCTCCTTCGCTCGTCTCATAAATGAGGGGGAGCCAAGCGTCGATGTGCTACTCATGTTGGCGGCGCTTTCGGTTGGACTTGCCTATCTCAGTTGGCGCTTTGTCGAGGTTCCGTTTCGGGATAAACAGTTGATAAGCAGAAAAAAAGTGTTCGCTTTCGCCGTCGTCGGGTCCATTTCCTTCGCGACGGCGGGGCTTGCCGCTTATGAGCTAAGATATACAAAAGAGCAAAGAGAAATTCTTGCATACCACCAATATAAATATAATGACATTTACAGGACGGGAAGCTGTTTCCTTGGGATCGGACAGAATAGCAGTGATTTCTCCGAGGAATGCCTTGAATTAAAAGGCAGCAATTTAACAATGGTGTGGGGTGATTCACATGCCGCATCCCTGTCATACGGCTTCAGAAAACATTTAAAAGGCATTATCCAGATAACAGCTAGTAGATGCCCACCTATTATTGACCTGAGCGAGCAAGATGATCGTGAGTGTAAAGATATCAATCAATTCGCATTGAATTTGATAGAGGACGCTTCACCAAAAAATATAATTTTGAGCTCATCATGGCTATTTTACTGGGGAAAAGAATTTAGACATGAATTTATAAATACAGTTATAGCAATATCAAAAAAAGCACCAGGCAGCAACATTATCATAATTGGCACATTGCCATATTGGACGAATAAATTGCCTAATATATTATTTGAGAAAAACGAAAAAATTAATGCCGAGCTATACACACCCTTGGGAAAAGTGCGAAACGATATGGCGTACATTGACGAAGAAATCAAAATGATTTCAAAAATTTATGGAGTTAAGGTATTTCTGCCACTGGAAAAACTTTGTAAAGAGGATAGTTGCCCCTCTGTAATATCAACTCAAAGCGGCTATAAACTAACGGCCTTCGATGAAGGACATCTTACTGCGGAGGGATCACTTATGTTTACGAGAAAAATACTGGATGAAGTTGGAATTAAGACCGACAAGTGATCTTGCTTTGCCCAATCAACTGTGCCCTCTCGGGGGTGCAGTTTGTACTAACTTGTCTGCCGTCTGGCCAAAAACATCAGTTGATAGGGGGCGCGCTGGTGTCTTCTTCTCGACTCAACCAATCCCAGGAACCCCGCCATGATCCCCTTCAACAAACCGTACATGACCGGCAAGGAACTCTGGTACATCAGTCAGGCCCATCATCGCAATATGCTGGCCGGTGATGGCTATTACACCAAGCAATGCCATGCGTGGATTGAACGCCAGACCGGCTGCCACAAGGCGCTCCTGACCCACAGCTGCACGGCGGCGCTGGAGATGGCGGCCCTGCTTGCCGACATAGGCCCCGGCGACGAGGTGATCATGCCGTCGTACACCTTCGTCTCCACCGCCAATTCCTTCGTGCTGCGCGGCGGGGTGCCGGTTTTCGTCGACATCCGCCCGGATACGCTGAACCTCGACGAAGCCTTGATCGAGGCGGCGATCACCCCGCGCACCAAGGCGATCGTGCCGGTGCACTACGCCGGAGTCGGTTGCGAGATGGATAAGATCATGGCGATTGCCCGCAAGCATAAGCTGCTGGTCATCGAGGATGCCGCCCAGGGGGTGATGGCGAGTTATAAGGGGAAGGCCCTCGGCGCTCTCGGCGCCTTCGGCTGTTTCAGCTTCCATGAGACCAAAAACATTATCTCTGGCGAGGGTGGGGCGCTGCTGGTCAACGACCCGCGTTTCGCCGAGCGGGCCGAAATCATCCGCGAGAAGGGGACTAACCGCAGCCAGTTCTTTCGCGGTATGGTCGATAAGTACACATGGGTGGAGGTCGGCTCTTCCTACCTCCCCGGCGAACTGATCGCCGCCTTCCTCGCCGCGCAGATGGAGGAGGCCGAGCGGATTACTGCCGAGCGTCTGGTGCTGTGGGCCCGCTATCATGCGGCGTTCATTGATCTCGAGGAGCAGGGGCGGCTGCGCCGGCCGATCATCCCCGCTGACTGTCGGCACAACGCCCACATGTACTACCTGCTGGTCGAAAGTCTCGAAGAGCGGACCGCCCTGCTCGCCTATCTCAAGGCGCGCGAAATTCTCGCAGTGTTCCACTACGTGCCGCTGCACTCGGCACCGGCTGGGCAGCGTTTCGGCCGGGTGCACGGCCCCCTGCCGGTCACCTGTGACCTGAGCGACCGCCTGCTGCGTCTCCCTCTGTGGGTTGGCCTTGATCAGGACGGCGCGCAGGAAAGGGTGATCGAGGAGGTGCTGGGATTTTTCGCGCGTTGATTGATTTTGAATTCAGTATGATTTATTGTCATACCTGATGGAGGTGGATTATGGGGAAACATAAGGTTGCGGTTACCCTCGACGAAGTGACCCTGCAGGAGGTCGATAGCCTGGTGTCACGGCGACTGTTCCCGAGTCGCAGCCGGGTCGTTGAATTGGCCTTGCAGGAAAAACTGGCAAGACTCAGCCAGTCCCGGTTGGCTCGGGAATGTGCGACCCTGGACCCGATTTTTGAGCAGGCGCTTGCCGATGAAGGGGTGGGGGAGGACTTGTCCGCATGGCCCGAATACTGAGGGGGGAGATTCGCTGGGCCGATCTCAATCCGGTACGCGGCAGTGAGCAAGGAGGGCTGCGGCCGGTATTGGTTATCAGTCATGACGTGTTCAACGCCCGCTCAGGGACAGTCATCGCCCTGGTGATCACCAGCCAGCCGCAACGTGCAGGCTTTCCCTTGACTCTGCTCCTCCCCGAAGGGCTGCTGCCCAAGCCCTCATGGGTCAAAATCAGCCAGATCCGGACCTTGAGTGTCGAACGCATTGGCAGCAAGCTGGTGGAGGTTGCTCCGGAAGAATTGGCCCGAATTGTCGATGGATTGACGGAAATCGTCGGCTAGCCTCCACGCCCCATGTCCTCGCCCCTGCTGAACCGCGAATTCTTACGCTACTTCTGGGCCGGCTGCCTGGTCTTCGGTCTCGATCTGGCAGTGCTGGTCACGTTGACCGAACTGGCTGATTTGCATTACCTGGTGGCCAACCTCTTCAGCTTTGGCGTCGGCCTGACGGCCGGCTATCTGCTCAGCATCCGCTGGGTCTTCACGCGCCGCCGCGTGACCAGGGTGCACCACGAGTTCACCATCTTCTTCCTGCTGACCCTGGTCGGCCTGGCCCTCAACGAGGGATTGATCTGGGCCGGTGTCGAATACGCCGGGCTGCACTATACAATGGCCAAGATTGGGGCGACCGGGGCGGTCTTCGTCGTCAACTTCGCCATGAAAAAGGCGGTACTGTTTCGGTGAACTGGTTTTTCCCGCGCAAAGTCTTGGAAATGATCGGCAACAGCGTTATTGTTTTTCCAGAACGGGATTTACACAGGGGGCAGGATGACTGAGCGCATGCAGGAAAACCTCGCCAAAAGTGGCGCGATTACCAACACGGTATTCGAACTTAAACTTGCCTGGATGCGTGCGCGTCACCCGGAGTTCAGTGAAGAGGAAGCGGAACGCCAGATCGGTCTGGAGATATTGCGCCGCAAGGAACGGTCATGGATGTTGCCCGTGGACTGACAGGGGTTCTGCGCGCGGCTGCCGGCGCCCTTAGTGCCGCCAGCGTCCCTTACTGCCTGGTGGGAGGGCTGGCGGTGTCGATGTTGTCCCGTCCCCGTGCCACCGAAGATGTCGATCTGATCGTCGCCGTCGATCAGGCGGACTTGCCGGGGCTGGAAATAATCTTGCGGCAAGCCTTTGAAGTGATCCAGGTTTCCCCTCTCCGGCATTTCCCGAAGGTAACGCTCTTGCGTATTCTGGTGGAAGCCGAGGATTTCCCTGGTCGCGTGGCCATTCTCGACCTGCTGTTGGCGGACCGGGATGAATATCGGCAGGCGGTTGCCGGGGCCGTCACCATCGTTCTCGACGGGACACCCGTCGCTGTGGCCCGCGCCGAGCATCTGATCGCCGTCAAACGCCTGGCAGGACGTCCTGTCGACCTTCTCGATATCCAGGAACTTCAGGAAGCTCTCGACGGTCCGTGACTTCTCCCCTGCACATCCTCCAGTCCCCCGCCGGCTATCGCTACTCTGTCGACCCTTTTCTGCTGAGCGCCTTCGCCACGCTCCCCGCGACCGCGCGGGTGGCCGATCTCGGCACCGGCAGCGGTATCCTGCCGCTGCTCCTGGCGCGAAGCGGCAAGGGCGGAGAATTCGTCGGCTTCGAGGTACAGGAGGAGATGGCGGCGCGGGCGGCGCAGAGCGTGGCGCTCAACGGCCTGGAGGGGAGGGTGCGCATCGTCCGGGCGGATGTGCGCGACCTGCCCGAGGCGTTTGCGCCCGGCAGTTTCGCCGCGGTGGTGACCAACCCCCCCTACCGCAAGCCGTGCAACGGGCGGGTGGCGCCGGGCGTGGAACGCGGCGCTGCACGCCATGAACTGGCGGGCGGCCTGACCGATTTCCTGCGTGGCGCCGCTTTCCTGCTCGACAACCGTGGCCGTTTCTTTATCGTCTACCTGGCCGAGCGCCTGGCCGAACTGCTCGACGAGATGCGCACCTATCGCCTGGAGCCGAAACGGCTGCGCCTGGTGCATGCGCGCGCCGGTGCGCCGGCGAAGCTGGCCCTGGTCGAGGGGCGCAAAAATGCCGGTCCCGGTCTTGCCGTCGAGGCGCCGCTCATCATGTACCGGGAAGGGGCGGGGCGGAATTATACGGAGGAGATGGAGGAGATTTTCGCGGGCGTTTGACCGGCTGTCTTGCAAAAAAATCGATCTCACGCCCGTTCGCTGCGCTCACTCGAGACCAAAGAGGAGAAGCACTTTTTGGTTAAAAATCAAATGATTTGCTTTACTCTGTGCTCTCTGTGTGAGACGCCTTTTGTCTTTGTGCTTTTGACAATTTCAACTGCTTAACCAGCAGCGACTCCAGCCCCCTGCGCAGTTCCTGATCCGCGACCCCCGCCAGCAAGTTCTGCAGATCGTTTTCCTCGTCACCGGACAGGGTCACCGTGCGCCAGGAGGGGGCGGAGGGGGTGGTGCCGGTCGCCGCCCTGCCGGTGATCTTGCCGCGCTTGAGGAAGATGTCCCGCAGTGGCGCATCGCCGAGCTGCCGGTTGAGCTTGGCCAGCAGTTGCGGCTTGAGCAGCTGCAACTGCTGCATCCACACCGGCTGGTCGACGCAGACTTCCAGCACGCCATCGCGGATGCGCTCCGGGCGGGTGCGAGCGGCGATCTGCGGCCCGACCACGTCGTCCCAGAGGAGGACGGCCCGGTACTGATGCAGGCGCTCGTCCAGCCCCCACCCCTGCAACAGGCTGTCGAGCAGGTCGCCGGCTTTGGCCGCGCGCTGCATGCGCGGCCGGCGCGGGCGGTTCACGGGCGCAGCCAGCTCTTGGCGCGGCTGCCGATGAACTGACCGGCCACCGCCAGCGCCAGGGTGAAGGGGATGGCATGCCAGCTGATGCCATTGGCGATGCGCAGACCGATGATGAACGGGATCGAGAGATGGATGTAGACGAACCAGCGCACGGAAAAACGCGGCACGCTGGTGCGCAGGTAGCCCAGCGGAATGTTGCTGAACAGGGCGAAGCACAGGATGCCGAGCAGGGCGGGATCGAGCGGGTTGGGCAAGCGGTGTACCTTTCGCAGATATTTTTTAACTTTAGTCGCCGCGGGCGTAAATTGTCAATCTCGGTGGATAACCCGTTGAGTTGTCGAGTCGTTGAGTTGTAAAGTCGAACCACTCAACCACTCAACCACTCAACCACTCAACCACTCAACCACTCAACCACT
>CAZRTZ010000031.1:0-32605 GCA_964603155.1 uncultured Geobacteraceae bacterium | reverse complement strand
GGCGGTGGTGGCTTCTCGCGCGGCAGCGCGGCCCGCGGCGGCAGCTTCTCCTCCCGATCGGCGTCCCGGCCTGCGGCGGCCCAGCGGCCGGCGCAATCTTCCGGGCTCCGTCAACAGGGCGGCGCGGCTGCCCAGCGGCAGAGCCAGGCCACGGCCGGGCAGCGCCAGGAACGGCAGGGGCAGCGGCAGGAAAGTCGCGGCACCCGCCAGGAAAACCGCCAGACGGCGTCCGGCGACCGCCAGCAGAATCGCCAGGACAACTTGCAGAATCGTCAGGATAATCGGCAGAATGCCCGTGAGGACTGGCAGAATCAGCGCAACCAGGCGCGCGAGGACTGGCAGGACTGGGCCGAGGACGAGCACTGGGATGGTCATTATGGTCATCATGACGATTGGGACGAGGGCGATGCCTTCATCGCCGGCGCCGTCATCGGCACGACAGTCGGCGTCGTTGCGGCATCGGCTGCACAGCCGACCTATGTGACCACGCTGCCATGCACCACCACGGCGGTCGTGGCCAACGGTGCCACCTACTACAACTGTACCGGCACCTGGTACACCCGCGGCTACTCGAGTGGCACGGTCGTTTATATGGTCAGCGGGCCGCCGTAACCGAACGGAACCACCTGCTCTTTTATTGAATTTTATGATAATGAATGTTTGCTTTGCGCTAAGGTGTTGATTCCAGCGAGCCATTCGGCTCATATCCTAAAGAAAGGTGTTTTTTTACGATGAAAAAATGTCTGTTGCTGGTCGCTTTGCTGCTGGTTGCTCTCCCTGCTCTTGCTGCTACCGATCCCCTGACCAAAGGGGTGCAGGGGTCGCTTGATACCTTCAGTGAAGGGTGCAAGCAGGAACTGTCCACGTTCTGCAAGGACGTCAAGCCGGGGGATGGGCGGGTCATCGCCTGTCTCTATGCCTTCCAGGACAAGCTGACCCCGAAGTGCGAGTTCGCTGTCTATGATTCGGTCAACCAACTCGACAAGACGCTGTCGACCTTGAATTACGCTATCGGCGAATGCAAGGACGACCTGAAGAAGAACTGCGCCGAGATCAAGCCCGGCGAAGGGCGCCTGCTCGACTGTCTCGACAAGAATGAGGCCAAGGTCAGCGCGCGCTGCAATGCGGCGTTGAAGGATTCCGGACTGAAGAAGTAACCATACTCCGACGGTAAAGTCGGACAAACCTGACAGGAGGATTCCATGAAAAGGGCGATGTGCTGGATGGGGCTGCTGCTGGCGCTGGCCATGCTGGCCGGTTGCGCGGCGAGCGGCATGACCGATGTGAAGAAGGCCGGATTTCTCGGCGATTACAGCATGATGAAGCCGGGTGGGGATGATCGCGCCGCCCTGCTCTACATCAAGCCGAATGCCGATTTCAAGCAGTACAACAAAATCATGTTCGACCGGGTGATGGTGCTTCTTGCCGACAACGCCGAGTATCGCGAGATCGACCCGGCCATGCTCAAGGAGTTGACCGACTATTACCAGAACGCCCTGCTCACTGCGGTCAAGGGCGGCTATGAAATCGTCGATCAGCCCGGTCCCGGCGTGTTGCGGGTTCGTACCGCCATCACCGGGGTGAAGCCGTCCAAGCCGGTGGCCAACACCCTGTCGACCATTGTCCCGGTTGGTATCGTCGCCTCCGGGGCGACCAAGGCAATCAGTGGCGATAACCTCGGTACCGGCGAAGCGCAGACCGAATTCGAATTGGTCGACGCCCAGACCGGCGAGCGTCTGGCTGCGGCCGTCGACAAGCGCCAGGGGGGCAAGATGGTGTTCCGCGGAGCCTGGACCGATACCAAGGATGCTTTCGACTACTGGGCCAAGCGTTTCCGGCAGCGCCTGGATGAGGTGCGCGGCGCCAAATAAGCGGGACCAGGATATTGGGGAAGTGCGGGGCGAAGACACCAGTCTTCGCCCCGTTTTTTTGCTGGCAAGTCCCGGTGACATGGCTTGCATTGGCGTTAGCCGGTGCTAAGCTTTCACCCTGAGGGCCATGCTCTTCACCGGGCTCGGAGCGTTCAAGATGGAAGCCACGTCGGTACCGCCAGATTCCGCTGCAGTTCATGCCGACGATCCGCGCCGCAAGGTGCTGGAGCAGGCGCTGAAGCGCTGCCAGTATCGCCCCGATGCCCTGATCGAAGTGCTGCACGTCGCCCAGGAAACCTACGGGTTTCTCGGTGACGAACTCCTCGCCTACATCGCCGCTCGCCTCAAGCTTCCCGAAAGCCAGGTCTTCAGCGTCGCCACCTTCTACCACGCCTTCAAGCTGCGCCCGAAAGGCGAGCATACCTGCATCGTCTGCACCGGTACCGCCTGCTACGTCAAGGGCGCCGGAGACATCGTCAGGCATCTCGAAAGCGCCTACGGCATCCAGGCCGGGCAAACCACGGTCGACGGCCGACTCAGTCTCGGCACCGCCCGCTGCCTTGGCACCTGCAGCCTGGCCCCGCTGCTTATGGTTGACAGCACGGTGCTGGGGAAGGAAACCGTCGCGGGAGTGGCCGAGCATGTCGAGGCGGTGCTCACCGGCAGCCATGGCAAAGGGGAGTCTCCGGCATGAATCGCCAGGATCTGCACGAGCGCGCCGGGCAGTTGCGGCAGCAGCAGCGGGAGTTCCCCTGCCGGGTGCTGGTCTGCTGCAGTTCGCCCTGCCTCGCCGCCGGGGCCGGTGAGGTCCGGGCGGCTCTCGAGGCAGAGGCTTCCCGGCATGCCGGGGTCACCATCGAGGTGATCGCCACCGGCTGCCTGGGGCCGTGCAGCCGCGGGCCGCTGGTGACCGTGCAGCGCCCGGGGGATGACGATGCCATCTACGAGCGGGTGTCCCCGGAACTGGCCCGCTCGATACTGGCCGGTCACTTGGGACAAACCCCGTCCGCGGAGCATCGGCTGCCGGCTGACTTCCCCTTTTTGCAGCGGCAGACCCGCATCGTCCTCGAAAATTGCGGGCGTATCGACCCGGAAAATCTTGACCACTACCTTGCTGCCGACGGCTATGCCGGTCTGGCCAGGGCCTTGACCGACTTCACCCCGGAAGAGGTTTGCGAGGCCGTGGTGCAGAGCGGGTTGCGCGGCCGGGGTGGCGGCGGTTATCCGACCGGCCTGAAGTGGCAGTTGCTGCGCAAGGCAGCAGGGACGAGGAAATTCGTGGTGGCCAACGGCGACGAGGGCGATCCCGGCGCCTATATGGACCGCGCCCTGATGGAATCGGACCCGCACCGTATCATCGAGGGGATGACCATCGCCGGCTATGCCACCGGCGCCAGCCAGGGCTATGTCTATGTGCGCGGCGAGTACCCGTTGGCGGCGAAACGCATGCAGAAGGCGATCCGTGACGCGGAGCGGGCGGGACTGCTGGGCATGCGCGTCCTCGACAGCCCCTTTGCCTTCCGCATCGACGTGCGGCTCGGAGCCGGGGCCTTCGTCTGCGGCGAGGAAACCGCCCTGCTCGCGTCGATCATGGGGCGGCGCGGCCAGCCGGTTCCGCGTCCGCCGTACCCGGCCGAGCACGGCCTGTGGGGAGAGCCGACGGTGATCAACAACGTCGAGACCTTCGGCAACATCCCTGCCATTCTTCGCAACGGCCCGCAGCAGCTTGCCGCACTCGGCAGCGGGAAGAGCCGGGGGACGAAGATTTTCGCCCTGTGCGGCGAGGTGGTGGAAAACGGCCTCATCGAAGTGCCGATGGGGATGACCCTGCGCGAGATCGTCTACGATATCGGCGGCGGCCTGCCGGGAGGTACGGCCTTCAAGGCGGCCCAGACCGGCGGCCCGAGCGGCGGCTGCATCCCGGCGCAGCATCTGGACGCGGCGATGGACTACGAGAGCCTGCAGGAGCTCGGGTCGATCATGGGCTCGGGCGGGCTGATCATCATGAGCGAGAAGACCTGTATGGTCGACGTTGCCCGCTTCTTCATGGACTTCTGCGTCGATGAGAGCTGCGGCAAGTGCAGCCCGTGCCGGGCGGGGACGGTGCAGATGTACCGGTTTCTCGACCGCATCAGCAACGGCAGCGCCAGCGAACGCGGCCTCGCCCGTCTCGAGGAAACCTGCCAGTTGCTCAAGGAAACCTCCCTGTGCGGCCTCGGTGCCACGGCTCCCAATCCGGTGCTCAGCACCCTGCGTTATTTCCGCGACGAATACCTGGCGCACATTCGCGAGCATCGCTGCCCGGCGGGGGTCTGCCGCATGACCGAGGTGCCGGTAACCCATCTCGCCGATGAGCTGATGCACCGCATCGCCGCCGGGCGCCTCGACGGGGAGGCCTTCTGATGTCGGTCATCACCCTGCATATGGACGGGCAACTGGTCAGCGGGCGCGCCGGGCAGACTCTGCTGGAGGTGGCTCGGGAGAACGGTATTGTCATCCCCACCCTCTGCTATCTGGAGGGGCTGACCCCGTGGGGTGGCTGCCGGCTCTGTCTGGTCGAGATCGAAGGGCAGGGGAAGCTGTTGGCGGCATGTCTGACCCTCGCCAGGGAGGGGATGGAAGTCAAGACCGGGAGCGACCGGCTGCTGCGCTGGCGGCGGATGATCGTCGAACTGCTGCTGGCCGAGCGCAACCACACCTGCGCGATCTGTATCGCCAGCGGCCACTGTGAGCTGCAGGAGATGGCGGCCCGCCTCGGCGTCGATCATGTGCGTTACGACTACCTGCATCCGGCGCTGAAGCTGGACGCCAGCCAGGAGCGCTTCAGCCTCGACCATAACCGCTGCATCCTCTGCACCCGCTGCGTGCGGACCTGCAGCGAAGTCGAAGGGGCCTGCACCTGGGCGGTGAGCGGGCGCGGCATCACCAGCCGGGTGACGGTCGATCTCGACCGGCCTTGGGGGAAGAGCACCAGCTGCACCGACTGCGGCAAGTGCGTGCAGATGTGCCCGACCGGGGCTCTCACCCGCAAGGGGGCGACCTCGGGGGAGATGCTGCGCGATCAGACTCATCTGCGGCAGGTCATGGAGCGCCGGCGCTGTACCGGCAACGGCAGAGGGGAGGGGGGCGCATGACGGCGCAGCGCAAATTGCGGCTGGCCACCATCTGGCTCGGCGGGTGTGCCGGCTGTCACATGAGCCTGCTCGATCTCGACGAGCGCCTCCTGGAACTCTGCGCTGCCGTCGACCTGGTTTACGGCCCGTTGGTCGATGCCAAGGAATACCCGGCAGGGGTCGACATCGCTCTGGTGGAAGGGGCGGTGGCCAACGTCGACAATCTGGAACTGCTGTTCAAGGTGCGCGAGCGCAGCCGCGTGCTGGTCAGTCTGGGTGACTGCGCGGTCACCGGCAATGTCACCGCCCTGCGCAACAGCGGCAAGCTTCGCGAACTGTTTGGCACCGTCTATCACGAACCTCCAGGGGAGGCGCCGGTCGGGCCGGCGGCGATCAAACAGGTGCCGGCACTCCTTCCCAAGGTGCTGCCGGTGCATCATGTGGTCGACGTCGATGCGTTCATCCCCGGTTGCCCACCGGACCCGGAGCGGATTTGGACGGCGGTCGCCGCCCTGCTGCGCGGTCAGCCGGTGGCCCTTGCCGAGCAGCAGCGCACCTTCGGTTGAGAACGCCATGGCCAGAACTGTCACCATCGAGCCTGTCACCCGCATCGAAGGGCATGCCCGCATCACTTTGCTGCTCGACGACAGCGGCCAGGTGAGCGATGCCCGCCTGCATGTCACCGAGCTGCGCGGTTTCGAGAATTTCTGCCTCGGTCGCAGCTACCGGGAGATGCCGGCGATCACTGCACGTATCTGCGGGATCTGTCCGGTCAGCCACTCGCTGGCCGCGGCCAAGGCCGGCGACGCCATCAAGGGGGTGAAGATCCCCCCGGCCGCGGAAAAGCTGCGGCGCCTGCTCAACTGGGCGCAGCTGGTGCAGAGCCATGCCCTGAGCTTCTTCCACCTGAGTGCCCCCGACCTGCTGCTGGGGATGGAGAGCGACCCGCACAGCCGCAACCTGTTCGGCCTGATCGCTGCCCATCCGCAAGTTGCCAGGGACGGCATCCGCCTGCGGGCCTTCGGTCAGGAGGTGATTCGCCTGCTCGGCGACCGCAGCGTCCATCCGGCCTGGGCTCTGGCCGGCGGTGGGCGCGAGCCGCTGACCGTGGCCAGGCGCGACCGGATGGCGGCCGGACTCCCAGAAGCTTTGGGTATTGCCCGCAAGGCGCTGGTTCTCGGGCGCGAAGCCCTGGCGCGCCAGACCGAGGCGGCCGCGTACACCGGCAATTTCCCCAGCCTGTTCCTTGGCCTGACCGGAGCCGACGGCATCCTTGACCACTACGACGGCCGCTTGAGGATGATCGACGCGGCGGGCAATCGCCTGGAGGACGGCTTCGATCCGGTGCGCTACGATGAGCTGCTCGGTGAGGCGGAGGAGCCGTGGAGCTACATGAAGTTCCCGTTCTACCGGCCGCTGGGCTATGCCGGCGGGGCGGGGATGTACCGGGTCGGGCCGCTGGCCCGCCTCAACGTTGCCGATCGTGCCGGTACGCCCGAAGCCGATGAAGAATTACGGCGGCTTCGCACCCTGGCGGATGGCGTGAGGCCGGTGCACGGCAGCTTCTGTTATCACCAGGCGCGGCTGATCGAGATCCTCCATGCCCTGGAGCGGATTGCCGAAGTCCTCGACGACCCGGAACTGACCGGCGAGCATGTGCGCAGTCACGCCAGCACCAACCACCAGGTCGGCATCGGTGTGGTCGAGGCGCCGCGCGGCACCCTGTTCCACGAATACCATGTCGACGAGCACGGCCTGCTCACCCGCGTCAATCTGCTGGTTGCCACCGGGCAGAACAATCTGGCGATGAACCGCACCATCCTGCAGATCGCAAAGGCAGTCGTGCGCGGCGGCGAACTGACGGAGGGAGCACTCAACCGCATCGAGCACGGCATCCGTGCCTACGATCCCTGCCTGAGCTGCGCCACCCATGCCCTGGGGAAGATGCCCTTCGACATCGTTCTGCTCGCCCCGGACGGCACCGTGCTGCAGCACGTGACACGGTGAAACGCATTAATTTTGTCTAGACAATCTGTTATAGTTAAATCTCGCAGCGCTTGTAAAAGTCATGTTCACCCTTCGACAAGCTCAGGGCGAACGGTCTTTGGGATAGCCAACTCAGTGAAAGACCGTTCATGGTGAGCTTGTCGAACCATGAGTGGATCACTTTTGCCAGAGGCTCTCGGTAAAAATTCAAGAGGAAACGGGTTTTCTGCTCACGCCAAGGCGTAAAGAACGCAAACGGCAGGGCCTGTAATCTTTGTATCTTGGCGTCTTTGCGTGATAGCTTTTGACTTTGACTGTGGTCAAAGAGGGGAAAGTATGCTGATTCTGGCAGGCGACATTGGCGGCACCACCACCCGGTTGGCCTTCTTCCGTGCCACGGCCGAAGGTGTCGAGACGCTGGCGAAGGAGCATTTCTCCAGCCGCAACCACGGTACGCTGGCGGCCATCGTCAAAGAATTTGCCGCCACGACGGGGTTGGCCCCCGAGCGGGCCTGCTTCGGTATTGCCGGGCCGGTGCGCGGCAACCGGGTGCTTACCCCCAACCTCCCCTGGCTGGTCGACGGGTTAGAACTGGCAGCACTGCTCGGCTTGCCCGAGGTGATCCTGATCAACGATCTGCAGGCCAATGCCTATGGCATCCCGCTCCTCGAGGAACAGGATTTTGCCCTGCTCAACCCCGGAGAAGTGGAGCCGACCGGGGCCATCGCCGTGATCTCGGCCGGGACCGGTCTCGGCGAGGCCATGGCGGTCTGGGATGGCACACTGCACCGGCCGCTCCCCGGTGAATGGGGACACGCCGACTTCGCGCCGCGCAACGAGTTGGAGAGCGAACTGCTCCTGCACCTGCGCGCCGAGCACGGGCGGGTCAGCTACGAGAGGGTCCTTTCCGGACCGGGGTTGGTCAACATCTATCGCTTCCTGCGCGATCGCCGGCATATTGGCGAATCTCCGGCCGTGGTCGAGGCGATGGCGCACGGGGTGCCGGCTGCGGTGATCTCCGGGGCGGCGATGGAAGGCCGTTGCCCGCTGTGCAGCCAGACTCTGGACCTGTTCGTTTCTCTCTACGGGGCCGAAGCCGGCAACCTGGCTTTGCGGACACTGGCTACCGGCGGCGTTTATCTCGGCGGCGGCATCGCCCCGAAGATCATCGAACGGCTGCGCGGGCCCCTCTTCATGCGCGCCTTCACCGCCAAAGGACGGCTCAGCCCCCTGCTGGAGACCATTCCCGTCCGCGTCATTCTCAACGAACACACCGCCCTGCTCGGTGCGGGGCGGTGTGCCATGCTTGCTGAAACCTGAATCAAAGGAGATTGATGATGAAAGCTAGCGTTGCCTTTGTGTTTGCTCTTTTGCTGCTGGGCACCACCCCGCTGACTTCCCTGGCTGCCGACCCTGCCGCCGAAAAGGCTGCCACTATCCGGAAGATCATGGCCCTTGGCGGCGTTGATGATCTCGCCCAGAGTTACGGCAAGTCGCTCACCGAGCAGATTTACCAGGTGCTCAAGACCTCCCGGCCGGAAATCCCGCCCGAGGCCATGGCGATCATTCGCGCCGAAGTGGAGCAGCAGTTGGTTGCCGATCGCGAAAAGCTGCTGGCGAAAATCGCGGCGATCTTCGACCGGTCCTATTCGGCCGAGGAGATCCAGGAACTTTACCGCTTCTACCAGACCGAGTTGGGGAAGAAGACCCTCGCCATGATGCCAAAGATCATGCAGGAAAACATGGAGATCGGCAGGAGTTGGGGGAAGGAGGTCGGGCCACCGCTGAAAGCCCGCCTGGAAGCAAAGTTCAAGCAGAATCAGCCGGCGGCCGCCAAATAGGCAGCCGCCTGCACCGTCTGTCGAGCAAGGCATCTCGGCGAGGTTTTCATGGATCGACGTTACATTATGACGGCCTTCGGTCAGGACCGCCCCGGCATTGTCGCCGATGTCACCTGTCTGCTTTACGAGAACGGCTGCAACCTGGAAGAGACTTCCATGGTGCTGCTCGCTGACGAGTTCACCCTGATCCTGCTTTTTACCGCCCGTTCCGCAGAGATCGAAGAGGTGCTCGCGCGGGAATGCCGCCGGCTGGAGAGGGACAAGGGGATCTCCGCGTTCCTGCGTCTGCTGGAACGGCGCGGCAGTGGCCCCGCGGGCCGGTTCACGGCGGCAACCGTGCATGTCGAGGGGATGGATCAGGCGGGGATCGTCTACAAGGTCAGTCGGTTCCTGGCCGGCGAAGGGGTCAACATCGCTCAGTTGACTTCGTCGGTCCAGGCTTCCCCGGAGAGCGGCGGGGCGGTCTATCGCATGGAAATAGCCGTACAGATCCCCGAAGGGCTGCCGCTGAACCAGGTTAAGGCCGGGCTGACCGCCGTTGCCGAGGAACTCCACGTAGAAATATCCCTGGCGCCCTAGCCGCTGTTCGCCGGCACAGCCTTTACCTCTGGACGAGCATCCGCCTCATAGCGCGGAACAGTTCCTTGATCCTCATCGGCTTTGCCAGGTAATCGTCAAACCCGTTGCGCAGGAAGGAGTGGCGATCGTCCTTCATCGCATGGGCCGTGATGGCGATGATCGGGGTGTGCCCGCCGCGCTCTTCCTCCTGCAGGCGGATTCTCCTGACGGTTTCGATGCCGTCCATCAGTGGCATCTGCACATCCATCAGGATCAGGTCGTAATCGGACCGTTCCCACATGGCCAGTGCGTCAACCCCGTTGTCGGCGACATCGGCGTGCAGGCCATGACGTTGCAGTGCCGCGAGGATGAACTGCCGTGAACTTTGGGCATCTTCCGCCAGCAGAATCCGTGGGGGCGCCCCGGGCCAGAAAGACGGACGTTCCCCCTCTTCAACGGTTGCCCCCATCGGCCCGGGTTCGCCCAGGGGGAAAGGGAGGAGGAGGCGGAAGGTCGTGCCGGTCTCCGGATGGCTCTCCACCGAGATCTTCCCTCCCATCAGGGCGGTCAGTTGCCTGCAGATGGCCAGGCCGAGGCCGACCCCGCCGAACTTTCTTGACAGGGATGGGTCGATCTGACTGAACGGGTCGAAGATGCGGCCAAGGTCCTCCGCCTTGATGCCGATCCCGCTGTCAATCACTTCGAAGCGCAGAACCACACCGGTCGAGTGCCGTTCCTCGATGCCGACCTCCAGGCGGATCTCCCCCTGCAGCGTGAATTTGATGGCATTGCCAAGGAGATTGAGCAGTACCTGATTGAAGCGCAGGGGGTCGCCGAACAAATGGTCCGGGGTGTCTTCCGCGATCCGGACCGTGATGCTCAGCCCCTTTTTCGTCGCCTCGGGCGTCTTGCTCCCCACGAGTTGCCCGACCACCTCGCGCAGGCTGAACAGTTCATGCTCAAGGTTGAGTTTGCCGGACTCGATCTTCGCGATGTCGAGCAGGTCGTTGACCAACCCCAGCAGGGATTCCGTCGAGGTGGCGATGGTGTTCAGGTACTCCCGTTGCCGGGCGGAGAGTTCGGTCTCCTCGAGCAGTTCGGCAAAGCCGAGGACCGCGGTGATCGGCGTGCGCAGTTCGTGACTCATGTTGGCGAGGAACTCGTCCTTTGCGCGGTTGGCCCTCTGCGCCGCGTCGCGGGCCGCTTCCAGTTCCCGCTCGTAGCCCTTGCGCTGGGTGATGTCGACGATGAGCCCCTTCAGTCCGACCGGCTGCTCGTCTTTCTTCACCAGGCTCGAATAGATGATCACCGGAAACGTGCTGCCGTCCTTGCGCCGCGCCGTATATTCCTGACACCCCTCATCGATCCCCTGGAACAGTCGGCCAATCCGCTCCCTGGCTTTCTCGACATCTTCCGGGATGACCATGTCGAGTACATTCAGGCCGGCGGCATAATCCTCCTCGCTGTATCCGAACAGCGCAAAGGCGGCCCGGTTGGCAAAGGTCAGCCGGCCGTTGAGATTCGCCTCGTAGACCGGCTGTGACAGAAAGGTGACGATATCGTTGAACTGCTTCTCGGACTCCCTAAGCGCCGTTTCTGCCTGGATACGCGCGGTGACGTCGCGGTCCACCCCGCAAAAACCGGTTATCTCCCCGGCAGCGCCGACGACCGGCTCGGCGTTGCTCTCCAAACACCGGTAACTGCCGTCTTTGTGCCGCCAGCGCAGGACCCACCCCTGCCAGCCGCGCCTCTCTTCGATGAGGCGAGGGAGGGTGCTGGTGACCTCGAGTAAATCCTGTTCATGCAGCAGTTCCGAATAGGGTCTTCCCAAGATTTCTGCCGGTGAATAGCCTAGGATGTTCAGGATACTGTCATTACTAAAGACATTGCGTCCCGAGAGATCGAATTCCCATATCCACTCCCTGCAGGTGTCCATGATTTTCTGAAGTCTGCTCAAACTTTCCTGCAGGGCCTGCTCAATCCGCTTGCGTTCGGTGATGTCACGTCCCACCCCGACGATCGCTTCAAGCCGGCCTTGACTGTCCAATACCGCACGATCCGACCAGGCTAGCCAGCGCCAGCCGTCCTTGGTCATGGCCCGCTGTTCCATGTAAGCGAAGTAAGGTGGGCGGAACAGCTGTTCCATCGCCTGGGCGGTGGTAGCACGATCCTCTTCGTGAACGAGGGGGAGGAATGGTCGCCCGAGCAATTCCTGCTCGGACTTGCCGAAAGTCTCGCAGTAACTCGGGCTGACGAAGAGAAACCGTCCTTCGACATCGACCTTGACGACCAGATCGATCTGGGTTTCGATTAGCAGGCGATACTTCTCGGCACTTTCACGCAGAACGCTCTCCGCTTGCTTGCGATCGGTAACATCAGAAATCAAACAGGCGAACCGTCCGGGCTCCGGCCGATAGGCTTTGACCTCCAGGGTTTTGCCGAATTCTCCGGAAAAGCGCTCGAAACGGGCCACCGCTCCCGACAGGGCCACCGCACCGAGGGTCTCGATCCAGAAATTGTCTATGTCCGGGAACAGTTCGCGAGCGGTTCTGCCGACCACGTCGGCAGCCTGCAAGCCGGAGAGGGTCTCGAACGCCGGGTTGACCGCCAGGTAGCGGAAGTCGACCGGGTCCCCGGCGGGATTGCATATGACTTCGTGCAGCGCGAAAGCCTCGGCCATTTCCCGAAGAAGTTGTTCGGCGCTGATTGCGGCCGTCGGTTTTCTCCTCATCCCCTGTCGCCCCCTCTCCAGCGACGGATCAGCTCAGGCCGTGCCGCCTGCCGCGAGGTCGCACGGCCCCGGGTCAGCCCTTCGGCTGCGCTTCGGAAGGGTCCATCCCGATCCCTTCCGGTTCCGGGCCGGCATCGTTGACCCAGGCCTTGACCAGCGTATAACTGACCGCCAGGACCACCGGGCCGACGAACAGGCCGATGATGCCAAACGCGACCAGGCCGCCGAGGACCCCGCCGAGGATCAGCAGAAATGGCAGGTCGGCTCCGCGTTTGATCAGGATCGGGCGGATGACGTTGTCGAGGCTGCCGACCACCACCGTCCAGACCAGCAGCACAATGGCCCACACCGTGATCTTCTTGTAGAACAGCCAGCCGGTTGCCACCAACAGTACCGGCCCCACGCCGATCTGGGCGATGGCAAAAATGAACATCACGGCGGTCAGCAGCCCGGCGGCCGGAATCCCCGCCACCCACAGACCGATACCTCCGAGCACCGACTGGATCAGGGCGGTGACTACGATCCCCATGGCCACGGCGCGGATCGCCTTGCCGGCCAAGGTCACCATCTCCTCCCCGCGGTCCCCGGCCAGCCGCCGGAAGAACAGCTTGGCTCCCGCTGCAGCCGTTTCCCCCTGGGCGTAGAGGATGGCCGTCAGGACCAGGGTCAGCAGCAACTGGACCACAGTCATCCCCATGTTGCCGGCATTGGCCGCTACCCAGGCCAGTCCCTTCTGCGAATAAACGGCAATCTGCGCGGAGAGTCCCTCGGGCCCGGCCGCGGCGGCCTCCGCCCACTTCTCCGCAATCGTTCCACCAACCAACGGCAGGTTGCCGAGCCATTCCGGCATGGACGGCAAGCCGTTCGTGGTGATGTTCAGAAGCCACGCCTTGACCTTGGGGATGTGCTGCATGATGGTTGCCACCCCCATGACGATCGGCAGAATCAGGATCACCAGCATGCCGAGGCTCATGACCAGCACGGCCAGGGACCGGCTGTTGCGCAGGTACTTCTGGGCGCCGAGCAGTATCGGCCAGGTGGCCACGGCAATCATCGTCGCCCACACCAGCGCCAGGATGAATGGCTTGAGAATCCAGACTGTCGCAGCGAGAAGCAGTCCCAGGAAGAGCACCCCGAAAACGGTGCGGGCCAGATCGCTACGCGGTGGGGCAGAGAAGGTCATGGGACTATCCTTTCCGGGTTTGCCGGCAGCGGCGGATCAGGGCGTTGGTCGAACTGTCGTGGCCAGGAGAGCTCTCCACATCGGCGAGTTCCGGGGCGATGCGCTGGGCCAGGGCTTTGCCCAGTTCCACCCCCCACTGGTCGAAGGGGTTGACATCCCAGATCACCCCCTGCACATAGACGCTGTGCTCGTAAAGTGCCACCAGTTTGCCGAGCATCTCCGGAGTCAGGCGGTCGGCCAGGAGGGTGTTGGACGGGCGGTTGCCGGCAAAAGCCTTGTGGGCGGCGAGTTCCCCGACGACCCCCTCGGCCTGCACTTCTTCGAGTGTCTTGCCGAAGGCCAGCGCCTCGGCCTGGGCCAGGACGTTGGCCAGCAGCAGGCGGTGATGATCGCCCACGGGATTGAGCGACTCGCGGAAGGCAATGAAATCGCAGGGGATCAGGTGTGTCCCCTGGTGGATCAGCTGGTAGAAGGAGTGCTGGCCGTTGGTCCCCGGTTCGCCCCAGTAGATCGGCCCGGTGGCGTAGTCGACCGGCCTGCCGTCGAGGGTCACCCCCTTGCCGTTGCTCTCCATGGTCAGCTGCTGCAGGTAGGCCGGGAAGCGCTTCAGGTACTGATCGTAGGGGAGGACCGCCACGGTCGGAACGTTGAAGAAGTTGACGTTCCAGACCGTCAACAGCCCCATCAGTACCGGCAGGTTGCGGTTGAACGGAGCGGTGCGGAAGTGCTCGTCCATCCGGTGAAAGCCGTCGAGCATGGCGCGGAACTGCTCCGGGCCGATGGCCAGCATGGTCGACAGGCCGATGGCCGAATCCAGCGAATAGCGGCCGCCGACCCAGTCCCAGAAGCCGAACATGTTGACCGGGTCGATGCCGAACTCGGCAACTTTCGCGGCGTTGGTGGAAACCGCCACGAAGTGCCGGGCCACCGCCTGCGTATCTCCGCTGAAGGCCTGCAACAGCCAGTCGCGGGCCGTCTGCGCATTGGTCATCGTCTCCAGGGTGGTGAAGGTCTTGGAGGCGACGATGAACAGCGTCTCTGCCGGGTCGAGATCGACCACGGCCTCGGCGAAATCGGTGCCGTCGATGTTGGAGACGAAGCGCATGGTCAGGCTGCGGTCGCTGTAGTATTTGAGCGCTTCGTAAGCCATCACCGGACCGAGGTCGGAGCCGCCGATGCCGATGTTGACCACATTGCGGATGCGGCGGCCGCTATGGCCGAGCCAAGAGCCGCAGCGTACCCGTCCGGCAAAATCCGCCATCCGGTCGAGGACCGCGTGGACGCCGGGAACCACGTTCTCGCCGTCGACCAGGATCGTTGCGCCGCGCGGGGCGCGAAGGGCCGTGTGCAGGACCGCGCGCTTTTCGGTGCTGTTGATCTTCTCGCCACGGAACATCGCCTCGATGCGCGCCGGCAGACCACACTCTTCGGCAAGTTGCACCAGCAGGCGCAGAGTCTCTTCGGTCACGCGGTTTTTCGAGTAGTCGAGGTACAGGCCGAGAGCTTCGACCGCCAACCGTTCACCCCGACCAGGGTCGGCGGCAAACAGCCCGCGCAGGTGCATGTCGCGGAGCGTGGCATGATGTTCGGCCAACGCCTGCCAGGCCGGTCGGGCAGTTAATCGGACGGTTTCCATGAACGAGTGCCCCCTCGGGATCAGCTCAGGGTTTGACGTTTTCGCGGATGGCGGTGGCGATCTCCTGCCCGAGTTTGGCGAGGTTGCGCTGCTGGGCGGTGACCCAGGCGCCGTAGCCGGCTTCGGCCGGAGTTTCCCGAAGGTCGCTGCGCCGGATCAGTAACGGCTGTGCCTCGCCGGGTTTACCCAGGGCCCAGCGGACGTTCAGCGTCGCTTCTTTCCCTACTTCCCCGCCCATGCTCAGGATGTCGAGGTACACCCGGCAATCCGCTACGAAGGTCTGGTCCCACGGGAAGATGGCGACCCGTTCGGTGCCAAGGTTTCCGGCCAACTGTTCGGCAACCGCCCTGGCAAGATCACGGTCGAGTTCGCCGCTCCAGCGGTGATACTCCGCCGTGCGGTAGCGGCCATCGGCGCCGCCGGTGGCGATCTTCTCCTGCTTGAGGATGTCCGGAATCGTCACCGGGCCGACGCTCAACCCCAGGCTGCCGGTGGTGGTCGCGGTTGACGCCGGTTTTTGCGCCGGGGCATACAGGCTGTAGTAGGAGACCTGTGGCGACGTGGCGAAGCATCCTGTCAGCAGAACACCGGCCAACAGGCCGGTTGCGGCCAGGCGGTGGAGACGGCTATTCATGGGTATTCCCTCCCTTGCCGAAGATGAGTGACTCCGGCTTTTTGTCCAGCGTTTCGGTCAGTTCGCGCAGCGACCGCAGCGTCAGAGTCAGTTCCTCGAAGGTTTTCTTGGCGTTGTAGTTGAGTGGCGAGTCCTTGCCCACCGTCGCCTGCAACTCCTTCAGGGTCTTTTCCAGTTCCGCCAGGGTGGCCTTGAGCTGCGGGGCTGTTTCGTTGTTGAGCTTGCCGGTGAACTCCTTGGCCTGTTTGAGCGTTTCGTTGAGCTCATTGCCGATCTGCTCGAAGGGGACCTTCTCCAGGCGGCTGGTGATCTTTGCGATGCTCTCCTGAATCTGATCCAGGGAGCCGGCGGTCGTCGGTATGACCGGATAGCTGCCGACAAAGGTCAGTTTGGACTTCTTTGCCTCCGGCTTGAAGCTCAGGTCGATGATCTGCTGCCCGGTGAGCAGATTGCCGCTCTTGAGCTGGGCGCGTAGGCCGCGTTCCTCAACGAATATTTTAAGAGACTTTTCCGCTTCTTCCTGCGTAACTTTTTTAGAACCCTCTCCGCCGAGCATACGCTCGGGTTCAAAGACGACTTTGACCGGGACGCGGAACTGCTTCTTCTTATTGTCGTACTCCAATGCGAGATCAACGACTTCGCCAACCTTGACCCCATAAAGTTCCATCGGCGCGCCGATGCTCAGCCCCCGCACCGACTGGTCAAAGTACATCATCCAGTAGCGGCGGACGGTGTAGGTCTTTTCCTGAATGCTGTCATGGTCCGGGTAGAGGCGGAAGATGGCATTGTCGGCGGCTTCCTCGCCGGGAATGGTGTCCTTTGGCAGGTCGAAGGCCAGACCGCCGCCGATGATGGAGACCAGCGACTCGGTTTTGACCTTGAGCCCCTGGGCGTTGAGGGCAACGTCCACGCCGCTGGCGTTCCAGAAACGGGTGTTCTCGGTGACCCGCAGGTGATGCGGGGCTTCGATGAACAGCTGGATATCGACCGATTGCCCGTCGTCGCCGAATTTGTAGCTGACCACCTGGCCGACCTGGATCTGCTTGTAATAGACCGGCGCGCCGATATTGACCGAACCGAGGGTGTCGGCGCGCAGCCAGAAGTGGCGGCCGGGAAGTCCGGTCGTGATCACCGGCGGAACCTCGAGTCCCTTGAAGGAGCGAGCCGGTTGCCCACCCTCGACCGGATCGATGCCGATGTGGGCCCCGGCGAGCAAAGTGCCGAGACCTGATACCGACCCGCCGCGGATCTGCGCGCGCACCACCCAGAAGCGGGTCTTGTCGGTCAGGACTTTTTCGAGATCCTTGTTGAGTTCGGCCGTAACGACAACCCCTTTGAGATCAGGGTTCAACCTGAGGCTCTCGACCTTACCGATCTCGACATCCTTGTACTTGATCTTGGTCTTGCCGGCTTCCAGCCCTTCGGCCGTGTTGAAGGTGATGGTGATCGTCGGTCCTTTTTCGCTGACCGCCTTGAAGGCCAGCCAACCGCCGATGAGCAGAGCCAGGATCGGTACCAGCCAGATGATGGAAAAGCTGCGGCCGGCCTTGACCGTGGCGACGGCGGCATGTTGTTCGGGTGGGGAATGGACAGTCATGCATCCTCCTCAAGTGCGTCCCAGATGAGACGCGGATCGAAGCTCTCCGCGGCGATCATGGTGATGATCACCACCAGGGCGAAATAGACAGCGGCCGGGCCGGCCTCGATGCTGGCCACGGCACCCAGTTTGACCAGTGCCACCAGAATGGTCACCACGAAGATGTCGAGCATCGACCAGCGTCCGACGGCTTCGGTCAGGCGGTAGAGCGCCGTACGGTCCTTGGGGCGCCGGTGCCAGCGCAACTGAACGCTGATCAACAGGTAGACCAGGATCAGCAGCTTGAGCAGCGGCACGAAGACGCTGGCAATGAAGATCACCGCAGCGATTTCCCATGAGCCGCTGTGGATGAAGTAGATCACTCCGCTCATGATGGTGTCGGCTTGAACGCCGGCGATTGACGAGGTGATGGTCATCGGCAGGAGGTTGGCCGGAATGTAGAAGATGGTGGCGGCGATGACCAGCGCCCAGGTGCGCGCCAGGCTGTTGGGTTTGCGTGCGTGCAAGGCCGCGCCGCACCGCGGGCAGCTCAGGTGCTCGTGGCCGTTCGCCGGGACTGCAGTGAGAAGATGACAGTCGTGGCAGCTGAGCATCCCGAGCTGGCGGGCGGTGGCCGGAGCGGCATTCATCGGCGGGAATCCAACCGCTCCCAGAGAAGGTGCATATCCAAAGTCGTCGTTGCTGCAGCCATCACCAACACCAGCGCTCCGAAGGCGAAGACCGAGGTGCCGGGGACGATGGTGGCCATCTTGCCGAGTTTGACCAGTGCCACCAGGATGCCGAGCATGAAGATTTCGAGCATCCCCCAAGGAGCCACGTGCTTGATCAAACGGAGGATTCCGGCACCATGGCGAGGGGACGGGAGTCCCCTTTTAATCGGCAGCAGCAGGTAGAGCAGGCAGCCGACCTGTAGCAGCGGCACCAGCACGCAGGTGACCAGGACCAGGGTGGCAAGGCCGTAAAGTTGCTGCTTCCAGAGTTCGGCGATGCCGGTCAGTAAGCGGGTTTCCTGGAAGAAGCCGCCGCTCTTCATGGCCAGGAACGGGAAACTCAGGGCCACTATAAAGAGGATGAGGGCGGCAAAAGTCAGGGCCAGGGAGCGATTGACGCTGTCCGGTTTGTGACGGTGCAGCACTGCACCGCAACGCGAACAGACCAGGGTCGCCTCCGCCCCTTCGGGAAGTTGGTGGAGCAGGTCACAGTCGTGGCAGGCAACAATTGTCATGATCCCTCGTCGTGACGGGTGGAAAAATAGAACGTATTCATGGTTTATACCAAACTGGCGCAGGTTTGCAATGTTTTGAAATTGCAGCTCGTTTTTCATCTGGCGAGAGATGTTTTCTGCTGTCGGCTGCACGGGGGTGAAATATCGACCCCGGCAAAAATAAGCATGGCGGTATTAACGTCAGACAAAACAGGCGGGCCGCAAGTTTTTTGCGGAACTGCGGCATGCTTTTCATTATAATCAACCGCTTAATAAGTACATCCCCCGCGTCAAGGAATCGTCCCCATCATGTTGAAGTCTGTGCGCCGGTCCTTTTTGAGTGCCTTTTTGCTGGGCCAGGTTTGTCTCGCGACGGTGGCGGTTGCGGGAGAAATCGAGCCACGGGCTTACGTGAATACCCCGGTGGGGGTGAACTTCCTGCTCGGCGGCTATGCCTACACCGATGGCGGCCTGGCCACCTCCGGCTCGTCGCCGCTCAAAGACGCCTCCCTCAGCATGGATACCGGGCTGCTGGCTTATGCCCGATCGTTCGGGTTTCTGGGCAAGTCGGCCAAATTCGACATCATTGCCGGCTATTCCGAGTTGTCCGGTTCGGCAATGGTCGGTGATCAGCCCCGTGAACGCAGGGTCTCCGGCTACCTCGATCCCCGTTTCCGTTTTTCTTGCAATTTCATCGGGGCTCCAGCCCTCACGGTGCAGGAGTTCGCCGGCTATCAGCAGGATTTGATCGTCGGGGCCAGTATCCAGTTGTCCGCCCCGTTCGGTCAGTACGACGAGGACCGGCTCGTGAACCTCGGCAACCATCGCTGGTTTGTCAAGCCGGATATCGGTGTTTCCAAAGCCTGGGGGGATTTCACCCTGGAACTGTCCGGCGGGGTTTTTCTGTTCACCGACAACCATGATTTTCTCGGGGGGAAAACACTGGAGCAGGATCCCGTGTACACCACCCAGGTGCATGCCACCTACAACCTCGGCCATGGAATATGGGCGGCGGCAAGCGCGACCTACGATCACGGCGGACGCACCACGGTGGATGGGGTGCGCAGCGATGACTGGCAGGACAACTCGCGGGCGGGGATGACCCTGGCGCTGCCCGTCAACCGCTACAATTCGGTGAAACTCTACGCGAGCACCCCGCTGCATACCACTGCTGGGGGGGATTTCGACCTGCTGGGCATCCTCTGGCAGCACCGCTGGGGCGGCGGGCTGTAGCCTGCTGACATTAAAACGATAACCGGGACGACTGGAGACAACAGACGATGGATCTCTTTCCAGAATTTTTCCAGAATTTCCCACCGCTGGCCCGGGTGGCCTTGGCCTTTTTCCTGGTTCTGGTGGTGCCGATGCTTTGTCGGCGCTTCTCCTTGCCAGCGGTGGTCGGTCTGCTGGCCGCGGGGGTGGTCATCGGGCCCCACGGACTGAAGATCATCCCCCATAACCCGCAGGTCGGCAATTTTCTCGCCGAAATCGGCAAGTTGATGCTGATGATGTTCGCCGGGATCGAGATCGACCATGTGCTTTTCAAACGGGTCTGGAAGCGCTCGCTGCTCTTCGGCCTGGTCACCTTCCTTTTGCCGTTGCTGGCCGGCATGGCCGCCGGTTTCCTGTTCAACTACTACTGGGTAGCGGCCCTGCTGATCGGTTCGTTGCTGGCTTCGCACACACTGCTCGGTTTCCCGATCGTCCAGCAAAACGGCATCGCCGGCAGTGAGGCGGTTTCGGTCACCACCGGGGCGACAATCTTTACTGATGTCGGTTCGCTGCTGGTGCTGGCAATCTGTCTGCCGATCCACATGAGCGGTTTTTCCCCGGGAGCCCTGGTGATGCAACTGCTGCTGCTGCTCGGCTACGTGCCGCTGGTGATCGTTGGCATCGGCAAACTGGGCGCCTGGCTAATGGCCAGGTTCTCGGGGTCCGCCGACCGCGAGTTCGGTTTGGTGCTGTTTCTCATGGCCCTGGCGGCCTTCGGTGCGGAGCTCATCCACCTGGAACCGATCATCGGTGCCTTCATGGTTGGCCTGGCCATCGGCCCGGCGACCCGGCACGCCAAGGGCTTCGAGCACTTCGAGTTCATCGGCCAAAGCTTCTTCATCCCGATCTTCTTCATCAGCATCGGTTTTCACATCAACCTCGGGGTGTTTGTCGTCACCCTGGTCGACAACAGTCTGCTGGTCCTGGCGATCGTCGGCGGACTGATCCTCTCCAAGCTCGGGGCGGCGTTGATCACGCAAAGGCTGTATCGGTTCACCGCTCCGGAGGGGCTGCTGATGTGGTCCCTCTCTCTCCCCCAGGTGGCGGCCACCCTGGCGGCGGCCCTGGTCGCCTACAACACCCTCGACAAAAACGGGCAGCGGCTGATCGACGAACCGATCCTCAACACGGTCATTGTGCTGATGGTCGTCACCTCGATCCTCGGCCCGGTGCTCACCGAAAAGTTCTCCCGGATGATTGCAGGACGAGAGGGGAACAGGTGATCGCGGCCTGAACCTGACTCAGTTATCCCGCAAACTTAGTTTATTAAGACGAAATGAACAGATGAAGCTGACAGCCTATTTCCGAAACCATCCGATTGTTATTGTCTTTGTGACGCTGGCTGCGGGTGTCCTCACTGTTGCCGCCCTGTGGTTCGCCATCAACACCTTCAGCCCTTTGCCGCCGCGCACGGTGACGCTGGCCGCCGGTGTCGAGGGAGGCGCCTATTACCATTACGCCCAGCGCTACCGCAAGATACTGGCCCGCTCCGGAATCGACCTGAAAATCCTGGCGACGGCCGGATCGCTGGACAACCTCAAGCGCCTCAACGATCCGAATTCCGGGGTGGACGTGACCTTCCTGCAAGGAGGTACCCCGGGGGCCAGGGATGCTCATCAACTGGAATCGCTCGGTACGGTCTTCTACGAGCCGCTGTGGTTTTTTTGCCGTGCCGGTACCCGCGAGAAGGGGGTGGAGACGCTGCGTGGCGGGCGTATTTCGATCGGGCCGGAGGGGAGTGGCACCCGCGCCCTGGTGCTCGAATTGCTCAAGCGCAACGGCATGGCCGAAGGGTTCGCCGAACTGCTGCCGCTGACCTTCGCCGAGGCCGCCGAAAAGCTGTTGGTCGGCGAGATCGATGCGGCGTTGGTGCTGGCCTCCTGGGAATCGCCGGTGGTGCAGCGCCTGCTCGCCTCGGAGAAAATAGATCTGTTGGGCTTCCCCCGCTCGGACGCCTACGTCGCGCTCTACCCCTACCTCAACAAAGAGATTCTCCCCGCCGGCATCGGTGATCTGGTCCGCAACCGGCCGCCAGAGGAAACGCTGCTGCTGGCCCCCAAGGCCAGCCTGGTGGTGCGCGGTGACCTGCACCCGGCGATCCAGTACCTGCTCCTCGATGCCGCCGAGCAGGTTCACTCCGCCCCGGGGTTGTTCCGCAAGGCCGGCCAGTTTCCCGCCGGCGAATCTTTAGAGTTGCCGCTGAGCGACGAGGCCCGGCGCTTTTACAAGTCGGGGCAGCCGTTCCTGCAGCGCTACCTGCCGTTCTGGCTGGCGGTCATGCTGGGCCGGTTGCTCTTCATGCTCATTCCCCTGCTCGGCATTTTGCTGCCGCTGATGAAAATTGTCCCGGCCCTGTTCGGCTGGCAGATCCGGCGGCGGATCTACAAGCTCTACTACGAACTGCGGATGATCGAGCACGCCTGGGAGACCCGGGACGAGGCCGGGGGCGCGGACGAGGCGGTGGCACAGCTCGACCGGCTGGGGGAGCGGGCCAGCAGGCTCTGGCTGCCGGTTTCGTCCATGGGGGCGCTCTACCAGTTCAAGGAGCACCTTGCACTGGTGCGCAGACGGATAACCGGGGCGCCATAGCCGGATATGCACATGGACGGCATTTGCGGGAGGCCGGCGAGCAATCGCCGGCCTCTTCATTTTGGCAACGCCTGCCGAGAAGCGATTATTTTGGCTGGCGGCGGTTGATAAATGATGCCAAGGAGTTAACCTCTTTGAGTTGAACACGAGGAACCGCAAGGGGAGCCCGCCATGAGCCAGCAAACCGCCACAGCCGAAGCCGCACGTCTCCAGGAAGCCCGCGAACAGAAAACTCCCTGGAAAAAATGGGGTCCGTACCTCTCCGAACGCCAGTGGGGGACGGTACGCGAGGACTACAGCGAGCGCGGCGACGCCTGGAACTACTTCACCCACGACCAGGCCCGCTCGCGCGCCTACCGCTGGGGGGAGGACGGGCTGGCGGGAATCTCCGACGACCACCAGGTTCTCTGTTTCGCCCTGGCCCTGTGGAACGGCAGGGACCCGATCCTCAAAGAGCGGCTGTTCGGCCTGAGCAACAGCGAGGGGAACCACGGCGAGGACGTCAAGGAGTACTACTTCTACCTCGACAGCACGCCGACCCACTCCTACATGAAGTACCTCTACAAGTACCCGCAGGGGGCCTATCCTTATGCAGACCTGGTGGAGACCAACCGTCGCCGCAGCAAGGACGAACCGGAATACGAGCTGCTCGATACCGGGGTCTTTGCTGACGACCGCTATTTCGATGTCTTCGTCGAATACGCCAAGGACAGCCCGGAAGACCTCCTGATCCGGATCAGTGTCGCCAACCGTGGTCCCGAGGCGGCGGCGCTACACGTCCTCCCCACCGTGTGGTTCCGCAACACCTGGTCCTGGGGAGAGGGGGGCAATAAGCCGGTTTTGAGCAAGGTCGGTACTGGTAAGGGCAGTATTCTCCACGCCCGCCACAGCGACCCGCTCTTTCAGAAACTCCTGGCCGACTATTACCTCTATTGCGAAGGCGACGTCCCGTTGCTTTTCACCGAGAACGAGACCAACCACGCCCGTCTCTTCAATGGCTCCAACACCTCGCCTTTTGTGAAGGACGGTATCAACGACTACCTGGTGCAGGGGCGGCAGGATGCGGTCAACCCGGAACAGACCGGGACCAAGGCCGCGCCCCACTATCAGTTGACGGTTGCCGCAGGGGCCACGGAGGTCCTTCGCCTGCGCCTGAGCCGGACGGCGCCGAGCACGAAGTTCAAGGCGTTCGCGACCTTCGACGACATCTTCCTGACCCGCATCCGGGAGGCCGATGCCTTTTACGATTTCATCACCCCGGCCAGGATCAAGTCCGAACATCCGGAATGCGTCACCCTGATGCGCCAGGCGCTGGCCGGCATGCTCTGGACCAAGCAGTACTTCTACTACGATGTGGACAAGTGGCTGGAGGAGCACGGCATCACCCCCTGGTCGTCGCCGGAGCAGCGCCACCGGATTCGCAACGGCGATTGGTCCCACGCCTACTGCGACGACATCATCTCCATGCCCGACAAGTGGGAATATCCGTGGTTCGCCGCCTGGGACCTGGCTTTCCACATGCTGCCGCTCTCCATCGTCGATTCCGATTTCGCCAAGGCCCAGCTCGACCTGATGCTGCGCAACGACTACCTGCACCCCAACGGCCAGATCCCGGCCTACGAGTGGAACTTCGGCGACGTCAACCCGCCGGTCCATGCCTATGCCACCATGCAGATCTACCTGATGGACAAGGCCCGCCACGACGGCAAGGGGGACATTGACTTTCTCAAGTACGCCTTCTCCAAGTTGCTGGTGAACTTCACCTGGTGGGTCAATCGCAAGGACCAGGACGGCAACAACGTCTTCCAGGGCGGCTTCCTCGGGCTGGACAACATCGGCGTCTTCGACCGCAGTTCGCCGCTGCCCACCGGCGGCTACCTGGAGCAGTCCGACGGCACCGCCTGGATGGTCTTCTTCAGTCAGCAGATGCTGCGCATCGCCGTGGAGCTGTCGATGCACGATCCCCTCTACGAGGAGTTTGTCAGCAAGTTCTTCGAGCATGTGATGTGGATCGGCGGGGCCATGGACCGCCTGGGCAACCTTCAGGACGAGATGTGGGACGAGGAGGACGGCTTCTTCTACGATGTGCTGCGCCTCCCCGACGGCAGCGCCACGCGCCTGAAGGTCCGCTCCATGGTCGGCCTGCTGCCGCTCGCCGCCGTGGCGATCTTCGAGGAAGCGGAAATCATGAAACTGCCCAACTTCCGCCAGCGGGCCGAGGCCTTCTACGGCCGCCACCCGGAACTGCTGGCCAACATGCACTTGCCTCAGGAACCCGGCTGCGCCGGCCGGCGCATGCTGTCGCTCTTCAACGAGGCGAAGCTGCGCCGCGTCCTGGCCCGGATGCTCGACGAGAACGAATTTTTCAGCCCCTATGGGATTCGCGCCCTCTCCCGCTACCACCAGGAGCACCCCTTCGTCTTCCATCACAATGGCCAGGAATCCCGCGTCGAGTACCTGCCGGGGGATTCCGACAGCGGGATGTTCGGCGGCAACTCCAACTGGCGCGGGCCGGTGTGGATGCCGGTCAACTTCCTGCTGTTCGGTTCCCTCTACCGGCTCTACGCCTACTACGGCGAGGACTTCACGGTGGAGTGCCCGACCGGCTCCGGGCAGCAGATGACTCTGTTCGAGGTGGCGCGCGAGCTGGGCAAGCGACTGACGCGCATCTTCCTGCCGGATGAGAACGGCCGCCGCCCGGTCAACGGCGGGGCGGAGAAGTTCCAGAGCGATCCGCACTGGCAGGACTACGTCCTCTTCTACGAGTACTTCCACGGCGACAACGGCGCCGGCATCGGCGCCAGCCATCAGACCGGCTGGACCGGCGGCATCGCCCGCATCATCCAGATCATGGGCGATGTGACCAAGGAGTTGCTGGCGGGAAAAGACGTGGAGCTGGCGGCACTCAAAAAAACCGTGGGCAAGTGACGCTTCGGGGGAGTCATGAACGGCTGGCCGCGCAACCCGCTGATTTACGAAATCAATACCTGGGTCTGGCTCAATGAGTTGGGCCGCGGGAAGAAAGCCCCGGTCACCCTGGCCACCGTCCCGAAGAAGGAATGGGACGCCATCGCCGCCCTCAAGGCCGACGCGGTCTGGTTCATGGGGGTGTGGGAGAGAAGCCCGGCGGGGACCCGGGTCGCCAACGGCAATCCCGGGCTTCTCGACGACTTCCGCCGGGCCCTTCCGGACTATGTCGAAGCCGACAATGTCGGCTCACCCTACTGCGTGCGCGACTATGTGGTCGACCCGCGCCTCGGTGGCCCGGCAGGGCTGGCGAAAGCCCGGAAGGAGCTGGCCAAACGGGGGATGAAGCTGATCCTCGACTTCGTCCCCAACCATGTGGCCCCCGACCACCCGTGGGCGACCGGGCATCCCGATTACTTCATTCGCGGCGACACCGCTGACATCGAGCGGGAGCCGGCGTCGTTCCTGGCGGTCGGCAACAACGTCTTCGCCTGCGGCCGCGACCCATTCTTCCCGGCCTGGCAGGATGTTCTGCAACTCAACGCCTTCAGCCCTGGCCTGCGAGCGGCGGCGATCGAAACGCTTTTCTCCCTCGCTGCCCAGTGCGACGGGGTGCGCTGCGACATGGCGATGCTGATGATGAACGACATCTTCCAGAAGACCTGGGGAGAGCGGGCCGGGGCAGGGCCGGAGGCCGACTACTGGCCCGAGCTTATCGGCGCGGTGCGTACCAATCACCCCGGTTTCCTCTTCATGGCCGAAGCCTACTGGGATCTCGAATGGGCGCTGCAGCAGCAGGGGTTTGACTTCTGCTACGACAAAAAGCTCTACGACCGGCTGGAACACAGTCAGGCCGAGGCGGTGCGGGGGCACCTCCGGGCCGACATGGCCTACCAGGAGCATCTGGTGCGCTTCATCGAAAACCATGACGAGCCCCGGGCCGCCGCCACCTTCCCGGCTGAAAAGCAGCGGGCCGCGGCCGTCGCCGCCCTGACCCTGCCGGGGGCAAAACTCGTCCACGAAGGGCAGCTCGAGGGCCGGACCGTCCGCCTGCCGGTCTTCCTCGGCCGCCGCCCGGACGAGCCGGTCGATGAGGAACTCCGCGCATTCTACCGGCGACTCCTCCCGGTTCTCGCCGCCGAGCCTCTGCGTAGTGGCGAGTGGCAACTTTGTTCCGTGGAGGGGTGGCCGGATAACCGCAGCTGCGAGAATCTGGTCGCCTGGTGCTGGCGGTCCCGAAAAGAGCGCGTTCTGGTGGTGGTCAACCTTGACGATGCTGCTGCGCAGGGCCGGGTGCGGCTCCCCTGGGACGATCTAGCCGGAAATCTCTGGCGGATGACCGACCGACTTGCGGGCGCCGATTATGAGCGTGCCGGCGATGAAATCGCTTCGAATGGACTGTATGTCGATCTGCCGCCCTGGGGATGTCATTTCCTGTCCGGTTGGCAACTTTTCAGGTGATTGGAGTTTTCATTAACGCAAACGATTCAGCGGTCGATATTTCACAATGGGTTGACATTTCGTCTTCTTTGTCGACAGGGGCATGAGCCGGCATGCAAGTCTGCCCTTGGTTTGCCCGGCAACTTCTTGGGTGCAGGTAACTTGGCATGTTCCATGGATTTAATATGAGCCCCTTTTTTAAGAGCAGTGCCCGAGGGAAGACATTTGTCCCCCATCCCATGATTGAGAGGAGATGAACGATGAAGATTGCGAAGATGAAGGTGCTTGCCTGGCTGTTAACCTTTGTTGCCCTGCTCGCCCCGGAGATGACGCTGGCCGGAACCGCGGCGGAGATCGACAAGAAGGTGGCTGCCGCTCTCGAGTCGCTTTATGCCGGATCGCCGGTTGCCCGGGATCTGGCCAAGACCGCCAAGGGGATCCTGGTGTTTCCGGACGTGATCAAGGCCGGCCTGGTGGTCGGCGGGCAGTACGGCGAGGGGGCCCTGCTGGTGAATGGCAAAACGGCCGGCTACTACAACACCGTGGCCGCTTCCTACGGGTTGCAGGCCGGAGCTCAGGGTTTCGGCTACGCCATGTTCCTGATGAACGATGCGGCGATGCAGTACCTGGACAAAAGCGAAGGATGGGAAGTCGGCGTCGGGCCGACCGTGGTGGTCATGGACGAGGGGATGGCCAAGACCATGACCACGACCACGGCCAAGGACGACATCTATGCCTTCATCTTCGACCAGAAGGGGCTGATGGCAGGGCTTGGCATCCAGGGATCGAAGATCAGCAAGATTAACCCGGACAAGAAATAGCGTGACATTTTGCTTTCATGTGCTATGTTTCACAAGGACTTGGCTAAGTGGCGACAATGACTTTGACAACCGTATTTGTTCTGCTAGATTTTCATTAGTTTCCCCGGCGACGGGCCAACCTGACCATGAGGAGGTAGATTATGAAGTCGAAGCTGTTGAAAATGAGTTTGGCGCTGCTTTGCACCGTGGCGCTGGCGGGCTGCGCCGGGATGATGTCGTCGCCGCAGCCGCTGACCTTCACCCCGGAAGGCTTCCCGACCGGGAAGTATGTTGCCAAGGCCGACAACTACCAGATCCTGCTGGATGCGTCGCAGACCATGGCCAACAACGGCAACGTGAATTTTGTCGGCGCCAAGAACTTCACCAACGCCGTCAACTGGAGTCTCCCGGCCGATTTCCCGGCAACCCTCGGCCTGCGCAGCTACGGGCACAGCGAGCAGCAGTCGAAGCTTGAGACCGAACTGGCCGCGCCGATGGCCAAGTACTCGCGCGACGAAATCAAGAAGGGGCTCGACAAGGTCAAGGTCGCCGGCGGCAACAGCCCGCTCGGTGCCGCGATCAACGCGGCCGCGGCGGACTTCGAGAAGGCCGGCGGAACCGCCGTCATGGTGATCGTCAGCGACGGCACCCAGAACAACATGGACGACGCGGTCGCCGCGGCCAAGAATGCCAAGGCCAAGCTGGGCGACAAGCTGTGCATCTACACCGTGTGGATCGGCGACGACATGGCCGGCAAGAAACTGCTTGCCGACGTGGCCGCTGCCGGTGGTTGCGGCAAGGCCTACGTGGCGACTGACCTGACCGACCAGAAGGCTCTGGCGGCGTTTGTCGAGACAGCTTTCCTGAAGGCCAAGCCTGTTGCCCCGGCCCCAGCCCCGGCTCCGGTTGTCGCCCCGGCCCCGGCTCCGGCCCCGGCTCCGGAACCGTGCAAGGGTGTCATCACCGCCAACCTGACCTTTGACTTCGACAAGGCCAACATCAAGGACGACATGGTTCCGGTCCTGCAGGAAGTCAAGAAGATCATGGGCGAGTGCACCACCACGACCTACAAGGTCGCCGGCCATACCTGCAACATGGGCACCGACGCGTATAACCAGAAGCTCTCCGAGAGCCGTGCGGCTTCGGTGCTCGACTGGCTGACCAAAAACGGCGTGGCCGCAAGCCGGCTTGAAGCGGTGGGTTACGGCGAAGGTTCGCCGAAGTACGACAACAAGACCGACGAAGGGCGCAAACTGAACCGTCGCGTGGAATTCATCAACAAGTAAATCGCCTCCATGCGAGCTGTGAGAATCGCCGGCCGGGCATTGCGCCCGGCCGGTTTTTTTTTACAGCCTGGTGCTGATATAATGAAAACAGGGAGTAATGAGCTTCGGGAAGGGGAAAGGGGGGTGGAGTTGGCGTTGCTCCATCCTGTGTGCTATGATGAAAAAGTTGCGCAGGATTGATGGGTTTTGCGATTCTTGTCGGATGGCCTGATGAGGTGGTGAAAGCATGAACGTATTGTTTAAAGCATTGTTGGCCTTGGGACTGATACTGGTGTTGATATCGGTTGCCCAGGCCGATTCGGCTTCTGCAAAGGAGCCGCAACTGCAAGCCGAGTCTCAGGACTCGATCATCGCGCTCCCTGGCGGTGAAGTGACTCCCCCGGCGCAGCCGGCCCAGGGGGCGGTTACTTCGCTTCCTCCCTCCGGGAAAGAGCTTCAAACGCTTGGTGCCGGAGGCCCGGCAAGCGCGGACGTGCCAGCCGCTGAATTGATCAAGGTGTCCCGGCTCGAGCCGGCGGTCAGCCCCGCTGCGGCCCTGACCGCTGAAGAGCGCCAGCTGGAACAGCGCAAAGCCGATTTTCTCAAGTTTGCTCAGGGGAAGGTCGTCGAGATGAATCGTAACCACATTCTCTCACGCGAGCGCATGCAGATTCAAAAGCGACCGGAGGGGGGGTATAAGGCTTCCTATCATCAACTCGACGACAGCTCCATGTCCTGCCAGGTGAGCCGCTCGCCGACCAAGACCGCCCAGTATGTCGCCGTCCTCTCTTACAAGGAGCGGGTGTATACGGCCGCCTGCGGAACCCCGGTGGAATGCCGGCAGGCCAGCTTCAGCCCATCTGAAGTGATCCCCAACCGGCACATCTTCGTTTACACCAACGGGACCTGGCAGTAGCTGGAAACAAAAGAGATGGCAAAAGGGGACAGAATGCAACTTCTGTCCCCTTTTTAATTTTTCGTTCGATAAACAAAACCAAGGTGCCAGGCAAAACGCTAAGGCAAAAGCAGGAAAGTCGCCCTTGCTTGGCGTTCTCCCCCACCAACCGTCTTTAGGGTTATGACTCCGCGTGTTTTTTGCGGTGGCGGGTCAGTGCGCGCTGGGGAAGTAGAGATAAGGTTCCGGAGGCGTGACCCCCGCGGGGAGTGCCGGCGGAGCCGGTTCGCCGGCCGGGCCGAGCCAGGCGACATAACGATACATGGCGCGCAGGTCGCTATCGCTGATCTCGATGATCCGGTACCAGGCCATCGGTGACTTGGTACGCATGTTTTTGGCTTTTTTGACCCATTCGCGCTCGCTCATCTGGCTGAGCAGGAGGCGCAGGTTGGCCGCATAGGTGGTCCCGGTCTCGTTCTGCCAGCCGAGCCGGCTCCCTTTCAGCCATTCCTGCTCGGCAATCGCGCCGCCGTGCTCCATGAACCCTTCCGTATGACAGTCGTTGCAGCCGGAAATTTTCACCAGGTAGCGGCCGCGATCGACGATCTCCTCCTCCGTGAGCGGCGGGGCGCAGGCGACAAGACCGAGCAGGGATGTGCAGACCAGGATCAGGTACGGGATGGCATGCATTGCCAGACTCCTTTGCATTAATGGGATAACTTTACCAGCCCGGCCGGCGGGTGCAAGCCGGCAACCGGTGGACGCTCGTCCAAAGCTTGCGGTATCCTCCTCCCATCCCCTTTCAGGAGCGCTCGGACGATGAATGTCGCCCAGATGAAGACGGTCCTCGCGGAAATTCTGCTGCATACCAACCTGACCCCCTGCGTCGTTGGCCACCGGGGCGTCGGCAAGACGGCCGGCATCGTCCAGGTCTGCCGGGAGATCGATCGCCGCTACGTGGCATTGCGCCTCGGCCAGATGGAAGTTGGCGACCTGGTCGGCATCCCCTATCGCGAGGGCGCGGTGATGCACTGGTCGCGACCGTCCTGGTGGCCGGGCGACAATGACCCCCGGACGGTAATCCATTGCGACGAGTTGAACCGGGCCCAGCAGGAGGATACCCTGCAAGCGATCTTCCAGTTTGTCGAGCCGCCTGCCGAGGGACAGCAGCGCCGCCTGCACACGCATATCCTGAATCCTCAGCACAAGGTGGTGGTGTCGATCAACCCTCCGGACGGCAGCTACCAGGTAGCCACCCTCGACCGGGCTCTGCTCGATCGCATGGTGATGATCTATGTGGAAACCGATTACCACTGCTGGGCGCGTTATGCCAAGCAGCAGCAGTTCGATAGCAGCGTGCAGCAGTTTCTCGCCGCTTATCCGAACCTGCTGGCCCGGCCCGGGGCGCCTCTCGACATGCAGATGGAGCCGACCGAGCGGGCCTGGGAGATGGTCAGCGTCCTGCGCCGTTCCTGCCGCTTCCCGGCCGAGTTGGAGATGGAGGTTTACGCCGGGATCGTCGGCCAGGAGGCGGCGGTGAGTTTTCTGCGCTGGACCCGGGAATCGGCCGAGCGTCCGGTCACCGCCCGGCAGGTGCTCGATGAATGGGCGACAGTGGCCGCTCAGGTTCGGGAGCAGCGTGACGATTTGCAGGCGGTGACCCTGAACGATGTGGTGACTACCCTCGAGGTCGACTCCGTTCTGGCCCCGGAGCAGGAGCGCAACCTGGTGGGCTACATCGGTTCCCTTCCTCGCGACCTGCGCTTCGGCCTGGTCAAGGCGCTGGTGAAGATTCCCCCGGTTGCGGCGGTGCTGTGCAAGGACGAGTACGACGCGGTGGTTTTGGATGCCATCGAGGCGATCAGCAAGGAAGCGTCGTGAGGAGTGAGGAGTGCGCGAGGGGACTGGCTCCGCAGGTGCCTGTCCCCGGAGCCGACCCCCGCCGTATCCTTGAAAATGCCGTGGTACGGCTGTTGAAAAGCCGGCCGTTCTACGGGCACCTGCTCCTTGGCTTTCGCAGGCGGCTGGAAGCCGGCAGCCATCCTCTCGGCGTGACCGTGGTCAACGGCACGCCAACCCTGTGTGTCGATCCCGGAAAGTTCTCGGCCTATCCCCCAGTTGAGCAGCTGGCCCTGCTCGAGCACGGCCTCAAGCATATCCTCCACCTCCACCCGCTACGTGGCCGCGGCCGGCATCGGCTGACCTGGGAGGTGGCCTGCGATCTGGCGATCAACCCGTCGGTTGCCGGGATGCCCAGCGCCGCTCCGCAGCCGCAGCAGTTTGCCCTGGAGGCAGGGTTGGCGGCTGAGGAATATGCCCGGCTACTGGCGCCGCACTTCGATCTCGGCAGCCTGGCCGGCGAGGGGGCTGGGAATGCCAGTAGGGATGACGGTGGTCGGGCGCGTGAAGGGGCGGGGAGGGTGCCCCTTGATGATCACGCCGTCTGGGCCGAAGCCGACAGCACCCCCGAACGCCTGGCCGAGCAGGCGGTGCGCGACCTGGTCCGCGAAGCCCATCGCAAGGTGCACGGAGAGATCCCGGATGACGTGCGCACGCTGGTGCAGGGCTGGCTCGCCCCCCCCGCCATCCCCTGGCGGCAGGTGCTGCGCCAGTTCATCGCGACCGCCGGCCGCATCGGGCGGCAGAGCACCTGGCAGCGCGAGCACCGGCGTTTCGAGCACGATACCCCGGGGACGCGCAAACGGCGCCAACTCAATCTGCTGGTGGCGGTTGATGTCAGCGAGTCGACCGACCGGCAGCCGCTGCGCGAGGCTTTTGCCCGCGAATTACTGCAGATCGCCCGCGGCCGCGACAGCCTGATTACCGTGCTCTACGCCCACAGCCGCATCCGCCGCATCGAGCGCTTTCGCAGCAGCCAACTCGCGATCGAGGTGGTGCGCGGCGGCGGCTTTACCGACCTGCGCCCGGTGTTCGACTACGCCAAAACCATGCACCCGCGGCCTGCTGCGGTCATCTACCTGACGGACGGTGAAGGGCCGGCCCCCGGGACGATGGAATTCCCG